>JAITLV010000175.1 GCA_031277685.1 Sphingobacterium sp. | reverse complement strand
TACGAGAGCTATTATGCTGCTCATCCTTTTACACATGTCAGTCCTAAAAATATTGACCTCAAACAGGTCGTTAATACAAATAAAAGTATTATCCACCTCGAAAAGCACGGAAATAAGCTCCTTATTTTAAATGCGACCGATAATTTGCTGAAAGGAGCATCCGGTCAAGCTGTACAAAATATGAACTTAATGTTCGGTTTAGACGAGCGTACAGGATTAAACTTGAAAAGCGTCGGTTTTTAGCCATTTTTAAAATATTAAACAGTAATATCAACAAGTTGTGAGTAACTTGAGGGATCACCTTAAAATCGAAATGAGGTTTTCAACATTTTATTAACATCGTGTGGAAAAGTGAAGGGTGGACCCTTCACTTCTTTATGTTTATCGTGGTCGTTATTTTGGGGATAATCGTTTTTAAATCTATTCCGTTAAAAACACAAAACCACCAAAAGGCCAGTTGCCGATAAGCATTCGATGTCTAAATTGTTTGAATCTGGTAGATAAAGACCATCAGATGGATAAAGAATGCGTTCTTCAACTTCAAAATTACCATCTAATGCAAATGCAAATGCGCTTTTTTGGTCTTGGCCAATCTGTAATTCAAAATCATGTTTTCCAGCAAATGCACCGAAGTAGAACTGAAAATCAGTAGCTAAGTCGGTGCCTACAGGATACATCTTGTTTTTCTCAAACGAAGATGTAAGTGGAAGATCCACAATATGAGGTAGTGTAGGATTGTTTATTGTCGAATTAAGCACAAATTCTTGAAAGATCGCAGGCTCCCCAACTTCTGACGATGCCTTTATGTGAATTGCCGTATTATTTTCAAAATTGTGTACTAAGATTGTTCCGACAGGAACGGTATAGGTTTGGCCATCCATCGTCACGAGTAGATCCCCAACCAAAGGAATCAAAAGTGAGATCGTACCTTGACTGATCGGGAGTTCCAAAGTCCCTTGAGGCGCGACTTGCCAGCTATTGACCTGTTGCAGCCGGCCAATAGCCTCCCGGTGAGGAGAAACAAAGGAACCATAATTGAGTGTGCTCCTGACTAGATGTGTTCCGATAGATGTTTCCCCTCGCTGTTCCGCGATATAGATTCTAATATCCTGCATGATCAGGCTGTTAAGCATTTACATGAATCGTCATTTTCATTTGGAAACCTTCAGATAAGGATCCTGTGACCGTAGACATTTCTTTGGTAACACCATCGCTGAATACGTTGTCATTGGCATTATAAGTATATCCTGAAACACCTTTTTTGTAACCATAAGATGAACCTGTGTTATTGACTTCAAGACACAGACTATCTTGAAAGGCGATTTGCGTCACTAATAGCGATTTACCTGTAGCATCATATACATGGACGTGAATATGTGTTGCTCGACCTTGATACCAACCCGGAAAGATGGTTTGGAAGGAAACAAGTCCATTGGCATTCGTGACTTGTCTACCGCGGTACCAATTGACAGACTGGTAGTTGCTGGATTGCATCTGTGTTCCACCGTACTGGGAGTAGTTACCCTCGACGTCACAATGCCATATATCCACTAAGGCTCCTTCTAGTGCCGCACAGCTATTGTTTGTATTAACAATGGTAATTAAACCGAGCATATTCGCCCCAATACCATCACCTTTGCGTATATCTGATCGGACATAACTTGAAGGTGTTTTTGTCGGAAAAGGCCCTTCGGTTTCCGAAGGTGTCACACTGCAGCTTGAATCGACATTTACGTCAGTGCCCTCATCCGTAATTGATGTAGTATCGTCTTTCTTGCAAGCTGCCCAGACCATTGGCCCTGAAAATGCGAGCAATGATAGGGTTTTTATAAAATTTTTGCGTTCCATATCTCTTCTTTTTTATTTATGGAAGCAAGGTAATAGACGGAGATGTAAAATAATGTTAAGTAACGATAAAGAGGCTTATTGCATCGACGAATCACGTAGACATTGGATAACCTCATTATAGTAACCATCGCCGACTTTCAATGTGAAGTTGGGTAATTGTACTTTACGCTGTGAAAATGTAATGATGTGTTTGACTGCGATAACAAAGCTGCGGTGGATACGGATAAACTGATTTTTTGGCAAACGCTCGAGCATGGCTTTCATTGTCGATAGAGTCAATATTGTTTTTCCGTGTATAAGGTGTATTTTGATATAATCTTGCATGCTTTCCAAGCACTCAATTTCGTCAAGATAGATCTTGATTCGTTGATATTCTACACTCACGATTAAAAAGGGGCGATGGCTCTGTGTAGCTGAACGTGTCATCGCTTTATCGATGGCCCGTTCAAAACGGACGAAGTCAAATGGTTTGAGAAGATAGTCTACTGAATCAAGTTCAAATCCATCTATCGCATACTCCTTATGTGCTGTGGTGAAAATCAATAAAGGTGTTGGTTTTAAGTTCTTTGCAAAATCAATACCATTGATCTCGAGCATATCAATATCCAAAAAAATCAAATCAACACTGTTATTGGCGAGATATAGCTTCGCTTCATGAGGGTTACTGAAGGTTGCAGCAAGCTGTATAGCAGGATGCTTTGCTGTGAACGTCGAAATAATACGAAGAGCCAGGGGTTCATCGTCAAGAGCTATGCAAGTTAACATCGATTAAATTAAGATAAACTGCTTTTGTATATATAATCGTATAGCCTAATATAGAAACAATTTATGAAGAAATGTAAAGGATAAGCTGAACGAAAAAAGAATGATCCTCCTGCTGGATCGTCAGGCGATGTTTGTTGGCATAAAAATGTTCCAATAGACGTTTAACATTTTTAAGACCTGTTCCTGTTCGGTGTTGTTCGGTTGACTGTGTAGCTATGCTATTCTTTACATTTAATACGCAGGATGTTGGCGTTAGAATGACTTCAAAACTTAATTGGGAGGGCTCGATGGTGCTTAATCCATATTTGAACGCATTTTCAACAAAAGGAAGCAACAAAAATGCGTGTATCGTTTTAGGGTGTTCGAGCCCCACATAGTGTTCACTGATAGAACAATTTGGACCAGTGCGTAGCTTTTGGAGATTGATAAAATCTTGTATAGCCTGTATTTCGATCTTGATGTCAATCGTATCACTATGCCGTTCATCCATATAATAACGCATTAATTGCGAAAGGCGATGAATACTACTCGCGACGGCATCATCGTTGGTCAATGCTAATGCATAAATATTATTTAAGGTGTTGAACAAAAAGTGGGGGTGGACCTGGGCTTTTAAGAAGGAAAGTTCGGCCTTCATCCGGTCTTGTTCGACCAATTGCATCTTTTGCTGAGTTTCCATCCAGTAGGTTACGATTCTATAGAGCGCGGCAAGGCTAATGGTTAACAGGAAAATATACACGGAAGCAATATCGATGGGTTGTGGCCGTTGTCCCGGGGTCTGCCCCGGACCTCGGTCTAGGAAATGCCTAGCAGATGGCGGCGGTGGAAAATCAGGGTGATGCCTAGACGAAAATTCTCTTTCTCCAGGGGTTGGTAATTGCTGACGTCCAATATGCATCAAGCGATCGAAGGGCTGAAGATAACAGGCTAGTAACAAGCCTGTCAAAATAATGGAGATTCCGTAACTGATAAATTTTCGTTTTCTTATCGCATAAGGAATTAGCAGGTAAGCATTGACATAGAATAGGATTAAAAAACAGCCTGTGAAAATCCAAAATGCCGGTGCAAAAAGTATTTCCTTAATTTCCAATTGACCGTTGTTAAAAAATAGTACTGGAAAGGATAAGAAAATAAGCCAGGCGAGTCCGTGGATCAATATGGAGATTTGTTTTTGTCCTAAGATACGTTTTGATGTGCTATCAGCAGATTTGTCCATGGAGCTTGCTATTTTAGCTTTTATAAAAGGGGACTCTGATCCTAAAAATACACAAAAAGATTAGATCGTATTTTTAAAATGTTAAAATATACATCTCATTTTATAATAGTTCATTTAAATGGAAAGGAATAATGGTCAATTATTGCTGTTTTTTTACACAATCGATTGATATACATTTCCTTTCTTTTTCTGTAAATCTAAGCCTTATCTTCATCAAATAATCCAGTTTCACAAACCGATACCATCTTTATTCAATAGTAAAGTGCAACAGAAAGATAGCTGATAAATTGAGTTTCAGAACAGCTAAAGGAGTTTGGTTTCGTGAAGTATTCGAGTATAGCAGCATCTCGAATTCATGGCAAGCATTAATAACCGCAGGTAGTATAACTAGCCTAGGTTTGATATATAAATTGATAAAAAAAATAAAGTATGAAAAGAAAACACTTTATCCAGTATCTCTTTATGGGAGCTTTATCCTGTCTTTCGATAAACAGTATAGCGCAGACAGTAGGGAAGACTTATGCCGTACCACTTGCTGGGAATGCATTCATTACCGCAGGACAAGCTGGTGAAGCGGAAATTTCCGGTCGTAATGGCCTTGTAAAATGGTCAAGCGATCAGGAAGTGGTATCGGTTTATTTTAGGGCTCAAAAGGCGGGGAAATTGACTTTGAAACTGAAGGCAAAAAACGATGCTGGAAAATCCAAAATTGCAGTAGACGCTTTAGGAAAAAAGGCGATCGTGAATGTGGAAAGTACTGAGCTGTCGGAAACAGCGCCTCTGTCCATTGATGTAAAGTCGCCCGGCTACGTTCAGGTTAATTTAAAAGGCTTAAGTAAATCGGGAAGCAATTTTGCCAATGTAACCGAATTGCTTGTGAGCGGCGAAGCGGCTTCAGAAGGTCTTCTATTTTCCAATGATCCTGAGTATTACTATTGGTCCAGAAGAGGCCCTTCTTGTCATCTAAATTATACTGTTCCTACGGAGGGTAATGTTAGTTACTATTATAACGAAGTAACCGTCCCTCAAGGTGAAGATAAAGTTGGTTCCTATTTTATGGCGAATGGTTTTGGCGAAGGCTACTTTGGTATACAGGTTAATTCAGAAACCGAGCGACGTATCTTATTTTCCGTCTGGAGTCCATTCCACACAGATGATCCGAAAAGTATTCCAGATGAGCAAAAAATCCATCTACTAAAAAAAGGAAAGGAGGTGCATTCGGGTGAGTTTGGAAATGAAGGGTCAGGCGGACAGAGTTACCGTAAGTACTTTTGGAAAGCAGGGGTAACCTATAAGTTTCTCTTGAAAGGCGTGCCCGATGGAAAAGGGAA
>JAITLV010000152.1 GCA_031277685.1 Sphingobacterium sp. | reverse complement strand
CGTAGTTTTCTTCGCCAGTTATAATTCTGAAAGTTCAGATTAAAGTGCTCTACTAACAACGCACTACATGCTTACATAACCGTCTCCATCCTGTCAATTCCGGTCAACCCCAATTATGTATGACAAAGGTACGATTTTTTTGATTAATCAGCAAAATAGGTGAGAATGCTATATTAACGTATTGTCGCTGAACGAAAAACAAATTGATTTTTTCTGAAATCGACGCTCAAGATCATGAGCTGCTGGGTAAAAAAGCGTTTTATGATCTGTTTGGGTATATAATTAAAAGGCAGGATTCCGACCCTGCCTTTTAATTATTTTATCAATCCTGCTCGTTTGAGCAAGGGCTCAACAGATGGTTCCTGACCTCTAAAGCGCTTGTAAAGCAGCATCGGATGTTCTGTCCCGCCTTTGGATAGGATATTATCCTGAAACTTACGGGCAATTTCGGAATCGAAAATGCCATTTTGTTTGAAGTAGTCAAAAGCATCTGCATCCAGTACTTCGGCCCATTTGTAACTGTAGTAGCCTGATGAATATCCGCCATTGAAAATATGGGAAAATGCTGTACTCATCGCATTCTCTTTCACATCGGGATACAACTTGGTAGATGCGAATTGTTCATCTTCGAATGCTTTCAGGTCAGCAATAGCACTTGGGTTCTGTCCATGCCAACCCATATCCAATAAACCAAAGCTTAGCTGACGCATCGTGGCCATTCCTTCCAGAAAAGATGCACTCTCACGAATTTTTTCCACCAGATCCATCGGGATCGCTTCGCCTGTTTCATAATGTTTGGCAAACAATTCCAGCGCCTCTTTTTCGTAACACCAGTTTTCCATGACCTGACTTGGTAATTCGACAAAATCCCAATAGACAGAGGTACCAGATAAAGTCGGATACACTGTGTCAGCCAACATCCCGTGCAGGGCATGGCCAAATTCGTGAAAGAGTGTTGTTACCTCCTGAAAAGTTAATAAAGATGGCTTGGTCGCTGTTGGACGGGTGAAGTTGCATACAATAGATACATGCGGGCGCTCTTGTTTTCCATCTTGTACATACTGTGGTTTGAAGGAGGTCATCCAGGCACCATTGCGTTTTCCCTTGCGTGGAAAGAAATCGGCATAGAATATCGCGACTAGTTCACCATTCTCTTTGGTTACTTCAAAGGTCTGTACCTCGTCATGATAGGTTTCAATGTCATCGACTTCTTTGAAATTGAGGCCAAATAGACGGTGGGCAACTTCAAACGCACCATGCAACACATTTTCGAGTTTAAAATAGGGTTTAAGCTTTTCATCATCCAGATTAAAACGTTCCTGTTTTAGTTTCTCCGCATAATAAGCGCCATCCCACTTCTCCAGCTGTTCAATGCCGTCCAGTTTTTTGGCAAAAGCAGCCAATTCAGCAAATTCTTCCTGTGCGGCTGGCTTTGCCTTTCCAAGTAGATCGTTCAGAAATTCGGTTACTTTGCTTGGATTTTGTGCCATGCGCTCAGCCAACACAAAATCTGCATGGGTTGCATAACCTAATAATTTAGCACGTTGAAAACGTAGTTTCACGATTTTCAACACGTTTTCAACGTTGTTGTATTCATTGTCCTGAAATGCCTTGCGCCCGGCTGCCGAGGTAATCTCCCGACGCAATTCACGGTTATCAGCATAAGTGACGAAGGGTAGGTAACTTGGGAAATCCAGGGTAAATAGCCAACCTTCTTTTTCATTGGCTTTGGCCAATGCCTGAGCTGCCTCAATGGCGCCTTCCGGAAGGCCAGCCAGATCTTTTTTCTCGGTAACAAGCAGCTGATAGGCATTCGTTTCCGCTAGGACATTCTCGCCAAATTTTAATTTTAGGAGTGATAGTTCGGCGTCAATCGCACGAAGCTGCTCTTTTTGCTCATCGTTCAACAGGGCACCATTGCGAACAAAATCTTTATAGGATTTTTCCAATAAAGTTGTTTGTTCTGCTGTAATTGATAAGTGATCTTTTTGATCGTAGACAGCTTTTATACGCTTGAACAGGTTAAAGTTTAAGGTAATGTCATTGCCCAAAGCTGATAATTTAGGGGCAACATCCTGTGCGATCTTTTCCAGTTCGTCATTGGTTTCCGCTGAATGAAGATTGAAAAAAATACTGGATAACCGGTCCAAGGTCTGCCCAGAATAAGACATTGCCGCAACGGTATTGTCAAATGTGGCTGCTTCGGAATTGTTGACGATAGCGTCAACTTCATCTTTTGTTTTTTGGATTGCTGCATCAAATGCAGGAACGTAATCTTCGTTTTTTATCTGTGAAAACGGAGCCGTATCGTGCTTCGTTTTAAATTTTTCTATTAAAATACGCATAGAGGTAAATGTAATAAATATTTATCTGAAGCGCTAAAAGCAATTTGAATTATGTGTTGAGGATGATATTTATCTGAAATAGGTATCTTTGCAGTATGAAAATGAGGTCTATTTATCTGCGGATGTTAGTGATCGGATTCGTCCTGACCATGACAATAGAGCTGCATGCGCAGCAGAACTGTGATTCCCTGAAAAAGGAGGTACCAGCGTTCTGTAAACTTCTGGATGATGATGCGCGGGGGGAGTTCTCAAAAGATTATGCTAAAATCGCTGCCTGTATGGAGATTGATTCTGTCACGGAGATGCTGTTGGGTTATGATATGGTCAAGATGAAAGCTTTACAATTGCAAAAGGAACAAAGCAGGCTTTTCACTTATGGTGACTGGATGGATATGGTGGTCGAATTGAAAACAAGTAAGGAATACCGCAATGCTGTACAGATGATGCAATTGATCCATCATGAGATCAATCGTGCGGACTGGGATCAATTGCTGCAATTGATGAAAGAGAGTTTGTTGCCTGACCATTTAGAGGCTCTTGAACTCGATAAGGTAGAAAAAATGCTTTTTGACCCCAAGAATAAGGGTAAGAAATTCATCGAGGTGATGGAACACATTAAATAAAAGGGGCCTATCTGGTTAGACCACTGAGGAAAATACAGGTGGATTGATACAACCGGGCTATCAAAAAAAATGGGCTATCCAATTTTCTTGGATAGCCCATTCAGTATATCGTGTATTGATTATGCTAATTTGCCTAATGCTTCTTTGATTCGTTTTAATGCTTCGATCAGACTTTCGTCGGAAGCGGCATAAGATAAACGAATGTAGTTGTCATTACC
>JAITLV010000091.1 GCA_031277685.1 Sphingobacterium sp. | reverse complement strand
TGAGTGCTTATGCCGCTATGAAAGAGATAAAACTGGGTAAACTAGCTCCCGATACAGATGTGAACAAATACTTAAGATCTTGGCGAGTTGTTGATAATGAATAGGCCAAGGAGAAAAAGGTTACGTTCAAAAATATTGTCAGTCATACCGCCGGTTTTACGGTAAGTGGATTTCCGGGATATCAGTTGACAGATCCTATTCCTAGCGTGATACAAGTTTTGAATGGGGTGAAGCCTACCAATACCCCAACAGTCTTTGTGGATAAGCTGTCCGGCGCTGATTTTCGTTATTCCGGGGGCGGCTATACCGTATTGCAACAGATGCTTATGGATATTGAAGACAAAGATTATCAAAACATTATGAGTGAAAAGGTGTTATCTCCGTTGGATATTAAAATTTCTGAATGGAATTGGTTATGAGCTTCTTCATCAAAGAAAACTGGCTCACGCTATCGATATTTTTAATGTTAATACAATCTTATACCCGACTAGTGAGAATGTATATGATAGTTTAGCGGAAGCATATCTGAAAGCAGACAAAAAAAGAAAGCAAAGCTGAATTACAAAAAAGTGCTCGAAATCAATCCCAAGAACGAAAAAGTTGTTAAAATGTTGGAAACCTTATAATAGTGTTGTAGGAAGCTATTAATCCATCATGGGATCTGTATGATGGTGGAATTGCCGATAACAAAAGAGTCTACCTTGTTTTTTCAATATCTCTTTGGAGGAAAGATCGCTCAAGATAAACAGCTATTGGAAACAATACATACTTACGTTTTGCCATCGGATCAATCCAAATACTGTTTAGGACTTTATCACTTTGATATGGGATTCATGCGTATTACCATGGTGCTTGGTAGGGAAGCGATGTTATCATCAATCCATTTATTGGAAAGGAATTTCAAAAATTACTAATTGATCAATAGCGCTTAGTTTTTATTTACTTAGGTAACTGATCTTGTCATCAACAAATTATTATTGTTACTGATATGCATTATTTTCTTCATCAATGGTCAAACGAGTTGGCCAACCGTATTCCTATTACTTTTTATGTAGAGGAATGTACAATTCATTATCGGACGATTTGAAAAAATATTGAACAAGGCCGATAATAAACTCGCCACAACTACGAAAAATGTGGTGTTCCCTCTACTCTCCTTTTTACTACGAATAACGGCGATAATCTCAAATCATTAAATATTTGAATGATGGAGATCAATGCATACTTTTGTATAAAAAAGTAGATGATATGGAGATAATAGAAGTATCGCTAAAGTAATAATACTGTGTCATAAATCAATAAAAATGAACAGCTAAATAATGATATTCGAATTTTAAATTTATGCTTTTAGAAAAACTACTTGAAGAGTTTAAAGTAGACACCAATGCCATTAATTCGGAAGAGTCTAAGTTGTTTGACCGATATTTTGAACAAACATTGGTCAAGAGAAATACATTCCTGTTAAGAGAGGGAGAAATAGAGAAATATAGTTATTTTATTTTCGATGGTATATTACGTTGTTGGTTATTCAATCAAAAAGGGGAAGAGCAAACTTTCTGGTTTTGTAAAGAGGGTACATTTTCAATGTCTAATATATCGTTGACATTACAAGAGAATTCCACTTTTAATGTGCAAACAATTGTAGACTGTGTTATTTACCGGATACACAAGGATCAAATAGCTGATCTATATGCAACTCTTCCTAAGATAAAAACGGTATTTGAAGATCTAACCGTCATGTTGTTAAAAAAACTCCTAAAAAGAAATATTGACCTGATCAAGTATTCTCCCGAGCAGCTTTATCTACAGCTAATAGACGAGTATGGCATCACATTAAACTATATTCCTCTAAAAGATGTAGCTTCTTATTTGGGTATCACAGCTCAAGCACTAAGCAGAATACGTAGGCGTATTTTTTAACTTGAGTTCAGTGTATTAAAAATGTATTTCCCGACCTTTGCCAAACAAAATTTGTAACTATGATTAGAGAAATTAGTGTATCAGAATATCCGCGCTTAATAGAGATTTGGAAGAGCGCTGTGTTAAATACACACGACTATCTCCAAGAGGAGGATTTTCAATATTACAAAGAAAAGCTTCCACTATATTTTCAACATGTCACCCTACTAGGTTTTGAACAAAAGGGTATTTTATTGGGGTTTATGGGAATTTCGGGAGAAAACATTGAAATGTTATTTGTGGATCATAAGTACCGAGGTACTGGAATAGGGAAAGCGTTAATAAAATATGCCATAGCTGATTTGCATGTAACTAAAGTTGACGTTAACGAGCAAAATTCGCAGGCTGTTGGTTTTTACCATCACATGGGTTTCAATATTCATAAAAGATCAGCCCTGGATGGAGAAGGTAAAGAATATCCAATCTTGCATATGCAGTTGTAGGCTGATATTAATGAAGTATAAACTCTCAAATCCTGCAAGATTTGGGAGTTTATATCTGCAGAGTACAAACGATTGGATTATTTACTTCTCTACGTGACCTTTATTAAATATTGGTTGTAATTTTACATCAATTTAAAACCTTTTCAATGACAAAAATACAGATAATTTATAATGATATATTTAGACATCGAATTATACCCTCAGTAATTTGTTTTTTTATTTTAAGCCCCAGTATGTCTTTTGCCCAATCAGCGGACAACGATATTGTAATAGGACAACGATATACAATAAATTCCAAAATTCTTAATGAAAGCAGAAACTATGTTGTTTATTTACCTGCTTACTATAAAAACAATGCTGATAGAAAATATATAGTTGCCTATGTTTTAGATGGGGATCCAAGTAAATTCTTAGAAATTTCTGGAATTGTACAATCAATGCATTCAGATATTCATCTTAAATTACAATCCCTGAATTGATTATTGTTTCAGTTGAGAATATTGATAGGACAAAGAATTTTACGCTCACAAATTCATTGAATTATTTGGACAGAGAAGATATTCTAGCATTTAAAAGTAGTGGAAAAGCAAATGATTTCATGGGTTTTATAGAGGATGAATTAATGCCAGAGATAAATAAGTCTTTCAGAACCATTCCACAAAATATGATTATTGAGCATTCATTGGGCGGACTGTTTGCGTTACATTGTCTCTTGGAAAATCCACAGTTATTTAGTTATTACTTACTTATTGACCCCTCTTGGTTTTGGGACCACAACTATATTGGGAAAAGAGGTAAAGAAGTATTAGAAAAACGGAGAGACCTAAAAGCTCGAATATATATCGCATTAGCCAATAATATGTTTGAACATAAAAGGCATTATGAATGGGGAAATCAATTTTATAAATTTCTGAAAGAAAATAAATCTCCTGATTTGAAGGTGGATTTTAGATATTTTGAAGATGAAAAACATTTGACAGTAACAATACCAGCTACTTACTATGGCCTTCGCTATATCTTTGAGCCTTATAATATTGACATAAATGAGGTAAAATACTGCTCAAGTTTCCATTAAACTTATATTTTTCACCGGTCCAATCAAATTTGATAAAGTTGAAACCAAACAGATCGTCTTTAAAATTTAGGTCTGGATCACCATTTCCCCAAACAGTTACAAAGTAAACTTTGCCTTCCCCTTTGTTCAGTTTTTTTAAATCGATTGTCAATAGCGGAAAGAAGATTGCTTTAAACATAGCCTCAGGTGCGTCAAAAACTTCCGTAATTGTTGGGTATAATTTCATAAATTATTTTTTAGCTGATCATCTATTTTCTGTTTGAATTAAATTACCTATTTCGTACTAAAACTCACTGAACGCAAACCCTTGCTAGCAGGAGTTGTTTTAACTCCCCTTTGTCGGCTGAACATCAGAAGCATCAGCTTTCAAATAGTTTTCTAAATATTTTAATATTTCAAGCTTAAAGTTTACAGGCACGTATATTTTCAAAATCGTATAGTTGAAATACTTATCTATACCTTCTGAAAAATTGACTATAAAATTTTGTTTACTTTTGTCGCTAAATGAATCGAAAATAAATGTCAGTTTTGTTGCATTTTCATCAGTTTTTTCTATATCAATCTTCCACTTAAGTATCCCACTATTAGAAAAAGAGTCTCTAATTATCGGTTTTATTGGGTGTTTTAATGCTTCCTTATTATATTCGCCCTTATAAAGCATTATTATATTAGATTCGGAAGATTTCTCTCTAATTGCTTTCTGATATAAATTTGCATCCGTAAATATGGTAGCAGAGGCATAATTCTTGTTTTCTGTAAGATGAATGGTAGCGATGTCTTCATTTTGACTTATAGAATCAACTTTTGTTTCTTTCAAACTGTATTGAAGCAGGGAAGAATTGTTGAAATCATTTAAATAGTTTATAACTTTTTTTAGGGGTAATTTTATTGTTTCTGTTTGGCTGTTATTAATAATTTGCTGCCCGTATAAATTTAAGTCTGAAATAAATAATAAAATTGCAGTAGCTACGACTATAAAGCTAAAATTTGTATTTCGTTTCATTTTTTATTTTTTGTTAATAGAACCTCTATTGATTTACTTATTGATACAAGATTTCAGTGTTTAATTATTACCTGTTGTCGCTTCAAATAAAGGGATCTTTCCTATATCATTGGAAAAGTATTTACAATTCACTGGATTTAGTTTACGATTCGCTAACGATGTAATTGATATTTAGGGTCAATAAAGCCAGAAGAAAAATGCCATTTCTTAATCTACCAGCAAAATTTATCTGATACTGCATACTCTGTACATTGTTCAATGGCTTTCAGTCGCACCCCTATTATTTTATTCTTATATAGTTTTCGTTCTCTGGTATCACTGATCCCTGTTATTAGGTATTTTTCTGTTTTGTCCCACCCATAAAATGCTGTTTTACCAAAAAAATCAGGCATCAATTTAAATTTATCTTCCCTTTCAGACCATCTGTAAAATTGATACACATCATTGTCTCTCATAGATTCTCTAAGTTCCAAAATAAGAAGATCTTCATATCCATCATTGTCTACATCCGTAACTATTATAAAATCAGCTCCTCCATGATGGAAAATCCTCTTTTTCTTGCTGACAAAATCATTTTCCTTAAAATCTTTATTCTTATAATAATCATAGGTATCATAGTAAGAACTCCTATTTATAATTTTCCAATGCATAAGTTCAATAGTTTCTACTATACATTTGTAAGCAGATTTAGGTAAAGAGCCATTTGCACCTTCGTCTATTTCAGTAATAGTATAATTTTCTCCTCCTGACAAAAAATCTGACTTAGAAAGTTGCAACCGGACGTCCATCTTTTTCTTGTTGACTTCCAAAGGAACAGTTACTATATATCTCGATGGAAGAAGCAATGTATCCACAGATTGTTGCGGACTTTGCTTCTTACAAGAGTTAAGCAGATGTATTTCCCTTTCATTCTTTACAGAAGTACCTTTTTTTACACCGTTTTTCTCGCCATCTGAGATTCTTGTAGCCTCATTTCCTACGCAGAAAATCAACAGTATTACTATTAATACATATTTTTTCATCTAGCTATTATATTATCAGCAACAATCTAGGTCTAAGTATTATTAGATTGCCGCCTTTACAGACTCTTCTTTCATCTCCGCTTCTATTATCCGGTTTCTTCAAGAGGTATAGCCCTATTTATCTTTTGCAAACAGTCTTTCATAATTCTTACGATCCTCATTTCATCTAACCTTATGGGTGACGAATATTGGCTTTCTTTTTTCCAGTGAACAATAGAAATACCATGAACCGTTTCTACATAAAAAGCACCCATATAATTTATATAAATATACTGTAGGTTCTCTTGGTTTTTATATTGATTTATAATTCGTTAATCTATATTTATTATCCGCTATAATTTTACAATTATCCGTACCAAAAAAAAACAAGACTTTCAACAATAATCCGGTCGCAACAAAACATGACTCAGTTCATCAATTGATATAGTTTTTAAAATGCAAATTTAACGGTGAAGCTTGAAAATAAGACTAGCAACCAAATGGAGTTCCCCCCTTCACGTACAGCAGACAATATCGGTCAAATAAAGGCTTTTGAAAATCACCCTGAAAAATTGAAGGAAATATTGCGTAATATCCCAAACAGAAGCCATTTTGTTATACTTACCCATCTATGCTGGGCATGGGGATTCCAAGTTTTTAATCTTTTGTTATTTTTGAAAAAAATTGATAGATATATGCGTATTTTAGTCACAGGTTCAGCAGGAAAACTAGGAAAAGTAACTGTACAGGAACTCCGTAATTCGGGATATACCGTAGTGGGAGCAGATATATTAGCGAGTGACACAACCGATTTAATTTTGGATATCCAAGATTTTCAGTCTGTTTTAGCATTCACAAAGGGCTTTGATGCGATAATTCACACGGCAGCACTACATGGGAGACATGTGGATCTTCAATATTCCCGCCAGAGTTTTGTTGATACAAATATAACAGGCACATTAAATCTACTGAATGCTTGTATTAAAAATCAAATAAGGCGTTTTCTGTTCACGAGCACCACGTCGATATATGGAAATGCTTTGGCAGATGATCATGAGGCCGTTTGGGTTACGGAACAGCTTATTGCCCGACCTCGTGATATATATGATATTACCAAGCAGGCATGTGAGGAATTGTGCAGGGATTTTTTTGAAAAAGAAGGAATGATGACAAGTATCTACCGCGTGGGTAGATTTCTTCCTGAGTCTGAAAACATCACCCTCAATCACCGTCTTTATCGAGGTTTGGACGAAAGAGACGGTGCTGCGGGTCTAAGGCTTGGTCTTGAGTACGATTTTTCTTCATTTGAAATCTTTAATCTTTCCAGTGGATCACCATTCCACCTGGAAGACTTAATAGATATCAAAACCAACCCACTACCTGTTATCGCGAAATACTATCCCGAAGCAATAGCCATTTACCAGGAGAATAACTGGTCTTTTCCGGCCTCGATCGACCGGGTCTATAGATGCGATAAGGCAACAGAAATACTCGGCTATAATCCGAAGTATACCTTTACATATTTACTGAATGAGCTTGGTCAGGGATAACAAGATCAAATCCTAGGTCTCGACTTAATCTCGTCTATAATCTGAAGTATTCATCATCGCTAGATCTTATTCAGGAGCAAGAGGATCGTACATTTAAAATATTCATTAAATCAGTAAAAATTTGGTCCGATATTCCAACCATCTTGATCAGAGCAACGTAACTGTCGACGTTCAGGACTGTATTACTAAGTGCCATAACATCAATAAAATGTAAAATCGGCAAGGATGACTCCTTGCCGATCAAATAAATAAGATGACTCCACTCCAAAGTCAAGAGAAATAATACCAGTTATTAATAGCCAAAAATTTCCTTGAGTGTTAATTTCTTAACATCTCCCAAAGATGACAGACTACTGTCCTGAAGATCTTTCTCATTACCGACAATACAGTATACATAGTCTTTTTTACTTATTTCGCTAGCATGAAAATTTTTCAGATCCTTGAAGCTAAGCTGTGGAACTTGCAGATATATTACCTTTCTTATATCCTCGGACAGGCCTAAACGTTCTGCTTTTAGATAGGAAGATAGCATGTTTACACCTGTGATACGTTCGCTGGCCAATGACTTCATTAGATTTTCCCTTACGCCTTCCAAAGCCACTGTCGACTCTGGTAAGGTATCCAACAAGGCATTCATGCTCGTCACTGCCTCCCGGAATTTGTCCGATTGTGTTCCGATATAAGCTTCAACAACATCATGGCTTTCTTTCTTTTTGCTTTGCCTGTAAAATGCATAGGTTGAATAAGCTAAGGCTTTTGATTCACGCAAGGTCTGAAAGACAATACTACCCATTCCACCACCAAAATATCCATTGAAAAATGCGATCGTGGGCATCAGGCTTTTATTAAAAGGCTGCGAATTTCTGACCCAAAATATTTCGGTCTGTTTCATATTATATTGCGCAAACAACACCGTAGACCTGTCTGTAGGTATGACATTAAACCGATCTCCTTTAGCAATTTGGGCATATTGGTCAGCACTATTTTTAAGTGCCGGAAGACTGTTGACCAATTCATTTGTAGACTTTGGACCATAATAGAGTATCCGATGTTTCGCATTGGCAAGACGATGCAGTAGATCAACCAGATCCACAGCTTTCAGTCTATCCAATTCTTCATCGCTCAATGTGAAATTAAATGGATTTTTTGCACCATAGCGCGCATATGCCTTGAGTCCCTCCAATATCACCTCCTTATCTTCTTTTTGGTTTGCGCGCATCTTTTTTAAACGGTCAATATAGGAACGAAAGGCTGCTTCATCCACAACACAATGTCGCAATAAATCATGTAATAGGGCTACTGACGCTTTAAAGTTGCTATTCAATCCACTTAGGGAAATCTGACTTTCCTCTTCCTCTGAAGATGCTCTAAAATCAGATGCGAGCTTATAAAACGAACGACTGAATTCCTCGCTGCTTTTATCTTTTGTGCCCAGGAACTCAAGGTAACCTAAAGCAATATCCAATATCTTGTTATCCCATTGACCAATATCGAACTGATACGTCAGACTGAAAAGCTCATTATCCTTATTTTGAACGGCCAAAACAGATAGATCTTGCAGCTTTGAACTGGCAATATCTTGATCAAAATTAATCCAGTGCGGCTGAATATTGCTTTCAGGCATCGCATTAATTTGCTTTAAAAAGGAGGATTCAGCGTGACTATTGACAGTAATGGGCGTAATTTCCGGTTTCACAACTTTCGAGACATTAGGATCATCACCCTGGTTTTTGAAAACGGCAACATAGTTGCTATCGGAAAGGTACCGATTTGCAAAACGTATAATATCTTCCTTTGTAATTTTCGACAAGCGATCGGTATAAGCAAGCTCCTTCGACCAGTCTAGCCCCAAAGTGAAACTTTCCTGTAATTGTGTTGCAGTACTGGTATAATAATCAAACTTCCTGATCTGGGATTTTTTTTCATTATTTACAATTGAGGTAATCAGATCATCGGAGAAATTACCCTTCCGTAAAAGCTGCAATTCATTCAGAAGTACTTTTTTTACATCCTCAAGACTTTGCCCCTGAACAGGGTTTCCCTGCAGCATCAACATGGAGTAATCTTTTAGTATATAGGGAAAGGCCGCCGCTCCTAAAAGCCTCTGCCCCTTAATAAGGTTAATATCAAATAATCCCGCAGAGCCATTGTTCAATATCTTTGCGACCAAATTGAGCAATGCTACATCTGGGCTGGCCGCTCCCGGAAAACGGAATCCTATTAACAGGTAATCTGATGATGGGCCACTGACATTTCGAACAATGGGGCTTTTAATAGTCTTCTCCTTTTCGAATGTATAATTGGGAACTGGCTTTGTCTCCATATAACCAAAATCACGGTCAATACGTTTGATCACATCGTTGGGATCAAAGTCACCCGACATAATGATTGCCATATTATTGGGGACATAATAGGTCTTATAATATGCGCGGATCTCTTTCAATGATGGGTTCCTGAGGTGTTCCACCGAACCCAAAATCGTCTGTTTTCCATAATTGTTGCCTGGAAACATTGCCCCAAACATAGCATCCATGGCTTTTCTGTTGTCGTTATCCAAACTGATATTCTTTTCTTCATAAACAGCCTCCAGTTCGGTGTGAAATAATCTTAAGACGGGGTTTCGAAAACGTTCCGCCTGTACCGCTAGATATTTGTCAATCACATTACTTGGAATATCTTCGACATACACTGTTTGTTCATAGGAAGTGAATGCATTACTGCCCTTCGCTCCCATATTGCCCATCAATTTGTCATATTCATTGGGGATAGCATATTTCGCCGCTTCACCGGACAGGTGATCGATCTCTTTGTAGATCTTATTGCGGTCTGTCTGATCGGTGCTGTGATTGTATTTTTCATAAAGTTCATCAATCTGCTCCAAAAGCACTTTTTCCTTCGGCCAATCTAGACTCCCGTATTTATCGGTCCCTTTAAAAAGCATATGCTCAAGATAATGAGCTAAACCAGTATGCTCCTTTGGGTCTGTCTTGCTACCTGCTTTAGTCGCTACATATGTCTGAATACGGGGTTGCTTGGTATTGGGACTCAATATAACAGTCAATCCATTTTTTAATGTATAAAATCGCGAATTGCTCGGGTCACTGCTAACGAATCTATAACTGTAGCCATCCGATGTGGCTGTCGCCCATTGATAACGGGATTGTGCCTGTATGAAACCAGCTAATAATAATACAAAAGCGCATGACAGCAAAGCCTTCTGGTAAATATTGTCTTTGGTTATCATTTGATTGTTATTTAATTATTTTGTTCAATTCCTTTTCAATATCCTCTCCACGAAGATCTTGTGCGATAATAACACCGTCTGGATTAATCAGAAAATTACGCGGTATCGCCATGACGCCATATTTTAGGGCTGCATCATTTTTATATCCTTTTAGATCGCTCAATTGCACCCAGGACATGTTGTCTTCTTTAATTGCTTTTAGCCAAGGTTCCTTTTTGCTATCGATGGAAACTGCGACAACTTCGAAATTTTTGTCTTTATACTTTTGGTAGATTTCATGAATGAACGGCATTTCAGCACGGCAAGGACCGCACCAACTGGCCCAAAAGTCAAGTAAAACGTACTTGCCTTTAAAGGACGAAAATGAGACCGGATTTCCGCTGTCGTCGTCCATAACAAAATCTATCGCATGTTTTCCAAGTGCAACAGTTTTTTGTGCATTAAATTGTGCTAGGAGATCCTTCGCCAATGATAAGCTACGGACACGTGGGCTCAGTTTATTGAACCGTTCTTCAAAATTTGGATTTTCAACGCCATTTTGAGAACTAATCATAATAAGGCTTGCAAAAGAATTTGGATGCGTAGCAATAAAGTTCACCTCAGTTTCTTCTATGGCTTTAGCCGCACTGCTATATTTTGGACCGAGGTCTTTGTTTGCTTCCCGGTTGCCTGCCTCGGCATTTTCCATCATCTGTTTTGAAATGGCATCTGCTTTATTTTTAAGTGGCTTCACCATATCCGATAGAACCAGATAGTCGTTCTGGACAGGACCACCAGTGATACGAGCTTGCTTTATATTGGGTCCGGTGACATGGAAATCCGTGTTTTGAAGCATAAATTCCTGCTGATCAAGTTTATGATAGTTTTTCCAATCCAATGGATCCAGTTCTTTTCCGACGGCCGTCATATGCAATTTAGCACTGACCATATCGCTGGCTACTGTGCCTTTCAATATAAATTTGCCATTTTTGACGTAAGTAGAATCCACAATAAACTCTTTGAGACCATTGGGATTCGAGTAGCGTAAAAAGACCTTATATCCTTCATGGTTGCCGGGCAGTTTTCCTTCAATCGAAAACCCCTTCTGCGCGCTAGCGTAGCTTACTACAAGACTAACTATTACTGTTATTATTAGCTTTTTCATATTTTACTATTCGTTTAAATGTCATCATTATTAGTGGCTGCTTTTCGCGCCCAATACTTCCGCTAACTTTTCCTCTAATGCCTGATGCTTCAGTTCATTCGCAATGATATTCCCCTCTGGGTCAATTAAAAAATTCTGTGGAATAGCTGTTACGCCATATTGCAAGGCCGCGGCATTGCGCATTCCTTTCAGATCGCTCAATTGGATCCAAGGCAATCCATCTTGCGCGATGGCTTTTAACCAAGGCTCACGCTTGCTATCCAACGAAACAGCGATAATTTCGAAGTTCTGGCCTTTAAATTTTTGATAAGCTTTGACCATATCGGGATGCAGATCCCGACAGGGGCCACACCAGCTGGCCCAAAAATCAAGCAGCACATATTTGCCTTTGAATGAAGATAGCTTGACAGGACGCCCCGCTGAATCATTCATCACAAAATCCAAAGCTGGTTTGCCAACCTCAACTTGCTTGGACGC
>JAITLV010000076.1 GCA_031277685.1 Sphingobacterium sp. | reverse complement strand
GACAATAAACAGCGCGTTTATCATGGGAAAATGATCGTGTATGTTCAGGCTTTGGGTAAATCGGGCGATACAATTAATATACGATTTACCTCGCCCTGGTTGACAATGGCAAACGTAACATATAGCATAAAATAATTAACTCACTTGTCTTTATTGAACTTCTTAACTAAAAAAGCACCGGAAAACTCCGGTGCTTTTTTTATGCCAAAATCTTATCGGATGTTCATTCCACTATTGAGAAAATTACGGTTTTATATAGTTCTTTATAAAATAACGTAATCCAACCTTATTAAATAAAAAAAATTATTAAATACTTTTTTTATTATAAATTTTATTATTAATTTAGCTTCACTATAAATCTAAAGACTGACTCAATTATATCCATGCGTTTAATCATATGCCTTTTATGTGTCGTTGGTACAATGTTGGCCAAAGGACAAGAGCTTTATACGTTACAGTCTGCTCATCTTTCTGGAGTAGATTCCGGCTACGTCTATATACCAAAGATGAAGCCGGACAACCGTGCCTTACCTGTTGTATATGTGCTGCACAGTCATGGGGCAAATTATAAAAGTCTTTCAAAATTTGTCGATTTTCAGGCATTAAGCGATCAATATGGCTTTGTGGTGGTATGCCCTGACGGTCTTCGGACGAGCTGGTTTTTAGACAGTCCACAAAAAGGCGGAGCACAATTTGGTCGGTTCCTGACAGGGGAATTAATGCCTTACATACAGGGCAAATATCATACGGATCGGGACAACTCATTTATTACGGGTGTGAGTATGGGGGGGCATGGTGCACTTTGGCTCTTTTTTAACTATCCATCATTTTTTAAAAGTGCTGGTAGCAGTTCGGGAGTTGTCAATCTGAGACATTCGGCTTTCAAGAAGACAAGTCTAGCCCAACATTTAGGTCAATACAGCGATCAAAATCCATTATTCGATCGTTTTAGTGTCATCCATAATGTCCATAAGATCGCTAGGAGTGAAAAGACATTTATTTTTGATTGTGGTACTGAAGATTATCTATATGGGGCCAATAAGTCCCTTCGGGATAGTTGTGATGTACTCAAGATCAAAGCGACTTATATTGCGCAACCCGGCGCTCATACCTCTGGCTACTGGGCCAAAACCATTCCGGTTCATTTCGCTTATTTTAATCGTCTGATCCATTAATCGATAACCTATATGTTTCATTCACCTTATACTGATCCTTTAGTCCGACAACAAAATAATGTATCTCTGGTCCTTAAACCGGTATTTGGTGCGTATTTTTTAAATTATTTACTGCAATTAACTTCATATGAATTGGTTTAAATCTTTTTTTTCTATTTTATTGATTTCTGTCACACTCTCCTCGCAGGGGCAGGCTGTTGCTTCATACGATGTCTTGATTGTGGGAGGGGGAGCAAGTGGTGTTTCTGCGGCTTTGCAAGCTGCCCGTTTGGGAAGTAAGGTCCTTATGGTGGAAGAGACAAGCTGGTTGGGTGGTATGCTCACTGCCGCTGGGGTCTCCGCTATTGATGGTAACCATCGTATGCCTTCGGGAATATGGGGCGAATTTAGGGCAGAACTTTATGCTTATTATGGTGGTCCAAAGGCAGTGGAAACAGGCTGGGTAAGCAATACGCTATTTGAGCCTTCGGTCGGTAATCGCTTGTTAAAAAAGATGGTTGGAGCCGAAAAAAATATTGCCGTTTGGTATAAAAGTACCCTTTTAGACCTGAAAAAACAGCCTAAAGGCTGGACCGTTGCCATTGAACGGGAAGGGAAAAAGAAAACCGTAAACGCTTCTATTCTAGTCGATGCGACGGAATTGGGGGATCTCTTGCCGCGTGCGGGTGTTGCTTACAGCATCGGTATGGATAGCCGCTACGATACGAAAGAAGAATTTGCTCCCGAAAAGGCCAATTCAATAATTCAAGACCTTACTTATGTCGCTATCCTGAAAGACTATGGTGCCGATCCAAAGAGATTGCTAAAGAAACCTCAAGGTTATGATCCTAAAGAGTTTGAACATGCCTGTGATGTTAAAGATCCTGCTTCACACAGCAATACGCCTATCATCAATTGTGATCAAATGATTACCTATGGCAAATTGCCGAATGGAAAATACATGATAAACTGGCCTAAAGACGGAAATGATATCTACCTGAATATTATCGAGATGTCGCCAAAGGCGAGGGTGGTGGAATTGCAAAAGGCGAAAGATCATACCTTACGTTTTGTATATCATCTTCAAAGTCAGCTGGGTTTTAAAAACTTAGGGCTTGCCGATGATGAATATGATACGGCCGATAAACTTCCCTTTATTGCTTATCATCGCGAGTCTAGACGTGCTAAAGGCTTGGTGCAGCTTACATTGCCTTATGTGCAGAGTCCTTATCAGCAGGAGCTGCCTTTGTACCGCACAGGTGGGATAGTAGGCGATTATACCATCGATCATCATCACCTGAAGAACCCGGATGCACCCAAAATTGATTTTGTTAAGATTCGGGTACCATCCTACAATGTACCCCTTGGAAGTTTGATTCCTGAGAAAATAGCGGATTTTATTGTTGCTGAAAAAAGCATCAGTGTGAGCAATATTGTGGCTGGGGCCACCCGCCTT
Organism: Sphingobacterium sp.; assembly: GCA_031277685.1. GTDB lineage: Bacteria > Bacteroidota > Bacteroidia > Sphingobacteriales > Sphingobacteriaceae > Sphingobacterium. Next base: position 20,834 of record JAITLV010000076.1, on the reverse strand, counting down.
CAGCCAGTTGTATTAGGTATTGGTCAAGCTGCTGGAGTGCTGGCGGCGCTGTCTGCAAAACAAGGTGTTACGCCCAAAGATCTTTCATTAAGGGAGGTCCAGCAAGTACTTTTGGACCATCATGCCTATCTCATGCCCTTTATCGATGTTGATCCAAAAGATAGTCGTTTTCAGGCAATCCAACGTGTTGGAGCAACCGGGATTCTTAAAGGAAAAGGGGTGCCCTACAAATGGGCCAATCAGACTTGGTTCTATCCCGAACATCGCATAAGCGAAGTAGACCTGATTGATGGTATGCGTAGTTATTATCCATCGGCTGATAAAGTCGCTGGCTCGGGTGCCGATGTCACAGCAGAATTTTTTGCGGCTCTATTGCTCCAGGTCGACCCCACTTTGAATAAAAATAAAGTCTGGTCCGTCATTGCAGCAAAAGAAAATCAAGTGTTAACACGGGCTCAAGTGGCGGTTGTGTTGGATCATATCCTAAAGCCGTTTGAACGGCCGGTAGATTTTACCGGCCAATTTATAGCAACAAAAAAATGATTTCCGAACGCATAGAAAAACGAGATGATACCAATTTTACCAAATTCTACAACGACTCCACAGCAGCGAAACGATAGTTTGGATGTTCTGCGGGGAATTGCCATCCTTTTAATGGTGCTTTCATCGAGCATTTCATTTGGAAACCTTCCTGCTTGGATGTACCATGCACAGGTGCCCCCGCCCAAACATGTATTTGATCCCAGTATAGCAGGTATAACCTGGGTAGATCTGGTTTTTCCGATTTTCCTTTTTACGATGGGGGCGGCCATCCCATTGGCTATGCGGAAAAAAGTGGCTAACCTAAACGCTTTGCCTATCGTGGGTACAATTTTTAAGCGTTTTGTTGCTTTATTCTTTTTCGCCTTATTTTCTTTTTATATGCGCGCTTGGGTTATGAGTGGAGAGCCTGCTGCGTCGCAGTATCTCTTGTCAATCGTGGGGTTTGTCCTGCTCTTTGCACTCTATGCCGATTTAAAGTCGTATTTACCGATGCGGACCGCGAGACTTGTTCACATAGTGGCCTTGTTGCTATCTGTAGGGATGCTATATCTGTTGTATGCACAAACGGATAGATTTACCCTCCAGAAGACAGATATTATTATTCTGGTACTGGCCAATATGGCTTTGTTTGGAACGCTGTGGTGGTGGCTGACGGCAAAATCCATCTGGTTACGTATGGCGATTTTACCATTTATTATGGGCGTTTTTTTGGGATCCAAAGAAGTCGGTAGTATCAACGAATTTATCTACAAACTCAGCCCTGCGACTTGGCTTTATCAATTTTATTACCTCAAATACCTCTTTATTATCCTTCCGGCTACAGTTGTCGGCGAGTGGATTATTGCTGATACGTCGTTGGCCGACAAACCCAGGATGCAGCGGTCTCAACTGGCATTACAAGGCTTGCTCTGTGCACTTCTAATTGGGCTGAATGTCTTCAATCTATACATGCGCTATCTCGATATCAATATGGGAGTTACCCTGATGTTGATCTTTTCGCTATGCTTCTGTTCAGGTGTTTTTCGGAAGGGCGAAGTACTGACACTGCAGGCAAAAATGGCTGTGCTCGGAAGCTATCTGCTTTTTTTAGGACTGATCTTCGAAGCGTATGAGGGGGGGATAAAAAAGGATTATTCCACATACAGCTATTATTTTGTCTGTACGGGCTTAGCCTGTTATGCGCTAACAATGCTGTGTTGTATCGAGAAACTTGCTTTTGGAAAATCGCTGTTTCGAGGTATAGCACTGGTTGGTAAAAATCCGATGGTCGCCTATACCGCAGGAAATCTATTGTTGATCCCACTATTGGCGCTTACGGGACTACAGAGCGCTCTTGATCAGATGGGGGCACAGGGTGTTTTTGGGGGAGTGATGCGCGGTGTATTATTCACTGGAATCGTGGCGCTGTTGACGATCGTGAGCAGCCGGTTAAAACTTTATTGGAAGTCATAAAATGAATGAATTATTAGAACAAACGGTGGAGCTTCGCAAAGGGCGTAAGGCACTTCCGCCTATTTTTTGGATCTCCACAACATGGTTTGCCATGGGGCTACCTTTTGTTGCCCTTTCGGGTGCGAGCTCCATTATGTATAAAAATTTGGGGGTTTCGGACGCACAGATTGCTTTTTGGACCTCATTGATTATGCTGCCCTGGACAATAAAACCCTTATGGGGCCCTTTTTTGGAGCTGTATAAGACCAAGAAATTTTTTGTCTATACCACGCAGATACTCACGGGGCTACTCTTTGGTCTGCTTGGTCTTACGCTACAGTTGGATCATTTCTTTAGCTTCTCCATTGCCTTATTGACACTGATCGCATTCAGTGGCTCCACACATGATACCGCAGCCGACGGGGTATATTTGAATGAACTGAATGCAAAACAACAGGCAAAATATGTCGGCTGGCAAGGTGCCTTCTATAATGTGGCCAAAGTTTTTTCTGGCGGCGTACTCGTTTATTTGGCGGGGCAATTGGAGCAGGAAATCGGCATTAAATCCGCGTGGATGGTGGTGATGTTTGCTTATGGATTTATTATGTTGGGGATAGGACTGTACAGCATACGTGCTTTACCTGCTCACGATGAAGCTCCCAAATCCACTTCTTTAAAGGAGGGAATGGATACGCTTAAAGACGTTATCATAACTTTTTTTCAGAAAAAGAATATTTGGTTTAGTTTGCTTTTTATTGTCTTTTATCGTTTTGCTGAAGGGCAGGCCATTAAGATCACCCCCTTATTTTTTAAAGCGCAACGTACCGAAGGTGGCCTTGGCCTGAGTACTTCGGAAATTGGATTGCTTTATGGTGTATTTGGTGCCATAGCTTTTGTGTTGGGGTCGATTGTCGCAGGGCACTTTGTATCCAAAAAGGGCTTAGACCGGAGGACACTTATGATCCTTTGTGCCTTCTTTAATGTTCCATTTGTAGCTTATGCATTTCTTGCCATCACATTGCCGGCGAACCTTTATCTCATAGCTGCTGCTGTCGCCATCGAGTACTTTGGATATGGTTTTGGCTTTATCGGAATTATTCTTTTTATCATGCAAAATATTGCCCCAGGCAAATATAAGATGGCACACTACGCTTTCGGAAGTGGACTTGTTAATCTGGGGTTTATGATTCCTTCGATGATCAGCGGCTGGCTGAGTGATCATTTGGGCTATAAAGAATTTTTTATCTGGGTGTTGATTTCTACTATTCCAGCCTTTTTGGTTTCCTGGTGGGTGCCATTGCGAAAACCCGAAAAAGAGCATACCGACGAAAATAATTAATGCATATGAACAGACTTTCTTATAGGAACTGGAAGGCCCTATTGTTGCCTTTTTTTTTACCGGCATTGACTTTAGCGCAATCAAAGGGTATTGATTCTACGTTTGATAATCAGCATTATCGCGCAAGGCTTGAGTTTTTTAATGCGATGCCCAATCAGAAGGACGAAATCGTTTTCCTTGGCAATAGCATTACCGAAGGTGGAAAATGGCAAGAAATCCTCCAGCGGAAGCATGTGATCAATCGTGGGATTAGCGGCGATGTGACTTACGGTATTTTAGCACGACTAGACGAGATATTAGCGTCCAGACCACGAAAAATATTTCTGCTCTGTGGGGTGAACGACATGAAAAGAGGAATACCACTTTCCATTATTTCAACGAATATAGAGCGGATAATAAAGCAGGTTAAAAAGCAGTCGCCAAATACAGCGCTTTTTGTGCAGGGACTTCTACCTGTGAATGAATCTTTACTGCCAAAAATCTATGAAGAGGTTCGGAATGACAAGATCGTGCTATTGAACAAAGCTTTAAAAGAATTGTGTACGGCACATCAAGTTCGTTTTGTAGACTTACAGCCGATATTGGTAGATGGTAAAGGGGAACTAAAAGCTGAGCTAACAATTGATGGCTTACATCTGAAGCAAGCCACCTATTTAATTTGGGCCAATTATTTAAAACAGCAAAAACTATTATGAGATCATTGGAATTTTTTAAGCGGTATCGTGTTTTCCAAGGTTGCTTCCTCATTGGAATATGTCTATCGGTATTTTCCCAGTCCCTCTCAGCTCAGGAGACTAAAATAGATAGCAGTTACGCCAACTGGTATTATCAACAACGAATGGCCTATTTCGAACAAAGTCCAACAATTAAAGGAGCAATCGTGTTTTTGGGAAATAGTATTACTGAACGGGCAGAATGGCAGGAATTGCTTGCAGATTCAAGATATCCTGTACTGAACAGGGGGATAGGCGGAGATAATTCGTTTGGGATTCTTGCGCGTATAGATGAGGTGTTGCGCGGACGTCCACGGGCAATTTTTCTGATGGATGGCATTAATGACCAATTCCGAAAGCTTCCGCAGGAAGTGTCGGTCAATAACTACAAGCGTATCATTAAACGAATAAAAAAGATCTCACCAAAGACCCTTATCTATCTTCAGAGTGCTTTACCGATCAATGAAGAACGAACAAAAGAGCCTTATACAAAAGGTAGAAATGTGTTGGTTCCGATCTTAAATGAAAAACTAAGACAGCTTGCAGCAGATGAAAATATCCCATTTGTTGACCTCTGCCCACTTTTTCAGGACAATGAGGGAAAACTTAACGCAATTTACTCAGCTGATGGTGTGCATCTGATACCCAGTGCCTATATAAAATGGGTACAATTATTAAAAGAAAAGAAATATTTATGAGAATTACAGGAACATTTATTGACGAGATTTCCCACGATATTCCGCACCAGAATTGGGGTCCGGAAGAGTGGGATCGGGATTTTGCATATATGAAGGCAATTGGTATAGACACTGTTATTATGATTCGCAGTGGCTATCGTAAATTTATAACCTATCCATCGGCTTATCTGATGGACAAATATGGCTGTTTTAAACCATCGTTGGATCTTGTAGAGCTTTATCTGCAGCTTGCAGACAAGTACGACATGAAATTCTATTTTGGACTTTATGACAGCGGTATTTATTGGGAGACAGGAGATCTGAGTCACGAAATCGATGCCAATCAATATGTAATTGAAGAGGTTTGGGCTAAATATGGGCATTATAAAAGTTTCGGTGGATGGTATATCAGTACGGAAATCAGCCGTAAAACGAAAGGGGCTGTTCATGCTTTTCGTACACTTGGGTTACAGTGCAAGGCCGTCAGCGGGGGCTTGCCGACATTTATATCGCCCTGGATTGATGGGAAAAAAGCTGTGCTTGCCGCTTCTCCCGAGCTTAGTAAAGCCAATGCAGTTTCGGTATTGGAACACGAACGGGAATGGGGCGAAATTTTTGAAGGTATACAAGGAGCTGTCGATGCAGTGGCCTTTCAGGATGGACACATTGATTACGATGAGCTTCCCGATTTCTTTGAGGTCAATAAGAAATTGGCTGATAAATATGGTATGGCCTGTTGGACGAATGCCGAATCTTTTGACCGGGATATGCCGATCAAATTTTTGCCGATCAAGTTTGATAAACTAAGGCTAAAACTTGAGGCTGCAGCAAAGGCGGGTTATGATAAGGCTATTACTTTCGAATTTGCTCACTTTATGAGTCCACAGTCCGCTTATTTACAGGCAGGACACCTTTACAATCGGTACCGGGAATATGCCTTGAACCACAATTGGTGATAGGGATCGCGTGTTTACAGCACGCGAAATAACGACAAAAGCAATCTCGAAGAAGTCAGAGAACAAGAAATAGCATTATTGATAAGAGTAGGCCAGAGATTTTAAATGGCCTTTAAAGAGCAAATTCATTTATACATGAATCATTATAGTACAATTTATAAAGACGAATTATTTAATCATATTCTTCCTTTCTGGACGGAGCATTCGCTCGATAGGGAGTATGGGGGCTATTTTACCTGTCTGGATAGAAGAGGTGGAGTTTTTGATACGGATAAGTTTATGTGGCTGCAGGGGCGGCAAGTTTGGCTCTTTTCGAGTATTTACAACAAAATTGAAACACGGTCATCCTGGTTGGATATTGCAGTTCATGGTGCCAGCTTCATGGAAAAACATGGACGTGATGAAGAGGGAAACTGGTATTTTTCGCTTGATCGACAAGGGAAGGCACTTGTGCGGCCCTATAATATTTTTTCCGATTGCTTTGCTGCCATGGGATTTGGTGCCCTGTATACAGCAACCCAGGAGGAGCGTTACGCGGAAATTGCGCAAGATACCTTTCATAATATATTGAAACGTCGAACACATACCAAGGGCATATACGATAAGGCTGTTCCAGGGACACGTCCATCAAAGAATTTTGCTTTGCCTATGATCTTGAGCAATCTCTCCATCGAACTGGAGCATTTATTGGAACCTAACCTGGTGCAGGAATTGATTGAGGATATCGTGGTGGAGGTAATGGATGTATTTTATAAAGAGGAGCAGGGGCTTGTCTTTGAAAATGTAAGTCCCAATGGTTCATTGCTGGATAGTTTTGAAGGAAGATTGCTCAATCCGGGACATGCGATAGAGGCCATGTGGTTTATGATGGATCTGGGAGAAAGATTGCAGCGACCAGCGTTGATTGAAAAAGCCATGCGTATTGGTCTTCGTATGTTGGAGCATGGATGGGATGAGAAATATGGAGGTATATTCTACTTTATGGATGCGCAGGGTAAACCGACCCAGCAGTTGGAATGGGACCAGAAGTTATGGTGGGTGCACTGTGAAACACTGGTATGTATGGCGAAAGCTTGGGTACTAACGGGAAATGAAGAGGCTAAACGTTGGTTCGAACGGGTTCATGAATATACCTGGACGCATTTTAGGGACCCCGAACATGGCGAATGGTTTGGCTACCTCAATCGAAGAGGTGAGGTATTGCTCGATCTCAAAGGCGGAAAATGGAAGGGATGCTTTCATGTACCTCGTGCCTTATGGAAGGTATATGAGGTGTTTGAAAAAGCAAAAATAATCGTGTAACTTAACTGGTATGGATGCTCTCAATGGAATAAATGCGTTGACCTTAGTTTTCGCAGCGATATTGATCTTTGCGATCGCGTATCGTTTTTATGGCTTGTTTCTAGCAAATAAGCTGCTCAGGTTGAATGGAAGTCGCCAGACACCGGCGGTGGAGTTTGCTGATGGCCATGATTATGTGAAAACCGATAAAAAAGTGTTGTTTGGCCATCATTTCGCAGCGATAGCTGCGGCAGGACCACTAGTTGGTCCAGTTCTCGCGGCACAGTTTGGTTATCTGCCGGGCGCTCTGTGGATATTAATTGGTTGTGTATTAGGTGGCGGTGTGCACGATATGGTCGTGCTTTTCGCTTCTGTACGACATAAAGGCGAAAGTTTGGCAACCATTGCCTCCAAGGAGGTCAGTAAACCTATTGGCACTATTGCTGGTATCGCCGTACTTTTTATTTTGATCCTAACGTTGGCCGGACTATCGCTGGCCTGTATCAGTGCAATGCACGAGGCACCATGGTCTTTATTTACGATTGTACTGACAATGCCCATTGCTATTTTAATGGGCTTGATGATGCGCTATCGGGAGGGCTCGGTGACCTTGGCGAGTATCATTGGTGGTATCTTGCTTATTGCAGGTATTATAGCCGGTCATCACCTGATGCAGGTTCCAACTTTTCACGCACTTTTCAACTGGGATGTGAAAACGATCTCTATCGGTATTGCTGTATATGGTTTCTTCGCTTCAGTATTGCCCATCTGGCTATTATTGGTTCCGAGAGATTACCTGTCGACCTATCTCAAAATAGGTACAATTATTATGCTGACGGTAGGAATATTTTTTGTTGCACCAACAATTCAGATGCCCGCCTTGACCTCATTTATCCATGGTGGCGGACCTGTAATTTCAGGACCTGTCTTGCCCTTTATCTTTATTGTGATTGCCTGTGGAGCCATATCAGGGTTCCACGCTATTATCGCAACCGGGACGACGCCCAAAATGATCGGTAATGAACGTGAGATCTTGTTTGTGGGGTATGGCGCCATGCTTGTTGAGGGCTTTGTTGCCTTGATGGCCTTGATTGCAGCTTGTACGTTGATGCCTGGTGATTATTTTGCGATCAATACGCCGGTAGCCGATTATGCACAGTTTCTAACGCAGCACCCCCATCTTTCAGCTGTGGATTTACCACATTTTATAGACAGAATAGGTGTAGATCTGCACGGTAGGACGGGCGGGGCAGTGTCGTTGGCTGTAGGGATGGCTCATATCTTCGATAAGGTTCCTTTTATGAACGATATAATGGCCTATTGGTATAATTTTGCTATCATGTTTGAAGCTGTTTTTATTCTTACAGCGATTGATGCAGGTACCAGGGTGGGACGTTTTTTTCTACAGGAAATGCTTGGAACTGTTTTCCCTAAATTTAGCGATAAAAACTGGAAACCAGGTGTATGGATTTGCAGTGCCCTGTTTACGTTTTCCTGGGGATATTTGGTTTATACCGGTAACGTAAGTAGCATTTGGCCATTATTTGGTATTAGCAATCAGCTCTTGGCAGCCTGTGGTCTGATTGTATGTACAACGATGCTCATCCGGATGAATAGACGAAAATATGTCTTGTTTGCAGCCGTTCCCGGTGTCTTTATGGCCGTGATTACATTTTGGGCCGGCTATCTTCAGGTGGTACAAGGATATGTGCCTAAAGGACAGTACCTACTGGCGGGCTTGGCCGTAGCAGCGATGTCATTGATGGCGATTGTATTTATCGGAACGTTTAAGAAGTGGATATACCTTGCACAAAGGAAAGAGCAGGTGAAAGATCAATATGGAGAGGTTGTGAAGGAGATTGTAGAAAGATAAAGTTGCGTGGATTTCGCTGAAATCCACGCCTTATGTCTTAATCGATAATAGAAAGCAGACGGTCCCGAATGAGAAGGCAAGCTCCAAAGGCCGCAAGTTTTTCTCCATTATTTGAATAAGCAAGTTTGGTGTCCTTGTTGACAATGGATAATGAAAACTTATTGACTGCATTTTTCAGCGGTAACATCAGGTATTCCTCACTCTTGGCTAAAATACCACCTACGATGATGATTTCTGGATTGAAAATATTGATCAATGTAGCAAGTCCACGACCTAATTTTTCCCCAAGTTCATTGATCAACTCAATAGCGAGATTGTCATCTTTTTTTGCAGCAGCGATAATATCGCTGAGCCGGATATCTTCCAGATCATTGAATTTTTTTGTTAGGATGCTCGTTGCGCCATTTTGCACTGCTGCTATTACACGGTTTCTAAGTGCAAAACCAGATGCTTCCGTTTCGAGGCAACCCTTTTTTCCGCAGCGACAGATGATATCGTTGTCAAAAATGGGAATATGTCCAAATTCACCCGAGAAACCCGATTTCCCATAATAGATCTTTCCGTTGATTAAAATACCCAATCCGATTCCGTTGTCTACATTGACAAAGAGTGCATCTTTCTCGTCCTTTAAAATTCCGCTGGAAAATTCGCCATAAGCAAGCGCCTTACTATCGTTTTCAAGATAGGTGCGTAATTGCAGCTCCTGTTCGAAATATTTCGATAAAGGGTCCTCATAAAAATTAAAATAACTGTAGGAATAACCTGTTCGATAGTTGATACGACCAGAAAGATTGATACCTACACCCAATATTTTATCCTTTTGAACCTGATGTGTGGCAATAAACTGATTGATTTCCCGGCATATATTCTGGAGTGATTCCTGATTATTCTCCAAACGATGTGGAATTTCCTCCTGGCTGGCAATAATGTCTTTTTTCATATTCATGACCACGATACTGAGATGATCATGGCTTACCTGAACACCGACAAAAAATGCTGCATTCGGAAGTAGACCGTAGGAATTCGGTTTTCTGCCAATTCCCGAAGTCGATTTTCCATTGTCCTGAACCAATGCGTCTTCGATGAGTTCATTGATGCATTCGTTAATCTTGGGAATGCTAATGTTGAATTCCTTGCTCAGCTCAGGAATAGTCGAAGGACCTTTGGTCGCAAAAAAGGTTAAAATTTCCTTTTTAAGTAAAATGTTTTTATACGCTACACCGCTATAGCTCGCATCATGTAAGTCACTCAAAAATTTTATACCCATAACTTTGTTACGTTAACTTCTGGGTAAATATAGTAAATATCTCATCATCGCAAATTAAGTTTATGTTTTTTCTTCTTTAGTCTGTTTGAATTAATAAAAAAAATTAGAAATAATTTGAATATTTAAAATTTTATTTCTTATTTAGTGTTGTATAAATAATATACCTAATAATTGTAAACCAAAATACGTTGCCTTGTCCGTGTCAGAACGTTGCGTGTTTTATCCAATGGAAAACGTCTGATCATGGTGTAGGTAACCGAGTGACCATAAATACTATTTTTTAACATAACACTATTTTTTCATTCCTAAATTATGAAACCAACACATGTAAAACGCAGGTATCTTTTTAAGGCATTGGGATTACTTATTGTTTTTATGCAATCCGCAATAAGCTTTGCTCAATCCATTGTAAATGGTACCATACGAAATCGCGATGAACAGCCTATTGCTGGGGCGACGGTTAAAGTAGTGGGGACTTCTGTAACAACACGTACGGATCAAAAAGGGAGTTTTACCGTGCAGGTAGACCGACTTCCGGCTGAACTTCAGGTTAGTTATATCGGCTATTTGTCGCAGTCGCGGAAGATCACAGTTGCCGGTACACAAAGTTTTGTTTTGGAGTCCGATGAACGTCAGATTGACGAGGTCGTTGTTGTGGCTTATGGTACGCAAAAGAAGAACAACGTCGTTGGATCTGTCGTACAGATCGGAGGTGATCAGCTCAAGAAAGCCCCGTCGATGAATTTGACCAATGCACTTGTCGGACGTGTTCCCGGATTGACAGCATTACAACCATCAGGACGCCCGGGGGCAGATAATGCGACCTTGTATCTGCGCGGGGTAGGAACTTACGGCGGTAATCGAAGTCCTTTGGTGATTGTCGACGATATCGAAAGACCGCTTTCTACCTTGGCTTATCTGGACCCAAGTGAGATAGAAACGATTTCCTTTTTAAAGGATGCAGTTTCCACGGCCGCTTATGGTGTACAGGCCGCCAATGGTATTATATTGGTTAAAACAAAAAATGGACGAAAGGAACAGACCAAAGTAACCTATGACTTTGGATACAGCATTGGCCAAAATACCCGCTTTCCAAAATTCCTCAATGGACCGGATTATATGAACTGGTATAACAAAGGAACAGAACTGGACAATGATTTTCTCCGAAATACGAAGCAGACTGAAGCACCTTACATCTACACGCAGGAACTCATCGATGCTGTGGCAAATGGAACCAATACCAATCCGTTATTTGGGAATACAGACTGGATTGGCCTATTGGCAGATAATAATAGCTATTCGCAACATCATGCCGCAACAATTTCTGGTGGCGCGAGCAAAACGCAGTATTTTGCTTCGGTCAGCCATATGAACCAGGACGGGGTGATCGACAATACCAATTTTAAACGCTACAATATCCGTACAAACCTTAAAAGTGAGCTTAACGAATACCTGACGGTTGGTTTGAACATTGGTTTGCGTAATCAGAATACCAATTTACCCGGTATTTCACCCGATAACTCGGCCTATATGAATCCATTTTACCAGGCTGTTCGGATGCTCCCGAATCTGCCTATGTATGCCCCAAATGGACTTCCGGTAGCATATCAGGCCGGAGCAGGTTGGGTCAACCCAATTGCTTCCGTTGCAAATTCGGGATACCAGAAGCTTAAAAGCAATATCTTTCAGGGAACAGCAAACATCGATTTTAAAGTTCCGGGAGTAACAGGTTTGCTGGCAAAAGTTCAGGGCGCATACGACTATAATTCGGATGAATCCAAATCTTGGCTGACACCCTATCCGACGATGGGAAGACAGCGGGACCAGGTTGCAGGCGATTTCGTGGCCATGACCACTTTGCCTGGAATCACGAAGACTTCTCTTCGTCAGAGCTTTGCTGCAAGCTATCGCAGCACCTGGCAGGCCAGTTTAAATTACAACCGCACTTTTGGTGATCATAGCATCGGTGTGTTAGGTTTATATGAATATGCAAAAACTCATGGTAATCAATTTGGTGCCGGCGCAAGTAATTTTCCGATCAGTATTATTCAGGAAATAAACTATGGTTCGGCTTCCCAGGAAGACATCATCAAGTCTACAGGCTCCAGCGATCCAGAATCTGCACGGGCGGGATTTGTGACGCGGCTGAATTATGCTTTCCGCGATCGTTATTTGGTGGAGTTGGTGTCGCGTTGGGATGCCTCCGCTAACTTTGCCAAGGAAAACCGCTGGAAATCTTTCCCGGCCATTGGATTGGGTTGGGTTGTCTCAAATGAGTCCTTCTTTAAGGAAGCTGTCCCTTTTGCAGATTTCCTTAAATTAAAAGGGTCTATTGGGCGTACAGGAAACGATCGTGCACAAGTGGGTAGTTTCCCTTACATTAATACCCTTTCGCAAAATACAACACCAGTCATCGTCATAGACGGCAAGCCGGCCAAAGCCTTATATACCAATGCACCTCTAAATCCACTATTGAAATGGGAAGAATCCACCACATCCAATGTTGGATTTGAATCGCGGTTTTTAAATGGAAAATTTGGTTTTGATTTTGAATGGTTCTACCGTTATACTTCTGGCATTCTGGAACAGGTAGGAAACCTTTATCCAGCGTCGATGGGTGGTTATTTTCCGAGTTTGGCCAATATTGGCGAAGTTGATAACCGGGGTTTTGATGCCCAATTGCGTTATAACGACCGTTTTGGTGAATTCAAACTGGGCGTAACCGGCAATATCAATTGGGCGAAAAACAGGTATCTGAAACTGGATGAAGCGAACGGTATCCCTTCTTGGCAGAGTCTCATTGGCAAACCTATCGGAACAAAAATTGGATTTGTCAAAGAGGGGATGGTACAGACCTGGGAGGAAGCACGCAATACACCTTCACCAAGTTCGGGATTTATGGCGCCCGGTTTTTTCAAATTTAAAGATTTGAATGGTGACGGCCGGATTACCCGAACAGATGATATGACCTATATTGGACGCTCCAATGTACCTGAATTAACATTCGGTTTGAATTTCGATATGGCTTATAAAGGCTTCGACTTTTCAGCATTGTTGCAAGGTGCTGCACGTGTTGATGTTGCCCTAGCAGGAGCTTACGAAGGATCGTCAGGAACTTCAGGGGTAGAGGATAATACACCTTTTACGCGACCTTTTTATAATTATGGAAACTCCCCTTATTTCTTGGTTGAAAACTCATGGCGAGAAGACAATCCGAATGCCGAATTTCCACGTATGAGTGCCTATAAAGCAACAGGCATGTCGACGAACAATGCAAATGCCAATTCAGGATGGATCAGAAAAGGAGATTATCTGCGGCTTAAATCCGTGCAGTTGGGTTACACTTTCCCGAAAGGATTGCTGAATGCAGCGAAGATTGAACATGTACGCGTGTTTGCTTCGGGCTCAAACCTTTTCACATGGGATTACTTGAAATACCTCGATCCCGAAATGCCAAATGTCAATAATGGATTTTATCCGCAGCAACGGATTTTTGAATTTGGTTTAAGCGTTACTTTTTAATCTCCTAAAAATTATTATTACAGATGAAATCAACTCTATATACCAGCTGTCGGCAGCTTTCATTTTTAGGCCTGTTGTTTATGGCGTTGCAAGGTTGTTCTGTCGATCTAATTCCACAGGACCGGATCGCAGAAGAGAAAGTATGGGCTGACCCCAATTCGGCCGAGCTATATGTGTCGGGTATCTATGCTGAATTTAAAAAATTCCAGTTTGGTCAATTTCCCAATTTAGGCTATGACAATGCAATGGATGCCTTAGCCGATGGAATGAAATTTACTTCAAATACGGCTGGGAATGGTACCGTCAATATTCTTGTATCCAACTCAAACCAGTTTTCTTCCGCAAGTGTGGGCCTGAATTATTGGGCGAGCGGATATGAACGTATCCGTCGTATCAATGAAATGATCAATGGGATTAACACCAAGTCCAGCCTTTCCGATGCTCAAAAACAGGTTTATGAGGCTGAGGGCAGGTTCGTGAGAGCATATGCTTATTTCTGGCTGGTAAAGATCCATGGAAGCGTGATTCTATTCAAGAGTATGGATCAGTATACTGAAAAAGATCATGAACGCTCGAGTGAGGAAGCCGTTTATGATTTTATCCTGGAGGATCTCCAATATGCGGTGGATCATCTTCCGCTCAACAATCTTGCTGGCCGGGCTACCCAGGGCGCGGCCTATACCTTGATGGCACGTGTAGGACTGTATGCAGGCTCTATTGCTAAATATGATCTCAAGCAGTTCAATCAGGATCCTTTGACGGGCATTTCACAGGCGAGGAGCGCGGAGTATTTTAAAAAATCAGCCGATGCAGCGCAAAAAGTCATCGATATGGCTAATGGGGGACTCTATGCCTTGGACGATAATTTTGCAAGCATTTTTACCAATAAAAATACAAAGGAAGCAATCTTTCGGGTAGATTTTGCAGCACCTGATGTCACGCATCAATACGACCTGGGCTATGCCCCACCTCGAGATGCTCCGGGTAATACATTGGTTTATGGTGTGCCAACGGCTGAATTGGTCAATGAATTTGAAATGGCTGACGGATCCAAATTCTCCTGGCAGAATGCTGCGCAGGCAGCGGCTCCCTATACAAATCGTGAGCCTCGTTTCTATGCGACGATCTTATACAATGGTGCAACCTGGAAAGGAAGAACACTGAATACGTCGACGACCGATGCGATAGAAGGATTTACAACATTTGGCGCGAGTGGTGACCCCAAACGTACCGTTACGGGATACTATGTACGCAAAATGCTTGATCCTACAAATACGACATTCGTTCAAAATAAGAGTACACAAAGCTGGATCGAAATGCGCTATGCCGAGGTCTTGTTGATTATGGCGGAAGCGAAAGCGCAATTGGGCGATTTTGCGACTGCAACTACCTACATCAATCAGCTTCGCCATAAGCGTGGACTTAATGCCCTTAGCCTTGCCAACAATAATCAGGCAATGGCCGCAGTGGAGCACGAGCGCAAAGTTGAACTGGCTTTTGAGGGACATCGTTTCTGGGATTTGCGCCGTTGGAGAAAAGCTCACCTCCTGTTGGATAATGTGAAGTTTACAGGGCATAAGATCAGTCCGAACGCAACAGGATTAACGTATGAAGTTGTCTCAGCAGACGCAACCAACAGAAGTTTCAGTACAAAATTATATTATCTGCCCATACCTGAAAATGAAGTGCAGTTGAACGGCGCTTTGACTCAAATTAAAGGTTGGTAAAAACATGAAAGACTAGCAATGGACAAAATAAAATTTTACAGTTTATGGGCCTGTGCGATCCTTTTGGGAGGATGTCAAAAACCTAATTATCTGGAGCGGAATGTGAAAAATCAGTTGATGGATTTTTACGCTACGATTGATGGGAAAGGGCAAGATCGGCTCTTCTTGAGCACGATCAGCAATGATACGGTGTATTTGCACGTAGATTATTATTATCCGATCGATTCGGACAATGAAGTAGATCTTTCGCGACTGATGTTGCGTGCTTCCGTTCCGGCTGATGCCCAGGTGACGCCGGGATTAAATGGATTTACAGACTTGACGGCACCCAAGAAAATTACTGTCACCGCGGGAAATGGTGACTCAAAGGATTATGTGGTTATTGCCGAGAAGAAAGGCAATACAGATATTTCGGGAATCAAAATTACATTTAAAGACAGCGAACAAAAGGAAAATGAGGTTGAGGGGATCTTAAATGGGAATACGGTGACGTTTTATGTGGTGCCGGGTACGGATCTTTCACAATCTACACTGAGTTACGTTATTAATAAACATTCCAGTGGTTCTATAGCAAGCGGAGCTCAGGTCAATTTAGCCAACGGTGCAGAAGTACCCCTGACGATTTCTGGAGCCGGAAATATCAAGCGGCAGCTCAAATTGGTTGTCAAAGAACCTGTCAAACTTGAAAAAGGGGTGGGCATTAACCGGCGCTTGTTCCTGAAAAAAGCGGCAGACCTGGGCTTCACTGCAAATAGTGAAACGTCCTGTTTTGTGAGTGGCGATTACTTGGTGATTGTGAGCCGGACTTCACCATCTGTATTTAAGGTGTACAACCGTTTCACAGGAGCTTATTCCCATAATCTAACAAATCCTTTCCCGGCAGGCCGCTTGATCTTCCAAGGCGTGAGCGATGAAAAAGGACGATTTATGCTAGGAACTTATACGCCGAATGGACAGAGCTTTGTGCTATACAAATACAGAGATGTTTTTGATACCAGTCCTGCCAAGCTATTGGATCTACCTTATAGCAAACCTGCTGCGGTAGCTGCCGGCGACGGCAATATCGGTCGTAAACTTAACTGGGTAGGGGATATGGACGGAAACGGTCAGTTACTCGCTTCGGTTGCAACCAGTCGTTACCTCCTGCGTTGGACAGTCGAAAATGGCCAGATAAAATCTACCGCTGCCGATGTCCTGGAATATAAGGATGGTGCGACATCATTGGGCTTTCTTCCGGAATATCTTCCTTTAGGGGTCGGCGCTAACGCCGAACTGATCGCGAGCACTAACGCCGAACTTGCTTATGTTTCGGGAAGTACCTGGGGGCGGCTAGCAGCATTCCCGGCAATTACAGGTACTGCTATGAATGGTGGTATCGCCTTTCAGCGTTTTAACAACGCAGATATTTTGGCTCAGGTCAAATTGTTTGGAAGCAATGAGATTGGTCAGATGTATGTTTATGATATTAGCGATCGAGCCCGCATTGGTACCACACTGAGTTCACCGACCTATAACCAATTACGTGTTTATGAGTCCGAACTGTTTACTGGCGGTACCAATGGTAATGCAACCAGCGACATCTGTATGGGAACTTCAGAAAATGGACAAAGGCTTCAGGTGTATATGTTGACGACCTTTGGTTATCTCGTTGCGCAGGAGTTTACAATTTATGCCGATTCAAATTAAAATAATCGTTCCTTCACGCAGCTTGTGTTGCAGTGGAGGAACATTGTATTCATTCGTAAAAAAATAAAATTATGAACAAGCACATCAAAACAAGCTTATTGTTGATGTTAGGTTTAGTTTCGTGTAAAGTTGGATTTGCACAAAAAAATGATTTAAGTAGCGTGTCCAAAAAGATTGTAAGCGCAAATAAAGGCGATATCGTCTTATTGGAAGATTTTCTAAAAACGGACTTTCCCAAGTTGCCTTACACAAAGACCGTATTACCGGGGCCGCAGTATATCATATCTGATGATCCCGAGTATATCCGTGTTCCGGAAGCCATTGCACTACAGGAGACGGTTGATCCCGGAGCTGTTAGGTTGTATGTCTATAACGTCAATGGTGTCAAAGAACCTCAAAAAATGCCCCGTAAGATTTCGGCGGTCATAAAAAACCTGGGGCATGAAAATATGCATTTTCGCATGTTGAAGTATGCTTCACAAAAACCGAGTTCAAACTATTTTGAAATTGGAAAGAAAGGGCTTGAGGACTACTTTTTATCTGCTGTAGACAATCAGGTGAAAGTGCTTAAACCGGGGGAAGTGATGGCTATCGATGAAAAACTGGAAAAACAGCTGGTACAATACGATGAACTTGTCCATGGATTCTATGAATTTGTGGTAGACCAGCCGGCGCAGATCGCTGTCATACAATTTGCCCCAAATGAGTCTGGACCAAAAGTGTTTCCGCGGATAAAGACCCTGATTCCACATAGTCACGCAAACGCTGGGCGTGGTATTTTTCCAATTTCCAATTATCAGATTAATCCGAAAGATACGCTTGACACCAAAAAAGGAGCAGTGCAGTTGATTGTTGCCGACGGGCAGGACGATCCATGGATCACGGGAACGATTGGTGCGAAAAAGGAATTTGCCAAGAATGCCGGAAACTACGGTGTGCTGTATAAAACAAAGATCAAATGGAAGAGTACAGACGGAAAAGGATTGGCTTTGGTCAGCTGGAACAGCCGATCTGGTGACAACCAATGGTGTGGTGGTATGGGGCTGACAATGGAACTTGTGGGGCAAGACGGTCAAAAGACGGTGATGCAATATCCCAGAAATGCGCTGATTACAAAAGGTTATCCAGAGGCAATTCTCATCGAAACTTATTGGCCCGACCCGAAGAAGGAAATACAGGAAATTGAATTTACCTATTCTCCTCCGGGAGCTTCCTGCCTACCGACCCCATTAATTTTTGTACCCATTGATCCGAAGAAATAATGAAACACATACTCTTACTTTTTTTACTAGGCTTGACCGCCTGTAGTGCAAAAAATGAATTTGTTAAACCAGAATTTCCGGTTGTTGGTGTTGATGGAAATGAGTATCTCAAAAATGAGGTGCGTCCGGCTTCTTCAAAAGCTTGTTTTCAAGGAGCCTATTATCGAAAAGTCGTTTCCAGTACAGATGTTTGGGTCGGCATTCAGGCCGAAGTTACCTTACCAAAGATGGAATTTGATCCAGCGCGGTTGAACCCGAGTAAACCCAAGCAATACCTGGATAATCCCTCTGTTTATATGGGTGGTAACATGGGGGGACAGGAAACGGATATTGGTCTTACCTGGGAAGTTATTAAGGATGAAAAAGGAAATGTGACCGAAGACAGGCGAGCTTTCAGACCATTTTTACGAAGAGCTGCACATAGCTCTGGCCAGGCAAGTCTTTACCAAAATGCACCCGCACAGGACGAATATTATTGGTATCCTGGAGAAAAGGTGCTGATGACATTGGAGATTGTTGGTCCGGGTATGTTAAAATTTGCTATACAGGGTAACGGCAAGAAATATGAAGCTACGTTTGAAAGTGCTGGATATACCCTGGGTGGATTGGGTGAGTTTAAGCGGGTGAACGCTATCGATCAGGTGGCCAATGAAGGCAAACCTGTACAGGCAACAAAAACGAAAGTATTGGAAGCGATTTGGTCCTACACCACTTTACTCCGCTATGATGCAAAGCAAGTGATCGAAGTGCCTATGCATGCGGGACGGATGACGCAGATGGCCTGCCCAGCGGCACAATATTTTAAAATCCAACAGGATGCAGCTAACCTCAAAAAAGGAGGGGAGAATGTACAGATAAATGGAGCTGGTTTTTAAATATTGCTCACAAAGAATATAAACGGTCAAAGCCAGCTGCATGCAGCTGGCTTTTTTTTGAAAAGCCTAATTTTTTAAAAAGGACAGTTATCATTAGCGTTATCGCAAATTTAATGTAAAATAAATTTGTCTTTATGTAAAATATATTTGTCATAATGTATGATATTTTTTACATTTGAATGAACTGATAAACTTATAGTATTATGAAAAAAATCCCTTTATTGCCCCGTTATTTTCGCTGGATTGGCTTCTTGTTTGTTGCAATCAGTCTAGGACTGTACTTTTTGGATTCGTTTCGGGATCGATCTGATCCGGGTGGAATATTTATTAAAACCTTTGTTTTCATCAATGATACGCCACTGACTCCAATTGGATTCTTTGAGATTATGGAAGTTGATGTTTTGTTGACCCTGATCATGTTGACAATGCTGCTCGGATTATCATGTTTTGCTTTTACACGACGTAAAGTGGAAGATGAAATGATCAATTCAATACGCTTGTATAGTTGGTCATGGGCAGTAATCGTCATGATTGTATTGAGTACGCTTGTTATGATATTTGTTTATGGAAAAACGTTTGTTAGTTTTTCGTTTCTATTTGCACATTTATTATTGCTTGCCTATATTACGATTTTTAAGGTAAATATTTGGAAGATGAATAGGAGATCGGAACATGAAGAATAAGATAAGGATCCATCGATTAATAAAAAACTACTCGCAGGAGCAGCTCGCAAATTTGGTGGGTGTAAGTAGGCAAACCATCAATGCGCTGGAAGCCGAAAAATATATTCCTTCCACTGTACTTTCGTTAAAAATCTCCCATGTACTTGAGCGTAGTGTGGAAGAATTGTTTGAACTTGAAGACAAAGATTAAAGTCATTTTGCAAATGGTTCTTGTCATGAAGAAGTTGCAGGGAAGTTAGATTTCAATTGGCAGGGGATGCTGATGTTTTATCAAAAAATAAGTAAGGACTGTTGTCATCGAAACAGTCCTTACTTATTTTTTGATTAGTTTATTGCTAGGAATTGCGCAATAGCGCAAACAAAGCTTTAGCAGTTTCTTCCGAAGACCCAGGGTTTTGCCCGGTAATGAGATGACCATCTTTGACTACATAACTATGCCAATCTTCCCCTTTGCTGTACTGACCACCCAATTTTACGAGTTCATCTTCCACTAAAAAGGGAACAACATCTGTTAGTTGAACCGCCTCTTCCTCGCTATTTGAAAATCCGGTAACTTTTTTGCCTTTGACCAGTGGCTGACCATTACTATCCTTGACATAGCGAAATACAGCTGGGGCATGGCATACGGCGGCGACAGGTTTGTTGTGGGCCCAAAATGATTCGATCAATGCAATGGATGTCTTGTCGTTGGTCAGATCCCACAATGGACCATGGCCCCCAGGATAGAAAACAGCATCATAATCCTGCTCATTGATATGATCCAAAGGAATGCTATTTGCCAATTTTGTTTGAAGCTCCTTATCGGCATCAAAACGTTTGGTTGCTTCGGTTTGAAAATCCGGGAGTGCACTTTTAGGGTCTATCGGTGGCTGACCACCTCTAGGCGATGCAATTGTCACCTCGATTCTGGCATCATGCAAAACGTAATAAGGAGCAGCAAATTCCTCAATCCAAAAACCTGTTTTTTCTCCTGTATCTCCCAATTGGTCATGTGATGTC
>JAITLV010000323.1 GCA_031277685.1 Sphingobacterium sp. | reverse complement strand
ACCGACTCATTGGTCTTTAACTTTCTGGGTTATCGCACACAAACCGTCTACATTGGCAATCAAACGCAACTCAATGTATTCTTAGAAAATCAAAACCAAGCACTGGAAGAGGTTGTGGTGATCGGTTACGGTACGCAAAAGAAAGCGGATCTGACCGGATCGATCAGCTCCATGAAATCATCCGATATTACAAAGCAACCGGCCATGTCTGCTATGCAGTCCATACAGGGTAAAGCTGCCGGTATCAATATTATTGCGAACGAAGCTCCAGGTTCCTCACCCAACGTTATTGTCAGAGGTCTGGGAACAGCTCTAGGCGGAAGAAATCCACTCTATATCGTTGATGGTATCGCACAGACGGACATCAATAATATCAATCCGTCCGATATCGAATCCATGGATGTTTTGAAAGATGCGTCTTCGGCTTCAATATACGGTCTTCGGGCTGCAAATGGTGTTATTATCGTTACGACGAAGAAAGGTAAAACCGGAACTCTTAGTATTAATTATGAAAGTTATGCTGGATTAAAGACCGTCCTGAATAAAGTAAAAATGGCGAATGCTTCTCAATTTTCGCAGTATGCAAATGAATACTGGGCTTCCACTGGCGAAAAATTTAGTTTAGCTCCCCAACAAACCTATGATACGGATTGGTACGACGAACTATTAAAAACGGGTTCGGTTTTCAACAATGCTGTAAATATTTCCGGCGGTACCGAAAAAATTGACTATTTCGTATCGGCCAACAATTTTACGGAAAACGGTATTTTAGATGGCTCGAAATATGTTCGAAATACCATACGAAACAATAATGTATACAAATTTCTAAATAACCGTCTGAAATTTAGTCAAAATCTAAATTTAACATTAACAAACTCTACACCAAAACCTTACAGTGCATTTAACACGGCATACCGACAAGCCCCTATAATGCCTATTCGTTATGACAATGGTAGATACGCAACGGGCTACTATAATCAAACTACGGGAGTAGGCGGTTTAACTGGCGCTCCTAACGATATTATGGCCAAATTAAATGATGAAGGCAATCCATTATACGAGGTTCTTCGCCAAAATGAAAAAATAAATACACTTCGTCTTCAAGGTAGCTTCGAAGGAGAATTTAAAATCACCGATTATCTAAAAGTGAATTCACGTATTGGTGGAAATAAATTTTATTCTAAACAACGTGTTTTTACAAATATAAAAGACCGTTGGTTAAATGCTAATCCACAGAAAACTGACCAAGACTTCGCGGCAAATAAGGCAGCATCTTCCGATGACATTCAGTTTGCCAACAACAGTTTGAATTACGTTGATCTAGAACAGTTCCGTTGGTCATGGGAAAACTTTTTAACATTTAACAAGTGTTTTGACAAACATCATATTGAAGCGGTATTAGGTATGTCCCGCGAAAAGTATGACATCAATAGTATGAGCAGTATGACGGGTTACGATGTTCCGGAAAAAGAGCAATATTGGAATATCAATCTCGCGAATAGTACCCAAGGTTCAGATTACGACCGGATTGCCCTTCAGACTTATTATACCCCGCGTGCATTGGCATCTTATTTCGGGCGTGTTCAATATAATTACGATAGTAAATACTATTTGACAGCAACATTACGCCGTGATGGTTCTAGTGTATTTCGTAATACAGGCAAATACTGGGGCACATTCCCCTCCGTAGGATTAGGCTGGACAGTAACCAACGAAGATTTTATGAAGGATGCCACTTGGATCAATCTCTTGAAAGTACGCGGAAACTGGGGAAAACTTGGTAACCAAGATATTCCACTCAATGTTTCCACAATTTTACAAAGCCCAGAAAGTTCCAACTACAATTATGTATTTGGCCCAGAACAAAACATGGTGTTTGGTAGTGCCTATGGGACCCCTGCTAAAAATTTAAGCTGGGAGGTCACAGAGGAAACTGGCGCCGGACTGGATTTTGCATTTTTTAACAACCAACTTTCAGGTTCCATAGACTATTATCATAAGATGAATACCAATGCGATCTTGTTGGTTACACCGACATATACTTCTGCTTATGAAGAAAAATTTTATGACCATGGAGCAAAAATCCTGAATCAGGGAGTTGAGCTTGCTTTAAACTGGAATAAATCAATCTCCCCAGATTTCAGCTATACCGTAGGTATAAATTATGCCTACAACAAAAATACTGTTAAGGAAGTAAAAGCTGCCTATGATGGCGATCAAGGTGGTAGTTTGAACAATGGCGAATTAACAAAACAGCTCCGGGTAGGTCAGCCTATTTATGGCTGGTGGATGTATGAAACAAACGGCGTATTCCAGGATGACAACGATGTAAAAAATTATCCATCAAACGGTCCCGCCAGGCCAGGATATCTGAAATTTAAAGATCAGAATGAGGATGGTATCATTGACACCCGTGATCGTGTTTTCTTTGGTTCATTCTTACCTTCTTCCACTTACGGGATTAATTTAGGGATCAACTATAAAGCGATAGATTTTAATTTATCTGGATATGGGGTTTCTGGCAACAAAGTATACAATGGATTAAAAAGTGCGCGCATGAACGCCGGTCAAAATGTTGACCTAGAGACTTTTGAAAACCGGTGGACACCAGAGAACCATACGAATGCACACCCCGGCGCAGATAGGTCATATCTACCTTCCAACTATTACTTAGAGTCAGGTAGTTATTTCCGTATCAACAATATAACTGTAGGTTATACATTTAATAATTTATATAGTTCAAAATCTAAATTGAGGTTGTATGTAACAGCTCAAAATCCTTTTATGTTTACGAAGTATAGTGGCTTCTCTCCTGAACTGGCCGGAGATGGAAGCCCCAATCTAACATCCGGGATAGAGCTCTCAGCCTATCCAACCACACGTAATTTCCTTTTTGGACTTAACATGCAATTTTAATCACCTTAGTTTTGAAGACAATGAAAATTAACAAACTTTATATAGCAATTCTTCTAAGTGGGGGCATTGCGCTGCAGTCTTGTAAAGACAATAGTTTTCTTGATGTTCCGTCAAAAGAACGTGTAGAAGCCGAAGATAGCGAAACTGTAAATACACCCGAACAATTCGTTAACGGCGTCTACGGCATGTTTACCGATTGGGATTACGCTTTTTCTTTTTTAGGCATAACAGAAATGATTTCTGACAACGCTGATAAAGGTAGTTCAGCAACCGACGCAGGAGGAGACAAATTATTATTAGACAATCTGACCTACACATCTACTGCAGGTTCATTCAAATCGATGTGGATCCGCTGGTACAAATCAATTGGAAGAGCAACACAGGCAATTGAATATACCGAAAAATTTGGATTAACAGATGAAACTTATAAAAACAGATTGATCGCTGAAGCCCGATTTTTGCGTGCCCTGAATTATTTTTATCTTGTGCGCGGATGGGGTGATATTCCTATACAGGACCGTGATTTGATAAAGAGAGAACCCGTAGCTGAAGTATACGCCTATATTGAAGCTGATCTACAATTCGCTATTGATAACTTACCTGTGAAATCTGCTTATGCAGCAAAAGATTTGGGGAGGGCAACCAAAGGCGCTGCGCAAGGGCTGCTATCGAAGGTATATTTATACCAAAATAAATGGCAACAAGCTGCTGATATGGCAAAAGCTGTTATTAATTCTGGGGGCTATAGCCTAGAAACTGATTATGCAAAAATCTGGCGATTAGAAGGGGAAAATGGTCCTGAATCGCTCTTTGAATGGCAGGCCCGAGGTAGTTCAATTGCCCATGGTATTCAGCAATATAGTCAAGTGCAAGCGCCTCGTGGAGGAGCAGTCAATTTAGGCTGGGGTTTTAATATCCCAAGTCAAAACCTATTGGATGCATTTAATGCCGAAAAAGATAATATCCGCCGTGATGCAACAATTATTTTCAGGGGTGAAACACTGTACGATGGTCGTCTGATTGACAATGGTGTAGAAAATCCGATGTATAATGAAAAAGCGTATTCTTCTGCGAACGGCGGAGCAGGTGACACAGATAAAAACGTGCGCTATCTCCGTCTAGGTGAAATTTATCTTATCCTGGCCGAAGCCGCAAATGAGGTTGGCAATAGCAGCGAAGCACTGAATGCACTGAATACTGTCCGTGCACGGGTAAAATTAGCCAACGTAACGACAACAGACCAAGCACAGCTCCGTCAATTGATCTGGAAGGAAAGACGCCTTG
>JAITLV010000318.1 GCA_031277685.1 Sphingobacterium sp. | reverse complement strand
ACCGACTCATTGGTCTTTAACTTTCTGGGTTATCGCACACAAACCGTCTACATTGGCAATCAAACGCAACTCAATGTATTCTTAGAAAATCAAAACCAAGCACTGGAAGAGGTTGTGGTTATCGGTTACGGTACGCAAAAGAAAGCGGATCTGACCGGATCGATCAGCTCCTTGAAATCATCCGATATTACAAAGCAACCGGCCATGTCTGCTATGCAGTCCATACAGGGTAAAGCCGCCGGTATCAACATTATTGCCAACGAAGCTCCAGGCTCCTCACCCAACGTTATTGTCAGAGGTCTGGGAACAGCTCTAGGCGGAAGAAATCCACTCTATATCGTTGATGGTATCGCACAGACGGACATCAATAATATCAATCCATCCGATATCGAATCTATGGATGTTTTGAAAGATGCGTCTTCGGCTTCAATATACGGTCTTCGGGCTGCAAATGGTGTTATTATCGTTACGACGAAGAAAGGTAAAACCGGAACAACAAACATAAATTACGAGAGTTATGCCGGAATGAAGAAAATTCTTAACCGGGTTAAGATGGCTAATTCAAGACAATTCATCACTTATGCGAATGAGTTTTTGAAATCGGTTAACGGAAGTTATGCATTAGATACGACACAAACAACCAATACAGATTGGTACGATGAAATATTAAAAACGGGAACAGTTTTTAATAACGCTGTCAATATCTCGGGCGGAAACGAGAAAATAGATTATTTTCTATCTGCAAATAATTACACGGAGAATGGCATACTTGATGGATCAAAGTTTATACGGAACACGATCCGCAATAACAATGTCTACAAGCTATTCAA
Organism: Sphingobacterium sp.; assembly: GCA_031277685.1. Classification (GTDB taxonomy): domain Bacteria; phylum Bacteroidota; class Bacteroidia; order Sphingobacteriales; family Sphingobacteriaceae; genus Sphingobacterium. The sequence continues at coordinate 3,361 of JAITLV010000318.1, read as the reverse complement.
CAACCGTCTTAAATTTAGCCAAAACATCAATTTGACATTGACCAAAGCAACTCCTAAACCCTATAGCGCATTTACTACAGCTTATAGACAATCTCCATTGGTACCTGTCATGTATGACAATGGTCGGTATGGCACGAACAGTGTCAATACAACCACGGGGATAGTTGGACTGGAAACAGCTCCGGGCGAAAGTCTAGGGAATTTAAACTCGCAAGGCAATCCAGTCTATGAAGTACTTCGTCAAAATCAATTGACAAATACGTTGCGTTTACAAGGAAGTTTTGAAGGAGAATTTAAAATAACAGATTATTTAAAAATCAATTCACGAATTGGCGGAAATAAATTCTATTCAAAAGACCGAAACTTTGTCAACATCAAACAAAACTACCTAAATGCTAATCCATTAAAATCGGAAGCAGATTTCTATGCGGACAAAGAAAAAGGTGGTGCGGGAAATGTCGCTTTTGCCAACAATAGTCTTAAGTACGAAAATCTAGAGCAGTTCAGATGGTCTTGGGAAAACTTCTTAACTTTTAACAAAAGTTTTGATAAACACCATATAGAAGCCGTATTAGGTATGTCTCGTGAAAAATACGATATCAATAGCATGAATAGCCAAACTGGTTATAGTGTACCTAACCAAGAACAATATTGGAATATTGATTTAGCGTCAGATGAATATCAATTGATATCTCGACAAACTTATTATACTCCTAGAGCATTGGCATCATACTTTGGTCGTATCGCTTACAACTATGACAACCGTTATTATTTTACGGGTACATTGCGTCGTGATGGTTCCAGTGTTTTTAAAAACACAGGCAAATACTGGGGAACTTTCCCATCAGTCGGTCTGGGATGGAATATATCCAATGAAGAGTTTATGAGAGATGCATCTTGGATAAATTTATTAAAACTTAGAGGTAACTGGGGTAAATTAGGTAACCAAGATATTCCACTAAATGTTTCCACAATTATGAATAGCCCCGGTGCTTCGACTTACAATTATGTTTTTGGTCCAGAGCAAGATCTGGTTTATGGCAGTGCTTATGGAACTCCAGCTGTAGATGTTTCTTGGGAGGTAACCCGTGAAACAGGTGCAGGCATCGATTTCGCTTTCCTCAATAATAACTTATCGGGATCTATCGATTACTACCACAAGCTAAATACAAACACGATCTTAAATGTAACCCCTACATTAACTTCTCCTTCCGAGCAGAACTTCTATGCCCACGGTGCCAAGGTGTTAAATCAGGGCGTCGAGGTTGTTCTTAATTGGAACAAAAGCATAAGTCCTGATTTTAGCTATACCGTAGGCGTGAATTATGCATATAATAAAAACAAAGTAACAGACGTGCAGCCTGCTTACGATGGTGCTACAGGAGGAAGTCTAAATAACGGAGAAATAACCAAACAACTCCGTGTTGGCCAGCCCATTTATGGTTGGTGGATGTTTGAATCTATTGGTGTTTTCCAAGATGCCAATGACATTGCTTCAAATCCATCATTCGGTGTAGCTAAACCCGGTTATTTAAAATTTAAGGACCAAAATAATGACGGGGTAATTGATTCGAGAGATAAAAAGTTTTTTGGATCATTCTTGCCTACATCTACTTATGGAATCAACCTAGGCATCAACTACAAAATGATAGACTTTAATGTATCAGGATATGGTGTCGCTGGCAATAAAGTTTATAACGGCCTTAAAAGTGTTAGACAGGATGCTGGGGAAAATATCACTTTGGAAACATTTGAAAACCGCTGGACAGGTGCAGGTTCAACCAATGTACACCCAGGTGCTGAACATGCCTACTGGGCTTCTAGCTATTATCTGGAATCAGGCAGCTATTTTCGTATAAACAATATCACTCTTGGATACACCTTCAATAACCTATATAGTTCTAAATCCAAATTACGACTGTACGTAACAGCTCAAAATCCATTTATGTTTACGAATTACAGTGGTTTCTCTCCTGAACTAGCAGGCGATGGTAGTCCAAATCTTACTTCTGGTATCGAGCTTTCTGCTTATCCAACTACCCGTAATTTCTTATTTGGACTCAACATGCAATTTTAATCACCTTAGTTTTGAAAACAATGAAAATTAACAAACTCTACATAGCAATTTTCCTCAGTGCGGGTATTACACTACAAGGGTGTAAAGACAATAGTTTTCTTGATGTTCCGTCAAGAGAAAATGTAGAAGCTAACGATAGTGAACAAGTATTTACCCCAGAGCAATTTGTCAACGGTGTATATGGTATGTTCACAGCTTGGGATTACTCCTTTTCCTATATCGGTATTACAGATATGATATCGGACAATGCCGATAAGGGGAGCTCAACAACCGACAATGGTGGCGATAAAGCCGATCTCGATAATTTGACCTACACCACTACTACAGGTTCATTCAAATCGATGTGGACACATTGGTACAAATCAATAGGAAGAGCAACACAGGCAATTGAATATACCGAGAAATTTGGTTTAACAGACGAAACCTATAAAAACAGATTGATCGGTGAAGCCCGTTTTCTGCGTGCCTTAAATTATTTTTACCTTGTACGCGGCTGGGGCGATGTTCCTATCCAGGAGCGCGATTTGATCAAAAGGGAACCTGTTGCGGAGGTCTATGCCTATATTGAAGCTGACTTACAATTTGCTATAGACAACTTACCTGTTAAATCTGCCTATGCGGCAAAAGATTTGGGCAGAGCAACCAAAGGTGCCGCGCAAGGGCTGCTATCTAAGGTATATTTATACCAAAGTAAATGGCAACAAGCAGCTGATATGGCGAAAACTGTCATCACATCCGGCGGATACAGCCTTGAACCAGATTATGCAACAATTTGGAGGTTAGCAGGAGAAAATGGTCCAGAATCATTATTTGAATGGCAAGCGAGAGGCACATCAATCGCATTAGGTATCAAACAATATAGTCAAGTACAAGCGCCACGTGGTGGTTTGGTAAAACTGGGATGGGGTTTCAATACGCCTAGTGAAAATCTGCTCAATGCTTTTAATGCTGAGCACGACAATATCCGTCGTGATGCAACGATTATTTTTAGAAATTCCACTTTATATGATGGTCGCGTCATTGACGCTGGTGTAGAAAATGCCATGTATAACATGAAAGCATACTCATCTGCTAATGGGGGTGCCGATCACACAGATAAAAACGTGCGCTATCTCCGTCTAGGTGAAATTTATCTTATCCTGGCTGAAGCCGCAAATGAGGTTGACAATAGCAGCGAAGCACTGAATGCACTGAATACTGTCCGTGCACGGGTAAAATTAGCCAACGTAACGACAACAGACCAAGCACAGCTCCGTCAATTGATCTGGAAGGAAAGACGCCTTG
>JAITLV010000308.1 GCA_031277685.1 Sphingobacterium sp. | reverse complement strand
AGATATAAAAGCAACTATTTTCTTTAAAGAGTTGGGACAGAAACAATTGTTGCTTAAATTTGCAAAACTTAGAATAATTCAATAATAAAATACCAAAACGAGATCTTAACCGTTTAATAGGTACTTATATTAGCTATATGAACTTTGACTACAACAGCACTAGGCCAAAATTGATCCTTGCAGAATATGGCCGCAATGTGCAAAATATGGTAGATTACATCTGTACTTTACCCACAAAGGAAGAAAGAAATAAACATGCCCAAATCGTGATCGACATGATGGGGGTGTTGAATCCACATTTAAGAGACGTTTCTGATTTTAAGCATAAACTTTGGGATCACCTACAGATTATCTCAGATTTTAAGCTTGATATTGACTCACCATATCCAATCGCTACAGCAAAAAGTGTGAAACACGAAGTCGAACACCTAGGCTATCCTCAGCATTCGATCAAATTCAAGCATTATGGATTTACGGTCGAGAAAATGATCGATAGGGCATTGAAAGTAACTGATGAGCCTAAGCGTGAACAAATGGTTATTGGTATTGCTAATTTTATGAAAATGGCATACGTGACCTGGAACAAAGATTCTGTGTCCGACGAATTGATTATTCAGGATCTGAAAGAATTGTCTGGTTATCAATTGACATTGCCAGAAGGTACTGTCTTGACCAAGCTCGACTTTAAAACGCCGCCTCCAGGAAACCGTATAAAAGGACCTGCAAATAGTAACTCAGGTGGAAACAACAATAATAACAATAGCAACAATAATAACTCTTCAGGTGGTTATCAGTCGAAAGGCGGGGGTAGTGGCAAGCCTCGTATGTCAAATAACAATAACAACATGAAGCGTAATAATTTTGGCAGCAATAACAACAACAACAATAATAACAACAATAGAAATAGAAAACCTCAAAATAGTTACAATAATAAAAGAGGCTAGTTCTTTAAGTTTTTAATTTAAGAAGCAGGCAATTGCGAAGTGATCTATATATTTCTTTACAATTGCCTTCTTTATTTATAGAATGGACTAATTTGTCAGTTCCGGTTTAGATAAAGCATCAAGCGCATTTAACCCGTTTTTAATTTGATGAATTGAGCCATTCCAGTAAGTTTTTGTCAATACAATTTTTGTCGATTTTAAGGAGCCCAAACCGTTATTTAGTGATATCAAGAAACTAAAGTATAGGGTAGGGGTTGTTGTAATAAGAAGATATCAGTTATATAAATGAATGCATTTGAAATAATCGGTGGAAAGCCGTTAAAGGGAGAGATTATTCCACAGGGAGCAAAAAATGAAGCTTTACAAATTCTGTCAGCAGTTTTACTGACTGAGGAACCCATGACCATCAGTAATATACCTGATATTAAAGATGTCAATAAGTTAATTGATTTGCTGGCCGCGTTGGGCGTTAAGATCGATCGAATAGATAAAGATACCTACGTTTTTGAAGCAAAGGATATTAATATAGAATATTTCCAATCAGCTGAATTCAAAGAGAAGGGTGGTGGCTTGCGTGGTTCGATTATGATAGTAGGACCATTGTTGGCACGATTTGGAAAGGCCGCCATTCCAAAACCGGGGGGCGATAAAATTGGTCGTAGACGTTTGGATACACACTTTCTGGGATTCGAAAAACTAGGTGCTAAATTTGTCTATGATGCGTCCACGCACTTCTTTAATGTAGATGCTACCGAACTAAGAGGAAATTATATCTTACTTGACGAAGCATCTGTAACAGGCACGGCAAATATTGTCATGGCTGCTGTATTGGCCAAAGGTATCACGACCATATACAATGCTGCATGTGAACCTTATTTGCAACAGCTTTGTAAGATGTTGAACCGTATGGGAGCAAAGATATCAGGCATTGGGTCCAATTTATTGACGATTGAAGGGGTAGAACGTCTTGGTGGAACATCACATCGTATGTTGCCTGATATGATTGAGATTGGCTCTTTTATTGGTTTGGCAGCAATGACAGGGTCGGAAATTACGATCAAAGATGTGTGCTTCCAGGAATTGGGGGTTATTCCATCAGTTTTTGCCCGTTTAGGTATCAAGTTTGAATTGAGAGGGGATGATATTTTTATTCCAGCACAAGAATCTTATGAGATTGATACATTTATAGATGGTTCTATTTTGACTATCTCAGATGCTCCATGGCCCGGGTTTACACCAGATTTATTGAGTATCATACTTGTCATAGCAACACAAGCGAAAGGCAATGTATTGATTCACCAAAAAATGTTTGAAAGCAGATTGTTCTTTGTCGATAAATTAATTGATATGGGAGCGCAAATTATTTTGTGTGACCCACACCGTGCTACGGTAATTGGCTTGAATAAATCGCATGCTTTGAGAGGTATCGAAATGACCTCTCCGGATATTCGCGCGGGAGTATCCTTGTTGATCGCAGCATTATCCGCCAAAGGAAAATCTGTTATCCATAATATCGAACAGATTGAACGTGGGTATCAAGATATCGAGGAACGTTTACGTAAGTTGGGCGCGGACATCAAACGTGTAGATGTTGAACCAAAAGGACATTAGTCCCCATACAAGCATACTAGCTGGTAAAGCACAATTCACAAAAAAGCCCCGGAACTTATCTCCGAGGCTTTTTTGTGAAACAGTGTCGGCCATAGAATCCAAATAAAAAAGGGGGTGAATTTCACCCCCTTTTTTATCTCAATAGCTTTTTGGTTATACCAAAGGAGCTGGAGCTTCTTCTTCAAATAAAGGAAATTCTTTGATAATGTTATACCAAGTAATCACTTTTTTGATGTCCGATGTATAAACACGCGATTCATCATGACCAGGGGCAACTTCGCGGAAAAAATCTCTCAGGGTAGCACCGTCCGACTTCGTGTCAGGTAATGTCAATCCTTTTTCTTTAATTGTTTCAAATATAGCTAAAAGACGGATCTCTTCTTCTTCACCATAAATGGTAATATCTTCCAATGTTGCCATTTTTGTCGAAGATAAACTTACCACTGTCTTAATTTTCGCTTGATCAAGTGTTTCCAAAATGAAACCACCTTTATTTTGTCCAACCAATTTGAACAATCCTGGTTTACCAGTTACAGATACTAATGCTCTTAAATTCATGCTAATTTTTTTTAAATCTTCAAGAATTAATCTTCGATTACTTCAATTGATAAAATGCGGTCACCTTGTCTGATATCATCTACGATATCAACATTTTCGATTACTTTTCCGAAACAAGTATGATTGCGGTCTAGGTGAGCTGTATTATTACGGCTATGGCAGATGAAAAATTGAGAGCCACCTGTATTGCGGCCTGCGTGCGCCATAGACAACACACCTCTGTCATGATATTGATTTTCGCCAGTTAACTCACAATCGATTTTATAGCCAGGACCACCGGTTCCAGGGATACCAGCAGCACCTTCACGTGAATTGGGACAGCCCCCTTGAATAACGAAATCAGGGATCACACGGTGGAAAGCCAAACCATCATAATAACCTGATTTAGCAAGTTTAATAAAGTTTGCTACTGTATTTGGAGCATCAGCTGTGTAGAAGTCCACAGTCATGTCGCCTTTTTCTGTTTTAATAATCGCTTTACTCATGTTCAAAAATATTTATGAAATACAAAGATAAGGTTTCAGAGTGAAATGTGAAGTACTTCCCATTCTCCATTTTTTTTTTAATTGGTTATTTGTCGCGCTATGAGCTGAAAAATAATGCGAAATATTTTTTATATTTATGTAAGCTAGCCGGTTATAGTTTACGACAATGTCAAATCTGCATAAATTAGTTATCAGGGAATGGTCCGAAGCGGATCGTCCCCGAGAAAAATTATTGAACATAGGACGAAGGGCGCTTTCTGATGCGGAGCTATTGGCAATCCTGATCGGCTCCGGTTCAATGGATGAAAGTGCCGTGGAACTTTGCCGGCGCATATTGGCTGATGCAAACAATAGCTTAGATACACTCTCAAAGATGGAGGTCAATGAGCTGAGCCGCTATAAGGGTATTGGTGAGGCCAAAGCCATAGCAATTATCGCAGCATTGGAGCTAGCACGACGCAGGAAAGAGTCTCCGGTAGAAGAGAAGAAAATTTTAAATAGTAGCAAGCGTGTCTATGATTTTATAAAGCCCGTCCTGCAAGATCTGCCCCATGAGGAGTTCTGGACGCTCTACCTGAATACTGGATGCAAATTATTGGATCAACAGCTCATTGGACGTGGCGGTAATGACTTTACACCAGTTGATGTACGAATTATTCTGAGGAATGCTCTTGCCGTAAAAGCACATGCAATCATATTGATCCATAATCATCCCTCCGGAACGTTGCACCCTAGCAATGCTGACAGAATTTTGACTCAAAAAATTGTCGAAGCATCAAAAATTATGGATATTAGAGTAAATGATCACCTGATCTTTACAGACAATGGATATTATAGCTTCAGGGATGAAGATATAATCAAATAGCTATAGCAATCTTATATGAGCAGCAAAAATAGTATTGAGAGATTTACAGATAGAGTTGTGGATTATGAAAAATTTAGACCCAATTATCCTAAAGAAATTGTTCAAATTCTAAGGGAAAAGATAGGTTTGGATAAGAAATGGTTGGTTGCGGATATTGGCAGTGGTACAGGTCTGTCAACACAATTATTTTTAGAGAATGGAAATGATGTCTTTGCTGTTGAGCCCAATAGGGAAATGCGGGAGTCATTAGTACACCATTTTAAAACCTATCGGAATTTAATAGCATTAAATGCAACAGCCGAAAATACATCCATTGATTCCGCTTGCGTAGATTTAATTTTTGCGGGACAATCTTTTCATTGGTTTGATCGGACGGCATGTTACAAGGAGTTTAATCGTATTCTTACAAAAACCGGACATATCGTATTGGTCTGGAATCAACGTGATCCAGAAGATGCTTTCCAGCAGGAATATGAGCAGTTTTTACGTAACCATATACCTAATTATCAGTCTGTCAGTCATAAAAATATAACAGATGATGACCTTCGGGATTTTTTTGCGGATAGGCCAATGACGAAAGTGTCGCTTCCCAACCAACAAGTATTCGATCTGAAATCGTTCTTAGGAAGAGTGCGGTCCTCATCATATTTTCCTAAAGAAAAGGACGAAAATAAAAACTTATACGATGATCTCCGCTTGTTATTTGATAAATATGCAATCTCTCAACAGATTGTATTTAGGTATATTACAGAGATTTACATTAGTTAAAACTAAGCTACAGGAATCTGTAGCGCCTCTTTGGTCGCGTTTTTTCTTTTCCAATTAAAAATACGTCTGATCGGGGAAGAATGATAAGGGAATATCAAGATTAGAAATACAAGGATCAACCCTACCATAAATAATTCGTTGTAGCTATCCCGAATAGCAAGCAAGGAGGCCTGTACTTGTACTGATTTACCGATATTGGATGATTCCAAGATCAGGTTATTCGTTTTATCCATTATGCCCGCAAGATCATTTGTCTTTATCATTTGTTGTCGGTAATACCAATTTGCAATCACATTTGACCATACAACCGGAACTAAGAAAGAGCGTGTCAATATTAAAAATACAAGCCCGGATAGATAATACTTGTTGGGGATATTTCCGGCCATATAGACACCTATGCCGATGTATGACGTAATGACGCCAATCCCTCTTAAGATCATCGGTAGATAGAATGAAGACGTATGTGTCTGTAGTCCGGCAATCTGCGCAAAGAAAAAGGAAGATAAGGAATAACAGATCGCAGAAAATGCGAAGATGAATTTACACTTTTTGGTGAATTTAAAATAAGCATAGGAAATCAGTGCTCCCATCAGGTATCCAGGGATAATATATGTATTTACCTTGGCTATTTCCAGGGGATTGGTGCCGAGTGTAATCCCCAATAGGGAGGTAGATAAGGATGTAGCGCTGTAGAATATACCAAAGAGAAAGATCGTTCCAACGGAGATAGGCAAGACCCGTGTTGAAAAAGCATCAAAGTTCATAAGCGATTTTCTTATGAGGACACTTCTATTGATGAAGAAAACAAAAAAGAAAATTGTTGCGATTCCAGTAAGTAAAATCGACTTGGAGTGAAACCAGTTTTGAGTTAATCCATACGTGCTGAAATAAGCTAAATTCAATAGTGAAATACAAAGCAATATACTTCCAAACCAATCGTACTGATAAAGAGGTACTTTTCTAAATTCCGTTGATTTCATGAAAATAATGCAGATCAATAAGCTGATGGCCAATAATATATTCTGAAATAAAAAAACGGTCTCCCAATAGAATGCCGTTGTAAAAATAGTTGCCGTATAACTTGCTATGGCAGGAATGATCATTGTCATGGGATAATAGACGGCATAAAGTTGATAACGTTCTCCCTTAGGCATAAGAAAAGGAATCATTTCACCTATGATCGCCATCGTAACAATAATCTTGGCACTTCCGATACAAAATGTCGCCATACAGATATTGATTCCATTGCTGGCCTTTGCTAAAATTATATTCGAGAAAAACATGACTAGCGTGGAGACAATCAATATTGTTTTTTTGGGGAATAGCTTAATCAACCTAAACACCAATGGAATTGCACAAACCATGCCTGCATAATAACAATAAGTTGCCATATTGAGGTCAGCAGAGATGCCAGAATAACCATTCATGACATAGGTATTGATCGAAGATGGGATGCCATTATTGAAAGAAAAAATGACGTTGAGCAAGAATAGAAAGAACAATTCCCACTTTGAATTTAACCAGTCTCTGAAAATACGATCTTTCATGATTTATTTAACACGTATGATAGCATTCATTCCCACACGGAGTAGATCTATATCTCTTTTTGAATTGGATGCTGTAAAATTGATGCGAACTGGAATTCGCTGTTGTACTTTGACAAAGTTTCCGGTGGAGTTGTCGACAGGAACGGCGGAATATTTGGATCCTGTCGCCTCAGATATGGCGACGACTTCACCCGCAAATATTTTCCCGGGTAATGCGTCAATTTCTATGTTCACTTTTCCACCCATTGTAATGTTTTTCATTTGGCTCTCGGTATAGTTTGCTGTAACCCATTTCTGTTCATCACGTACAATATTGACGAGTGCTGTGCCATTTTGTACAAGTTGTCCCTCTTCGATATTCCGTCTACCCAATACACCATCATAAGGAGCGGTGATAACCGTATAGGAGAGATTTAGTTTGGCCAAATCTATTGCTGACTCAGCTTTTAATAAAGAAGCGTCGTTAATGGATATCTTTTGCTCCGATTCATGGGTGTTGAGTTTTGAAGACAGTCGTTGTGCTAGCAATGCTTTGTATTTTGCAGACATTGCCTCATAATCCGATTTTACCTGATCAAATTGATATTGGGTCACAGCTTCATCCTGAACTAAGCTCGCGTATCTTTTATAGTTTGCTTCCAAATTGTCCAGTCGGGCTTTCATTTCTTCAATATTGGCGTTTGCGATAGTTGTACTATTCGTTGCAATGGCTATCCCAGACTGGCTTATAGTTTTGTTGGCTTTTGCGTCAGCTAAGCTGGCCTTGGCATTCTGTAGTAAGATCCGATACTCCGAATCGTCTAAGATAACAAGGGTGTCACCTTTGTGTACTTTTTGATGTTCTTCAAAGCGTATAGCTTTAATATAACCACTGATTCTTGAATTGATGGGTGTGATGTGGGCATCTACTTGGGCATCATCTGTATAAACAGATTCGTTGATATGAAAGAAAACCAGAATGCCCCATATAATTGTTGTCGCAATGACTATGGCCGATACAATATTGATTGTCCATATTTTTCTTCGCCGCTTGATTTCTTTTTCACTTAATGTTGAACTATTCATGACTCATTTTTACGATTCGTCTCGTGTCGAAAAATATTATTTTCGTACGTTTATTTTTTTACTTTTTGTCAATAATAATAGCTAGTTTTTCCAAAAGCTTCGTCACCGCTACGACTTCCTCTTCGGTCACCTCCTTTAAGATCGTCGTATAGAGATCCTGCTGTACCGGGTTCAATAATTCCCTGTATTTGTCTCCTTTTATAGTCAATTCGATCAAGTTATTCCTACGATCATTGCTGTCACTCACGCGTTTGACCAAATCACGTTTGCAGAGGTTATCGATGAGAGGCGTAACACTCGCTTTGTTTTTCTGTATCGCAACAGCGATATCTTGTTGATTTATACGCTCCTTTTTCCAGAGCGCGGCTAAGACCTGAAGCATTTCATACGTAATATCCAATTGTTGTTCTTTAATTTTTTGGATATAATACTGTTTTAGGCTTGTCCTTAAGGCGATGATATTATCCACCAATGGTTTTACGGGATTGGGTGATTCATTTTTCATAATACAAAGTTAAATATAAAACAGTTAAATATCAAACTAATATAGTTGCGATAGTTAAAATAATGTTAAAGATTCCCTTGAAATAGGTAGATGGCATTTTATTTGGAAGTAATTGATTGATAAGTTAAAAAGATATGTTTGGAGTTGAATCAATATTCTTTAGACGGTGTTTATTTTTGCTACCCATTTTTGTATTGGCAAGCAGAGCGAATGGCCAACAGCTGACAACCTTCAATAATAGGGAAGATAATTTTCGTTTTGTAAACCGTTGGATAGATCCTTTTTTCCCTTTGAATACACCAGCAAATGTTGTTTATTTAGATTTGGATGTTAATGATAAAACTAAAAACGCTGTCGCTAGGGAAAAAAATATAGATCGTGTCGAAGAGCCGGTCACCGAGGTGTCCAGCCCAGCTATGGAAGATCGCAAAGATAAAGGTACTATAATATACTCTTCCTCCCATAAGAGTACATTATATCGAGTTGCATTGGATAAGCAGATCGACGAACGCTACGAGGGAAAACAAGTGTTTGTGGATTCTAAAGGCGTAAAATATGTAATTGACTCGAAATACAGAAAGAAAATTATCAAATAACTGGGTGGTTGAGTTAAAAGTGTGTTAAAAAAAATATTGTAAGGAAATTTTGGCATTTGTATTGTACTTTTACCTATAATTATTTAAATAACAATTGGGTTATGAAATCAATCAATCGTTTCAAAAAAATCACAGCTGCATTAGCTTTGATCGCAACATTTGGATTAGGACAATCCTATGCGCAAACTGCTCCTAAAAAAATGGAGAAAGAAGCCAAGAAAACAGAACAAAAAGCAAAAGAAGTAAAGACGAAGGCCAACGAGACCGAAACGAAGGCGAAAGCTGCTCCGGCTAAGGCGATGGAAAAGAAAGACGCAGTCGCTAAAGAAAAATCTACTCAAGCAAAAAAGGTCGCTGAAACGAAAGCTGCTCCAGCAGAAGTCAAGGAGAAAGCCGTAAAAAAAGAAGCGTCTAAGACTCAGAAACAGATGACTGCTGTTAAAAAAGACGCTGTGGCAACAGCTGATAAAGCAACCAGTGAAAAATATAATGGTCATACAGTTTATTTAGGCCCGAAGGGAGGTAAATATTACATCAACGCAAATGGTAATAAAACCTATATTTCAGATAAAAAATAAAATAGAGACGTAATTACATAAAAAGGGGTGTCCAGTAGACACCCCTTTTTATGTAATTAAAAATTCCTACCGTAATATTTTCAATAGATACTCCTTGTCAAGATAGAATGCATTTAAACTTCCATCCTCGTCAAGAATAGTGCTGCTGATTTCTTTTTTATGCTGTTGCAGTGTCTGAATTTTGTCCTCCACCGTATTTGGGCTAATGAGACGAACGGCCGTGACATTCTTTTGTTGCCCGATACGATAGATGCGATCTATTGCCTGTTGTTCCACGGCAGGATTCCACCAGGGGTCAACCAGATAGACCACATCTGCTGCGGTAAGATTCAGTCCCGTCCCTCCAGCCTTCAGGCTAACGAGAAAAACACGGATATCTTGGTTCGATTGGAAATCGTTAACCAACTGTCCTCGATTTCTGGATTGACCGGTCAAGGTAAGTGAATGGATGCTATTTTTGTCCAGCGCTTCTTTGATCAAGCGCAACATGCTGACGAATTGAGAGAAAACAATGATTTTGTGTTGATCTTTTTTGTGTTGGATTTGCTCCACCAGCATTTCTATCTTTGCTGAATCCGCTGCAGATGTTAAGTCTTCACTTTGAAGTAATTTGCTTGAATTGCAGATTTGCCGCAATTTGGTTAAACCTTTAAGGACATGCATGGGGCTTTTCTTTATTTCATCCCCATCTTTTGCAGATATAAATTCTCGAAACTCCTTTTCATAAAGATCATAAATCCTGCGCTGAGCCGCTTTCATTTCGCAATAAAGTACCAATTCATTTTTTACGGGGAGATCATCCAATACATCTTGCTTGGTTCTTCGAAGGATAAATGGCTTTATTTTTTCCTTCAACATCTTCTTTCGCTTGCGATCGTGAAAGGCGTCAATTGGCGTTGTATAAACATCTTTAAAATATTTTTTGTCCCCCAATAGGCCCGGAACGGTAAAAGATAACTGTGAAAATAAATCCATGGTATTATTCTCGATTGGTGTACCAGTCAGAATAATACGGTTTCTCGATTTTAGTAAATTAACCGCCTTATAACGCTGTGAATCCGGATTTTTGATGTGCTGAGATTCATCGAGTATGACATAGTTAAATCGCAATTTTTTTAGTTGATTGATGTCGGTCAATAGATTGTGGTACGAAATGAGGACAATATCCAGCCCCTCAAATCGCTCCGCTATGGCACTTCGGTTCGGCCCTTCTAGGATCAGTGTATTAAAAGATGGTAAAAATTGCTGAATTTCATGCTTCCAATTAAAAATCAGTGTGGTAGGGAGAACCAATAACGTGGGAGAAGATATACCTTTTGCTTTTTGGGTTGCTAGAAAAGCGAGGATTTGAACAGTTTTCCCCAGTCCCATATCATCTGCTAGGCAGGCACCGAAATTTAACTGATCCAAAAAGTTGAGCCATTGGAGCCCCTGCTGTTGATAGCTGCGTAGATTCCCCACAAAAATATCGGGTAATTGTACTGGTGGACATGTTGCTAAGGAGGAAAGCTGATTTCTTAAATAGCTCACTTCAGCTGACACCCTATGATCAATATCTTTTTTGTTAAAGAGCAGATCAATTTCATTAAACTTATATTTGGGAATCTGAATAAGGTCATCTTCAATTATTTCGGCTGCATTAAAATAAGTTGCAAATTTTTCCAGCCATTCCGCCGGTAATATGCCAAGTGTACCGTCATCCAAGTTGATAAATTGAGAACGGTTGCGAACAGCTTTTTCGAGTTTTTTCAATGAGACACTTTTGGGACCAAATTTTACCTGAATATTGGCATTAAACCAATTTTGTCCACTTAACACTTCAATTTGTATCTTACCTTTGAAGCGACTTAGCTTATTTCCCCGTATCGTATTGAATCCAATAATTTGGATTCCATGCTGATGCCACTCCTCAAATGCATTCAAAAACCAGTCTTTATCCAGAAAATATTTTCGATGTAAATAAAGATGTTGAAAACTATCATCATCTAATTGTTCCTGAAAATTAATATGCTGTTTGAGCAATAGGGAGATGACTTTCGTTTCGGCTTCTTTTTTTCGTTCGACCAAAAATTGGGCACCCTTTGCATCTGTTCCGAATATATTCCTTTTACTTAAAATAGGAACCTCAACATCGCCATAGCGCATAACGGGTATGATATTTACAAAGTCTTCAGATTCTTCAAGGAAAAGGAGCGCTTGCATATCTTGATAATAAAGATTTTCTTTCAACTGTGGCTTACTCGCTTTGGGGATATCTTTGAAATGTAGAACCACCGAATTGGCGAGAGGCTCTAGAAATAGCGCGTTAAATTCTTTAAACTTATTGCGGTGTATGTGCAACTGAATACCTTTATTTCTAAATAAGCGGATAAGCTTGAGGTGTAGTTTGTTTTCAACCAGATAAAGGTGCTTTTTAATTAAGATAAAGCGATCAAAAAGGATATTCAAATCCTGTAGGTCGTATATGATCCCATGAATGGATAACTGTCCTTTTATGGTATAGAACGAATCGCTCTGTTCGACTAGCAATTTGATTTCTCCTTTGTTCAAACTGATTTGAATAGACGATAATGAGGTGGCTGTTATATTTTCTGCCTTTTCATAATCGTGTAGGTAGAAATCCAAAGCCAATGGATTTTTGGTGATGGCCCTTAAACTGCGATCAACAGCTAGATCAGTCTGTTGTAATGGTTGAGCCAATTGATTGATAGCGGCAAAAAACTGAGTTTCTTCGATGGAGTCTGTTTGCCAGATCCGAGTTTGACTTTCAACGATGGAAATAGGATTTTTTGGTAAACCAGATTTCGACAGTGATGCCTGACACAGCAGCACCTGTAATTGCTTATAATAACGATTGCGCGTTAGAACGATGAAACTGTGTTGCTGTTCTGTCTGAAATTTAGTTGAACTTGTATGGGGTTCTATCAGGTCAAAATCATCTATCGAAGTGAGGTGTTTGTCTTTTAGGACGAATTGCAGTTCATTCTCCCTGATCTGCGCTAAAAAATAGTTTTCTAATTGTGGTTCATTTTCTAGGCCATACTGTAGAGCAGCCTTCTTTAGTAGATTTCGATATCGGTTAAAGTCAAAAAAAGACAACCAGCTTTCCTGACCAAACAGTTTTGTGAGCGTAGTTTTCTGATGACTGCAGAAACCTGTCTGCGTACAATTACAGAAGAGGGAAGTTACTGGTGATTTATAGACAACCATCACGCGAAAACTCGTGTAATTTTCAGTCACCTCAAAAATAGCTTGGTTGAATTCCATCGCTATGACATTGATTTGGCTATTTCCTAAGGCTGTATCCATCCATGGGAAATAGGAATATCGGCTCACCGTACCAAAATCTATTGTCGTCAATGTATGTTGATGGAAATCCATGCTACTCGATATTAAAAATTAAAATTCATACCACCATAATAGTTGCGTAGCGGAGCAGGATTGAAATAGCGGCCCCCGAAAGCGTTGATGTCATTGCCGAGACTATATTTTTGGTTTAAGAGATTGTCCGCACCAACAAAAAGACCGACCTTATATTTTTTACCGACAGCGCTGCTCCAAGACATCTTTCCTTGTAAAAGATGGTAACGTTTTGCATACACTGTATTTGCATCATCCAACGGTATTGAAGCGGTTAAATTGGAAAGTAAGTCCAGACGAAGTTGGTATGGAAAACTGACCTGTACTGTATTTACCCACACTGTTTTTGGGACAGCTGTTAGCTTCTTGCCACTATAGTCTTTATCTCCAACCTGATAGTTTTTGAAAGAATAATTATTCAAGGAGAAATTGCTTCCGAGTTGTAAACTACGGATAAATCCCGCAGATTTGGGTGTTATTAAATAGGTTAATATCGAAGCTTCAATTCCTTTTTGATTGATTTTTCCTGCATTCTGAAAATATTCAGCTCCTGTTTCGCGTACTTGCCTGATAATGGCGTTATCCATTTGGTAGGTGTAGGCTGAAGCATCAAGTACAATGCGGCGGTTCCACAGATGCCATCGCAGCCCGAACTCATGGTTCGTACCAGTCTCCGGTTTGAGATCACTATTGATTATATTGTCAGATGAGCGAACCTCCGCAATAGTCGGTGCAGAGAAACCCTTTGAAATGGAAGCCCGGAGCGAGAGGTTTGCTGTTGCTAGATAGGAAAGGGCGGCCCGTGGCATCCAAGTATTCCCGAAATTGATATGTGCCTTGTCTTTTTGGTCTACTGGATAGCGTTGCAGATAGGAGATTTTATTCTCATTTAGCCCCATGGATAATTCGATCTGAAGGCGCTCTAACCAAGCTAGCTGCGTACGGACAAAAAACGATTGCTGGCTATTTTCCAATTTATCTTTTGCTTGTGGATTACCGGCGTTACCTTGATTATTGTCATAATTATCAATATCATACCAGCCTTTTTGCATTTCCACCCCAGCCTGTACTTCATACTTTAGGTCGCCGTTAAACTGATCGACATAGGATAAATACAACCGTGTTCCTAAATTTTTCTCATTTCTTTTCTCATAATTTGTGATAAAAGGATTCTGTATGAGGTTGGAAGATCCGAATACATTCGCAAACAAAGTCAGTTTGGAGCTGATATTCGTTTGATTACTCACACCGCCAAAGAATGTTTTATCATATATTGCAGCTTTTTGTTCTGCAGCACTTGGGTTAGGGCCAGCTTTGGGGCGTGACTGCCGACGATCGCTCTCCATTTGTGCTGCGGTTAACCCACCAGGGGTTTGGTATCCCAAATCGGTGTAAAATCCCGTAAATTTCAGTTCAGAATGCTTTGCATATTGCCAATTGTAGTTTAATTGGATGTTTTTCCTGTTCAAAGATGAATGCTGGCGATAGCCGTCACTACGTGTCCAGCTTTGGTTGATGGCCAACTGCTGCGTTTGATTTATCGGAAGCACGGCATAGAGCTGTTGCTGAAATAGTCCATACGAGCCTCCGGTCAACTGCAAATTGATTTCGGGTTTGGCCACCATATTAAAACCCTTGCTGTAAAGTGAAATCACTCCACCTGCGTTTGCTCCATAGATAGATCCATCGGGCCCTTTCAAAATAGTGATCTGGTCGACTGCATAGGGGTCAATTAAATTTAAATAGGTATTTCCCCCTGCATCCGTAAGTGGAAAATCATCCAGATATATTTTTACATTACGTACACCAAATGGCGAACGAAGCATGCTGCCGCGTAAAGCCAAACGATAGCTTCCTGGTGAACGCTCTTCCATACGTAGTCCGGGTACGGTATTCATGACGGAAACAAGGGAAGGCGATTGCTGAGATTGAATGCGCTGTTGCCCCAATACCGCTGCCGATGAAGTTAACCGTAATAAGGGTTGCTTATTAAAATAAGCTTTAATCTCTACCTGTTCAAGTCTATTGTTCGTACTGTCAGTCGTTTGTGCATATAATTTACCGCAGAGACAAAGTGCAGTAAGTAGGTAATTTCTTTTCATTTCTATTGGTTAGATCGTCTTAGTCTGCAAATTCCTGGCTAAAGTAAATTTCAAAAACCGCCTTTGTTTTGTTGTATTTTAAGCACTGATAGTTTGCATAGACCGAACTCGTCGGAATACATAGCGTATTGGCCATGGCATTTTGAGCAAAACCCTTGCTTAGGCATCCTCTTTTCAGATCGAAAATATTATTTGTTGAAATATTTTCAATCGAGAATGCTTTTTCATCGGTTAAGTAATTCGATTGACTTGAACGCAGATAATCCTCTTGATAAATCAATTCAGCAGCAATGCTATAATCTAATGTTCCATTGCTATAGTGACAATCTGATTGACGTAGTAAGTCGGATACTTGAAGATCATGGTACAATGTTTTAAAGAGTTTATTCTTTTGATCAAAAACAACGATTTCAACCTGGTGTTTCTTGTTGTTATACACAACATACGCAGAGTCATATTCCTTATTCCCGAAAATATCACCGTTGGTTTGCGCGAGTAAGTTAAGATCTGTATGATCATCAAAATACTTTTTTTGAATTTCCGATAAGTTTAAACGCAATTTTAAATCCTGTTTTTCGAAGAGCCCTTCATCAGCAAGTTTGGTCAATTGTTGCCGTTGTTGACTGGCCATCTCATTGAACCGTGGGTTGTCATAAGTGGAAGTATCAATTCGGGGAGCTATTGTTTGGGCGCTTTCAGCGATCTGTTGATTTTGACTGTCAGCGGTGCTATCTTTCGTTGAAACGGTCGGAGAATTCGATGTATTTGTTTGTTGACAGGAAATGAATCCTAATAATAGAACAGATAAAAAAGTCGTCTGTAAATTCATATGCATGATCTTCAGTGAAAGACTTCGTTGGTCACATGGTATACGAAGTCACAATGTTGGCTAATTTACTGATTTTATAGAAAAGAATACTTTCAGGTTTTTATAAAATTAAAATGCTTCGTTCAGCCCAAGAAAAAAACCACGGGAACCATATTTGCCTATGGCATAATCCAGACAGAGGTTTGTTCGGGTAGCTTTGTTAAATAGGACACGTAGTCCTGCACCGCCCCCCGGTTGCCACCTTTCAAAAAGTTTTGTTCCCAACTCGTCACTGGCACTTTGGAGGTTGAAAAATGCGGCACCGCTTAGGAAACGATTTTTTAAGATAGGGAAGCGGTATTCGGTTTCCGCATACGCAAATGAAAGCCCCTTGAAATAACCGATTGTATAACCACGGCCAGTTCGCACAGCAGCATCTCTTCCGGTTCCCGGTAGGTCGAAATAGGGTAGGACTCCACCAAGTTTATACGATCCCCAGTACCAGAAAGCAAGTACATGCGCCGGATCGGACTGTGATAAACTAAAGTATTTACGAAAGTCGGTCGTTAGTTGGACAGCACTTTTGCTACTTCCCAATAATGTTGTGTTCCATCGTAGCCCAATGTCCGAATAGATTCCCTTATAGGGCCTATTTGGATTATCTCGGGTAGTGTACTGCATATTCAGCAGAACTCCATTGGAATTATAACTATCTGGAGCAAAACCATGTTTTTCGGTATAAATTGTATTTGGTGTAATATTCCCATTTGGTCCACTGCTTGTTATCTTCCGACGTAAGTCAAACGCGAGTCCGGCTCCTAAAAATAAATCATCGGCCACTTTTTTATAAACCTTTTCATTAAATGTAAAGGCATTGTATTTAGCACCATATTTTCTATGTTCGGGATTGGCGAGTATTTCCTCTTCTTCATTATTCCATTTGCCTGGAGGAGTCATGCCAAGACCTGCATCTAAGGCCACCATCTTAACCAATGCAAAAGCTCCTTGAAAGTTGAGTTTATTGTTTGGTGTAAACACATTGTGGCTAATATAGAAAACCATAATATTTTTAGTTGTAATAGAGGCCGATGTTGCAGCGATTGACATGGTTGTCGTTTTGGGGTCACCCAATACTTTTCCGGCAACGGCTTTGATGCCTATTTGCCCACCAATGGTCGGGTTGTAAGCTATATTGGGCATCAGCGTGATAGGCGAACGTTTGCTTGATCGTTCCTTTTTTCGTTTAGGGTGGATGATCCGGCCAATCAAATCCGAGATATCATATTGGCTCGCTAAAATTGAATCACGTTGTTTTTTGTATATGGAGGTTGAATCTACTCCAGTATTAGACTGCGCTGAAAGTACATTGGATGTCAGCAGGGAACAAGATAAAAAGAAACAAAAAATATATAAATAGCTATAACGTAAAAGATGCTGCATACATTCGGGTTTATCTTAGATTTAAACGTTAAAAATATTAAAATGTTTTCTAAAGCAAGAAAACCAAATTTATTTTGAACAGCTATTGGACTGCGCTAATTGTTGTGGAGTCGCAATTTATCCGGTTGGAATGTTGAGAATGTATAGCCCGATAGCTGTGATACCTATAAATGGAGATACCAGAATAGAATCCTACAATTAAACTTGCAAGTAAGTGCAAATTTATCTTAGTTTTGATTATTTAATTCTAATATATGATAGGAAAGAATATATATTGCTGCGGTTTGGCCATGCTGTTGATGACAAGCTTTGCACATGCACAGGAACTCTATACCCCCCGGAATATTAAACAAGCCATCGAAAAAGGTACACGTACCATAACCGGTGTGCCCGGTAAAAATTATTGGCAGAACTTTGGGAAATATGATGTTAAGGTGCAATTGGATCCTACAGCGAAGACTGTTCTTGGAAATGAAACAATTTTGTATACAAATAATAGCCCCGATACATTAAAGCAATTGGCTATCCGATTTGTAAATAATGTACATAAGCCTAATGCTGTTCGCGCGAATTACGCTTCGGATGACTATTTGACGTCAGGATTAAAGATAAAATCATTTAAACTCAACGGGCAGGTTTATGAAGTGAACAGTGGTGATTGGGGAACAGTCAAACTTGGGGATTTTGGACAGAAAATTCTTCCTGGGACCGTGGCTACCCTAGAGATTGGCTGGGAATATCCGCTATCGGTAGAGAGCGATCGTGATGGCATGCTTAATGCATCCACTTTCTATTGTGCTTATTCTTACCCACGTGTATCCGTATACGATGATTACAATGGATGGGATGTTTTGGAGCATAATGGTCGACAGGAATTTTACAATGGTTTTAACGACTATCAATTTGAAATTACCGTTCCTAAAAACTTTGTTGTGTGGGCTACAGGTGAGCTACAGAATGCGGCGGAAGTATTACAACAGCCCATTTTAGAACGTTTTGAGAAGTCTAAACAAAGTGATGTAGCTATACACGTTGCTACTGCATCGGAGATGAAAGAAGGTAAGGTGACCGCGCAGCAGGAATGGAACAAGTGGAAATTCACAGCGACCTATGTTCCGGATTTTTGTTTTAGTGTGAGCGACAATTATATTTGGGACGCCGGAAGTGTGGATTTGGGGAGCAAACGTGTTAGCGTCCAATCCAGCTATGTTGCTGGAACGCCTGATTTTGAACAATACATTGGCTGGCAGCAATACTGTATTGATTGGTTTTCTAAAAATTGGCCGGGTGTGACCTATCCTTATCCGACAATGACGGCTGTACAGGGATTTGCAGATATGGAATATCCCATGATGATCAACGACTCGAGTGTACCCGATAATTTTGTCGATGCGCGACAAACGGCGGACCATGAGATTGCCCATACCTATTTCCCGTTCTACATGGGAATTAATGAGACCCGATATGGTTATATGGATGAAGGCTGGGCCACAGCGCTCGAATTTTGGATTGGTAATGCAGAGATTGGAGCAGAGAAAAATAAAGAGCTTTTTAAAGAGTCACGTGTGAAACGATATATCTTTGATCCATCTACTGAGGAAGATCAGCCACTGATTACCATGACTTCACAGTTGAATGGTCTGGGCTATGGAAATAATGCATATATCAAAGCAGCTTTATCCTATATCGCCTTACGCGATTATTTAGGTGATGCGGATTTCAAAAAAGCCTTGCATCATTATATGGACCTTTGGCATGGCAAACATCCAACGCCATGGGATTTCTTTTATAGCATCAATGCTGGAGCAGGCCGGAACTTAAATTGGTTTTGGAAAAACTGGTATTTCACAAATAATTATATCGATTTAAAGGTGGATAGTTTTAAGCAATCCGGTAGTAAAAATACGCTTTCGATCGCCAATATAGGGGGATTTGCTATTCCTTGTGATATCTTAATCACTTATACGGACGGGACATTGGAAACAAAACATCAGACACCTGGCATTTGGCAACAGAATGAAAAGCAGGCAACGATCACTTGGTCATCTGCGAAGAAGGTGAAGAAGATAACTTTAGATGGTGGTGTTTTTATGGATTACACCGCTAAAGATAATGTTTGGGAAGAAATAAAATAATCTATCCATGGTGTCGATCTCTTCGTGCGGAGAGATTGACACCATTTGTTAGCCAACGAGGTGTATGGTTGCCCGAGCCATAAGTGCTGTGTTGGCTATTTTTTCGACCACATATCAATAGCTTTAAAAGGGCGGGATTGATGAGCCAGCATACTATTGGAAATTGTCAATTGTTCGGAAAGTAAGATTGACCCGTGGCTTAAAAATTTTTTTTGTCGGCGGTAAGCGATGCAGCCAATGGGTCTGTGTGAAGCCTTTCATGACTAGAAGACTGCCATTTCCCAACACAAGCTCTATCTTTTCTTTTGTCGTTTTATGCTTAAAAGCGAATTTTCTTTCCGCTCCAAAACTCAAAGATGCGATTGCACCATTTTTTTTTAAGTCTTTTTCCCCGTCGCTGTGCCAGGCCATGCCTTCGTCACCATTGTGATAAAGGTTTAATAAACAAGAGTTATAAGTTTCCCCTGTTTTTAATTCGGCAAGGGCTTTTAGTTCGAGTAGTTCTTTTGTCCAGGGGAGGGCTCTTTTGGTCGTATTGGAATAGCTATATTCAAAGGCCTGCTCACCATACCAGGCAACTTTGCGTTTGGTGATAATTTCATTTCCAAAAATAATAGCGCGGTCATTAACCCATTCGATAGACGCCATTAACCGGTCAAAGTAGTGATTCGACTGCACCTGATCCAGTATTTTACCATAGTAATTCACTGTCCCATCGTAGGGCAAAATGTTCCTGTTGTCATCATAAAGATTGTCGAAAAGTTCCATGATATCCTTGCTTTTTTACTTTCCTATATTGCCGTATGTAGGCTTTCCCAGCCAATCATTGCTGTTTTCCGCATAGGATCCCAACGATAACCACCAAATATGCCACTGTTTTGAATGACCCGATGACAAGGAATCAGATAAGCAATAGGATTACTGCCGATGGCTGTGCCTACTGCGCGTGAAGCCTTTGGATTTCCGATTTGCGTGGCAATGGATCCATACGTGCTTAAATTGCCCATAGGAATTTTTAGTAATGCTTCCCATACTTTCAGTTGAAACTCCGTCCCTTTGAGGTGTAATTTTACCTGGCCAATATCATTATCCTGTGGATTCAATGCTTTTAGGGCATTGTGGTGCATTATAGCGCTGTGTTTTATATATTTTGCATTGGGAAAACGCTTTTGGAGCATTTTAAGTGCGATCGTTTCATCTTCCTCATAAGCGATATGACAAATACCCTTTGCTGTGGATGCGATAATGATTGGGCCAAAAAGCGTTTCATAGTAATCATAAGAAATGAGCAAATTGGCACCTTCATTTTTATATTCTGCGGGAGTCATGCCTTCAATATTGATAAATAGTTCGTGCAGTCTACTGCTACTTGAAAGCCCTAATTGAAAGGTGGTTTCAGCAATATTGTTTTCCTTTAGTAAGGATTTAGCGTGATTTAAACTAATATATTGCAAGAATTTCTTTGGGCTTGTGCCCGCCCAGGATGTAAACATCCGTTGGAAATGAGCCTCACTCATGTAGACATGGGAAGCGATCTGCCCCAATGTGGGTTGCGTTCTGAAATTTTCCTGTAAGAAATGTATCGCCTTGGTGATACGTTGAAAATCTACTTCTTGTTGAATAGTCATGATTGTCCATTTAGTTTATACAAAGGTGCTAAGAAGAAGAAGTTTATGCAATCCGATTTATGCTATTCTGAACAGACACTAAGAAGTTTTATCTGAATGTCCCAATGATTTTTCAGGTGCGACAATATCCCGGATCAATTGCTTAAGTTCCTTGATTTCTGGAAATCGGCCAGCTCTTTTTCGGTCAAAGATTTCTTCATCAGCTATACGTATTGTATAGCGGCCGGAAACTTCACTTGGAATAAGCAGAACGCCGTGGATATCTTCCGTGAAGGAGCTCAATAGCTCCTGGGACATGTAAGCTGCGCGCAGCATCCAATTGCATTTTGGACAGTATTCGATTTCGATAACAGGTTTTGTTGCCATGATTTAAACTAAGAAATTATACATTCCATAAAACAAATGTAGCTATCTCTGTACTGCCATCAAAACGGAGTCATGGTAAATCCTCCCAACGCATTCGAGAAGCACGCTTTGGAATTAACCTATTTTTAATGATGTCATCGTTAGGGAGCCTGCTACCGAATTGTCATTAAATAAAAATAGATCTTCATTTTTTTCCTGTAAAGCCAGGGTATAGATCAAAGGAAGATAGTGCTCCGGTGTTGGAATTGCCAGGTCAAACTCTTTCCCTTGCTGTCTGAAATCAATTAAGGCCTGGTGATTACCATCCTGAATAAATTTTTTCATTTTGTCATTCGCAATTGTTGCCCACTCATAAGCATATCCTGCAGTATTGAGTTTATCCCAGGCGACCATTCTTAGGTTGTGAACCATATTGCCGCTGCCAATAATTAATACACCTTTTTTTCGTAGTTGGGCAAGTTGCTGCGCAATATCATAATGATAGGAAGCCGGTTGGGTATAATCGATGCTCATCTGAATGATAGGGACATCAGCATTGGGGTATAAATGTTTGACAACAGACCAAGAACCGTGATCCAGCCCCCATTTGTCATCTAGATGAACTGCTGCTTTTGTTACGATCTGCTGGGTTTCATGTGCTAACGCCGGACTTCCCGGGGCTGGGTATTGCACGTCAAACAAAGCTTGTGGAAAGCCACCAAAATCGTGGATTGTGGCAGGATGTTCCATTGCGGTCACAAATGTTCCACGTGTCTCCCAGTGTGCGGAGACAACTAAAATTGCTTTCGGTTTTTCGAATGTTTGTCCGATTTTTCTGAATCCTTGAACAAACTCATTGTCCTCAATAGCGTTCATGGGGCTTCCATGTCCTAAAAAAAGAACCGGGTATTTGTCTGTAGCAGCAAGTTCTGTAGAAAATCTACGTAATGAACTTGCAGGACTTGTTATGCCTGATAGGGGTAGTGTTGCCATAATTTTAATAAAATCCTTTCTACGCATTTGAATGATACGAATAGTGTTAATTCGTATAGCAAAATTAGGGCATGTGGAGCGGTACCGGGTATTATTTTTTTGCCAATCTGTTGTATTATTCGGAAATCAGCTTCTGTATCTCATTTCTAAATTCAGATGGAGTCATTCCAGCTTTCTTTTTGAAAACGCTTGTGAAATAAGCCTTTTCTTGATAACCTAATTCGAAGCCTATTTCTGAAATAGTTTTGTTTGTTGTTAGTAATAGATTTTTCGCTTCAATCAGTTTCCTTGTTTCGATGATTTCAGATACGCTTTGTTGCAATATGTTTTGGCAAATCAAGTTTAAATTTCGAGGCGACATAAAAAGTTTTTCCGCGTAGTAGCTAACACCTTCTGGTCGCCGATAATTCTCTTCTAATATGGATAGAAAACTGCTGAAAGTAGTGCTCTGGTTTTTTAATTGTTGTTGAGCATCCGGAAATTGTTTTTTTCGTTCAGATTCTATCATGGTAAAGATCGTACTCAAGAGTTGCTTAATGACGGCATAATCCACGATGGATTGTTGCATTTCCTCTTGTATCAGTTGACAAAGGATCACCAGTCTGGAAAAGCAAATTGGCTGAAAGAAAGTTAATGTAGCATTTTCATGAAAGTGAGCATAAAGTTGGAATGTTGTTTCCGGAATAAACTCGCTTTTAAATCTGATGACCCAAAAATTGATGTTATTATCAAGTAGAAGAGGTTTTACCCGATGATTTTTACCTTGAGCTACAAAACTGACAAAGGGAGCATGGTATGTTTGTGCTTTAAAATCGATGAAATGTTCTATTTGTCCCTTTACGCCAATAATCAATTCTTCGAAATCATGTTGGTGTATTTCATTCTTTGATTCTTGGATGCGTAATGCTTCTTGCGCATCGATTTGATAAATTTTGAAAAGTTCGTTCAAAACTAATGCAGGTATTAAATATTCCTGTTCATGATGATATATCCTTTACTAATGTACAGCTTAATTTGCATTTTTTGCCTGTTTCTTTTCTAAAAAAACAGCGATTCCAGTCATTGAGTCCGAGTGTTTATCCTGTTTTAGGCTATTTCCGTCTTTTTTCGGTTGTGGTTGGGGAGCCGTCCGTGGCTGCATCAGGTTTTAAGCACCCCTGAGTGCAGTTGTTAGCAAGGTCCGTCCCTACTGTGAGCAGGGTAATAGCGTGCCGGACACGGACTCAGCACGGACTTACCACGGAGACAGGACGGATTTATAGTGA
>JAITLV010000260.1 GCA_031277685.1 Sphingobacterium sp. | reverse complement strand
TGAGGCGCTCTTAAAAAGCCTTGAGCCATAAAGGCCGCATCAACAATCGGCTGTTGTTCCTTACTGAAATCCAAGCAATCGGGATTCTTTGGATTCACTGCATTGGCAATTCCCTTTAGTAATGCCAAGCGCAATTCTTTACGCTGTTTTCCTTCTTGTGTATTGTCATCAGGAAGTGCTAACCAAGGAGCAACACCGGCCATGGTACGCCCCACAGCTTCCAAGTAGGTAACCTGCTCCGCATTTAACATATACCCTGGAGCCTTTTCCAGCGGCATATTCTTTTTCAGTGTTCCCGAAGCGAGGTTATGGATCACTGGCGATACAATTTTGTAAAGTAGTCCTGTCCAATATTCACGATCTTGATTTCCTTGTTCAACTGTTACAGGAAGTGCAGTAGCCTGCTGAGCAACTACGGGTTGAGCTATTCCGGCATAGAACAAGGAGGCCATGCAGGCAAGCCATCTAACATATTTCATTTGTATGGATTTGATCTAAGCGACTGGTTATCGATTCCTCCCAAAGCAATCACTTGAAAATTATTGATTAATGGGCAAGCCAAACTCTTATTGACATGCAGTCGCACCGCATCTGAGACTGGAAATTGAATATCCTTGGCCGAAGCCGCTCCTGCCAGTATAATACGCTTATACCCAATTTTCTTTCCTTGGAAAACTTCAACCCATTTCCCGTCCACACGGCATTCAATGCTGTATTCATCCACCCGTTGACCGAGCGGAATGTATTCTTGCAAGATAAAACCATCAATTTTTGTTTTCTTGCCCAAGTCGATGGTTATGCTCGCTTTATCATCGCTATCATCTGTTGCGAAATAGCTATTATAATCTCCATCGTTGACCTGTGAAGCTGCATACTTTTTCGAATTGCCACGATGACCGTCGTCTGTTGCCTTTTTTTTGAATGCCGGATTACTGTTGTGCAATTGATCGACCCAGGATTTAAACGCGATCAAGGTCTTTTCTGTCGTTTCATCCATTAATCCCTGTGCATTGGGAGAAACATTCATTAAAGGCGTTGAGCCATAACCAACTGAGGTTAAATAATACTCTTTCATCTTTTCTAGGCTCACGGCAGGTTGACCAATGTGAAACCAATTGCCTTGCAAAATAATTGAAGCTTCATTGGGGTACCAGCGCATTACGCCATCGATTAATTGGCGGTAGTTTTGATCTGGCGTAATTCCGCCATGATTTCCTGGCCATGCTATACAGCGATCAGGGATAGTGTTGACCAAAACACCCGAATCATAGACCACCGCATCGGGCTGTTTCTCGACAATCATCCGTCCAATTTTAGGATAGTCCATTTTTAGGTTATCGGCATTAAAACCATCGAACCAATATTCATCGATTGGGCCATACTTGGTACTTAACTCCTCAATTTGGTTAAAGTAATAATCGCCATAGGACTGATGTTTCGGAGAGCCATATTTGTTAAAATGATGATCGATAATAGAGACATATAATCCAAAATAGAGATCATTCTTTCGACAAGATTTAGCCAGATCGCGTACGACATCTCCCTTTCCTGCTCGCCAAGCCGAAGAAGCGACCCCATGGTCGGTGGTTGAAGTCTGCCAATTTGCAAATCCATCGTGATGTTTTGTCGTTAGCACCATCCCCTTAAACCCACCTTCTTTAGCCACTTTAGCCCATTGATCGGTATTGAATTGTGTGGGATTAAAACGGTTTGGGTCTTCATCTCCCGTCCCCATGTGGTTGTCACTCGGATAAAATGTCTTCATGCCAAAATGGACAAACATAATATATTCGGCTTTGTGCCATCGCAATTGTGCGGGATTTGGAATAGGCAAAAATGGTGCTGGTGCTTGCTGTCCGAATGCAGTGCCGCCAGACAGTAGAACCGCCACGAGGAAAGTTTTCAGTGTTTTTATCATAAAATAAAATCTTTAGTCATATTCTACAATAAGACGATTAACAACCATCATCTCCCTAGTATTTATTGTGTTTCAAAAGTTTTACCAAGCCCCCACTGTTTATTCGGTTCTTTCCCCATAAATAGCACCAAGGTTCCGCCTCGCATAATTTCATTGTGATCTATAAAACAGCTATTATAAGATACGCCATTAAGTTCAGCTTTTTGGATATAGCGATTTTCAGGCGAATTATTTTCTGTTTTAATTACAAACTGTGCCCCCGAATCATATTTGGGATCAAGTTTAAAGGTGACTGTATTAAATACAGGGCTTGTGATTTCATAACGTGTGTCCCCTGGGCAAATAGGATGTATTCCAGATGCCGCCAATACATACCATGCGGACATTTGCCCCACATCTTCATTACCTATCAGACCATAAACTGAATTATGATAGGCACGTGAACAAATTTCACGCGTCCATTTTTGTGTGAGCCATGGTGCTCCTAAACGATTAAACAAAAAGGGTGCATGGTGTACCGGTTCATTGGCATGGTTATAATAATTATTCCACATCATATCTTGCGGAGCGAGTTCAAAAAAACTGTTGAGATCCGCGATGGTTTTTTGCTTACCACCCAAAAGGCCTGCAAGTCCATCCACATCATGGGGGACAAACCATCCCTGCTGATAAGGGTTGCTCTCAACACAGCCATAATTTTGGGTTAAGCGTCCCATTTCTGGCCATTTACTCCATGTACCATCCTGTTCTTTCGGTCGAAACCAACCAACTGTCGGATCAAAGAGATTTCTATAACTTTGCGCACGATGAGCATATAAATCCACATCAGCCGTTTTATTTAATCGTTTTGCTAATTGAGACAGGCACCACTCTGTATAAGCATATTCCAATGTCGTCGAAATTTCTCCTGTAGTTCCCTTTTCTCCATTGCCAAATTTTTCAACCGTTTGTCGCGCATATTTATATGCCTTTTCTACATCAAAGTTGGATATCCCTTTCATATAGGCGTCCGTAATAACCGATACGGCAGGGTTTCCGATCATACAACCACTATACGCATTCAAAAATTCCCAACGTTCTAAATAATCCTGTTTACTTTCTTTGGCCAATGTCACCAAAGAATTGATCATATCGTTTACGATAGTCGGATTAATAATCGTTTGCAAAGGAAACTGACTTCGAAAAACATCCCAGCCGCTAAATACTGTTCGCTTGGTAAAATCTTTCGTTTGGTGAATATGTCCGTCACCGCCAACGTATTTTCCATCTACATCCGAGAAATCTCGCGGATCGATCATCGAATGATACAAAGCCGTGTAAAAAACAGTTTTCTCGTCTTCTGCCCCACCGTGAATCTCGATTTTCCCTAATGCATCATCCCATCGTTTCTGCGTTTGCTCCAATACATTGTTAAAGTTCCAATCTTTGATTTCTGTTTCAAGGTTATTTTTGGCTCCCTCCATACTGACAAATGAAATTCCAGCTTTCATTAAGACCTGCTCATTTGCTTGTGTAGGGAATTCGGTATAAAATCCCAAATGTTTACCTTCCATAATGCCGATATTTTTTGTGACGACAGATTTGGAAACCATCTCTTGATAACTGGCACTTGTGACATCCTCCAATTTCCGTTTTTGTCCCTCGGGAATGGCACAACTCCATACTCCCGTTTCGGTAAAAGGCTTACTAAATTGGGCGTAAAAATAGACCGTATAATTTGCCTTCCCGTCGCCATTTCCCCAACCACCACCTTCAGGAGTGCATTTCATCCATCCCTGAATGGTATGGCTGTCCACCACTTTCACATATTGTTCCGTAGATGTACCACCTACCCGTCGTGCTAAGTCGATCTGAATCCGCGACTTTTTATGTTTGGGAAAGGTAAACCGAAGCATCCCGCTATGTGGTGCAGCAGTCATTTCTGCTTTTATATGATAATCTGAAAGCACCACCTCATAATAACCTGCACTTGCTTTTTCATCTTTTTTGGAAAAACGGGAGCGGTAGCCATTTTCTGGATGTTCGGGGCTACCTGCCGAAGTTTTCAGTTCTCCCGTGGTCGGCATAACCAAAAAATTACCTAAATCACCGTACCAGCCTATCCCACTCATTTGCGTAAAGGCAAAGCCTTCGATGGAGGTATGCTCGTAGTTATATCCAGAACCATTATCTCCACCAGTGATCGTGTTGGGGCTAACCTGTGTTAAGCCAAATGGAGTTGCTGCACCTGGAAAAGTTTTACCGAAACCATGTCCACCGGTTTCGGCCTTCTCACCACTGGTAACTGCACCGATAAACGGATTGACGTACCTGGACTGAGCATAGCAATTGAAAACTACAAAAAATAAAATGATACTAAATTGAATACGATTTATCATAAAAGGTTTAGATTACTTATTCAAGCCTACGGAATCCGATAAGATACAGACAATTGGTTATGTTCGACCAAAAGTTTGCCAAAGACTATAAATTTACTTTCTTATCAACCAACGGCAACGAATTATCACCGTTCAAATCGATTATTACTTTGCTATTCGAACAAAACGCAAAAAAGGATGCTCAACAGCATCCCGTAAGATTTTAATGGTATTATTCGGTTTCTATTCATAAATCAATGTTATTTTTTCTTCCTTCTTCCCTGTATATTCAAATGGACCTGGAGACGGATTGGATTTTTTTCGAGCTTTACCGAAGTAGTCCCGGTCAATCTGCAAAGGCCGTCCATTTCGATCCTCAAATGGCAATTCGGATATTACCGTTGGACTTAACGATCTTGAAGTCACCAAATCTCTCTTCTGTTGCAACCATTTTGCTTGAAACGGAAAGTCCAAGTAGAGCTTACCTTCTTTTTCCACTAAATTGACAAGAACAGCCTCATTCGTATCGATCAACGCATTATGTTCTACTGCAAGTTTGCTCACATAAGACTTCATCTGCTGCTCGGCGTTGGCATGTATTTCCCCCA
>JAITLV010000285.1 GCA_031277685.1 Sphingobacterium sp. | reverse complement strand
GTCGTAGCTGGGCTAAGCGCAGCATAAGTATTCATTTCGAAGAGGAGTTTTTCTATCATCGTTGCTCCATGTTTTCTTTTTTATCAATACCGAGTCATGCAATATCGAATTGCAAAGCTAAGGAAAAAAGAATTTATGCAATTGGACAATGTCGTGTATGAGGATTATTCGTCTGAAAACAGGAGTAAAATCATTACAAGGTATTTGCGACCTGTTGGAGAATGAAATCTAGCTGTCGATCAAATTTTGTGTTTAAGTCTTTCGGTTGTAATGCTATTTCAATATCTGGTTTTATGCCTTTTGGATCAGTCCTAAAATTCGGTGTCTTCATTTTGTACTGGAAAGTAGGTATCCAAACTAATGTTTTCGAATATGGTAAGGCAAAAGCCTGTCCACCTGCATTACTGTAGTTACTTCCCTGGCTATATTCACCATAGAATTTTCCAACTTTATATTCCCGCATTAGGGATAATAAATGTCCTGTGGTTGAAAAACATCCACCATTTATCAAAACACTAATTCGTCCGGTATAAAAATTCGTTTTATTTTCTTGTTTTTTAAACCACCAATAGTCATCTGGACTATTGGTTGATGTATAGCAGTTTAGTCCGTATTTATTCTTCGTTTCTTCTAAGTCTATTTCTTCGATATTATCGGGAAATTGTGCATAGTGTTTCCAAGCTTTTACGCTGTTGTATTTGGCTCCAACATAGTCAAAATAATCATAGGGAACATTGACGAGATACGAAAATAAGTAATTGGCTATTTCCGCCGCGCCGCCACCGTTGTCACGTAAGTCAATAACTAGATTTTTTATTTTTAAACTGTCAACTTTTGCGAAAAACGCATCCAGTTGACTTTGTGCAATTTTTCTGTCAGCTTCGTTATAGCCATTTTCAAAAGAATGAAATCTGAGTATGGCGACATTATTTGATTTGAAGTCTGTCGTTAGTGGTTGAATATTTTCGGTACTGGCTTTAGTGAACGTATCAAAAGTAATCCCAGGAAAAATCGCTTTCTTGACATGTCCATTTTCCTCCATATATTCGATTTCGAATGTTTCAGATGGGTTATAAATAAAATAATAGAAGGGGAAATTTTTAAACCTTGTGTTTAAGCCAGTCTCATTATTTCCTTCCAGATGGGTATAGTTTTTAATTTCTTTAACAACCGAATGGATGTTCTTTCCGTTGATTTTAAGAATCTGTAAGCCGGAATAGTTGCTGTTTTCTACAA
This sequence comes from Sphingobacterium sp., assembly GCA_031277685.1. Lineage (GTDB taxonomy): Bacteria > Bacteroidota > Bacteroidia > Sphingobacteriales > Sphingobacteriaceae > Sphingobacterium. Next base: position 3,231 of record JAITLV010000285.1, on the reverse strand, counting down.
CAGACTTATCAAAATAGTACTGATCTTTAATTTTATAGACACTGAATGGAAAAACCAATCTTTCTTTTAGTAATGCTGAAATTTTATTTCTGTCAACTGCAGTATGACCATCTTTAACCTTTGCCATTAATGTAGCTGTCAATTTATAGTATTCTATGATTGACAAATCATCCTTGATGGAGTTTTTTAGATCAAAATAAGTTTTGTCAAATTCCTTTTTTGAGGTAAACATAAACTCTCCAGGATGAATGCTATTCATCAAGTTATATAGGGTAGTAAATTCGGCGGTAATACTGTCTTTTTTTAGGGTTTTATCAAACAAAAAGTTGTTTTGCGCAAAGCTGAAATTTATTTTTAAAAATAGGAGTAGAAATAATACTTTAAAATTCATAATTGATTAGTTCGTCAGTCTTGCAGTTGGCTGATCTTCTGGTGATTAATATTTCTTCAAATTAGGTTGTCCGCATGTCTTTTTATCGGACCTTTTTTTGTCATAAAATCTGAAATCAGAAAGATTACCTCGCTTGTGGTTATGGCAATTTGAAACTTGTTTGTAATGATTGCTGTTATAACAAAAACCGGATTCATTTTTGTTTTCCGTTTTTTATTTAAAAATTATTCTTCCCAAACATTCTCTAATGGCAACCCTTTTTCCGTTCTTGCCAAATCAACCACCTCTTGAATAAAGTCAGTCTTTAAACGCGTATACTCGTCTATAGACAAATCTTGATTTGAGATCAGTTCCTGTTTAAGTTTTCCATACCGGATAATTAAATCATTATGAGTTTTAAGATAATCTAAAAACAAGAATTCATTTCTACTGTAGAACGATTCGGAGAATGGTAAAATATGCAGATTATGCGTCCAAATACCATTTGATTGTTTTGAAAAAAGCAATCGGCCGGGCATGCCTGTTTTTATGAAGGCATAGTCAGGTTTAGGCAAGAAAGATTCGTAATATGAAACATCTTTCACCAGTGGAACCGCAATAAAAATATCAATCACCGGTTTTGCCGATAGTCCCGGAATGGCAGTACTTCCGACGTGTTCGATAGCAATCGCTTCAAACGGTTGATTTTTTATTTTTTCCTGTTCTGCCAGAAATGAAAGCTTCCAGGCAGGATTATAGTTAACTATATCGAAGTGAGTTTGCATATTTAATTTTATCTATCTGCTGTTGCCTGTTTCATCTTCTAATCGTTGCCCAATTTATTAAAAATCGGATAAATATACGATTCCTTTTTTTTGGGAAATGAAAATGAGCGGCAGTCCAACGTCGTTCGTCCAAAAGGCTTCATCATTGTAGGAGGTGTTCAACTAGGCTAAGGGTGTGTATGATGCTACTATCTTATTTGAAGCATGGCTACAGCACCCGATAAAGAAAGATGCCCCGAAAGACATCCGAATTCTTCTTAGACTTAGGAAATAATCTAAAATGAAAAGGGGAGACCTCTTTATTCCTCATTTATAAGGCGAATAACCTTTGCTGGGTTACCTCCAACAACGCAATTTGAGGGAACATTTTTCGTAACAACTGAACCGGCAGCCACTATCGAATTTTCCCCAATTGTGACGCCGCCCACAACGATCGCCCCCGTACCTATCCAAACGTTTCTTTCAATTTTGATTGGTTTCCCGGTGGTGACATTTCGGCGTAAGGATGGTTCAATTGCGTGCCCCGAGGTGATAAGGCTTACGTTTGGCCCGATCATCACTTCATCGCCAATATCCAGGCCGCCAAGATCATAAAAAGTGCAGTTTTGATTGACGAAAACATTTCGACCTATGGTGATTTCATCACCACCTGTAGCATAAAATGGAGGAATCAAAAAGAAGTTTTCGTCTACTTCTTTTTTAATTAAATCACTGAATAAAGCTCTGACTTCGCTGGCATCGTCAAACGTAAGTCGGTTAATTTTGGTCGTGATGCTCATAGCTCGTCTGATATTTGCAAACATTGCGGCAGCTTCTTCTGTCTGATTGTGGATTAGTTTGGTTTTCACTTAATTGATCATTAGTTATTTAATTTAATAAAGTTAGTGAAATGATCGCTTCATTCGTACTATAATGGATTGTAACTTGAAAACTAACGATTTTTACACTAGTCTTTGATGTAGTACTCTGTTCCATTCAGACCGACATAGATTTCCTTATCGAGGTCACCGCGATAGCCAATAAACAGCGGATACTGCTGCTCACGTAATGGATTATTATAAAGCTCCTCAATATTCGCATACTTTGCTTTTACAATGAGTTGATTGGTCTCACTATTTTTTATTCCCTTCAGCAAAGTATGCTCACTGGTAAAATCTACGTAGGGTATTTCTTTTCTTTTGGGGCGAAAAATCAATTTAACTCCTTCCTCAATTAACTCCTTATTTTTTATGCGAAATTCCTGAATGGATTGCTCTTCCGGAAATAGTTGTTTTCCACTCTGGTTGTCTTTGACGTGTTGAAAGAGTGTGTTTTGATCTATGCTGTCGCTATAATAAACAGTTGAATTTTTGTACAGATAAATTGTTGTTTCACCTGTTTTAAAATCGGCCGCATTGTATTTATAAACTCGTGTACCCTTTTTATCGATGCGGTAGCGCTCGCCATTGAATAGTACCCAAGCATAGTCTTCTGTTCCATATTTAATGATCTCGGGATTATTGACATGGAAAAGCTGAAAGTTGTAATCAGCTTCGAAGAGCTCTGCTTTTTCAAAGAGTGCTTTTATCTTAATGTTTAGCGATTTGTCACAGTAACCATATAAGCTGTTCTGCATGAGTGTCGGAATTAAATCAGGATACATCAAATCCGTTGAAGCTAGTTTATCTTGGGCTGGGGAAGGTATACTTAAGAGGGTTAGAAGAAGTAAAACAAAATTTTTCATCCGTTGTGCTATTTAATGTGCATAATAAAATTATCAAATTAAATCTGTTAAAAAATCAATGAAAATAGTGATTTTTAATCGGGGGAATAGATTTAGACATTGAATTACTTATATTCGGGTGTTAGCTGTTATTCCACCCGAAACTATTCATAAATTGATAAGGACAAAGACAATTAGGAGATAATCTTGAGACAATACTAATTTAACGTTAATTGCAAAAAGAATGAAACAAAGCACACTTTTTTTAATACTCATCTTTTTTTCACTTGTTGTTCAGGGGCAACAATTTGACAGTACCTATGGAAAACCATTGATTGTGCTCACTGAGACAAATCCTTGGGCAATGGTTATGG
>JAITLV010000268.1 GCA_031277685.1 Sphingobacterium sp. | reverse complement strand
AAACTGTTCGATGGAAGTTGTTTTCATTTAAACCCTATTTGCAATAATCAAATGTACTGGTTTTAGATTACATTCGATACATGCTGTACTATTTTTGAGATTTTGCTATTCTCATTTTAGTGTAAATTGCAAAATTATATTTTGCGCAATATAAATTCTTACCATACATTTGTATCAACAAAACAAATTGAAATATGAAAACGTTATATAACATCGGCGCGACAGCCAAAGGAGGACGAAACGGTCAGGTAAAAAGTGAAAATGGTGTACTGGATTTAGCTGTTCGTATGCCAAAAGGTCTAGGAGGGGCCAATGATGATTATGCCAATCCAGAGATGCTTTTCGCGGCGGGGTATGCGGCGTGCTTTGATAGTGCCTTGAATTTGGTCATCAGATCAGAAAAAGTAAAAGCGGGTGAAACTTCGGTAACAGCACATGTGAGTATCGGGCAATTGGAGAATGGCGGTTTTGGGTTGGCAGCAGAATTACATGCAAATATACCTGGCGTAAGCTTAGAATTAGCGCAACAATTAATTGAAAAAGCACATCAAGTGTGTCCTTATTCAAATGCAACAAGAGGCAATATGGATGTCAAATTGACGGTATCAACTAACGAATAATATATGAATAACTTTGCCAATGTGCTTACAGCACTTGTACTTTTAGAACATGTATACATTGTATGGATGGAAATGTTTGCCTGGGAGACCGCTGGAAAACGCAGTTTTGGAAAAGCCCTTCCGGCAGAACTATTTAGGCCAACGAAGGGGCTTGCTGCAAATCAAGGGCTTTACAATGGCTTTCTAGTTGCCGGTTTAGTCTGGTCGTTTTTGATCAGTGATCCTACCTGGAGTGACAATGTACGCCTGTTCTTTTTAGGATGTGTTCTTGTCGCTGGAGTTTTTGGGGGTATTAGTGCAAGTAAAAAGATATTCCTCGTTCAGGGAGTTCCAGCATTGTTGGCAATATTATTCGTGCTTTTTTCAAAATAAATAACAATTCAATGTCATTAATAACAGATTTACAATGGAGACACGCTGTGAAAGCGTATGATCCAACAAAAAAGGTTACACAGGAAAATATAGATAAAATATTGGAGGCAGCACGCTTTGCGCCTACATCTTCGGGCCTACAGCCATTTAAAGTATTGGTTGTTGAAAATCAGGCTTTGAAAGAGGAACTAGCAAAAGGTGCTTTGAACCCAGACTGTATGCGAGAATGTTCTCACGTATTGGTATTTGCTGCCTGGGATAAGTATACAGAAGAGCGTATTGATAAAGTCTATGATTTCACTACGGATGAACGGAATTTACCGCGTGGTCGGTTCGGTTCTTATACAGATAAATTAAAGTCTATTTATCTAAATGAGGAGGCAGAACGTAATTTTGCCCATACTGCGCGACAAACTTATATTGCATTAGGTTTAGCTTTGGCGCAGGCGGCGGAACTTCGGGTAGATTCTACTCCAGCGGAAGGCTTTGATAACCGTGTCGTGGATGAGGTTTTACAATTGGATAAGCATGGACTAAAAAGCGTTTCATTAATGTATGTTGGTGTGGCTGACGCTTCCCGTGACTGGATTTCTACAATGAAAAAAGTGAGAATGCCCAAAGATGAATTTGTAGTTGAATTTAAATAGAGAAATAGCTAATACTTGGAAGTTTAAGAAAACAATATCTTTGTAAGATGGATGATTTATTGAAATTGGATAAACAGTTATGTTTCTCCGTGTATGTCTTGCATCGAGAGATCATGCAACAATATCGTGCTATTCTAGAAGAAGTAGATTTGACTTATCCGCAATATATTACAATGATGGCTTTATGGGAAAATAATGATCAAACTGTAAATCAGCTTGGGGAAAAGTTGTTTTTGGATAATGGAACCCTAACGCCGCTATTGAAAAGATTGGAGAGTAAAATGCTGCTTACCCGTACAAGAAGCAAGTCTGATGAACGTGTCGTAAAGATCCGTCTGACAGATCAAGGCTTGCTGCTAAAGGAGAAAGCCAGCTGTATCCCAATGCAGATTTTTGAAGCTTTAAAGCTGGATTATGCAGATATGCAACAGTTGAAAGCTTTGGCCGATAAGATCGTCACGAACGCAGGAAATAGCTAATCTTTGAGGGGGAAGGTTTGGCTAATACTATTTTTCTGATAGGATCATCTTATTTAATGGTGTGTAAATTTTATAATAAATAATGCGTTTCATTGTAGCAGTTGTGTATTTTATGTTGTTGGGTTTCTTGTTCGCAAGCTGTGAAGAGAAGAAGCGTGATACTGAACTTTTGAAATATATCGCCTATAGCAATCGTGATAGTGCTCAATTGGAATTGAATCTCTTTGAGAGTCGTTTTCATGGAAAACTACGGTTTTATAGACCGGGAGGTGAAATTGATTCGGGGGAGGTTCAAGGAAATATTAAAAATGATACGTTGACCGGTGATTATTATTATACTCCATTTGGATGGGGACAAAAAAAAAGGAGACCCTTTGTTTTACTCAAAAAAGGGTCTCAATATATCCTAGGAACTGGTACTGAACAAGTATATATGGGTATTCCACATTATATACCATCGACTATTAGTTTTCAACAGGCGAAGTTTATTTTTGGTACGGTGGCTCAGTAGGATCATCTTTTGCCAATATTCATTTACAATATATTTTTCAATTTAATATATTGTAAGAGCATGATGGTCTTTCCGTCTTTGATTTCGCCACTTTCTATCATATATAAGGCATCTTGTATCTTGATTTCCAGTATTTCAATATTTTCCTCCTCTTCTTCCAGACCTCCGCCATCACTGACCTTCATGTTATTTGTATATTCCGCAATAAAGAAATGTAGGATTTCAGTAACCGAACCAGGAGACATGTAGGCTTCAAAAATTTTTTTGGCTTCTTTAATCTGATAGCCGGTTTCTTCTTCGGTTTCTCTGCGTATACAATCTTGTGGTGAATCCTGATCTAATAAACCCGCGCAAGCTTCTATTAACATTCCAGATTCATTACCGTTGATATAAGTTGGAATTCTAAACTGTCTAGTCAATATGACGGTTTGCGATGCTGTGTTGTAGAGTAATATTACTGCGCCATTTCCACGATCATAGGCTTCTCGACTTTGTTGTTGTACTGTTCCGTCGGCCTTTGTATATTGATACGTGATCTTTTTTAAGGTGTACCAATTGTCAGAAAGAATTTCTGTTTTTACAATTTCAATATCTTTGATTGCCATTTCTACTGAGTTAAAGATAAGCTATAAAAGTAGGAATTACAGATCATATAAAGTGTCCCAATATTGCATGTTATATTCAATTTATTTTTATTTATCCTATTTGTAGTGATCAACAAGAACACCGATTGCTTCTGTAATACACGAACATGATATCAAAAAATGTCTTTTCACCGAGTTTAAAACATTAGTCTACTGATGAGTAAATTGGAGCTTATATTTAATAGATATCCATTCCCATGAATTAATTATCCAAAATTATTATATAAGATTATGAATTCGCCCTAAATTGCTTTGGATTGAGTTGGGTATGTTGTTTGAAAAAATTGGTGAAATAAGATGAATCTATAAAACCAAGTTTGAATGCAATTTCTTTAATTGATAGATCTGTCGATTTCAATAATCTTTTCGCTTCCAATAGTGTGCGTTGTTGAATAAGCTGGCCTGGAGAGAGCTGTAGATTTTTACGACAGAGTTTGTTTAAATGACCAATAGATATATGGAGTTTATCTGCGTAGAAAGCAACGGACTTCTCTTCCCAGAAAAAATCCTCTATTAGTTCTCGTAGTCTCAATAATTGTGGGGTTGATTGATGAGGCAGTTTATCATGATTGATATTTCGTACTTCCTTACGCAATATAGATGCAATGACTGCGGCTCGAGAGTATATAATTTCTGGAAAGCAATTACAATCTTCCAGCTCCTGTCTTATCGCATTGAATTCGTAATAGAGTATTTGAAAAGTCTTATCTGATAGCGGGATGACAGGATTTTGCTGATAATACATAGATGAATAATGAAATTCCGGTGAGAATTTCTCAAATTGTTCGCGATCTACCATTAATTGAAATCCACTTGTATTTTCACCTAATTTCCAGCTATGAACTTGTTTAGGAAATAGCATATGGATCTGATGTTGACCAATTGTATAATCTTTGAAATCAATTTGGTGTATACCCTCAGCCTGATCAAAAAGAACCAATAGAAAAAAATGATGTTGATGAGGACGTTCAATATGATGTTCACCTCTTAATTCTGAGTATGAATACCCTTCATTTCCGGCGAGTTGATCTTTTCTGAATTCGTGAATATCTAATATAGGAAACAATTCCATGAATAAGCTTTTAAAGCTAAAGATAATCGTTTTATTTTAACCCATCTTCCAATACTTTCTTATTTAATTTAAATTCCCTGTAGCCGAACGCACCTGATTTATATCCTATTACAGCGCCGAAATTAATATCGGTTTGCGAAGAGGATTTAACGAATACTGCTGAACGATAGACATTCCATGAGGCGAGAGGTTTTTCAAACGCACGGAAATTTATCCCATTCTTTGAGTAGGCCAGATAATTCAGGTCGGAAGTATATCTGTCTACGTTTCCCACTGCAAGGCATAGAAAATAATAACCATCAACATAAGCTGCCTGTAGATGCCAAGTGGAATAATTTTTATTTAATTCAAGCCAAGGTTTATTGATGAATTTAACTTGCTTGCTATTTTTGTAGCGGGTGAAATCCAGACCATTCGTTGAAGAACGCGATAAGATACTTGTCATAATAGGAGACTGGTATGTAGGTTTAAAATCTACTTCATAACTAATCATATTCGTCTCATTTCTGACAAAGGAGGGAGAAATGATATGATTGTCCTGGATTGAAGCAGGCTCGTTGCTGTTGTATACGAGTTCAAGTGGAGTCCAATGGATCCCATCAGCAGAGGTTTGCCTAACGATTATACGTTCGGCTTCTTGATTCAGTTTTCTGGCGTTGTTATCACTCTTAGCACCCCATTGTTTTAAAATTTTACTGGAAAAGAAACATCCCCTATAATATAATTCGAATTCCTTTCCATTGAAATTCCAATCCACATCTGACCAATATCCTTGGTTAGGTATGCCGCTTGGGGGGATATACGAGTCTTCTAGCATAGGACGGCGTTGTATAGGATTGGTCAGGCCTGCGGGAGTGATCCATTCTTTACCATCATTTGATACGACAATCGTTGGATTTTCATATAAAGACGCCGTCCGATCAGAACCTATAATACCAAAATAAGGAGTAAACACCATCCAATACTTATATCCATTGAAACCTTTTGGAAAATATTCAACATCAGGATGACAGTAACTCGCATTTTTTCCAGATATGTCACGGATAAATTCAGGGAGCGAAGACCCTGGCTGGTTTGCATTCGCTATTGTATTAATTTTTATTGCAGCCAAATCATTCGTGAATCCTGCTGGAATTGGTAATTTAGTTCTATCTATGGGCTCGGGATCTATCGGAGTATCACCAGAATGAATGTCTTTTTTACATCCAATAAGTAATAATATACCTAAAAAGAAATAGGCGAATCTTTTGAAAAACATCGTTGAACAATAAAAATATGAAAATGTGGATGCGGTAATTTTTTGTGTTACTTTCCCTGTTAATTTTATCTAGCTAGGGCAAAAATGATATATTTTTTCTATTTCTCAAAATATTATTTTAGGCGATTTTTGCTCAGATTTATTACGACTAATAGATTCATTTTTAATGTTGTATATTAATTAAATTGTAATCATTTTCCTCTTTCTATTTTTCAACTACTACAATTTATAGGGAATTGTTTGTTTCGTCAGTTTAATAGTATCATCGTTAGATGAAGTTTGGGCAGAAGAATCCGATCCTAATGTTTGGGGATATCTATGGATGTCTATCCCAGAAAGAGAGTAGATGTCCTCATGTAGGACACTGCTGAATTCGGAGCTTATTGGAGGAATGGTAATTTTTAAGGTTTAGAGACTGATCTATAGGATTTTCAGGAGAAGGGACGAGCTATAAGGATATAATAGGCTACCAGAATACATTTGAGAACAGCTTTGTAACAGATCTTGGACTTGTATAGTGAGATGAAATTTGACGAATAAAAAAGTGCCTATGGTGTTGTAGACTGATATGGTTTATTTGTTATGAAATTTTTTTATGAGCAATTTTCCAAATATAAAATAAAGTATTAGCACCGTCAGGCTACCAATAGCAAAGGGGGTAGTAATGATTTTTGTTATGCCATATGTATAGGAGAAAAGTGCAATTGCTAAAATGAACTGTAAAAACGCATAGCAAATATTGCCTGTTGATGAATAACCGAAAAGCCCTAAAAATCGTATTTTGGCTATTCCAAAAATGAAGTGTGGCATCGCATTAGCGATAAGTAAAGCAATAAAAAAATCTATATAATTCATGTATTTATTCTTTTTTCGTTATTCATAAAAAAAGTTAATGATGGTATCTGAAACGCGAAACAATTTTCCTCTTTTACAATTTTATTTAAAAATTGGCTTTTGAAAAAATCAATTTTTAGGGGTTTGACTTGCTCAATATCGAAAGCTAGTGAGATAGTAGCTATATGTGATAGCTGTCGGCTTAGAGGTGTTAGTGCTTGGTTCTGAACAATAATTTTTTCAAGTAGCTCTTTAGGATGTGTCGATATCCTTCTAAAATCAACAGGAACATTCCATTCTTCAATAAAATGACAGCTAACATCCAAATCTGGAGCATTGCTGGTTCCAGGGTCTATTTTTGTATGGATTTGATCATCAGTATATTGATGTTTAAAAGTTAAAGGGTAATGTGTATACATCATATTACTAAAAAAGCGACTACCAAAAGAATAAAGCAGACTGTCCATACTGTTCGAAAAAAATAGTACTGTTGGTTCTTTGAAGTGTCCGGTATCTTGAGCAATATAAAATCTCCAATTGCATTGCAAGGGTGATCCATATAATGACTTGCATCTATATAGTTTAGCTGGTCCGAAATGGCCGTGTTGATAGGTTAGAATAGAAAATAGTGTTTTACCGTTAATAACATCAACTTGAATGCCTTCCGGAATCATATGCTGAATTTTTTCTATTGGTATCAACCAGTTCATATAAACAACATTGGTGATCTCACTCTTAAGTTTTACTTTTGAAAAGGGGGATCGAATTATATTTTTTATTTTTTTCAGTAGAGAGCCATTCAAAATGCATTCAATGCAAGGAGAAAGGATGTTTCTTTTTGGTGAACGGAATTCTTTTTTTGCCATTAAGATGAAATAACACGGTTTTTTTTAGGGAATTTCTGATCCATGATCAGTATTGATGGTTGAAGATGTCCAAACTGTTGCCAAATAAAGATAGAGGTTTCTTCCGTGATTTTCCAAAATGCCTTTTATCCTACACTATAAATATCTCCCCCATCCTCTCCAGATAAAAATACTTGTTTCTTTAAATGGAAGAAAGATGTAAGGAGGTTGCCTCAGTGATAATTAGATTTTATTTGTGAGTGAATATTTTTTATTTATCTCTTTCAAAATTTTTTTATAGTACCTGGTCTTATCGGATTCATCAATAACAATGATTTCGACATCGTTGGCTTTGAGTAATTGCATTTTATCTACAGAAATTTGATGCCATTTTTTTGTCGTATAGTAAAAAAGCTGATTTTGAATGAAATCACTTTTTCTATAAAACTTATTTCGGGCACGATAAGTCAGCAGCCACCAAAGATCAATTTCCACAAAGTCCAGTGACAAACCTAGTATATGAATATCTTGGGTAAAGAACAAGTCTATCCAGGATTGTAATTGCAGATTTTTTTTCTGTTTTAACCTTTTTATTAAGGATGCTCTATATACCGTATCTGAAGTATAATTGGTGCCATTGACAACATAATCTCTCATTTTTTGAAGCTGTCCGCAATAATGTTCGTATCCCAAATTAATAGAACTGGGACTGTCACAATCACCATGAATATGCCAAAATGTTTTGTCAGCAGTTTCATGTCTGCGAAAAACACTGTAGGTCGTTTCCCTGACTAGGCTGGTATTCGTTTTTGGATTTGGTCCTTCCAAGCTGAATTCATAGTTTGTTGTAATAATGTTTTTGGTAGGAAGAGCCTGGATCATTTGGTGTATTTCATTTTGTTTTATTTGAGAGACACTGTCTGAAATATAGGTTTTAAGTTCTTTTTCATTGAGATGCTGTACCTTGATTGCATTTAGGAAAATTTCTTCATACAACATCGGAAAAGGTTTTTGTCCATTTTCTAATGCCGTTACATGATATTTTGTTTTAATATTAGCTAGTAAATCACTCCAACTGATTCCTGGAGAAATATTATTTATATCATTTCCAACTAACAAACTGAATTTATTCATTTCCAATTAATACTTTATTGAAGAATTCTTTATGGGGCAGTAAATTAAGTGATTACATGTGTGTGTCGGTGCCTTCTGCTTCACTTTAGTCTATGGACCCTACGCTAATTTAATAAAAAAGAACGAATGCTGTTTCCTGTTGTATCAAGTCTTAGCAGCTCGCGTTCAATGATAGTTGTTGCCTATATGGGCTGGCTAGGCGTGATTCTATTGTTGGAGTAAATTAGAGGAAGCTACAAGGCTTAAACTCTTGGTTTTCTGATTGGGAGGTCAGTTTTTAATTGGGAAGTAAATATGGAAAATTGTTCCCTGATTTAGCTTACTTTCTACCGTGATTTTTGCATTTAATCGATCTACAATTCTCTTGACAATAGATAAGCCTATTCCTGATCCATCAAATTGCATGGCATTAGGGAGGCGGTGAAATATCTCAAAAATTCGTTCGGTTTCCTGTGCTGACATTCCAATGCCATTATCCCATATCTTATACACGACATAATTATCTTCCATTCTACTGTCTATACCAATAATTGGATTAGTTTTATTACTACTATACTTGATTGCATTGCCCAAAAGATTTAGAAACAATTGATAGACTAGGGTTTTTTCACCATCAACTGGTGGGATTTTTCCTTTTTCGAATTGTAGATTAAGGACATTAAATCTTATCCTGCAATCATCGATAATATTTTCAATAAACCGTTCAGGATAGACGGTCTCGTACTCGAATTCATAACTTTTTGTACGAGCGAAGTCAACTGTCTTATCGAGCATACTATTCATCAATTGAATAGCTTCCATCATATTTTTTCCTGCTTTTCCGAGAAATTCCTGACTTAGGCCGGGTCTATCCCGAATCATTTGGGCTGTCATCTGCAATGCGGCCAATGGATTTTTTAAATCATGACTTAAGGTGTAACTGAAAGTTTCTAGCATGTTATTTATTTCGATAAGCTTCTCATTTAGAGCCTGGATTTCGAAGATTTTTTTTAAACAGGCTTCTTGAATGGTTATGCTTAGGCTTTTTAGGAAATTGATTTCGCGTTCCCTCCATTTAGGAGCTGTCCCTTCAACGATCTTCTTCCAAGCATTAAAGGATGTACGGGGAGAGGGAAAATTTATAAGCTTTGTTGGATCATAAATAAGTTGCTTTTCAGGTGCTCCGGCCCAAGTTTCTTCGACTTTTACCTCCTTTCGAAAAAAATAGATTTTGAAGTCTAATTTGTTTTCCAGATCTATTCCTGCAATACCTGGGAAAGGGAAAACAGTTCCTATTTCGTCCTGTCGCTCTCTGAAATCCGATTGCCAAAATAGTTGGTCGGATATCGATTTACTGAAATGATTGTCCAGATTTAATAGTGATTTTTTGTCGGGAGTATGGCCAACAATATGCCATCTGTCAAGATATTTGAATGCAATTCCATCAGCCTGAAGGATATCCATTAAGCTTGATGTCAGTGCGCTAATTACTTTATAGACATCTTTTTTTGTGAATAAATTTTGTCTAATATCAAAATCTATACTCTTCGCCTTAAGTTTAAAATTATTCTCCTCAATATGTTTGTTGGCCAAAAAACTATTTACAGCATACTGTACAATGAAGATGGAGAGATGTCTTTGCGCGAGATCAATGTATTTGGGAAGTCTATTCTGACAAGCAACCAATCCCCATAATTTTCCATTGATGATGATGGAAAAACTACCGCTTGCTTTTACTTGCGAATTTCGAAGGTATTGTAGGTGTATAGGAGACATCGAACGTATCGCTGTCATAGAAAGATCTAATTTTTCAGATTCAATACCCCAAATTGGTGAGGGACTAGCATCTACATCGGGTGTAACCCTAGCAAATATTTTAGTATAGAGGCTGCGAGCCTGTTTCGGAATATCAAACTCGGGATAGCGGTAGCCTAATAAGGGTTCCAGACCACCAACAACATGTTCAGCAATAACTTGACCATCGCCACTTTCTGCAAATTTATAGATCATCACTCGGTCGTAGCTCGTCACCGTAAAAATGTTTTCGGCAAGAGCTTTCCAGATATCTTTACTTTCGTTGATATGTTTGGCGTAAAAAAAAGTGTTTTTAAATTGATGTGATTGTGAACGATGCTGTTCTATTTCTACATAAATCTTATTGTCAAATGGATAGATACTGAGGTAGTATGGGATTTGTTGCAAATAAATGTCCGCGACATAACGATGTTTGAAACTATCGGTATGATCATTTAATATTTGATTCAGGTCGATCTTATGCTGAATTGCTAAACTGTCGATAAACCCGATTAATGTTTGTCCTAAGAATATACTTTGTTCGCGTAATCCTATTTCTGCAAAGTTTTCACTCCAAGCTATACAATTTTGGCTGGCATCGAATAGAATAAGGCAACCAAAATGCTGTATCTGACCGCAAAGATGTATGGGTTCTTGGTCACAATTAGAAAAATGATTATTGTCCATAAAATGCCTTTTGATATATTCTTCTAAAGTACAAAATAAAAGGCATAGCTATTGCTACTGAACAGGTGTTGGCTCCAATTCAACTTTTTTTAATTTATTTACGCTAATTGAGATTCAAGATGATAAAATATTGGTTACTTGGTTGGGTACTTTTGATTGTTACTGCGGTCAGGGCCCAGCGGCTTAATCCCGGTTTTGATATTCCGGAATATCAAGAGATGTTACGGGTCAATGCTCATATCTATGGGAAGGATAGCTCCGAATCGTCTCCCATTCCAGCACCTGAATCTTCTAAATTGATCTATCGAAGTTTGTCAATGGGACTTAATAATTTGTATGAGCTATGGCAAAAGGATGCGAATACAGCGATTTTTTGTACGCGAGGGTCAGTAGATGGCAATCCGAGTTGGTTAGCAAATCTTTATGCCGCGATGGTGCCAGCTACTGGCAAATTGGAAATAGATACCAACTTTGTATTTGATTATAAATTATCCAATGATCCCAATGCTGCTGTTCATGTAGGATACTTAATCAGTACAGCTTATCTTTCTAGGGATATGTTGCCCCAAATAGATTCACTTTATAAACAGGGCACAAGAGATATTTTGATTATAGGACATAGCCAGGGTGGTGGTATTAGTTATCTGTTGACTGCCTATTTTTACCAACTACAAGATGCAGGTCGTTTGCCTAAGGACATTCGGTTCAAGACCTATTGTTCGGCCGCGCCTAAGCCAGGAAATCTTTATTTCGCTTATGAATATGAAAATAAAAGCTATGGTTGGGCTTATCAAGTTGTTAACCCCAAAGACTGGGTTCCTCAAATGCCATTTACTGTACAGCAGATGCGGGATCTTCCAAGTCGGAACCCCGTGACGCCCATAGTTTCCTCTATTAAAAAGCAAGGCTTAAAAAAGAGAATTGCATTTCGGATGCTAAAAAATCCATCAGAGAAAGCAGTAGTAAATTATCAGAAGATACTTGGGAAACAAGTGTCAAAAATGGTTCGGGTGTATTTGCCAAATTTTAAAGAGCCAGTCTATTTCCCAAGCAATGACTATGTCCGTACAGGTACGCATATAATTTTAACACCCGATCAGGAATACACCCAGATGTTTGATGAGAGTAAAAGCGATGAGATGATGTTGCATCATTCGATACGACCTTATTATGAATTAGCATTGAAGCTTAGGCCTACATTTCATTGAGTTCTGGGAAATCTGGTATTATTGGAAATCTGGTCAATTTTGTGCCAAATAAAGCCTAGTATACTGTCTGTTTCTTATTTAAAGTGGCCAGCTTCGGGATTGATAAAAAAGGCTAGGCGAACCGATTTCCTAGCCTTCACGATATAACTCATCCTATGCTATAACGATCAAATAACAATGGAAAGCGAGAAATGTTTTTTATACCATACCCTGTTTAGATGTTACTTACCTGTCTATATCCACCATTTATCGCTTTTTTTGACTTAAATATAGGGTTGAAAAAGGTGTAATAACGATGAACCATAGTCCTAATTTTCAAATTGATGATGCCTGGTTAAAAATCGGAGTTACAGCATTTTCCTATCTGCTGAGTAGGCGGTTATTAGATTAGCATATCATATACTGCTCTGTATGGAACTCAGTTGAAAAAATATGATTAGGTTCCGTTATGGGGCGTTTCTCAGTTAATCTTTTAAATCTTTGCTACAAAATAGCTTTCATTAAGACCTGAAATGGCAAGTAAGTTAAACATGTAAGAAAGGTTGGACTTGCCCACTTAGGAAATAGAATTTCATTTTCAGACTTTTGGTATAGAGATCTAAATCTATATTAGCGCTTTTACCTACTTATTGCTAAACTCAATACGTAATAGGTCAGTTTAAACTGAATTTGCTTTTTATTATTACAATTAGAACCAAGCACATCATGATGTGGCTTTTTTCGACTGCTCAACAATAATAACACCTCGTTTTTGAATAGATATTCGGTAGCTTTTTTATACCGCTTATATACCCTTGATATTTCATTTTTTAGACCGATTTCGCACTTAAGTTTGTGTTGAGATAACGATGATGAAGGTAAATATTGTCGTCTTTCTTGAATAAAACTAGAATCTTAAAAAATGAAGCGCTTAATCGAGGTAAAAACATACGTAATAAAAAGAGATATGAACATTAAAGAAGATCAATTGGTGGGTGTTTCCTATAGGGAAACACCGAATAAAGGCGGTATTATTCAGCCTATATATATCATTATGCATTATGATGGTGCATCTAACGGTAGTAGTGCAATCCACTGGATGTTGGATCCCAAGAGCAAGGTGTCAGCTCATGTACATATCGGTCGGGATGGTCTTGTGACACAGCTGGCAGCATTCAATATCAAATGTTGGCATGCTGGACAGAGTTCTTGGGCTGGGCTGAAAGATCTGAATAGGTATAGTATTGGGATCGAGTTGCAAAATAAAGGATCGGAGCTATATAGTGAAATACAGATCAATAAAGCGATCGAGGTCTGTCAGGCAATTATTGCACATTATCCGATTCGGGAAATTTTGGGGCACAATGATATTGCTCCAGCAAGAAAGGAAGATCCAGGGATACAATTCCCTTGGATGAAGTTTAAACCACTCATAAAAAAAGAATGATTATGGAACTAGTTGAAATTTTGGAAAAGCTGATTATTCCTGTTGTCACGGCTATTGGTGGCTACCTCGTTGGGCGGCCCAAGCAGCAGGCGGAGGTAGAGGCAACGAATGTGGAAAATGCGGGGAAAGTTATCGATAAGTGGGAAGGGTATGCAAATCGGTTAGAAAAAGATATAGAACACTTAAGGGCTATTATTGAGGATCTTAATGAGGGTCTTAAGCTGGCTCATGAGGATCGTATGGCATGTTCAAAAACTTTAACAGAGTTGCAGGTGAAATATGATGACCTGATGAAACTTTACAATGAATTACAGATTGAATTAAAAAGAGTGAAAAATGAAAAATATAATCCTATTGACCGTAATGCTACTACTCGTTAGTAGCTGCGGTTTATTTAAAAAGGTGGTGAAAACAGAAAAATCACGAAAGGTGAATAGGGACGGAAAAATTGGCTTAATGTCGATGGAAGACTCAAATAATAGACAGCTAAAGATCGAACATTTGGCTCATAGACTTTCGAGAAGGGTAGAAGATCTTATGCAGATTGAAGGTGAAGAGATTGAAATTAGACCCGATGGTATTGTACGAATAGGCAAAGGAAGCGTGAAAAAAAAACGGATAAATTATATAGATAGTAGCAGTTTGTTTAAGAGATCCGTTTCTGTGCAGCGTCAACAATCAGCCCAAAAGATTCAGTACAAAGAAGAACAACTACAGTTCGTTGAAAACACTTCGAATCGAAAGGAAAGACCAGCGGTTACAAGTCTATTTTATTTTCTGGGAGGTTTACTTGTCTTGCTATTTAGTGTAGTCTGGTGGTTCAGAAGGAAGGTATAACAGTTTGTAGCTGATTAGTATACCGATCAAATAAAACTCCAAATTCGTCTGTTTTATGATCGGTATAACTTTTGGGAAATAATCTTATTTATCATTGAACCGTTTGTTGATGAAATAATAATTTGCCGCTTGCTTGATGTCTTTCTTGAAGTCATTATACATGTCGAATTGATTACATGCACATATAATAGATTTTTGTAGCGTGTCACTATTTATCTTTAAATAAGGCTCCAGTTCTTTATATATTGTACTTTTTACCTTTGTTTTTAGGTTATCCAATTTTTCAGGTTGAAAAATACGCAAGACAACCGCGATCGCCTTATACCGGTGTTGAATGTCTTTGTAGTTGATATATTCACCCATAATCTGTTGTGGTGGTATTCTCATAAAATCACAATAACAGTCGATAACCTGACTAATTTTGGAAAGATCGGGTTCATATATTTTGTCTATTGATCTTAATATTTCTGGATGATTTTCTTTTAAAAAACTCATAATGAAAGAATGATATAGCATGTTCATACGTTGGGGATTGATCTTGTCGTTTTGTTGTCTTTTATCAGGTATTGATTTTTGTTGACCTAATAGTGTTGCCATTAGTTCTGCGTCTTGCGTTTGTTCTGAAATAATATCCTGTTTTGGGATATGTCCATAGTTAGGTCGAATTGGTCTATCCAATAGTTGTTCTTTTGTGATGAAACGTTCCATTTTTTATCTCCTTTTTTATTTTATACTTACTTATTCCGCCTGTAAGCCTATCAACGTTATTGCTGATGGATAATTCTTTTTATTGTGCGTCTCTTGGTGATTGTTAATTGTTAAACAAAGTTAAACAAATTTGTTAATCATTCTGTCTTTTTTGATGTTAATTTTTTTAAATAAATTTTATTTATTTAAAATGTTAAACTTATTTGTTTAATTTTAAAGTGTTGATATTTAGTGTTTTGTATTTTTTGTATGGTTGTTTGTTTGTTTAGGTTTAATAAGTTGTGTAACTTAGTGTCAGATTGTTATGAATTAGTGTAACATTTATTAAATATCCTATAAAAACATGGAAACTTATCCAGATAATAACTTTGAAGTTTTACGCTTGGAAATGGGGGTTACTAATCGGGAATTTGCGAGTTTACTAGATGTACGTGAGCAGGTATATTCACGTATTAAGAAGGGGGAATACCCGATAGGCCTCACGATGAAAACCCGTATTCAAAATGCTTTTCCTCAGGTTCAATACGATTGGCTACTCTATGGGAAAGGAGAGCGAAATCTACCTGGGTTATTTGTTCAGCCAGAAGCAGCTTCGATGGTCAACGTTGGGAATGGAAGATCCATTGGATATTTTTCCAACGACGTCAAATTTATTGATGAAAATAAAAACAATATATTCTTTGAGGTATCACCGGGGCGTTATTTGATGCAGACCAAACTGGTTACCGAAAAGGCAAAGGCAGGCTATTTGTCAGGCTTCTCAGATGCTGAATATATGGATGATTTACCTGCGCATTTTATCACCGTAAATGAATTTCACAAAGGAGCTTACCGTTCTTTTGAAGTCAGTGGTGATAGTATGACAGACGGAACGGATGCTAGCGTTCTTGATGGAGATATTGTCACTGGCCGTTTGATTAAACGAGAACTGTGGCAATCAAAATTCCACACGCATAAATACCGGTACTGGGTCGTTGTACATCGGTATGAAGGGGTGATTATTAAGGAAATTGCCCATCACGATGTAACGAATGGAATTCTTACACTACGTTCGCTCAATTCGGATAAAGCTACTTATCCAGATTTTGACATTAGTTTGGATGATGTTGATCAGATTTTTAATGTGGTCGATATTAGCCGTTCATTGTAGATATGGTATTATTTGAATCCAGTCTCTTTTTGAAAGTATAAGGGAGTAGACGACTAAGGTGAAACCCTGTTTCTCCAGATAGTAAAGCCTTTTATTTGGAGAAACAGGTTCATTGGTCCTTACATATAACTACTTGTATACACCCAATTGTGGTCAGTGAAAAAGTAGGTGTTTGAAACATGACTTCCATTAAGATAGACGCCTATTGTGCCTCCACTTTCTCCTCCTTGAGCTGATTCGAATGAGAGCGAAATCGAACCCATTGGATTGAATCCTCCCTGTACAGTTTGTTGCTCGTCTTGTGCGAGCTTAAATTGCGATAAATTTTCAATTGATTTCATGATTTTTTTAAATTTTATCTTAAACTAATAATAAGGTGATAGATAAAATAGGTATGATTAATATTTGTAGGAAGATACCGTATTTCCGTTATTAGCTAATCAATTTATGCTAGATGGGTAAAGTCACAAATGGATATTTTAGTAATTTTCACTTTTGGTGAGTAAAGCTTATGTTTTGAGAACTAAATTACGTGAATCATAGTCCTTTATTTATTAAGCTAATTAATATAGCAAACAAAACTAATTATATTAGTTTTGTTTGCTATATTTGTATATGAATTGAGAGTAGATGAGCATGTTTAATGTATGGCGTGTTATAGTGTCGAACAGTATATATCATATACGCTATTACAATCAGCTGTACATAAAGGAGATTGGTTGCTCATTATTCTTGCATGCCCACTGCTTTCGATTCATATAAATCAAAAAAATAAGTTTCTAAACGTTTATCGTTTAATAAAACTTTAGAAGAGGATGTCAGTAACCTTAAAAAAGCTATAACAGAAACTGGGATATACATTTTGCCTTATCTCTATTTGTTGCTTTTTTTCTGAAGTAAGGGAATAAATTTCTCATAACCCTGGGCTTTCATCTGTTCTTTCGGGACAAAGCGTAAGGATGCACTATTGATACAGTATCTTAGCCCTCCTTGTTCAGTTGGGCCATCATTAAAAACATGCCCTAGATGAGCATCACCGGTTTTACTTCTTACTTCAGTTCTATTCATTCCAAAAGATTTGTCTTTTTTTTCGCTAATTAAATTATCATTGATCGGTCTGGAAAAGCTAGGCCAGCCGCAGTCCGATTCAAACTTATCAGTGGAAATAAATAACGGTTCGCCTGTTGTAACATCTACATAGATACCCTCCCGAAATTCGTTCCAATATACGTTGTCGAATGCTTTTTCAGTAGCATTGTTTTGCGTCACGTCATATTGCAATGGAGTTAGCTCTTTTTTTAAGGTTTTTTTGTCTACCCTGTTGTATTGGAGGGGTTGAGGATTTGCTTGTTTGGCTTGCTCAAATAGCTCAGCAGAGATATGACAGTATCCCTGTGGATTTTTTTCTAGATAATTTTGGTGATAATTTTCAGCGGTATAAAAATTATGTAAGGGACTAATTTCAACAACGAGTTTTGAACGATAGTTCTTCGCCAGTTGTTCCATCTCTTCTCGTATTATTTTTTCATCTGACTTTTTTGTAAAGTAGATCCCGGTTCTATATTGTGTACCAATATCATTTCCCTGTTTATCTAAACTTGTGGGATCAATCGTTTTAAAGTATAAATCTATCAATAACTTTAAATCAACTATTGTGGGATCGTAATTTACTTTTACAGTCTCTACAGATCCCGTTTTGCCAGTTGATACCTGTTCATAGGTGGGTTTGGGGAGAGTTCCATTCGCATAACCGACTTCAGTGGCTGTTACGCCCTTAATTTGCTTAAAGTAATGTTCTGTCCCCCAGAAGCAGCCTCCTGCAAAATAAATTTCGCTGTTTTGATTGTTATGCATTGGGCTTTTCTCGGGAGATTGTATTTTTCTCTCACTTTGTGAAAAACCTATTTTAACCATTATCAGTCCTATAAGCGCAATGGTAACGAGTGTTCCTATAATTTTCATGATTTTTTATTTTTAGCTGATTGAATTAATTGAATTCCAAACGCAAGAAAAAGTATATCTTTCAAGATAAAGAAATCAGTTACAAGGATGCCATCGACATTTTTAAACATATTTGGTGTTGTAAAAAGATAACTGAGCGTCGTGATAAAAATAAGACATACAGCTATTCCCGCATACAATCTCAATTGGTTCAATTTTATACTCAGTAAAATGAGTATGGCAATAGCTATTTCAGCTACACCAACGATATTAGAAACAGTTTGCACAGGCAATGACTTATATACCCAGAAAGACAGTGGATGATGTGCTATCAATGGTTTAATTGCAGCTGCTTCTGTTGGGGTAAATTTGAAAATCCCCAGCCAAAGCAGAATGGAGACAGTGCCGAAAGTGGAAATGTAAAAATCCCAGGATGATGAAGCTAAAGGGTAATTTTTTGTTTTTTTGATAAGATGCATCTTTTTTGAAATTTAAATTTGTACTAGCGTTTTTCTTTTGGTAGTACGTACTTCAAAATCCTGACAAAAAATCTTATTATTTTAATCTTTCCTTTAGTTTTTCTTTAAATACTTGTAGTTCAGTATTGTTTAATTTTTTAGGGTTATTTTGTGTAAACATCTTTTTCATCATAGATTCCATTGCTTGTACTTTACGGCTATAGGCACGGCACCACTTGCAGCTTATGAGATGAGCTTTCAGCCGTATTCTTTGAAAAAATGCAATATCAGCTGCGTTTTGTTGTTCAATATACAAGGTTGCCTGTTTGCAAGGCATTATAATGGCATGAATAAATCGTCTTATCATCGTCTAAAAAAAATCATGAAATATTAAACCAGTTAATTTCCAGGCACTCCCGAAGCTGCATACGGCTTCGTTGGAGGATCTTCCATAGATTAGTTGTCGTAATCCCAGTTTCCTGACATACCTTGTCCGCTTTTTTTTCTTGCAGATAATAGAGCTTTACGGGGATCAGCCATTTTAAAGGTAATTTGTCTATACATTCAGCCATGATCTTGTTAAAATTACTGTTGTCAAGGAGATTCTCATCTTTTTCGTCCCATTCCTGTAGAACATCGTTGTTTTTCCATGACCCCTCAAGATCAAAATATTGGTCCAGTGAAATATTCCCTGTTTGTCTGTATTTTTTGCGATAGAACTCAGCTACTTTGTTTTTTAGAATAGCCATTAACCAGGTTTTTACACTGCTCTTGCCTTGGAAAGAGTAATATGATTCAAATGCCGCAATAAATACATTTTGGACTATATCTTCAGCATCTTGCTGGTCAGATACCAAAAAAAGAGCATTGCTAAGAAGTGTATCACTGTGGATGTCAATCCATTCCTGTATATGTGTTGAGCGTTTGTCCATGTTATCTACAATAGCATTATAAAATTAGAAATAGTTTTCAATAGTTCTTATTTTATTATAATGCATGTAAATAGCAGGGTTCAGTTCTTTAAAAACAGGTAGACAATCACAAGAAATAAAATACAAAGAAAACTAATAACTGCAAGTGAGACATAATACTGTTTCTGATTCCTTGTTTTGAAGAAACTGTTCGCCTTCCAAATATAAAATATATAGGCAAGGAGTGGGTAAGTTACCGTAAAGATATTTCCCCAGTATGGATTGATCATAAAAAAAAGTATACCGAAAATAGCTAAATAGGAAATAGCTAATATGATGTGAAATTTCTTGAAGAATAAAATGAAATTTTGAATATCAAATTGCTTTTTTTCTTCTGCGGAAAGCGTATTATAGCCAGAGAGAGCAGAGTCAGCATTTTCGTTCGTGACAAGAAAAGCTACTGTCACAAATACCGCACTTAGGATCAAAACCAGGGGAATCATTTGTTAAGAATCAGTTTTATAAATGTGTCTTCGTTTTTTTTGTGTTATCTTTCTTGGCGCTATCAATTCCATTCTCTATATGCTTTGGGTAATAAGGGTACGCCTTTTGGAAAATAGCGTCCATTAAAATCAAAATAGAAGAATGTTCCAGTTTCTGCGTGTTTTATTTGTAGGAGGGCTTTTAGATTTTGTGGCGTACTGATATATCTATAGTCAAAGTGGTCATCTCCCAAGACAGGAGTGTTTCCCTGTAATGTGTTGACAAGCACCAGTTTTGTTGCATCCTCTTTGGTTGGTATTAAGCTGAATTCGTTATTCAGTACAATTGTTTTATTTTGAGGTATAAGCAGCTGATTTTCTAAACTTGGAGGAGCCGTCATGCTGCCGCGTAATTCGATCTCTTGATTGAATAGTTTTGCGATTGCATCACGTTTATAGGCTGCAATGCCCAATCTTCTAAAATTAGTGTTGTAGATCTCAACAGAGAGACTAGATTCAGGAATTCCATATTTCTGACCGAAAGCACGTTGGATCGCCGTTTTTCTACCCAGCACAAATCCGATCAGCGTCATGGGGGCATTTTCATTGATTTGGTATACCAGATCAAAACTTTCAAATTTGGGTAATGTGTTCACAGGAGTAAAGTTGTTATCAACAGCCAAAACATCATATGTCTCATCTGCTTTCAATGCCCATATGTACTGCTTACCATCCAAGCTTTCATTGTCCCAGGCATTATGGTTTGGTTCAATTCGATCATATAAGGTGCTAAGATGTATAGGGGGATTTCCTGGGTTTAGTAAAACCGAGTTTCCATTAATTTCAAAATGATAATAACTGTCTTTATTGATTCTCAAACGACCACATGCGCTATCTAGTTGGCCGGAAAGCTGTTCCTGTCCAGTGTAAGCATCAATAACATGATCTTCGGTTTCATTTTTTGCTATAATATAGCTTTGGAAATCTCCTGCGACATCATATTGGTTGAGACCATCCTTCAAAGAATCAGGGTAAGCCAGCACCATGTCAGAAATACGCATTAACCCCAGTCTACCTTTAGATTTGAACGGAACAAGCTTGGGGCGCTCTTGAGCGGATACATACGTTAAGATAGAAAAGATAGCGATAGTGAAAATAAATTTCATCGTTAATATACATTTAGCAGCGGGCACCGATTACGGTTGATCGGTGCCCGCAAACTTGAATTTACAAAAATAAATCTATTTAAGTTATTTCACCTAATCAATATATCTTCCTGATTATCTTAGATCATCTACCTAGCTGTTGTCGCATAATTAAACCTTTAATGTTCAAAAACCCATTTTATTCCTATAAAAAACATAATAAGGACAGCGATGACGTATTTTATCTTAATCACTTGTTGTTTTCTGTATGCGATGTAAATCCCTAGTGTTGTGATCAGGGCAAATGCAATAATTACCCATCCAAATGAGATACTATTTCCAAGTTGAATATTTATCATATTTTTAACGTTGATTGAAGTGTGAGATCGGATTGATAAAATGATATTTAGTCTTTTTCGAACGTTACATCAGTGATCTTATAGGCAAAATTATTTTTGTCTCGTTCCCCCTCTGGTTTGTCTAGTTCACTATAATGTACAGTGCCAGTCATTTTAAATGTAGTATGTGTGTCGAGATTGATTTTCTCCCCATTTTTATCAGTGACATGAAAATTTTTGAGCGTATAGTTCTTTTGATCTGCTGGAAGTTCAAATAGAACACTGTTTTTTTCTGTTCCAACAGGTAGCATTACACTGAATACGATGAATTTTTCTGAACTGATTGCATGAGGTTTTACAACAAAGTGCATGGCCATCGTTTTTGATTTACCAGACGAGAACGTAAAGGAAGGTGCATCAAATTCACCAATTAATTCTATGGTCTTGTTTTGATTATCATAGCTGGATTCCATCATTTTTATGGTATCGACTGACTTTCCATTACATGATGATAAGGATATTAAACCTATAGCGGAAAATAACAAGGCTGTTAATGTTTTTGATGTTTTCATGAGGATATGTTTTATCTTTTGATCAGTTTGTATTTGAAGAGATGATGCTATTTAAATCTTTCTCTCCCTATTTTTTATAAAAGTACGATAGAATCCGATCGTCTTTATATGAGGCTTTAAATCCGTTGAGCATGAATTTAAATCCGTAGTAACATGAGCTTTTTCCGTCTTTTAAAATCAATTATCTTTTCCCTATATCAGTGATAATTTAAAGAAGAAAGAAGAAAATGAACTTTTCAGTGTATGGTATGTCCAAGTCTGGAAGCAGCAATATCTCTACGAAGGCGCCCGAATCGGTAAGCGATGTAGAGATATCATGAGTTGTTGGGAGTATTTTGGGAGCGCGACTCGATTTTTGTTAATGATCTTTGGATTTGAAAAAGATAAGACTGATAACTATACAGACTAAAGTTATAAAAGCGAATGCTGTTCGCATATTATTCCAGAATACCCATGGGGCTTCAATAAGAAGACGCATTCTATGTATTGCTTCAGACGACGCTTTTGAAATATTAAACGTATCCAATTGGTTATTTAATGGAACATTCTTGCTACCGGTGATAATAAAAACGCCAATAATATAGCTTGTGCATGCCGTTGCGATCAGGTAGAATTTTGGAGAAGATAAATCAAAATACATGATCGCGGAAGCAAACAATAATAATGGCGCTCCTAAAAAATAGCAATAAAATATTGGATTTAAAATTTCTCTATTAATATTTTGCATTGCCATCAAATAGGCTCTGTCATCTAATTTATGAAGCCCTAAATTGACAGAAAAGGTGTAGGCAAAAAAGAGACCGGATATTAAAGCCGAACTTATGGTTGCGGCAGCTAGAGTGATTTCTTGTAGTTTCATGGATGGCTGATTTTAATGTGTCTATTATTTTATTCAATTTTCTTTGGATAAAGTTCGTTATTAACAAAAATTTGGAATAGAATAAAAGCGACAATACTTACATTTTGCGGTATGTATGCGGAGTTACACCTGTGAAAGCTTTAAATACACGGATAAAATGTGACTGGTCCGAGAATCCATTTGCATATACAACGTCATTTATCTTCCTGAAATCCTTCGTCGTCAATTGGTCCAGTGAAGCTTGAAATTGAACTATTTTTGCGAATTGTTTGGCAGAGATCCCTGTTTCTTTAATAAATCTTCTTTCGAGTGTCCGGATATTTAATTTTTCTTTTCCAGCAATTTCTCTGATAGTCAATATACCCTTACTGTCAATGATATATTGGATTACCCCTCTTATTGAAAAATCTAGGTTATTTCTTTTTTCTTCAAAATAGCCGAGAAGCAAATTGGATATTATTGACACCTTTTCTTGTATCGTGGTGGCTAACAGGATTTCCGAACTGACTTCATTGATCTTTTTGTTAGTGCTATTATATAGATTATAACAGCTGTCATTGATATCTTCCGGATTGATCCCCCACAAAGCACGCAAAACAAACGGATAAAATTGAAAAATAATGATTTGAAATGGACCATTCACTTCGATGCTAATTGGTTTGATTGTTTGGCCATAAAGAAAGATTGGCGGCATTTTTTTTCCGTGAGGTTGAATAGTCAACCCTCTTTCGGTCTGATGGTACATAAGTCCAGGGTATCCATCGGCGAAAAATGGGAGGACTGTTTCCTTATGGTCCTTATTGTCAAATATTAAGATATTCTTGACAAACAAAGCAATAGATTGATTTGGACTAATATTTTGGGTATCCATCACTGATCGTTCTTTTATCGTGAATGCTAAACATACCTAAATATAAATAAATCTTTTACAAGTATGGACTTATAGGATTTTTAATCTTAACCTAATTAATACTACAAGAGATCTAATGTTTTTACGAGTTCCCTTGCCGCGGCTCCACCAGCCCGATTGGCTCCGATTGTGGAGGCGGATGGGCCATAACCAACCAAATGAATACGGGGTTCCTTGGCAACCATGGTAGCGAGTCTTCCAGCCATTTGAATACCCCCATTTTCCTCTTTCGGTAATACCGGACCTAAATGTTCCAATGCACTTTTAAAACCTGTATTCCAAAGGATGATGTCAGCTTTTTCTTCGCTTCCATCAGTCCATTTTACGCCAGTCTTGGTGATCTCGCTGAACATCGGAAGCCGTTTGAGTACGCCTCGTTTTTCCATATCTCGAATTTCGGTTGAATAGGGAAGCCCAGTTACAGAAACAACTGATAATGGCGGCAGTCCCTGTCTGACACGATCTTCAACCATAGCAACAGCGTTGTGGCCTGCCATATCATCAAAAGGGCCTTCGCGAAATAGGGGAGGGCGTCTTGTGACCCATGTTGTGGTCGTTACCTGTGAGATCTGATCCAGCAATTGGATTGCGGATATACCACCACCAACGATAATAACATGTTTATTTCGGAAATAGTCCGCTGTTTTGAAATCTTTTGTATGAAGCTGTTCGCCTTCAAATAATGATGATCCTGGATGAATAGGAATATAGGGATTTTCCCAAGTCCCTGTTGCGTTGATAATACCAGCTGCAGAAAATAACGTTTCAGAAGTGTCTATGTGAAAACGTGGCCCATGTAAAAATACACGTTGAACTTTGAGTGGGCGGTAGACCTGTAGTCCATATCTTTTCTCGTAGAGATCGAAATAATGCGGAACAGCAATATTTGCTTGTACTTCAGTTTCATTACTCACCAATGTTTCTTCAAAGGACATCCCGGGTAAGTCATGAATTTTGTTTACTGTGCTCAGTGTCAGTGAAGACCAGCGAAATTGCCATGCCCCACCCGGAGATGGAGCTTCGTCCAGCATGACAAAATCCCGATTAATTTCCAGTCCTAGTTTTTTCAAATGATAAGCAGAAGAAAGCCCAGCCTGTCCTGCTCCAATTATAGCAATTTTGGTTTTGTAGCGAATATTATTTATCATCGATATCAGATCGTTAGCGCCAACCTAATTCAGGAGCAACATGTTCCAGGATCGCCGAAAGTACATGAACATTGTAATCCACGCCTAACGTATTCGGAATTGTCAGAAGGAGTGTGTCCGCTTCTTGGATGGCCTCATCCTGAGCCAACTCTTTGATCAATTGATCTGGCTCGGCAGCATAACTCCGCCCAAAAATTGCACGTTTGTCTGCCTCAATAAATCCGATCTTATCAGCCCGGTCTGCTTCCTGTCCAAAATAATATCGGTCTAAATCATCTACCAATGCAAAAATTGATCGACTTACCGAAACTCTTGGCTCTCCAGGGTGCCCTGCTTCTTTCCAGGCTGCTTTATATAAACGTATCTGTTCCGCCTGTTGAATATGAAAAGGTTTTCCATTTTCATCGTACTTTAATGTGGAACTTTGGAGGTGCATTCTATTTTGGGCGGCCCATATTGCAGTAGCATTTGATGCGGCACCCCACCAGATACGATCACGCAATCCCTCAGCATGCGGTTCTAGCCTAAGTAAGCCTGGCGGGTTTGGAAACATGGGGTAAGGATTGGGTTCTGCAAATCCAACACCTTTAAGCCTTTCCAGAAATTCGAGTGCTTTCCTACGGCCCATATCAGCATCCGTTTCTCCTTCTGTGAGGTCATAGCCAAAATAACGCCAACCATCTATTACCTGCTCAGGTGACCCCCTGCTGATGCCCAGCTGTAATCGCCCTTCCGAAATTAAATCGGCTGCTCCAGCATCTTCCACCATGTATAGCGGATTCTCATAACGCATATCAATCACCCCTGTGCCTATCTCAATTGTATTCGTTTTCGCACCGATAGCAGACAACAAAGGGAAAGGGGATGCTAATTGATTCGCAAAATGATGTACTCTAAAATACGCTCCATCTATGCCTATTTCTTCCGCTGCCACTGCCAGATCAATTGACTGTAATAGTGTATCACCTGCTGTTTGAGTACTGTATGCAGGATGTTTGGACCAATGTCCGAAAGATAAAAAACCTATTTTCTTCATTCTTCAGCATGAGATTTGATGTTCTATCAAATTTAACAAATCTAGGCTAATCCATTACTGCTAGTTTGTCCTACGGATGTCAATAAAATGGTGAAGGAAATTGCTGATTCCGTATTTGTCATTTGACAATTGAGAGGCAACCTAAAAGCATTAAATTCGTATATCGTTAGCATTAAAATATAAGCATTATGACACCAATAAAATTGTTGAGACAGATTGATTTCATAAAGGAAATCGATAAGCTGAAATATATCCAGCGAAAAACGAAGCTTTTCAATAGTGATCGTTGTGAAAACGATGCCGAACATAGCTGGCATTTAGCCTTGATGGCAATTGTCTTATTCGAACATGCTGACGACCAATCTATCGATCTCTTGAAAGTTATTAAGATGGTGTTGATTCATGACATTGTTGAAATTGATGCCGGTGACACCTTTATCTATGATACGCAAAAAGCACACGATAATACGGAGGCGGAACGTTTGGCAGCCAATAGAATATTTAGCATCCTGCCAGAGCAGCAAGCGGAAGAACTTATTGCGATTTGGGAGGAGTTTGAAGCGGGAGTAAGCGCTGAAGCACAATTCGCCAAGGCAATGGATCGATTGGAACCGCTATTACAGAATAGTTCCAACAACGGTGGCACCTGGAATGAGCCTGGCGTGAATTACAATAAGGTTTTTGCGAAAAAAAGTGTCATCAAAAAAGGTTCTTCCGTTTTGTGGGAGTATGCAGAAAATTTAATTGATGAGGGGGTGAAAAAGGGCATACTAAAAAAGGAATGATCTTATTAAGTTTCATCTTCATGACAAGTTGATAGTTGTAATTCATCTTTTCGTTTTATTACGGCGAATATTAAATCAAGCCGGACGAATTGTAAATGTGAGAATAAGGTAAAGATGGTTTTATCTACATTTATCATGCTATTGGATTAGGAATTATAAAAAAATCTAAAACGGGTCTATGGATACAACACAACTTAGCAAATTTGAGCATGATAGCTCAATTATAGCAAAATATGTGAAAAGTTCCGCATTTGGAAAGAATAAGCTGGTTTACGTACCGTTGGTTATCGGTATAGGTTTACTGTGTTTTCTTGCACTGGCTATTTTTGGAGGATTGATTGAAACTATCGGTTTAGCTATCATCAGCCTTTTATCGGCAATTGTTGTTGTCTGTTTTATTTTGGTAGCCATTATTAATCGTTCCGCGCATAAAAAATTGTATGAGGAGACAAAAATGGCTCCTGTCTGTATTGCAAAAAAAATCTACGGAAATGATGTGCAAAATATTTACTACTGTATCTATGCCATAGGAGAAAAAAGACATGACAGTTCTTTTATTAACACAATTGCTGACAAGATTTTTGCTATTCCAGAAAATACCAATGACAAAACAGAAAAGGAAATTCTAAAATTATTTAGAGAAGACTTTATCAAACCCGGTGAATTTGCCAAGCAACTTCCATCGGTTTTTACCGATGGTGTAGAAGTTTGGAGACGACAGTTTGCGTTAGGTACTTTACCAAAAGAAGTTCAGAAACAGATCGAAGATCATGATCGACAGTTCTGTGTCGTAGCAATCAGTTCGGAGAATCCCCGTATTCTAATTGAAAATTTTTCATCATAAGCCATTTAAATCAATATACTAACTGAGCCACATTTTTATTTAATGTGGCTTTTTTATTATGGAGATCTATTGCTCCTGATCTACTGTGGATTTCCAGTATTTGGGATTAGAAAGGATAAAACTAATAATGTCACCAATGACTTTCATTACCAGAATAGCGCCTGAAAACATCATAAACAGTGGGATGTAAAGTTTGAAAAAAGGAATGGCTATTAAGTCTGAAGGGCTGGTATTTGAATAAGTGAGACGAACCTTATTGTTTTTATAATAAAAGACTGCATTTGAGATTGCCCATATTGCGGGATAAAAATCAGAAGCCTGAAAAATAAAGGTATTATGATGAGCAATCCAGTTGACGGAAAGGACAATAGCGGTTAAAAATACTGTTAAAAAGCATAAAAGAATAAAGAATATGGTGGTATAGGTCGTATTGCCTGTTTCATCTTTTTCAATATAGGTTCCAAATGACTTCCTGTTTTTATCTGATCTTTTGCGTTTACGGTTCAATCTAATTTTCTTTACAGCATAGTTGATCGGTGTATTTTTGATGAGGATGTAATGTGCTACCGCATACGCAAAAGTTTGAATGGATTGTGCAATTATAATATTGTAATTATAAATAGTATCGCTGCCATATAAATAGACAATTAATAGATTGAGCAACAAAACACTCCAAAATAAAGGGTCTTCTAAAAGACTTTTCACTACTAGTTTTTTATTTGTCACTATTTTTAGTATTAGATACTAATTTTAGAAATAATCCATCCCCATGGGATAATGAAATATTTTTCTTCAGGATATAGATCAAATCATGATCAGAAAAAACATAGCCAAATATAGCAATGCGCGATGTCTATTAAAAGAAAAAAAAGGATAGTTTACCGACTTAAACCCGGCTTTCACCGAAAATATTTAGGATAACATCTTTGCTTTATAGAGATTAGCTTAATACTAATTTAGCTTTTATCAGTATGGTACATCTTTTTAATGCGTTGATAATCTTTTTTTTAGTTTCGTTTGTCGCACAGTTTTCAGCCACTGAGATCAAGAAAGATCATGAGGTTGTATATGGTGATTTGCAAACTTATCGCCCGGATTCGGTACAATTACATGATGGGGACAGGTGGAATAGCGTCATTAAATGAGCTGGTCAGCATCAAAGAGCAGGACGAATAGATTGTTTGATTGTATAAAGATGGCGAGTGACAATGGCCCAAAGGATCAACAGGATTACGGATGAAAGTTGCAGGTCTATAAATTTAGTGAAATTATTAAAATCATGAAAAGAGTTGAAATATTTAAAACGGATGTTTATAAATACAGAGAAGCACAACAGATCGTTGCGACACTTTTAGCACTGTTTTCCTCATACAAAATTAATTTTGATCTTGATGACGAAGAGCATATTTTGAGAATCGAGTCTTCACAACTGGAAATAGATACCAGTCAGATTATTCAGCAGATGTTTGATTGGGGATATCAATGTGAACAGATCGCTTAGTATTCGCATGATAGAAGACGAATCCAATGACGTTATTGTGAGCCATGTCAAATAACAAAAAAATATTTTTTTTGTAAATTTTTACACCTACTTTCGATGTTATTATGCCCAGTAGCTGCAAGGTTTCCACACCTTGAAAATGCAGTTTATGTAAGAGGTGTTTTTTACACGACAACATTTGAGATGAAGAGTAAAGTTTTGTTTTTTTTAGTACTAATTATTTGTCATTACTATGCTATTGGGCAGACTGACAGCCGTAATTTGAACATAGGCAAATCAGCTGTCCTGCATTCACGTATTCTCAATGAAGACCGAAAGATTAATTTCTACCTTCCGGATGATTATCTGGAAAATGATACAATACGTTATCCCGTGGTGTATGTGCTGGACGGTGGTATGGAGGAAGATTTTTTTCATATCGCAGGGATCGTTCGTTTTGATACGCAACCATGGATTGCACGATTTCCTAATAGTATTGTTGTCGGAATAGAGGGAAATACCCGGAGACGCGATTTTACATTCGCTGTTCCCAATATTGACTTTTTGGAGAAAGAGGGATTCCAGAAAGCTAGTTTTCCGACCTATGGGGGATCCCAAAAATACATGGATTTTCTGAAAGATGAATTATTGCCTTATATCGATGAAAATTATAAGGTAAATACAACAAGAACCGTTATTGGGGAGTCTCTAGCAGGTTTATTCTCGACCGAATTATTACTTAAACAACCCGATCTTTTTGACAATTACATTATTATCAGTCCCAGTTTATGGTGGGGACAACAGGAATTATTGATGAGTACCGAAAAGCTGCTGAATGCGAATTTGAGAAAAAAAGTCAGGGTATATCTAGGGGTTCCCAATAAGGATGAAGATGTTCGAATGTATCAGGCTGCGGAGGCGCTTTATAAAATCATAAGTAATAAAAAAAAGATAGATGTTATATTTGACTATATGCCTGATGAATTGCATTCAACAGTTATTCATCAAGCAGTATATAATGCTTTCCGAAAACTATATCCAAAAACGGCTTATTCTAAGTAGTTTTTTAGAAGGGTTTCGAAGTTAGGTGTAGGGTAGATTGCAGTATAGCGCATTTAATCATTTAAAATTCTATTTTGAATAATATGTTTCCTTTATTTAGCTTGTAAACGCGATTGCTGAATAAATTCCTTTGGTGTCAAATTAAAAGCTTTTATGAAAGCTTTTGTAAAATAGGAGGCTGAGCTAAAGCCGACGAGGAATGCAACCTCGTTAATGCGATAGTCTGATTCAATCAGTAACATACAGGCGCGTTTTAGTCTATAATTTCGGACATAATCGCCTGGAGAAGTCCCACTGATCGCTTTTAATTTTCGCTGAAAATTAGAACGGCTGATCTTAAATATATCCACAAGTGATTCTACATTGAACTGTTCATCCGAAAGATGTTTTTCGATTTCAGTATTGAGCTGTGTTAGGAACGCCTCATCATGTGCATTTGTTGCCAGAGAAGAGTATGATGACAGTGGTGAGGAATGAAAATTCTCCACTAAGTATTTCCTGTTTTGCAGTAAGCTGGTAATTTGTGCTTTTAAAATTGTCATTGAAAAAGGCTTTTCAATAAATACATCCGCTCCAGAGAGTAAACCTTCTACTTTGGTCGCATTTTGTATTTTAGCTGATAGCAAAATGACCGGAATATGTGAATAGTTGATGTCATTTTTTAACCGTCGTACAAATGTGATTCCATCAATCTCAGGCATCATAATATCAGAGATTACAAGATTATACACACAATTGTCCAACATTGCTAATGCTTGAGAGGCACTATCAGCAATGTCGATATGATATGACGAGGCTAACGAGTGGCTAATAAAAGCTGTGATATCTGGGTTATCATCGACCACTAGGATTGAGGTACTATTGTACTCCTGGTTTTCTAGCGCTATGGGAGGTTCCTTAATGATTAGGTTTGTATCTTCAGGTGTTGGCCGAATGTTCTTGATTGTAAAGATAAACTTGGTGCCTCGGGGCAGCAAATCTTCAATTTTTATAGTTGCGCCCAGTCGATTTGTCAGATGTTTGACCAGGGATAGTCCGATGCCGGTTCCGCTGCGGTCTTTATTGGAATTCAGCTGATAAAAAGGGTCAAACACAAGCTTTTTAAAATCATCTGGTATCCCAGGGCCATCATCCGAGACAGTAATCGTAAAAGAATTGTCCAGATTCTTCTCCAAGCTAATCATAATATAAGAATAGGCAAACTTAGTTGCATTGGTAAGCAGATTACTCACTATTTTCATCATAGCATCTAAATCGGTCTCGATAGTCAGATCCTGGTTTTGGGGAATAGACAGATCGAGTCGAACTCTGTTACGGAGTACCGATTTTCTGAATCTATCATAGAGATCTTCTAATAAATTCCCCAAATTTATGGTTTCCGGGCTCAAAGGTTGTCCATTTTCATCCATTTTACGGAAGTCAAGTAACTGATTGATAAGGACAGTCAACCGTTCACAATTTTTTTCAATGATTAAGAGATTTTGCATGGTCTCTTTATCTCCATTTTCTTGCAAGATTATTTCTTCCAGAGGTGCCGTAATCAAGCTCAAAGGTGTACGGATCTCATGGGCAATATTAGTGAAGAAATCAATTTTTGACCGGAATGATTTTTGTTCTTGTTCAGACTGGAAAGCCAACAAATGCTGCGTTTGCTTACGTTTGCTCGCCTTGATATAATACCATAAACAAACGTAACAGAGTGCAATTAATAAGAGCGCATAGGTGACTTTAGCAGGGATAGATAGCCACAATGGGGGTAATATTTCAATTTGTACCGCAGTGCCTTTCTCATTCCACAATCCATCATTATTGGATGCCTTTACATGAAAAATATATGTTCCTGGTGAAAGATTGACATAACTTACACTTTTTGTGTTACCTGCTAAAGTCCACTCATCATCAGCCCCCTCCAGCTTATACGCATATTGATTCTTAGCGGGAGATGCAAAACTCAAACTGACAAAAGAGATATTGAAGGAAGAAAATTGATGGGTTAATACAATCTTTTCATGCTTGTTCAAACGAACTTGAATATTCTTCTCTAACTCAGGATTGCGATTATTCAGTAATTGTATTTGTGTAATGAAAACATTCGGTACAGTTTGATTTTTGACTGTGCTGATTTCGTTCGGATAGAAACTTGTAAATCCATTGATTCCACCAAAATAAAATCGACCATCTTTTGCTTTGAAGGATGCTTTGAAGTTAAACTGGTTTGTTGAAAACCCGTTCTCTGTTGTATAGAGTTTATGATTTTTGGGGCTATCGGGATGAAAACAGATAATACCTTTGTTGCTACTGAGCCAGAGATTGCCCAAAGCATCGTCAAGTATTCCATAAATCACATTGTTTGGCAGGCCTTGAGCCTGACCGATATTTCGAAAGTTATCCTTAATCTTATCGTAAATAAATATTCCTTTCCCCTCACTTGAAAATAATAACCGGTGTTGGCTGTCTATATAAATACTGGTTAGTTTACTGGAAGAAATAGGATCATTGGGCCTAATGGTGCTATAATGAATCCAGGCTTGTTTATGCTGGTCAAATTTTATGGGACCGGATTGGTAAGAAGCTAACCAAATATTGCCGTCTTCGTCTTCTTTGATATCATAGATAAACTGTGTGACTTCTGGGATACGGACAAATTTCCTTTTATATTGATCATATCGGCAGAGCCCAGCAGGGGTTCCTACGAAGAGGTCTCCATTTTTTGTTTTATACAACGAAAAAATACAATCATCATTAATCGTCTCTGGATTGTTGGCATCGTGCCTGAAATTTTGACGTTGGCCAGTTTTCAGATTGTAACAATCGAGTCCCCTGGAGAAAGTTCCGATCCAAAGATCATTTCCATTGAGAAGTAGTGCGTGTGTATTATGATAAGAAGCTTTTATAGGTTGCGAAATTTGTTTCTTTTTCTTGTCATAGTAATTGATCCCACCATCCTCTGTGGCTATCCAAAGGTTTCCTTTTAAATCTTCACAAAACTGACTGACAGCTTTCCCTGACAAAAATCCAGGTAGGATATCAGGGAAAAAAGTTTCTACGGAAAGTAATGTTGTATTGAGATAATTAATACCGCCAAAGTAAGTGCCGATCCAGATGGCATTTTCGCGATCCCGCGCAATGGAGTAGACATTTTGGTCACTTAGTCCGTGTTTATAATAGGGGATGTCCAATCTTTCAGACGCACCAGTTTCAGTATGAAAGAGAAAGAGCCCGTCGTCCGAGCCAACGAGAAGCTGATTTTCGCGAAATTCACGCAAGGCACGGATATGGGTAACATAAGGGAATGTGGTATTATGTAGAAAACGATTAAACTCGTTGGACTGTTTGTTGTAACGAAGTAAGCCCTGTGACCAGGTACCTAGCCATAGATCTCCTTTCGGATCTTCCCACATGGAAAGAATTTCAAATTGAGAATCACCAATTTCGCTGAATAACGGACGAACTATATCAAAATGAGCCTGTTGTTCGTTGAAACGTAGTAGTCCAAGACGTGTGGCAGCCCAAATTATGCCGGAACGATCCTGGAGAATAGTCCAGGTCGCGTTGTGCCCCAATGTTGCTCCCCTAAGTTGTAATTGTACGATTTTATTTGTTGTTGGGTTATACTTCCATATACCTTGGGACATGGTTGCAATCCAGAGGTTTCCCTGTCGGTCTATATGTAGGGCATTGATGGCCGAATTAATTGTCTTTGTATTGCTGTTACTGAGTTCGATCTTTTGAAAGGATGCGGTAATCTTATCCATGATATATAAGCCGTCATCGGTGCCAATATACAAGTGGTTTGGTGATTTTTCAGCAATGCTTCTGACAAAATTGTTCCCTAAGGACTGTTTGTTGTCGGGTTGGTAATGGTAATTTTTAAAGCTATTTCCGTCGTAGCGATTTAATCCATCTTTTGTGCCGAACCACATAAAACCCTGTTTGTCCTGAAGAATGCAATAAATCGTGTTTTCGGAAAGACCGTCTTCTACCTGCAATTTTCTAAAATGGAAATTCGAATAGCGTTGTGCCCAGCTTGTGATCGAACAGATCAAAGACAAAAAAACAAGTATAGAATTGAGTCCCCCTTTCATAACAACTAAAATAAAACTAAAAAATGATTCTGTTGATACGCCGGATAGGTGATAAATGGTAATTGTCGGTTAAAAGATGTATAAATTGGTCAAAAAGCTGGAATGACTTATTATTACCATTTTTTGGATCATATCTGCTATTTTGTTTTTGTAACGCCTGTTAAATTTGGATGAGGTTTAAAGACAATGTCCGGCCATGGATTCTTGTCTCTACCATTTATAAATAACCAGTTTTATACGCTAATAAATCAAATTATGCAGGGAAAATTTTTCATTCTTTTCTTGTGCTTGCTGTCTCTTACAGTGAAGTCACAAACGAATAACCTTCAGGGGAGGGTATTGAATGAAGCCGGGCAGCCGTTGCCTGGTGTTACCGTTACCATAAAAGCATCCGGAACGGCAAAGACAACGGATGAAAATGGGCGCTACGCTATTGCGGTCAGTAGGGGGCAGGAGCTTATCTTCTCACTGATTGGTTTTCATTCCAAATCATTTGTCTTTAATGGAGAAGCGACCCTAGACGCCACATTGCTGGAAGCAAACAAAGACCTCGACGAAGTCGTTGTTATCGGATACCAAACGATCAAAAAATCAGATCTTACCGGCGCCGTTTCGGTCTTCAATCCCAAAGAAATGAAGAACACGACAGTAACAGGTACCGTTGGGGATGCACTAGCGACTTTGCCTGGGCTCAGCGTACGTACTGCCGGCAATCCAGGATCCGAAGGAAAGGTGGAGATCCGTGGTACGGGTACATTCGGATCAAGTACCCCATTGTACGTCGTAGATGGTGTTGTATCTGGTGCAAATCGGGATTTTAATTTCAATGATATCGAAAGTATTCAAGTACTTAAAGATGCCTCTGCTGCAGCGATCTACGGTTCGCGTGCAGGAAATGGTGTGATTATCATTACTACCAAACAAGGTAAAGAAGGACAGATGAAAATTGAACTTTCATCCCGCGCCACAGCGCAATGGTTGCCACGATATAACCTTGCAGATAGAAATCTATGGTTGAGTTTTAACGATTTGGCTTTTAGCAACGCCAATAGACAATCGGCCAACCATTTTGATGGTAATACCGATTGGCAGGAAGAGGTATTCAAAACAGGCTGGCTACAAGATCAACAGATTGCTTTCTCAGGTGGAAGCAAAGAAAGCCGGTACTATATTTCGGGTAATTATCAGTCCAACACGGGAACGACTATCGGAACATCCAGTAAGCGCTTTACACTCCGCTCAAATATGTCTACCTCACGAAATTTTGGCGATCATGTTAAATTGAGTATTGGTGAGAATATTGTACTGAGTAATTTTAATGTGCATGAACTGAATACGAATCCTATTGTTGATGTCTACCGCATGCTGCCAACCATTCCGATCTATGACGACAATAATATCAATCGGGGAGGGTATGGTATTGGTGATGAAGATCGGGATGTTACCTTTGGAACCAATTCTTTCGCCAAAGAAGATTTTGAGCAAACCGAGAATGGTAACCTACGGACAAGAGGTAATGTGTTTACCGAATTGGAACTGTTCAAATCATTCAAATATCGTTTTAATTTTGGTTTTGATTTGAGTAATGATCGCCACATGTACCTTCGAAAAGAAGGTTTTTGGACATACAAACAGCCGTATGATCCTTCTTCTTTAAATAAGAACCAGGCACAATACCGTGGCTTGGTATATGACAACACACTAGAATATGCAAAGAAGTTTGGAAAGCATGACGTTTCTGCCGTTGCAGGTGTCAGTTACCAAACGTCCAACTACGAACAACTCTGGGGAACCAAAAATAATGTACTTATGTCAGGTAAGAATTACTTTACTAACCTGGAT
The DNA here is from genome assembly GCA_031277685.1 of Sphingobacterium sp. Lineage (GTDB taxonomy): Bacteria > Bacteroidota > Bacteroidia > Sphingobacteriales > Sphingobacteriaceae > Sphingobacterium. The sequence goes on along the minus strand of JAITLV010000268.1, from coordinate 63,785 downwards.
GCTGCCCTGGACAATCCCAAGACCGGAAATTATCAAGATCTTGAAAAACTATTTTCTGTATTTGGCCGGGTTAATTATACCTACGATGATAAGTATCTTTTTAGTTTTACCATGCGTCGTGATGAATCCTCCAAGTTTAATCCGGATTATCGAGTGGGCTATTTCCCATCCGTCTCCGGGGGCTGGCGTATCAGTAAAGAAAGTTTCTTTCAAGTGCCCTGGATCAATGATTTAAAACTGCGGGCCAATTATGGTGTTTTGGGTACTTCTAATATTGGTGTTTGGGATTGGGTTTCTTTTATCAATGTTTTTCCACAGGCGGCTTTTGGTATTGATCAGACCGTCCAAACCGGGATGACGCAAGTGAAACTGGCCAACGCTGATCTCAAATGGGAGAAGGTGGCCCAGCTGAATACTGGATTTGATGCGCAGTTATTCTCGCGTAAACTCAATGTATCCGTAGATTATTTTGTCAAAGAAACCAAAGATGTATTGACACCTATGCAGATTCTAATGGCTACGGGCAATAATGGAGGAAATCCTTATGTGAATGCCGCCTCATTACGTAATACAGGTATTGAACTTGCAACAGAATGGCATGATAAGATTGGTGAATTCGGTTATCAGATCGGAGTCAATGCCTCTTATATTAAGAATAAGGTTCTCAAATTAGGATATGATAAAAAAGAATTTACACAGTGGGATACGAAATCTAAAGTTGGAAGTTCCATTGGTAATTGGTACCTGATCAAGACGGATGGTCTTTTCCGTTCTGAGGAAGAAGTACAGGCGTATAAAAATAGCAAGGGGCAATTGATCCAGCCGAATGCCAAACCAGGAGATGTTAAATATATCGATTTTAACGATGATGGACAGATTACTGATGCCGATCGTCAGTATCTGGGACGGAGTATACCATTGTATCAATTGGGAATGAACTTAGGTCTAAATTACAAAGGTTTTGATTTTCAGCTACAATTGACAGGCGCATTTGGATTCAAATCTTTTAATGGGCCTAGAAGTGCGTACGACCGTTTTGATGACAATTCAAACTACCGTGCCGATTATGATCCTTGGACACCAGAAAACCCCGATGCAAAAGACCCGCGCCCTATCTATGCTGATTCCCGGAATGTCGGTGCCAATCAGGACCGTTGGCTAGAGAATGGAAATTATGTTAAGATCAGACAGATGGCTTTGGGCTATAATCTGCCGCGTACGCTGTTAGGAAAAACTTTGAATCAGGTACGGGTTTATGTCAATGCACAGAATTTGATCACCTTTACTTCATACCGAGGCTTGGATCCCGAGTTTTTGAATGGCAATATTTGGGATCGAAGCTATGATGGCGGCGCTTTTCCTAATGCCAAGGGGTTCACTTTTGGTGCCCAAATTACTTTTTAACTTAATCTTTGAACGCAATGAAAAAGCTACTCTATATTTTACTGTCGGTGAGCCTGTTGCAAGCTTGCAAAGTGGATGTCGAAAATCCCAATACCATTACTGTAAAAACCTATTGGAAAACCGAGCAGGATGCGGTACGTGGTGTCAACGCAGTGTACAATATGTTCTATAAACCAGGTACCTTTAGCCGCTGGATGTGGTTTCGTTTGGATCTCACTTCAGATGAGGGGTTTAGCCAAAGCCCCTGGGCCGAACTTAAAGAATGGACACAGTTCCGGTACAATAACTATAATTTCTGGGAAGGCAACGCCTGGACCTATCGCGATTGCTACGAGGCTATTTTCCGTGCAAATCAAGTCCTGCATTATACCCCGGATATTACATTTGCCAATCCGTCGGATAAGGATCCCATCCTAGGACAGGCCTATTTTCTACGGGGATTATATTACTACTATCTTGCGCTATTGTGGGGCGGTACCAATCCCAGCCTTCCAATCGTATTAGAACCTTCAACCCCAGGTATTCAACCAGAGGGCCATACCGAAGCCGAAATTTACGCTCAGGCAATTGCCGATTTTAGCAAGGCTGAAGCCCTTTTGCCCGAAACATGGGGCGGTTCCGAAAAGGGACGGGCAACCAAAGGCGCAGCACTGGCTTTTCGGGCGAAATCATATATGCAGTTGCACCAGTGGAATGAAGCAAAGGCAGATTTGGCTTGGTTAGTGGTTGGTGCCGGGAAAGGGCATTATGACTTGACAGCCAATTATTTTGATAATTTCGACAAAGCCAAAGAGAATAATGTGGAATCTGTTTTTGAAATTCAATACTCAGACGCCAACCCTTCACCTGCTGGAGATGGCGATTTAGACGTCGGCCCAAACCTAGGACTGAATCGTGGACAATTTTTTGCGCCTCCGGGCATTGGCTGGACCGATGGAGAACTTCGACCTTGGCTAGTCGACACGTTTAAGAAAGAGAAGAATATAGCCAATGGATTTGATATCCGCTTGCGATATACAGCCTTTTATAATGGTATGCAAGATGATTTTCCAAATAATAACAAAATCTATCGCTTGACCAGTGATGCAGCCCAGTGGAGCCATTGGACTGGGCGTGTCTTTTTTAGAAAATATGGATCAGACTATTTTCGTGATTTTGATGATTATTACAATCCGACGAATGTGCGATTAATTCGCTTTTCCGATGTACTGTTAATGTATGCAGAGTGTATCGCAGCATCTAATGGTTCGCTGTCAGAAGCCACCGCCTTAGTTGACCGTGTACGTGCTCGTGTAAATATGCCAAAACTTGCTGTCAACTATCCAAGCGCAGCTACTGATAGAACGACCTTCTTAAAAAGACTGCAGACAGAAAGGGTATTGGAGCTCGCTACCGAAGGACACCGTTGGGCAGATTTGAAACGTTGGGGCTTGGTAGATTCCCAAGAGGGACTTGCCGAATTGAAACAAAGGGATGCTGACTTTAATAATTTTACCCTGGGAAAACATCGGTCGCTACCGATTCCCTCTGATGAAGTCAACAATAATCCAAATGTGAAACAAAACCCAAATTATTAATAACGTGGCTACGTAAATTTTATAGAAAATGAAAAAACTTATTTATCTCTGTTTACTGTCCTTATTTTCATGTTATAGCTTCAGCTGCTCAAAATCTGAAAAGAGTGATTTTGTGTTCGAACCAGCCGTGCCGTTGGGTGATCCTTTTATCCTGTTACATGAAGGAACCTATTATGCTTATGGTACAAATGCCGAAAATGGTATAGAAGTATATACCTCTGATGACCTTCAGTACTGGAGTAAGGCGAAAACTTTAGCATTGAAAAGTGAGGACTCCTGGGGTGGGCGTTGGTTTTGGGCGCCTGAAATCTATTATATCAAAGACAAAAAGAAATTTTATATGTATTATAGCGCCAACGAACACATTTGCGTCGCAACTTCAGATTCACCCTTGGGGCCATTTATTCAACAACCTAAAGTGCCGATGCTGGAAAGCGAACCTGCCATTGACAATAGCCTATTTATAGATGACGATGGGACAGCTTATCTTTATTTTGTTCGTTTTAATAATGGATCCGCAGTGTGGTCGGCACAACTTGGAACTGATCTAAAGACAATCAATAACAATACATTAAAACAGCATATTGCCGTTTCACAGGAATGGGAAAAAGTTTGGGGATTGGTCAATGAAGGACCGTTTGTCATTAAACACAATAATCTATATTACATGACCTATTCGGCCAATAGCTATGAAAGCCAGCGTTATGGTATCGGACTGGCGACAGCAACTTCTCCTACAGGACCATGGACAAAATATGCGGGTAATCCGATTTTGCAACTGCCTGGCGATCTTGTCGGTGTAGGACATAATGCACTCTTTCGTGATAAAGAAGGTAAACTTAAAATTGTTTTTCATGCACATCATAGTAAAGATAGCATTCATCCTCGGGCCATGTATATCGCAGATGTTAATTGGACAACAGATGCTGTTCCCCTGATGAAAATATCTCCAGAAATTATTCGTCCAAAAATAAAAAGAAAATAACTCAGTAAAAGAATTATATATCACCAGAAATGGGCACTCAAAAACAATCATTCGAATGAAAAAACACTTTTTAATTTCTTTGTTACTTGCCGCAAATTGTTATGCTTTGAGCGCACAAGAGATGAGTCAAGCGATTTTATTGAAATCACCAGGTAACCCTGCCAAACGCTTTGAGTTGCTCGATAAAGGAGGGCAGACTCTAGAGTCAGAGAAGACCATACCTTTGGAAGTAAAGCAGACAATTGTTGAAAACGGCGGAACAATCATTGTCAATGTGACTGTAACGGCCAAAGAACGTATATACTTTAATTTTGAAAAAACATTTAAAATTAAAGCTTACACACATACTGAAAGCGAATTTCTGATGCCAGGATTTTGGTATCATAAAAATATGCGTTCACCACAGGAAGCTCCTTCATTTAAATCCAGTGATAGCTGGCAGGTGCGGGAAGACAGACTTAGCACGCCGTTGACAGGGATATTTAATGCTGCTTCCAATTCCTACTATACCGTTATTCGATTGGACAAAATAAACCGAGATGCTTTGACGACACATCAAAATGGCGAGGTGATTTTAAGTGACAAGACGGATCTTGGATTTACAGGCTTTAAAAATGAAGATGGTATGTCTGCGCTGGTTTTTGGTTTTCCTTATCATGAAGCCCCCAAGACCTATCTTCGTAAATTAAGTTTAACTCCAGAAGTCATCAGTTTTGAAAAACTGGAGAAGGGCGAAACAAGACAGCTTTCCTGGGAGATCAAAGAAGGTCAGGCTGACAATTATGGTGATTTTGTATCCAAAGTATGGACTTACTCATACGACAGACAACAGCCGTCAACACTTCCAACTGCATATACTCCAGAACAAGCCAAAGGCATTTTGTCAAATTTTTTTAAGGAGAGTTATGTTGGGGACAAAGAATTAAAATACTATTCAGGTGTACATATGCGAACAGATGATTGTATCAATACAGGATCAGCAGAAGTGGGATTTGTGGGACGGGTCTTGCTCAATGCATACAATGCACTAGAGTATGGAGAAACCCATGATCAGCCTCAATTGGTAAGTAACGCCAAGGCAATATTTGATAGTTATTTACAATATGGTTTTACCGAGAACGGATTTTTTAGGGAGTTCGTTGATTTTACACACAACAGCGAAACAAAAGAATTTAGTATTCGTAGGCAGTCTGAAGGGATCTTTGCGATGCTCAATTATCTCAGCTACGAAAAGAAAAAAGGAAGAAAGCATCCTGAATGGGAACAGCGCATTAAAAAATTACTTGGCAATTTGGCTAAAATCCAACAGGACGATGGGAGTTTTCCCCGCAAGTTTGACGATCAACTCCAGATAAAAGATGCTAGCGGTGGGAGTACGCCATCAGCGACAGTGCCCTTGGTCATGGCTTCGGCCTATTTTAAGCAAGCGGAATATCTTAAACAGGCCCAGAAATCGGCAACCTATTTGGAACGGGAAATTATTTCCAAATCGGATTATTTTTCATCGACTTTAGATGCCAATTGCGAGGATAAAGAAGCGTCTTTATATGCATCCACAGCAATGTATTATTTGGCGCAAGTAAGTAAAGGAAAAGAAAAGCAACACTATTTGGAACAGTGTAAGAAAGCCGCATATTTCTGCCTCACTTGGTATTATACCTGGGATGTGCCATTCGCTCCCGGGCAAATGTTGGGTGATGTCGGTTTTAAATCCCGGGGCTGGGGAAATGTCTCCGTAGAGAATAACCACGTTGATGTTTTTATTTTTGAATTTGCTGCTATTCTTGACTGGCTGGCCAAAGAAACCAAAGAGCAGCGACTCTCTGCTTTTGCAAATGTGATCAAGAGTTCAATGCTGCAGTTAATGCCTATAAAAGATGATCTGTTCGATATAGCTAAAGTGGGTTATTATCCAGAAGTTGTACAACATACAAATTGGGATTACGGAAAAAATGGTAAAGGGTTTTACAATGATATTTTTGCTCCTGGTTGGACGGTTGCTTCCCTTTGGGAGTTACTAAGCCCCTCTAGAACAGAAGATTTTCTGGCGACGGCACGAAAATAGTGGTAGTGTGTTTATAATGAAGCCACGTCGGGAGATGTGGCTTTTTTATGTAAAAAAACCTTTTGGAAATAAAAACGCAGTAAGGCTTTCTTTGTGATATATAGGCGACTCCTGCTATCGGGTATAAGTATGCGGCTAATTTGTTAAGGGAAAAATATGTATTTTTAGCTATATCAATTCTTACAGCATCATGATCCGCAATGTTTTAAAGAATATTTTTATCATTATTTCAGCATTAACTGTGCTGAGTTCATGTAGCAACAAAAAAGCCGAAACATTCGATGCCCTTCTTTCGAGCAAAGAAGCCCAGGCGTTTTCGATGCTTGCTGGCGAGAATGGGTTAGAGACGATAAAACTAAATCAGCTGATAGCACAGAAATATGATCAGGCTTTACATACCATCGATAAACAGGAGCTGGCATTTGATTCCATTATGATCGATATTGAGAAAGCAAATATTACAGAACTCGCAAAAGGAAAAGAAGTTCAGCTGGAAGCTATAAACTACTATAGGACTTTAAAGGATCTTTTTATGTTTAGCAGACAGGAAATTGAACAGGAGAAACTATTGCATAATGGAACAAAAGAGCAGCAATATGCTGCGCAGGATCAACTGCTTGTACTTGCTCGGCAAAAACAGGTGTGCTATCAACAGGTCTACAAAAGCAGTGAAAAGCTTTATTCAAAGCGGAAACAATTTGAAGCTGAAAATGGACTTAAATAGGGTCCTATTTAAAAGCTTTTATCGCAATAAAGCACATCAGCAGCCCCGATTAACGTAGGCTAAGTGGGAACGTCAGTCACCGGGCTTCGTTTACTTAATTTTAGGATCCTTTCTAGCCTTGGACGATTATATCGTTGGAGAAAAATTGGATAAGCATGCAAAATGATATTTAAAAGCAGGAGCGACAATGATTTGGTAACTCCATATTTGAACGCAACAAAAACATTAAAACCCAAGACGATAAAGAAAATAATAAGATGGTTTAATTCGGACATTTTTGTCTGATAATGTAATTTAGCCAGGGCCTCGTTATTTTTTTCTACAGGATTGGCCTTCCGCAATAGCTTTTCCCAGCCAATCCACACTAATATTTTTCTAAATAAGTTTATACCAAATCTTTCGTATATTTTACCACCACGTTCCCAAGTCCTTTCATTAAAATAACCTGACCTAAGTGGACTTTTCAATGTTTGAGTGAAAAAGGGTATACATATCATCAACATGAAATTCAGGATCCAAGCAAAAGAAAAAGTGTCATTTTTTACAAAATGAACTAAGGCATAGGTTGAACTGATAGTAATGACTGAAATTAATAGTAAAATAAATGCTTTTTTCATGAATGTTTTATTCAGGAGGATAAAATGGTCATAATATATAAATGAAAATACTTGCCCCAATCTATTATAATGGTTGTCTTTCATTTTGATAAATATACAAAAAAAACAAAGTCTTGATGGATTTGTCTGATATTCTTAGTCCGTTTTGCTGATACTGATTTTTTGTAGTTTCCACATGTACATGATGACAAAGATCAGCAAGGTCGAAAAAATAAAATAACGCCAAGCCAGTCCATTTTGTGTGGTTACTTTACCGCTTATGGCCACAATAAAATTAGACAGCGATGTTACAATATATACCATGCCGCCCATTAATCCTCCAGCGGTACCTGCATGTTTTGGGAAAAACAACATACTATTGGTAAAAAAGCTGGTGAATAAAATTCCCGAAATTGTATGGATAAAAAATGCAAAACCTACCATAATATAGAGGTTTTGTTGGAATATGCCGACCATTATCAAAGCGACAATAAGTGAAGCTTGCACTAAAATGGGGATAATTACACGGGGTACAAATGCAAGATGCATACGTTTTTTTGTAATAAAACCCCCCATCATCCAGGAAAAACCAAGTATCAATGTACAGTATCCGATGGTGACGGCGGAGAAATGAAATGTATTCTCAATAATAAAAGGTCCCGTTATATTGAACAACATAACAATGGAATAACTAAACCCCAATACCAAGATGCCCAATATAAATAGTTTATTCTGCAACATCATTTTATATAAGTTGAGATTTTCCTTGAGGTTGATTTGTTTCTTTTCGGCAATACTTTCCCCACTATACAAGATTTCAAACAATAGTAAACCCCCAGCGTAAAAAGCCAGGAAATAGAAATTAGCTTGCCAATTGAAGATCTTTTCTAGATAGCCTCCTAAAAATGGTGCTAGAATCGGACCGCATGACCAGACTATGGTGAAAGAACTTAGGTAGTTTTTCAATCGCTCACCTGTATACAGGTCTACAAAAAGCGCACGTGTGGCAACTACCAAAATGGATATGGCTACACCTTGTACTGCTCTTAGCAGGCAAATAAGTAATATGTTCTGTGTTTGTGTTATGAATAGACTGCTTAGTATCAATAATGTCAATGCCAATAGCTTGGGCCGATAACGGCCTATACTATCGAGGATATTGCCAATAAATAACTGCGAAATGCCGTAACTTAATAAGTAGCTTGTCAAGGTTAGTTGAATATCCCGTTCGTGAACAAGTAGACTTTTAGCCATTGCTGGGAAAGAAGGTAGGTAAATGTCCGTCACAAACCCTGATAATGGCATGGATACAAATGCCATTAATGTTATTAGCCTGATACGTTGTGCTGATGCTTCTCTCAACATGATTTGTTCTTTTTATTAAACAAAACTAGAGACTTTTTTGATAGAAGTAGTTCTATCTAGCAAAGTAAAAATTACAAAAATCAAATATTATTTATTCTGCTGTCGAAACTTAAGTGGAGCAATTTCAGCATTTTTTTTAAAAAAGTTGTTGAAATGAGTGGGCTCTTCAAACCCGAGGGTATAACCGATCTCGGCTACATTCCAATCGGTATAGATGAGCAGATTCTTGGCCTCTTCGAAAATTTTTCGTTTGATAATCTGTGTGGTGGTCAGATTAGTGACTGATTTGACAGAAGCGTTGAGGTGATTGACGTGGACGTTTAGCTTTGTAGCAAAATCGGCGGCTTTATGTAAAGTTAGGGGATATGCTGGTGAATCTAAGGGAAATTGTTTATGAAGCAGTTCGTCAAACAGACGATACATCCGAAGGCTGCCTGACTGATCCTGCATTGCCACATCTTCTACCCGCCATTCTAAGGCAAGATGAAGAATAGCAGATAAATTACTTTTAATCGCACTGCAACGTAAAGGATAATTAGAGTTGTTCAGGCGGAACATGTTATCAAAAAAGGTTGTAATCAATCTTAATTGTTCTGTATCCAAAAAGATAATCGGTTTACTCCATTCTTTGAATAATGAAGTTTTTTTAAACGGTTCAAATGTTTGACTACCTGTAAAAAACTCCTGATTGAATAAACAGAAGTACCCTTCTTGTTCATTTGTATCACATACCCAGGTATAAGGAATATTTAGCGCTGGTAAAAATAGCGCTGGCCGATCGATGTATAGTTCATAGTTCCCATATTTGAACCACCCTTTTCCTAAGATAAGACTGATTTTGTAGAAATCTCTCCGATTGTAAGGCGTTTTAAAATCACAGTATTTGCGCGGCGAAATATTGAAATGTGATTTTCCGAGTTCAATATCCAGGATATCCCCACTGTTAGTATGCAGATGACTTAGTCTTTTATAATAATCTTGTAAAGTTTCTAGCGTTTCGCTCATGATTGTTCAAAGTTACAAAAATCAAATGTAATCTTTTTTGTTGAGCATCATGTTTGTCTGATGTAAAGGAATTTTAAAACCATTATTCAATTTTACTTTCAAAAGTATATGTACCTGAGCCAATTTCTTTTATTGTATTTGGTAGAATTACTTTTGCTTTCGTATTTGCAGGAATTGTGACCTCAAGTTTCAATATTTCATTTTCCAGTGACCATGCTGATTTTATTGGACCATATACCGTTTCTAATTCCGCGGAAGCATGTTTTAATTTCCCTCCCGGTTTTGGGGCGATGACAATGGATTTATAACCTGGTTCGCTGGCAACAGAATTGATGCCTGCGATTGTTCTATACATCCAGTCCCCAATTGCGCCATAGGCGTAATGATTATAGGAATTCATATCCGGTGTCTGAAAAGAACCATCAGGCTTGATTCCATCCCATCGTTCCCATATTGTTGTTGCACCCATTTTGACGGGATAGAGCCATGAAGGATAGCTTTCCTGCATTAAAAGATCATACGCCACATCATTGTGGCCAAATCTTGTCAGGACGTGACACAAGTAGGGGGTTCCTAAAAAGCCTGTTGTGAGGTGATTCCCATAGTCACGGATATTGGCCACGAGGCGATCTGCACAAGCTGCTCGAAGTTCTTCAGGTAACATGTCAAATTGTAGGGCCAATACATAAGCCGTTTGTGTTCCGGAGACAAGTCGCCCTGTCGGTGTCATGTATTCCTTCACAAAAGCGGATTTAATATTTCTTAGTAATGCAGTGTACTTAGTTACCTCTTCCTGTTTGCCCAAGACATTGGCTGTATTGATCAACAATTGTGTTGAGTGCGCATAAAAAGTTTGCGCAATGAGGTATTTATCCGTGACTGCGGCTCTGCCATCATTATCATCATTAGGGCGATAAAAAAGCCAGTCACCAAAATGGAACCCTGAATTCCAAAGATCGTTTTTGGCTACAGAGGTTATATAATCTACCCAGGCTCGCATACTCTCAAACTGTGTTTCCAATAGTTGTCGATCACCATAAGCCACGTACATATTCCAGGGGATAATCGTGGCAACATCTGCCCAACCTGCAGAAGCACCATCGTTTGCGCCAAGTACATTGGGGATAACATGGGGAATTGATCCATTAGCTTGTTGGTCGGCTTTTACATCCTTGAGCCATTTGGTAAAAAATCCTGAGACATCCATATTGTAAGCAGCAGTATTCGCAAAGGCCTGGGCATCACCGGTCCAACCTAAACGTTCGTCGCGTTGCGGACAATCTGTAGGCACATCCAAAAAGTTCCCTTTCTGTCCCCATTGAATATTATGTTGCAGCTGATTCAATAACGGATTAGAAGTTGAAAATTTTCCAGTAATTTCCATAGCCGAATATAATGCTACAGCAGTGAGGTCTCCGACTGTTAATTCGCCAGGATAGCCGTCTACCTTTACGTATCTGAATCCTTGAAATGTAAAATGCGGTTCAAAAATTTGTGCTGTATTTTCTTTTAGAATATAAATATCCTGTGCTTTTGCGGATCTTAGGTTTGTGGTATAAAAATTACCTTCTTTTGTCAGGACCTCAGCATGGCTCAATGTGATCTTGGTACCGGCGGCTCCTTTTGCTTTGAGCATGACCCAACCTACCAGATTTTGCCCGAAATCCACAACAGTTTCACCTGCTGGTGTTTTGAAAATTTTAAGTGCTTTGAACTGTTCCTGTTTCTTAACGGGTGGTCCACTCATGGCGACAAGTTTTTCTGGCCCTTTCTCCATTGTACCGACAGCATGCCATTGATTATCCTCCTGAAAGCCCGTATTGTCCCAACCAGCTATTTCCATCCTAGCATCATAAACTTCACCATCATAAATATCCGATGCCATTATTGGTCCATAGGTATACTTCCAGCTCTCATCGGTATTGATTGTTTCTGTTGTACCATCCGTGTATTCCACGACGAGTTGCAAGAGAAGGCCGCGTGTGTCACCATAAAAATTATGTTGATTTCCAAAACCAATCCGGCCTTTATACCAACCGTTGCCTAGACTGACCCCAAATACATTTGAACCTCTCTTGAGTGCTGCAGTCACATCATATACCTGATACTGTAAATGATCCTTATAACTGGTCCATCCGGGAGCAAAATAGGTATCACTGATGCGTTGACCATTGATACGAGTTTCGTACAATCCTTTTGCGGTAACATAGACCATTGCAGACTTTAGTTTTTTATTGATGGTGAATTCTTTCCGAAAGAGCGGGCTTCTTGCCGAGCTGTCCTTCCCGGCTACTTTGATCCACTTTGCGGTCCAGTCTGCGGGATCGATGCCCATTTGGAAAAAATGCGGTTCAGACCAAGCGGATGTGTTGCCATGATTATCTTTTACCCTGACCTGCCAAAAATATCTCTTTTTCGATTGTAGTGCTGGACCACTATACTTGATGAGTACGGACTGATCTCCAGTAACTGCAGTTTTCCATACCAGATCGTTTCCGGCATTCATCGAAGCTTTATTTGAGCCTATTCTGATCTCATAGGATGATTGGAGCGTATTTCTTATCGAGGAAGTTATTTTCCAGCTAAACCGCGGAGTTTTGGTCTCAATTGCTAAAGGATTTTTAAGGTGTTCTACTTTAAGGTCTATTACGCTTAGTTTCTGCGCAAAAGTTGTGAAAGGCTGGATGCCTAGCAAAGCCAATATGATCAGTCTTTGGAGTAGGTTCTTTATAATTGGTTCCATAATTAAGAATTGATGGTTTGGCCGGTGGTCCGGAATGATTTACTATTATCGGTAATACATTTGACATAAGTGTCATGTACTGTCCTGTCTATTGGCTCTCCGCATAGCGGGCCGATCAGAAAATTTCCAAACGGGATCAATTTTCGAAGGAGTATGTTGTTTGAATATGATATGTAGAAAACGATTTCCTTTAGGGTTTTTTATTATAGTTATCTAGCTACAATAGTTTGGGTTGTATATAGGAAAACTATTTTTTATTCTATAGCAGATGCTTTTTTTATTGCGGTTTTGGAGTTCTCCAAGTTTTATAAACAATTGAGCAAACCTGAAGGAGTCTTCAAATGGGGATTGAAGCATTCGGTATTGATAACTATCTATTCTTTTTCGGGCTTTAACGAAAAAACTTGTCTTATGCTAAGTCAAAATGAAAGCTGTATGCATAAATTAGAAGTAAGCTAAAAGTAGCAATTTATGGAAAATTATAATTGTATAATCCGTTTGGATACGACAGCAAGTAGTGTATTCGAAGCTTTGACCAATGGGATCCCTTGCTGGTGGACTGAAATGTTCTCGGGACATTCAAATAAAGATGGAGACCTTTTCACGATCCGTTTTGGGGACAGCATATATAAAACGATGCGCGTAGCGGAATTGATTCATCAATCAAAAGTTGTCTGGTACGTAGAAGATTCTCTAATCGCAATCCCGGGATTGGGAAACCAAACAGAATGGATTGGTACCAGTATCGTATGGGAAATCGTAAAAAAGGAAAATTATACAGAAGTGCATCTCACACATATAGGATTACTTCCCACAATTGAATGTTATGATATCTGTTCAGATGGATGGCGACAATTTATTGCTAGCTTGAAGCAATATCTGGAAACGGGCGAGGGAACGCCTTTTGTTCAGGCAGGTTGAGGGAGAGTATGTACCTGGGGAATGCTAATCATTGTATGAAAATTAACAGATCGAGATCATTTGGAATCTTTTTTAGCTTTTCTTCTGCCTGTTTTAAATATGATCTGTAATCCTGAATGTTCCAATCCTTTTTGTAATAGATCATTTTGGAAAGTCCGCGTATGCTTCGTAGTGAATCAAGATTGTCAAGGTCTTTTATAGGATAAATAAAGACTTTTTTCTGATCTTTATCATAATACCCCTGACTGCCGTAGGTTTGAGGCCTTTCTTCTCTAACAGCAATCCTATCCTCTAGAATTGCAGCAGACCGCTGTGATCGTTTAATTGGCAAAACGGACTTTTTCATAACGTTTGTGATACAAATTTAGGGTTAATCTGAAACGTAGTCTAAACTTTACCTTCTTATTTCCTTCGTTCACCGAGCTTTTAAATCTGTTAACCTAAAGCCCATAGGTATAGGGGGTGTTATGTAGTAGTTTTGAATCAACAGATAAATAACAGCAACATCAGCATGAGTATAGATGGAAATGTTAGGGATGGCTTCATCACAGATGAAGGACAAATTATTTAAATGAAAAAACAAAAGGGGGAGAAGCTCAATTGTACAGTTCGTACCCGGATTATGGAAGAGTCGGCTGACTTTATGGTCGCCAAGGTAACAATGCAATTTGAAGGTTTTACGAAGACAGATTTGTTGACTTTGGTTAATGAAAATGGAAGCTGGAAAGTATCAAGTTCGGTAAACGCATATAAATAGGGCAAAGAATTAAAAACTGGTGGTGAGTCAAGTTAGCTCATAGCCTGACTACTAGTGAATCATAAGTTTAGTTTAGTAGCCACGTCGTGAGACGTGGCTTTTTTGTTTTTATCCAAGAGGATATTGTCCGATATGCTGGGTTTATCATATTGCTAAACAATCAGTTTACATAAATTGATAGTTGTATATATAAACTGTTTGATCAATAGCGAGCGTACTACCGTCTAATTGCAAACACGGACTTTATAGAGTTTTACTGTCGGTATATATACTTTCTGATCAGGATTGGTTGAATAAATATTGAATGTCCACCAACTTTCTTCTGCTTTGGTATATATCAGACGGTTTGTCTTCGGGTTCCAGTTTACTGATTTTATATGATGTAGATCTGCTAAGGGCGAGAAGGGATCAAATTTCTGATCCTTTACAGAAAAAATAACTACACCATCTGTAAAGGAAATCAGTAGACGATCGTCATCAACCAATGAGAGATCATGTCCACCTTTTCCTGGGATTTTTATCTTATTGACGAGGGCCAAATTGTTGGAACTGGTTAACTCATACGTTCGCAGGTCGTCATAACCCAACACAAATAATTGTTGCAATTTGTTATTCCATACCACACCATGTCCTGAATAAAGGGAGTCCTTGTAAATGGGCTCCTCCATACGGTTCAGGCGATAGAGTTCCAGCGAATTTCCCTTTGGGTGGGTGGAATTTGCCACAGCCACCAAATTCCCGGGCAGTAGATCCGCTGAGTGAGCCATAGGTGTCCTCGCATAGAACTCAATTTTTTTATCAGCAATATTTAGTAAGCAAGTTGCTCCAGTCGATGAGGTAATTAAAATTTTCTTGTTCGCAAAAACTGGCTTGCATTCATCTATTGATTTAAAATAGTTAGCATATTCCTTCGGTATCTGATTGGCACTTTCCTTGAATTGCCATTTCCAGATCACGGCTGTGCTATCGGAGCTAATTGCAGGGTTAATGATAAGCACTTTATCATCTCCACAAGCGACCCAGTGTCCCTCCGGGATCTGAGTTAATTGTTGGCCCTTGACGGCATAAGGTAGTGTTATAATGAGCCATAACACCAAAGCGTGAATTATTTTACTAAGTTCCATCCTTCATTCTGTTTTAAATTCGTATTTAAGGTCAATTCTTCCAATGGGATAGGATTTAAATATTCCCATTGCTCAAATGGCTTGCGCGCGAGATTATAAGGCATGATACGCCCTGAATTAACATCACTTAGGCCATTTATATTTGATAATTTAAAATATTGTACACCAGTAATTCTGTTTGCAGGGGGATTGTCGCTCGGTCGCATGACATAAAGATCGAATTTACCATCGTTGTCAAGATCGATATATTCATTGTATCCTTTGATATAAATACCTTGATAATCTGATCGAAAGAGATGACCTTCGTTCCATCGGATTAGATCGTCTCTTCTAAAACCTTCAAATGCCAATTCAACGCGTCGTTCACGACATATTTCCAGTGTATTGGGATCTTGAGTTCGTTTATAGCGCGTCAGCTGGTTCTGATCAGTCTTTAACGGGAGTGACAACTTGCTTTCTATTCCTGCCCGTCGGCGTAAGGCATTGATCGTTACATCGAGGTCCTCCTGCGTTAGTTGTTGCAATATGGCACGTGCTTCGGCATAGTTTAAAAGAATTTCCGGATAGCGGATCAGAATGACATCTCTGCTATCACTTCCTTGATCTTCAATTGGTGCACCTACACGTTTTGTCACCTGATAGCCTGTTCTGTTTTCCGCAAAGTCATTGACAGCAACTGTTGTTGTACCGATTCGGATATAACCCGGATACACGATACTTTGTCGCAACCGGAGGTCCCTATCCTGAAATTCTTCAGCATAGGTCTTCTTGAATATTTCCCCATTGTTGCTTTGAAAATAAGAACTGCCATCAATTTTTGCATAATCAGCTATCAGTGAGAAGGTCGCCCCAAAGTTTCCATTCGAGGTGGAGGTGAACTCAGGGGTATAGTAGATAAAATTCTGCGTCGATGAACGGGCTAGGATAACTTCAGTGGTATTGGCTGCGGCCGCTTGAAAGAGTGCTGCATAATCTTTATCTACTGCCCCCGACGAATATAGACTGTATAATTTACTTTCTATTAGTATTTTTGAGGCTTTAATAGATTCTTCTAGCCAAACATTTGCGTTAGGCAATTTTGTATCCGTGTGATATTTCCGGTAGGTACCTTCAAACAGAGCTATCCTTGATTTTAAAGCAAGGGCAGTCCATTTTGTCATTCTATTTTTACTTTTTTCTTTCGGCAAGTATTCAATTGCAAAATTGAGGTCGCTTAAGACACTGTCCATGACGACTTGTCTTGAATCTCTGCCTTTATATAGTTCCTCTGTGTCGCTTGTTTTTAGAGGGGTCGAATACCAGGGAACATCGCCAAAGGTTTTGACTTTTTGAAAATAAAACTGCGCTCTAAATAGGCGTGCGATAGCTAGATACTTTCTTTTCAGTTCCTGATCCTCTGTGTAAGTATTGACGTTCTGGATAAAATAATTGATGTTTCTCAATTGTGACCAGCTCCATCCACCACTTCCCAGTGCGGTTGGCACTGTATAATTAGATGACCGCATGGCAGGAGGAGTAGTGATATGTTCCATGTTGTCGCTATACTTATCATCTTTGATGACATTGGGATCAAGGTTATTGTAAAAGCCATTGGCGAATGTTGCCAGCCCAGCATCTGTTTTGTATAATGAAGGGGACTCGGCAACCTGTGTATCAGGACGAAGGTCAAATTGTTTACTACAGGCCATAGTGACCAAAAGTAGTGTTGCGTATATCGAATAGTGGGTAATCTTTTTCATGGTTATTTACGAATTAAAAGCCGAGTTCAAGACCAAAGGAGAATGTTCGCTGAATAGGATAGGCAGTACCCATCCCTACACTGGCTGCATTTGCATCAGGATCTTTATCCAGACCTTCAGGATCCAAAGTATTGTGCAGCTTAGTCCATTCCATTAGATTGGTTGCGGCTAGATAGACACGTAGATTGTTTATTTTATTGTTGAAGGTTTTCTTGGGGAAAGTATAACCGATGATCAGATTACTCAATCTTAAGAAAGAGGCATTTTGGAGATAGCGGGTCTGTGCTACACCCAGGTCATTTTCTCCCAGTGCGATGTAACCCTGTGGTTTTGGAAAATATGCATTGGGATTATCTTCTGTCCATCGGTCTTTGACGACATGCTCCAGTAGCACCTGGTATTTACGGTTATAGGAACTCCAGAAATTTGCTGTTTCTGCACTGGGATAAATGTCTCTTTTTCCAATGCCCTTGAAAAATGCTGCCATATCAAAACCTTGGTATCGCATATTAAGGTTGATTCCATATTGATACCGGGGTGTTGAATTACCGATTATTCGATAATCACCAGAGTCATTCAGCGTCCAGGCACCTTTGCTGATTTCACCATCTTGGTTACTGTCTTCAAATTTGATGGTTCCTTTGGACGCAAATTGTTTGTAGCTGCTTGTCTTTAACAGTGCCGAGTTTTTTGCTTCCTCATCGCTCTGAAAGAATCCAAGTGTGTTCAATCCCCATATTTCTCCCATTTCCTTGCCAATATAAAGGTCTCCTAAGTAATTTGTCGGATTATAATAGTCTGTGATAAAAGCCCTGTAATCTGAGATGTTAAACCGTATACCATATTCGAAAGGATTTACCGATCCGATTCTATCGTTCCAGGCCAGACTTAATTCCCAGCCCCGATTGCGTAGGGAAGCAATATTTTCTTTTGGGACCGTAGCTCCGAATACCGATGGAAGCGAATGATAAGGGGCAAGCATATTATTGGTATTGCGTTGATACCAGTCCGCAACAAGCTCTAGCTTATTGTTAAAGAAATTGGCATCTAAACCTACGTCTACACTTTTACTCGTCTCCCAGGTAAAATTCTCCGACTTTGGCGCAGGTACTGATGTATAGGTATATTGTTCACCATCGAGTAGATCGGGAGATCTCGTCATGCTCATAATAGAGAGGTAGTCAAATGAGCCGATGTTTTGGTTGCCCAGTGAACCAAATGACCCACGCAACTTCAGGTTGTTTATTGTATTTTTCAGAGGCGCAAAGAAATCCTCTTCGGAAATACGCCAGCCTCCGGATATTGAGCCAAAGAATGCACCGCGGTTTTCCTTTCTAAATTTAGAAGTTGTGTTGTGCATGCCGTTGATCTCTAGGAGATATTTTTCATTAAAATTGTAATTCGCCCGTAGAAAAAAGCTTCTATTTGCATATTTGTCGTCATCATCACTTCCCTGAAATAGTCCTGTTGCAAGGTTGATCGCATGTTCATCCAGACCAACAATTGGATTTTGATGTTCAACCGTTTCATAGTGATAACGGTATGATTCGAAAGTCATACCTGAAGTAAGATCAATCTTATGTTTCCCAAATGCTTTCCGGTAATTGGCATAAGCGTTGACATTATAGAGATCACTCTGTGTATTACTTTTATAGACTTTTGGTGGACCGGCGTCGGCATATGAAGCCAGAACGACATTTCTATTGTTAAATGAATGAGATAAATAAGGACCTGTATTATCCCACCATCTGTTTCTGTACCATTGGTAATAAAGATAAGAGAAGTCCGCGTGCAGTTTTAATTCATCGTTCAGGAGGTTTGCATCAGTGCCTATTGAATTCAGAAAACTTTTGGTATTCAGACGGTCGTCTGACTGTTTTTCGATAAATTGCCGATAAAATCCAATATCAGTAGGTACAGCCTTACCATCCACCATCACTGTTTCAGGCATCAGTGGATTTGTATTGTCAATAAAGCGCCAAGGGTTAGAACTAAAACCATACAAGTAAGTGTTCGGCACATTATCGTTTCGAATCGTCAGTGAAGATTTTGTGAAAATGCTCACTTTGTCCGATACCGCAAATGTATTGTTGTTCCGTAGGTTATACCGATTGATCTGGTCCGGCTTAAATTTTAAGCTTCCCTCTTGTCTATTGTAGTCCCCGGAGAGGTAAAATTTCAATTTGTTGCCGCCGCCCCGAACACTGAGATTGTGGTTCTGACTAGGGCTGTAATCTTTAAACCACTCATCGTAATAATTGATTACAGGGCCGCCCAGCAATAAAGTAGCTTTACCACCGATTGTTTTCAGATCATACTTTGGCAATGAAGGATCATTTGCCACGTCATAGGGATACTGGACTTGAGGTGATGTATAATAGGTCTGCCCAATATTTCCGTTGAACTCTTTCTCCTGAATTTCGAGATAGTCGGTACCCGTATATACTTTTGGTATTTTGGTGGCTTTCCCCCACTTGAAGTTATTGTTGTAATTTACTTCCGTTTTACCTTCCTTACCTTCCTTTGTGGTCACAAGGATGACGCCATAGGCCGCTCGAGCACCATAGATGGCCGCCGAAGAGGCGTCTTTCAGAAAGGAAATATTATCTATGGTTTGTGGGCTAATGTTATTGAGCTCGAAAGATGAAATGGGAACCCCATCCAGTAATACCAATGGAGATCCACCGTTGATGGAAGTTGTTCCTCTAATATTGAATGATGCACCGCGGCCAGGTTTCCCATCACTGAAATTGATATTGAGACTAGGTACTTGACCCGCTAAAGACTCCCCAAGATTGGTCGCTTTAAATCGTTCAAGTCTATCAGAGGATATCTTATCTACCGCACCTGTGAGATTCGCTTTTTTCTGTTGGCCATAACCAACCACCACAACTTCATCTATGGCAGTTAATGCTGGTATGAGCTGGACTTTTATAGGTTTTTCTCCATCTATATACACTTCTTTCCGTTGAAATCCCAAAGCAGAAAATAGAAGGGTTACTTTGCTGTTGTTTACTTTAATCTCAAAATATCCATTTTCATCTGAGACCGTTTGGTGACCGGTAGCTTTTTCAGTAACTGATACTCGTGAGAGGGGCAAATTCTTATCATCAACAATAGTTCCGGATATCAGTTTTTCCTGTCGGATGTCTTCATTACGGGAGAAAATAGTAGATGTTTGGGATTTAAGTGGAACAAGAATGATATTTTTATCCACCACATTGAAACCGATATTAAAATCAGCCAGTATTTTGTAAAGAGCTAAGTCTACTTTTTCGTTGGCGATATGGATATCAATTTTTTTTGAGGGAATCAACGCTGAATTATAGAGGATACTATAGCCGCTCTGTTTCTGGATCTCTTTTAGTATCACCTGAATTTTTACATTCTTTCTGTTTAAGGTGATACTCTGTCCAAACGAATTGGACCTAGCTTGCAATGAAGCCACAAATAAAAGTGGTAAGGCTAGTGACAATTTCATGGAAATTGATTTAAAAGCATAGGCAGATCCCTTATCAAATAGGGGATTGAGCCGAAATTTTTTATACATTTGTAATCGGTTGTTTAAATTTTACAATGGGTTTAACTGCAATCGTTTGTCGCAAGACATTGGATCAGGGGCGGGACCAACGCTCCTGATTTCATGTAAAGCGATAGAGAATAAAACTACTTCATCACTATCACCCTCCTTTCCTTAACGTTGAAATGTACATCACCCGAAAGCTCCAGAAATTTCAGCAGTTTATCCAAGCGTTCAAATCGGGAGACTGTTCCTGAAAAACGAATACCGTTCAGATCCGTTTGATAGGTAATATCTACGTTGTACCATCTTCCAATTGATTCCATGACCTCATGTAATGGTGTGTTATCAAATGCAAATTGTCCTTGCTTCCAGGCGATGATATAAAATGGATCAACTTCGCTGATGTCCAATGTACTACCCTCGGCATTCATTTGCGCCATCTGATTTGGTTTCAGCAATAACGGAGCCTTGCTATTCTTTTTGCTCTTTAAGCTGATGCTACCTTCGACTAACGTGGTTTGAATACGTTTTGTATAGCTATTGACATTAAACTCAGTCCCTAGTACCTCAAGCTGCTGATTACCGGTATGGACAATGAACGGAATTCGTTTTCCTTCCAACTGTTGCTTACTGACTTTGAAGTAGGCCTCGCCATCAAGTTCTACTGTTCTTGCTTTCGTACCAAAAGATATGGGATATCTGAGTGTCGTCATGGCATTTAACCAGACCTGTGTCCCATCAGGCAGTATGAGGTGATATTCTCCCGCCCGAGGTGTTACGATTTTATTGTAGATTGGATCGCCGGAAGTTTTCGCTGCGTTTGCATTGATATAGGATATAGCACCGTCTTTTCCTTTCATGATTCTAATTTTTCCGACATGGACAATCTGTCCAACCTGAAGCGATTCAAGATCGATGGTATGACCATCTTCAAAGAAAATTTTAGCTTTTTCCTGACCGGGTTGAATTGGCGTCGATATTGTTTTTGAGGCTATTGTTTTGTTGTTCGAAGATTTTTTGTCCTGTGCGATGAAAAAATATAAACTAGCCAAGGCTATGAGAACAACGATAGATGCTGCAGTTCTAATAACAGGCCCGGACCAAAGTACACGTACTTTTTCTTCTTTTTTATCGCCCTGATCCCTGATAAATTGATCAAAACGACTTTTTGATGTGCGCGCTAAAAGATGGGGATCGCTATCTTCAGGTTCATTCCAGTAAGCGTCCAGTTCAGATTTGCCTGCAGGGGAGTCTAACAGTTTAGTGAGAAATTCCAATTCCTCTTTACTGCAATGACCTTGGTTAAACCGTTCTATTAGCCGTTTTAATTTAGCTTTATCTTCCATAATTAAGCGCTTCTAATTCAATACACGCTCGATCGGAGATATAGTACCAATCAAAATAACATTTTTATTAAAAAAAATATAAATAGCAGTTTCTGGAGCTTAAAACGAACAAATTTGCTGGCCAAAGCGATGTGATTGCGCACTGTATTTCTTTTGAGACCATAATGGTCTGAAATTTCCTGATAGGATTGATTTTCAATTTTATTTTTGATGAAAATCAATTTTTGCTGCGTGGGGAGTTCTTCCAGTACATCCATGATAAGCTGTTGTATATCATGATTTTCCATTTGTTCCTGAAAACTGGTAGATATTTCTGTCCAATCCTTTCCAAGGCTTTCGAGATATTTCGCTTTTACTACCCGTTTTCGAAAAAAGGTGACTGAAAGGCGTTTGGATACAGTGAAAAGAAAAGGGAATATTGCCGCTGGTTCACCAATTGCAGTACGGTGCTGGTACAATCGGATAAATGTCTCCTGCACGATCTCTTCGGCATCTTCAAACTGATTGCAGAATCGGAGAACTTTCCTTAAAATTGCCTCTTGATAATGATTATAGACCTTTTTGAAAATAGCACAGTCACCCGCCTGAAATCTATCAAAATCATCAGAAGTCCATATGATGTCTTCAATTTTCATAGTAGCAAAATGGTCTATTTTTAAAATTCTAAAGTAAGGGTCTTAAGTTTACCTATTTATTAAACGAAAGTTACGATATCGTTATATCTTTCGTATGGTTATATTTCAAACATACAAAAAAAAGGAGATAAAAAAATTGTTAGCCATCCTAAGGTATTTCGGAAATGACTGGCGGTCAGCCAAGTCGGTTTTCTAATGGACCGGGAATTAATATGTTTATTTTAGACTACGTCATAAGATGTCGCTTTTTTGTATACCATGAAGGTTGAATTTTTATGATTTTAATCCTAAATTGCTTTTAGAATCAATTTACTAATCAAATACCTTTTACAAGTGGGGAAAGGTCACAATAAATAATTTATAAAAGATTAATGAACTATGGATAATAGCAATCACCCTAATTTAATATTGATACATCGTTTTTTTGAAGCTTATGCAAGTAATAATGTTGAACACCTTAGCGACGTTTTTCATAGTGATGTAAAATGGCATATCCCTGGCAACCATCCTTTGAGCGGAACGAAAGTAGGTGTCGCGGGAATTGTCGATTATTTGGCCAAAATAGGGGAATACAACTTTCAGGCTGAGGGGATTGTCATGGGAGTTAGCGATGATCATGTCATTGATTGCCACCGCAATTGGAGTAATGAGGGAGATGGTGTGAGTCTAAATAATATGTCCTGTCTGCTTTGGAAAATTGAAAATAATAAGATAAAAGAAGTCTTTAATTTTCCACAAGATCAGCATGTCGTTGATGCTTACTTTAATAGCAAGTTTAAGAAATAGTAGTTAGACAACCATCTTTACAACAGGAACTTAAAAATAATTTTTGAGTTCTTGAACCTAATTCGATAAAAGATGCTAGATAAAAACATCATTCACAATGGCACTGATAGCAGTATCTATTTAAATATATATGCTAGATAGCCATATTGCAGGATGTGGTTTTTTATGTCAAAAGGGCCTGATGTTAAATCAGGCCCTTTCTCTTAGCGTTTATTTGCACAGTAATTTTTATGTTTCCTATCGTTTCCTCTTTTTTGTTTCATTATCCAATCTTTTTATTGGAATGTCACTGTACTACGCCAATTTTATATTATTACCTTATCGTAAAAGGTAGTTTGTATCCGTTTTGTATTATAAGAACAAATGCTAGTGTAAAAAAGTTTTATAAAAGAAATATTTTGGTAAATTACCTTTTAGTCTGCTTGTAATGTTCCGTTCTGAATTAAAATTTTTTGGTTATTTTTTCGAACAATCAGGATGATATCAGCGGTGTTTTTTTCGGCAATGATATTCCGATATATTTTATAGGTATAAATTCCGTTTGTAAAGGTAATGACATGATTTCCTCCGCTTCCTTCAAAGTCCAGTTTACCATTATTCAGAACGATATCAGGCCGCATGTATTCCTTGTCCCCAATCTTCCATGAAGCATATCGGTATTTTTCGTTAGCTAGCTCATCTATTCTGATTAAATATTTTTCAGTCTTTATCGTATACACGGGACTTTTAAATTGCTTTAAAGAACTGTGTATGTATTCTTTTTGTTGCTGGATCAGTGTCTGTTTTAATTTTTTTTCAAAGGCACTCTGATAGTTTACGGCCGTTATTTTCCCTTCATCGCTATCGATCCATATTATACCATTACTCAGCATGATTCCTCGCCAACCAACTTCTGTCCATTGCTCAATTTTTGACTGTGCGATCAGGTCAATGAGCCCCTGATCAAAGACCTCAGGAAACCGTTGTTTGAATTCGTTTTCGTTTTTAATAGCTGGAATGGGATTTTCCCGTTTCAGAGGGTAGCTTATAATAGTTGCAATATCAGCGATTTTCTTTTGCTTAAATAGTGAAATAATACGATTGATCCTAGCTTTTTTTGATGCATTCATTTCTGAATCCTGTGCATAGCCAAAGCTATAAATTAGCAATGTTATAATGAGAAAACTAAATTTCATACGTTGTTTTGTTATTGTGTTAGTTTCAATTATGAAGTTGCCATCTGATCATTTCTAATGATCAGATGTGGTTTTATGTGCTGTATTATTTATTCCGTAGATAAGATTATCTAAATTATCGGAGTCAACTTTATCAGTGATCAATTTAAAACCGATTCCCTCCAACAGCTTTCTAGAAGCTATATTTTCATGATGTGTATAAGCTTCGATATGTTGAAATCCTGCTTCATTAAATGCATAGTCTAGTATGCCCTTTACTGCTTCGCTCATTAAGCCTTTACCTTGAAATCGGGGCAGCAATTCGTAACCTATCTCTGCATATTTTTTGCTCCAGTCAATATTCCATAAAGTTATGGTTCCTATAAATTTATTGCATTCTTTGGTTTTAATAGTGAAGTAAAAATCATTTTTTCTGACGGTCTCTATAAACTGTCTGATGTCTTCGAGGCTTTTATTGATATCTCTATTGATATACTTAGCAACTTGGGAATTAGTTCTGATCTCGTACATATTTTGTAGGTCGGACAACTCGACAGGTCCTAGTATGAGTTTTTCCGTTGGGATTGTAATTTCCATTTCAAGCTTGTTTATAATAAGATCACTTAATTTAAGAATAAAATTTGTCATTCGGTTGTTCAGCCAGCTTAGCTCTCCGACTGACCGAGCGTAAATCATTGGTCTAATAAAAGCTAAATCTTGGGGGGCTTTTTCTATTTTTCAAAAGAACTGTTTGAAGATCGTCTATCAATTGATACATATCTCACTCTGATATTATCCGTATTTACACCATGTTTTATACGTGTTCATCCGAATGAAGTCCGAATGAGGTCCGTATAAAGTCCGTATGAAGTCCCTATTAGTTAATAAACTAATACCTCTCTTCCTAAATAAAGGCAGACTATACATCAAATTTTCTGTGGATATAAGCAAAACCGTTTTAGTTTTTTATATTTGTTTTATTCAATCTTATAGATGTATCGATAATGCAGCTAGAGCCTTCTTGCCGGGGCACGATTTTTTAGAAATACCTGCAGATTCTATTATTAGTTCTAATGATGGTCTATCGCATGCAGAATAAGGAAGGGAAGGGGATAACCAAATACAATAAAGCTATACCATTTTATTTTTAACGAAAAGGATAGTTCTAGCTATTTTGCTGTCCATTTTTTATATTTTCACCTGAGTGACAATGTATAAACCAAGATATGATCATATTGAAGAGAAGGAAATTCTTTCAGCCCTACATTCGGGCTGTCAAACTGCTTTTCGTCAAATTTATACCTTGTACAGCGGTCGGATATATCTCAATATTCGTAAAATGGTTAAATCCGAACAGGATGCTGCAGAACTTCTACAGGAAGTTTTTATAAAAGTATGGGATAAGCGCGAGCTCGTTGATCCTGAACAATCTTTTCGATCTTATTTGTTTCAGATAGCCAAACACACTGTATATAATTTTATCCGTAAAGGTAATATCGAGAAGCAGGTGCAAGCTTACCTGAGCCTCCATGGTACACAACTCTATACCCATGTGGAGGAACAATTAAACGAAAAACAGGATGAACAATGGCTGTCCCAAACCATTGAACAGCTTCCGCCACAACGTAGACTGATCTATAAACTTTGTAAGATTGAAGGCAAAAGCTATGCTGAAGTAAGCACCTTGTTGCGGATATCGACATCCACAATAAACGACCATATTGTGAAAGCTACAAAATATATCAAAGAAAGACATGGTATTTTAGATAAATCCACCATGCTCATCGCTTCTTTTATACTCCTCCAGCATCATTAAACTAGATGGTGTTCTTCTTGGCTGAAAAAAATAAAATAAAATTGCTTCGAGAGCAGATGATCATTGCTTTTGAAGTGTATTAGCTAAAAAGAAGATAACCAATTGTGGAAAAGAAAGTACTTCAATATACCTTGAGGCAGTATATCCATGGGGAACTCAATGAAGAAAATTCCCGTGCTTTTTTGTCTTATATAAAATCAGGTAGAGACCGGATACTACTGCAGGAACTAATACAGGAAGCTTTGGATGATCCTATCGATCAGTATTTGCTTGAGGACCCTGAGTTATTGGCAGTATTGGACAATAGCTGGGAGCAATTGCATATTCAGATAAATAAACCTAAAACAAAACCATTATGGCCTTGGAAACGTATCACTGCTGTCGCAGCTTCTGTTGTTGGAATAATATTTATTGGCTGGTGGCTCCTTTATGGTACAGATAGTTTTTTATCCCAACAGTCTACACAAGGGACAATCTCACCCGGAAGGCAGTCTGCAACCCTAACCCTGGCTAATGGCAGGCAAATTCATCTACAGGAAATCTTAGATGGACAGATAGCGAATGAAATGGGAATCAAAGTGTCTAAAAGCACCGACGGACAATTGATCTACGAAGTTGGAAAAAATGCTGGTGGGGATGCCGGCCAGCATATATTGTCGACAACCAAGGGCGAGACCTATCGGATTAAGCTACCCGATGGTACACAGGTGTGGCTCAATGCTGCATCTGCACTAAAATATCCTGCACGTTTTGCGCTCCAGGGAAAAAGAACAGTTGAATTGACTGGAGAAGCTTATTTCGAAGTAGCAAAGGATGCCCAACATCCATTTATTGTACAGACCGTCGGTCAACAGATTGAAGTCTTGGGTACTCATTTTAATGTAAATAGCTATTCGGACGAATCAGCCGTGCGGACTACACTTTTGGAAGGTCGTGTTGAAGTCAGTTCCCTTGATCAAAAACTACAATTACTTCCGGGACAACAGGCCAGCCTCAGCACTAACGGAATGCTAAAATTGCAGCAAGTAGATACAGCTCCAATAATAGCCTGGACCAATCACGAATTTATGTTTGATGGTGATGATATTGAAAGTGTCATGCGTAAAATTGAACGCTGGTATAACGTGGATGTGATCTATCAGGGTAAAAAAACAACGGAGAAGTTCGGTGGTGGGATATCTCGTTTCGACGATGTAACACAAGTGTTAAGTCTGCTTGAAAAGACGGGAGCAGTCCATTTTCGTATCGAGGGGAAAGTGCTGTATGTTCTTCCCTGATTTTTGAGTAAACAATTGATTATAAATACCTAAAAAATAACATGATGAACAGTACTATACAAAAAGAGTAGTCACCAGGGGGTGCTATAAGAAAGCAACCAAGATCCCAAAGGACTCGGTTGCTGTTTGGGACAATTAATTTTTAACTATCCAATCTGCAGTATATTTCTGTTTTGGACGACTTGAATATACTGCGAATCAAACCTTGCAAATGTATCAAAATTATATCAGAAAAAAGGAGATAGCTTATTTGCTATTCCGTAAACTATGGCTTATTATGCGATTGACGACCATAATTATCTTGGTTACTTTTATGCAGGTTAGCGCTTCAACCTTTGCACAGAAGGTAACATTGGAATATTCCAACATGAGCCTTAAAAGAATTTTTAAGGAACTCAAGTCACAGACGGGGTACAATTTTCTTTATACAGAAAGGCAGATGTCGGCGGCTAAACCTGTCAACATAAAAGTGAAGGATCGGATGTTGTCGGATGTACTGGCTCAGATTTTTACAGATCAGCCTTTGTCTTATCAAATGGACAGCAAGACAGTTGTCATTCGTGATAGACCTCAATCTGCAGCAATGCCGTTATCAACTTCATCTAGAACAGTGTTCATTCAGACGATGATTAAGGGAAGGGTGACGAATGAGCGTGGTGAACCGCTAGCCAACGTTTCTGTCCGTGTTAAAGGAAATGAATCTGCCGGAACGTCAACTGCTGCAGATGGTAGCTTTACAATCCTTAATCTTTCTCCAAGATCCATACTTATTTTTTCCTCCATTGGCTACGATCAGCGGAATCTGGAACTGGCATCAGTACCTTCTGAAGAATTGGGGCAGCTACATGTGGTTATGAAAAATAGCAATAGCCAATTAGAGGAAGTTATTGTGATCGGATATGGTACGACGACTCGACAGCGTATTGTTGGTGCTGTCGATCAAATTGGTGCGAAGACCTTTCAGGACCGGCCGGTAGGCAATGTGACGCAGGCCCTTCAGGGAGCGTCTCCAAGTTTGACTATTCAACAGAAAAGTATGGATCCCAACGATAATTCGATGAACATCAATATTCGGGGGATATCTACAGTAAATAGCAACGCACCCTTGGTCGTGATTGATGGTATTATTACTGAAGGTGGGACACTGAATAAGATCAATCCAGACGATATTGAAACAGTATCTGTGCTCAAGGATGCGGGCTCTACAGCTATCTATGGTTCAAGGTCAGCAAATGGTGTCATCCTGGTAACCACAAAAAGAGGAAGACAAAATCAGAAACCCAGTGTTGCTGTAGGGACACAATGGGGGGTACAACAGCCGAAGATTTTATTTTCACCAGTTGCAGGCTATGAAAATGCAACCTTACGAAATTTAGCGCTCACTAATTCAGGAATGGATCCGCAATTTTCACCGGAAGCGATCGCAGATCTATACGCACATCAAAATGTAGAGAAGTGGAATTTGCCTGAAATTATGCAGCATTCATTCCAGCAAAAATATAATATCAGCGTAACCGGGGGAGGAGAAAAAAGCTCTTATTTATTTTCGGGAGGCTTTTATAATCAGCCTAGCAATTTTGTCGGACAGAATTTCGGGATAAAACGTTATAATTTAAGAACCAACCTCAGTACCGAGATCGGCCGTTTTAAACTGACCTCGATTTTGGCCTATACGCGCAATAATAATATGAGCAATACGGCTGGAAGCGCTATTATCAATGCTTCCAGGCTCCCTTCCTATTATTATTATCGCATGCGGGCCGAGAATGGGAAATACTTGGTCAATAATGCGTTGACAGATCAAAACCCACTAGCTGAACTGAATGAAGGTGGTTATATTAAAAATGATAATGACTATTTTAATATCAATCTGAATCTCGAAGCTAAATTGTTTGATGGTTTAAAACTCCGTGGTATTTTTGGTGCAGATATCTATGCGGACCACCGCTTTATCCGACGGATCCAAGTACCTCTGTATTCCACTCCGGATGCATTGCAGCCGCAAGTGTTTGTCAACTCGGACCGCAATACTGAGGATTTTAACGAAAAAGCTTCTCTGCTGAATTTTCAGTTACTTTTAGATTATGATAAGACCTTCGGTAGCCACCATGTTTCGGGGTTGATTGGTGCATCCAATGAATCCTATACACGTAGACAGAATGAGCTCAAAATGAAATTTACTGATCCTGTGCTAGGGACACCGACTACCGGAACGGTTATCGATCCAGTCAGTGCCCGTGTCACCCCAAATGGGACTTTACAGAATAGTATCAATTCGATTTTCGGTCGTGCTGGATATGATTTTGAAAGTAAGTATTTCGCCGAATTCAGCTTTCGGTACGATGGGTCTTCCAAGTTCTCGAAAGCAAATCGCTGGGGATTCTTCCCTTCAGGATCACTTGGATGGCGGGCATCGGATGAACTGTTTATGAATTGGTATAAAGAGCATGTCGGTAGCCTCAAAATTCGCTCTACTTATGGTGTTCTTGGAAATCAGGCTGTGGATGACTATTCCTATTATTTTACCTATGAATCTTATCCGAATAGCTACGGATTTAATAACAAACCCGTGGCTGCTGCGGGATTTAACTATGCCAGTTTAGATTTACGCTGGGAGAAAACCTATAATTTCAATGTCGGTTTGGATGCGACCTTCTTTCACGATAAGCTGACTGCAAGCTTTGACTATTTTAAGAAACGGACAACGGATATCTTGATGTCACCACAGATTCCATCAACGTTTGGAACGTCATTAAAAAACCAGAATTTAGGTGAAATGAATAATGAAGGTTGGGAGATTAACCTAACTTTTCATGCTAAAACCGGTGAATTTCAGCATCAGATCAATGCGAATATGGGTGATAGCCACAATAAAATCATCTCAATGCCAGGGGATGACCGCATTTCGACAGTAGATAATATTACAAAATTAACGCGAGTCGGTCTACCTTATAATTCCTATTATGGCTACAAGATGGCCGGATTCTTCCAAAATATCACTGATATCGAGACCTCAGCCTTGCCAAGTGGAATCACAGCTGCGGATTTGAGGCCAGGAGATGTAAAGTATGTCGATCGAAATAATGATGGCATGATCGATGCGCGGGACAGGTTTGTTCTGGGAAATGGTTTTCCCCGATTTACATTCGGTCTGACCTATAATCTCAGCTATAAAGATTTTGATTTTAGTATGTTCTGGCAGGGTGTCGGTAAACGGGACATGATGATCCGTGGCGAGCTGATTGAACCCTTTCATCAAAATTACTCGTATGCCATTTATCAACATCAACTTGACTACTGGACACCAACAAATATAGATGGAGAATGGCCACGACTCACAGCCAACGGATCGACAGCTTCGACGAACAACTTTGGAAAAGACTCTGATCTCTATCTTTTCAATGGGAAGTATGTGCGTCTGAAAAATCTCCAGATCGGATATAGCCTGCCAAAAGGCGTTGTTTCTAGACTGGGCCTACAGCGTGTACGCTTTTTTGTCAATGCGCAGAACTTGCTGACATTAAGCAAAAACTCCTGGATAGATCCGGAATCTTCCGAATTTGATTCTAATATGGGGGGGGCTGCCAATAGTGCCCGTAACTATCCGACGCTGAAATATTATGGCGGCGGATTAAATATTCAATTCTAACTTTTGATGCGATGAAACTACATAGATTATTTATAGGTGGTTTGAGTTTAATGCTTATTTGCCATTTCACTTCTTGTAATAAGCTCGATACGCTGCCAACAGATCGGTTTACCGATGAAAATTTTTGGGATTACCCGGAAAACGCAGAAAAAATGGTCAATATGGCCTATAATCAACTGTTTTCCGCAGACCGTTTATGGAATGATGAAGCCTTAAGTGATAATATTTTTGAAGGTCGGTCCAATACAGATCAGCGCGCCATACGTAATGGTACAGCAGATCCTACCTTAGGGCGTTTTGCATCGGAATGGTCCGATCTCTATGGGGGGATTAAAACATGCCATGTTTATCTTGAAAATGTGGACCGTGTACCAGAAATGGATGCAGCACTGAAAAAACGCAGGATCGCAGAAGTAAGATTTATACGCGCTTTCCTCTATTTTAGATTGGTCAATTTCTATGGTGATGTTCCTTTCTTTACCAAAGATATATCCTTGGAGGAGTCCAAGACCATACCAAGGACAGCGAAAGCTACGGTCATGGCATTTATTCATCAGGAATTGAATGATTGTATGGCCGATCTGCCCAGTAAAGACGCATTAGCCACTGATGATAGAGGCCGGATTACAAAAGGTGCGGTTTCGGCCTTTCAGGCGCGGGCTTACCTGTATGAAAGCAACTGGAATAAAGTACTCGAGTATTGTGAAAATCTAATTAAGAAGCCGGCAGAATTTGGGTCATATGCCTTGTTTGAGAGTTACCCTGAATTGTTTACAGCTGCAAACGAATATAATTCGGAGGTTATCCTCGATTATGCATATGTACCACAATTAAAAACTTGGAACAAACTCTATGATGCAGCTCCAATCTCAGCTCAGGCGCGGTTAAATAGCTATGCTCCTTTACAAAGCCTTGTTGATAATTATATTACCCTTGATGGAAATACAATAGCTACAGATCCTAAATACAACAGTGATAACCCTTATGTGGACAGGGATCCGCGTATGGCAGCAACTATTGTTTTCCATGGTGGTCAATGGACCGACTTTGATGGTTCCACACGCCAGATTTTCATCAAACCGAAATCAGGAGGGACAGATAAAGAACGCTTGGATGAATATCAGGGAGCGAGTGCCAATGCGTCAGCGACAGGTTATTATGTGAAGAAATATTACGATGTGACAGCAACAGTGAAATATGATGCTGGACTGAATATTATTATGTTCAGATATGCAGATATCTTATTGATGTATGCTGAAGCAAAAGAAGCTTTAGGACAACTTGATGCCACAATATGGGATATGACAATCAAACCTATCCGTAAAAGAGCTGGCTTTGAAGTAGCTAATGCATTGGATTTTCCGGCGTCTGGTGATTTGAAAACCATTGTAAGAAATGAGCGGCGGACTGAGCTTGCTCTTGAAGGTTTACGTTACTATGATATTGTGCGCTGGAAAGCTGGTAAAACCTATTTGGATGGTCAGGTATTTGGTGCCAAATATGGTGGTAACAATAGTTATATCAAATTGGATATTCGACGATTTGATGAGAGCAGGGATTATTTATGGTCAGTTCCAAGGACACAGATTGACCTGAATAAAAATCTATTGCCCAATAATCAAGGCTATTCTAACTAAAATTTAATTGAAATAAACCATTGTAAACGATACAGCAACAAGATGTACGTTTTGAACCAAAAAATTAAAGATAAAGACATGAAATGGTATTTTAAAGTTATAGCAATGCTCGTATTGGTTGCGAGCATCGCTTCCTGCAAAAAAGACGATATGCAATACTCGGACGCAGACGTGTCTGCAGTGGGGAACTTATATGCACCGGCAGATGGACGGGCGGTCAAATTGTTGAGTTCCAGTTCTGCCGCCCTATATTTTGAATGGGAGTCTGCGCTGGTCGCCGATGGAGGAGCGGCGCAATATGAGGTCGTTTTTGATAAGGTAGATGGCGATTTCAGTAAACCACTCTATACCGTTACTTCGGATAATAACGGAAATTCCAATGGAGCCAATATCAGTCATAAAATATTGAATCAGGTGGCAGCCAAAGCAGGGATAGAACCTGGCCAAAACGGTGATGTCAGCTGGTCTGTATATTCCATTCGGGGTATGAAACGAGTCCTGAGTAAGGAGAAGAAAGTGTTAAATATCAAATCTTTGGAGGGATTTGCAGATATTCCCGACGAATTGTTTGTTACAGGTGAGGGGACTGAGGGCGGCGCAGCGATCGTGCAGGCATTGCCTTTTAAGCTTGTCGGAAATGGTGAGTATGAGATTTTTACAAAACTGGAGGCGGGCAAAAAGTATATGTTTACAGACCGTAAATCAGCGGATGGGCGTTTATTTTATTCCGAAGACCAAACGAAATTAAAGGAAAGTGAGACCGCTATTAATACAGTTGCTAAAACAGCAGTATACCGAATTCGAATAGATTTTAACGTCGCGACCATCACCTATTCCGAGATCAAAAGTATGGGGGTTTATTTCTCACCTTCAGGTGCGGTGGTATTGGATCTCCCTTACCAAGGCAAAGGAGTTTGGTCAGCAACAGGCATTATTAATTTTAAACAAGAAAGCTGGGGCCGTGATCAACGTTATAAGTTCCAGATGGAAACTATCAAAGCAGGTAAAGCAGAGACCGTACAGTTAGGCCCCACAAAACCTGGTCTTGATGTTGCGCCGAGCGGATCTGACCCAAGCTATTTCTTCGTCCGTATTCTGCCCAACCTCTCGCAATGGGATGATAAATGGAAATTTATCAATGCGGTAGATGGTCATCCTACAAAAATTTCCATGATTTTACAGGGCGACAAAGATTATACACATGCAGTAGTTCCAAATTAAAATAGGAGACATGATGAAAAAAATAGGGATAATCTCATCCATACTGTTTTTACTGTTTGGGTGTACAAAAGTGGAGGATACTTATCGTTATGATGATACAATTCAAGCATCCTGGACGGAGATTGCTGATCAGGTCTCCAATAAAATGATTACAGGATTCTGGAACGAGGCCGGATATTTTAACAATGCAATTAACCAATCGGATCTGGGATTTCAATATTGGCCTAATGCCCATGCAATGGACGTCGTTATCGATGCCTACCTGAGGACTAAAGATACGAAGTATAGTGCCTATTTCAGTAAGTGGTTTGAGGGCGTCAAAGTCAAAAATGGTCATACGTATTATAATGACTTCTATGATGACATGGAGTGGAATGCCCTGACTATGCTTCGATTATACGAAACTACCAAAGAACAGAAATATCTTGATGCGGTGTTACTTTTATGGACTGATATTATTAAAGCCTGGAATGAACAATATGCCGGTGGTGGATTAGCCTGGCGGAAGGATATGCTATATAGCAAAAATGCTTGCTCGAATGGACCTGCGAGTATTCTTGCAGCTAGACTTTACAATCTGACAAAGGATGAGAACTATTTGGCCTGGGCCAAAAAGATCTATGAATGGCAAAAGGAAACTTTATACAATCCATCTTCGGGTGCGGTCTATGATAATGTCAATGGAGAAACAGATGCTGTCAACCAGACAGCATTGACCTATAATCAGGGGACTTTTTTAGGTACTGCTGTTGAGCTTTTTAAGATTACTAAAGATCAGATCTACTTGGTCGATGCGCAAAAAATTAGTTATTATACCATTACACGTTGTATAGATGTGGGAAATAATATCCTGCGCGATGAGGGAAATGGTGATGGCGCATTATTTAAGGGGATATTTATACGATATTTTATTGAATATTTGAATCTGGAGGGGATAGATGAAGACTACCGTGCTAAGTTTGAGAAATTTCTGGTAAACAACGGCAAAATTGCCTGGAGCAAAGGAACCAGCTTACCGACCTTGCTGTTTGGCGCCTCCTGGTCTCAACCACCGATTGGTAATAGCGAAATTTCAGCTTATGCCAGCGCGGGCATGTTGTTTGAGGGACTGGCACGCTATCAGACAAAGTTGAAATAATAGAATGGATATCTCTAGAGCCATTAGGTGCACATGAGTTCCTGATGGCTTTATTAAAATTATAGATGCAGATGAAACAAATAAACAGAATAACGACGACATTACTTATGGCAGGGCTTTGCTGTCTGACGGGACAAGCACAAGTAAAAAGCAATCAATTTTCTGATCGTGCCCAAAAGACCCTACATGTGATTTATGACAAATATGGGAATGATAAAAATGAGTTATTGATCGAGAAATATCCCTTTGACGAAAATTTTAAAGCAGACTATCTTAATAATTCTGATCAGGCAGAACAGCAAAAAAAATATGCCTACCTCTGGCCTTTCTCTGGCAGTTTTTCAGCAGTAAATACATTGATGGAACTGCCAGGAACTAAAGCGGACTATCAGAAAATACTGGACCAGAAGGTGCTGAAGGGACTTCGTGAATATAGAGACGGGCTGCGCGTGCCTGTGGGCTACGCTTCCTATATTAATTCAGCCCCAGCATCAGACCGTTTTTATGACGATAATATCTGGCTGGGCATTGATTTCACAGATAGTTATATTCAGAAAAAGAAGCCGGAATATCTAAATCATGCAAAGGAAATCTGGGCCTTTGTCAAAAGCGGAGAAGACGACAAGCTTGGGGGGGGCATTTATTGGTGCGAACAGAAAAAAGAATCCAAAAATACCTGTTCGAATGCTCCAGCAGCTGTGTTTGCATTAAAACTGTTTGAAGCAACTAAACAGGAGGGGTATCTCAATGAAGGCAGGCGTTTATATGAATGGACCAAAGCAGGATTGCAAGATCCGAACGACAAGCTTTATTGGGATAATATACATCTCGACGGTAAGGTTGATAAAGCTAAATATTCCTATAATTCGGGACAGATGTTACAGGCTGCTGCATTGTTGTATAAACTGACCAAAGAAAAAAAGTATCTGAACGATGCACAGCAGTTAGCTGAAGCCTGCCTAGCTTATTTTTTTCAGACTAAAGGTGAAAAAGATTTTCCGATATTAAAAAATAGTAATGTATGGTTCCATGCTGTGATGATGCGAGGGTATGCCAGTCTGTTCGAGCAAGATGGAAATCGGAAATATATCGACATTTTTGCTAAAAACCTCGATCTGGCCTGGCAGCAGATGCGGGACCAAGATGGACTTTTTGATGCCGATTGGACATTGGAGAAACCAAAAAAATCCAAATGGCTGTTAGACCAGTGTGCCTTTGTAGAAATGTATGGGCGCTTAGCGAAGTTTGGATATTAATCATTTATTATCAAGAGCAGCACAATTATTATGAGCAGATATTAAATCTTGGTCTGTCACCACCATGTGGTGACAGACCAAGATTTTGCCAGTTTCTTTTATATACGATACCTATATTTTAATAGAGAAGTCGTTCCTAAAAAGGAATTACTACCCAAAAA
Source organism: Sphingobacterium sp. (assembly GCA_031277685.1). Lineage (GTDB taxonomy): Bacteria > Bacteroidota > Bacteroidia > Sphingobacteriales > Sphingobacteriaceae > Sphingobacterium. The sequence goes on along the minus strand of JAITLV010000268.1, from coordinate 27,181 downwards.
AACGTTTACGCATTTTCTCCATTACGATTTCAATCTGTTCATCTTGTAGCCATTCGTATTCTTTTATCGCAAGATTACCAGCAGTATAATGTAACCGTTTGTTGTTATCTGTGGCAGCTTTGTAAATAATAGGAGCGATATCTTCAGGTAGATCTCTGTTAACTCCCGAATCTGTTTTCATCTGCGTAATGTATTGACTGAAAATCTCCTGATAAGCAGGATGCGAAACGATTTGTGCATTGGCACCGAAATTCGTCTGCATATATGCCGGAACAACCGTTTTAATATGGATGCCAAATTGACTTAATTCATAGCTCATGGCTTCGGTCCATGTTTTTAAAGCAGCTTTTGTTGCTGCGTAAGCTGCAACAAAAGGATAAGGGACATTGACGGTAGAAGATGTTATGGTTATAATTGTTCCGTTTTTTCTGTTTCTGAAGTAGGGGAGAAATGCTTTTGAGATCAGTATTGTTCCCAACAGGTTTGTATTAATTTGCTGGGCTAATTGTTCATCGGTACTACCTTCAAGAGCTCCCATTAAACCATAGGCTGCATTATTTAATAATACATCCACGGTACTTATTTTTTCTGCCGCTGAGGCTATTTCTGTTAGTTGTTCTGGGTGGCAAAGGTCCAACTTTAAAAGATGGATATTGGGTAAAAGGCTCAGTTCCGTTTCTTTTTCAGGATGACGCATTGCAGCTATCACCGTCCAACCTTTTAAGGCAAATAGTTTTGCGGTTTCTTTTCCTAGTCCAGAAGAAGCACCCGTAATAAAAATCGTTTTGTTCATCTTTTGAATTTCTTAAAATTGATATTACAAAGGTGCAGTAGGAAAAAGATAGGTGATTTACCATATGGTAAAAAGTACCTTAACGAATATTTTTTCGTATTCTGCTAAGCGATTGTTGCGTAATTCCTAAATAAGATGCTATATAGGAGAGGGGGATGCGATTGACAAGCATTGGGTATTTTTGCAAAAATTCGACATAACGGGTGCTGGCATCCTGCGCTACTAATGGACTTACTCTTTCTAATTTTTTAACAAGGGCTTTGCTGTTGATCCGCTGGATTATATTTGCCCAATCAGGGATAGTATCTGAAATTTCTGCCCAGTTCTGATTGGAAAATACAAGCAGTTTACAGTCTGTTGCAGCTTGTATATATTCTGTGGATGGTATATTTTTCAGATTATAAAGCAGATGGTTTTCTTCAAGGAAAATTTTGGTGATTTCATCGCCTCTGTTGTTGTAATAACAGATCCGAAGAATGCCATCCAGTACAAAGCCCACCTGCTTCAATACTTTTCCTGCTTCTAAAAAATACGTGCCTTTTTTTATGACGATCTTTTTTGATTTACTTTTAATTAGGTCTATCTGCTGATCGTTTAAATGTCCGAACTGTAAGATATATGCTATAAACTCTTCCATTATTTAAAAAAAATGTAATCGAATGATAACGGCCGGCAACGATTGGTTCCCTAAATGACCGCCGGTGAATACATGTCGATAAAGCATTGCAGTGCTTTTGAGGGTCCTTTATCTTTTCTATAGATTAACAAAGTTGTCATCGTGCCGAGTTGTTTACTTAAGGGATAAGTACAGATTTTTCTTCCCTGATAATACCTGGATAGGACTTCTTCGGGTAATAGGCTAATCCCCAAACCGGCTTCAACAAAATTTATAATACCTTCGATAGAATTAAGTTCGATGCTTTTATAATTATGAATGCCTTTATGACTGAACCAGGATTCTAAGCGCTCCCTAAAAATACAGCCATTGTCAAAAACGATGCTCTTTACAGGCTCTTTTGCAATGAGCTTATTTAAACTGGCTTCCTTCGAAGTGGCTAAAATGACAAGTTGTTCCTCTTTGATCTTTATTTTCTCCAATCCGTTTATAGTTAAAGGGGCTGAAACAAAAGCAGCATCAAGTTTGTAGTTTAAAATATCTGAGATAAGTATATCTCTATCATTTGATTTGAATTCTAATTCAATGGCTGGATATTTTTCTCCAAAAGCCAATAAGATCTCCGGGGCTTTCAATGCCATAGTCGTCTCCATGCAGCCTATCGACAATTGTCCGCTGACTATATCACTGCTTTTGATCTCATGTTTAGCTTCTTCTATTAAATGTTGGATCTGCTTGGCATATCGCATCAATACTTTTCCCTCTTCTGTGAGAACTACTTTACGGGAGGTACGGGAAAATAATTTTGCCTCAAATTCCTCCTCCAGACTTTTTATTCTTGCGGTAACATTGGACTGAACCGTAAACATCGTATCGGCAGCTTTGGTAAAACTACCGCTCTCGGCAACTGCTTTAAAAATCTTTAGATCATTTGTATTCATGTTTTAATCACTTTTTGTGATTTATTAAATCGTAATTAATCGTTTTTAATAATTAAATATCCGATTTATTTTTGAAAAAGGAAATAACTAGATGAAATAAATAATAAAGACAGTCATTGGAAGCCTTGCATTTACCTTATTGGTTAGTCATATTTCAATAACCTAGTCAAAACAGTATTTAAATTTAAACAATCAGCAAATGGGAAATTATTCAATTCATTATCAAAAGATTCAAGTAAACGGACTGAGCATATTCTATAGAGAAGCAGGAGATGCTACCAAACCAACATTATTGTTATTACATGGCTATCCAACATCATCTCATATGTTTAGAAACTTAATTCCAATACTAAGTAAAGACCATCATATCATAGCGCCAGATTTACCAGGATTCGGGTTTTCGGATGCTCCGGATCGTCAGCAATTCAGTTATACCTTTGATCAGCTGGCTAAAATGATGCAATCATTTATCGATCAGCTGGAAATAAAACGTTTTGCGGTTTATGTGTTTGACTATGGAGCTCCTGTAGGATTTAGGTTAGCGATGAATAACCCGGAAAAAATAACCGGAATCATTTCTCAGAATGGAAATGCTTATGCGGAGGGATTGAGTCATGCATGGGATCCCATTCAACGCTATTGGAACGAACCTACTGAGGCAAATCGAATCACTTTAAGGGATTTTGTCTCAAAAGAAACCACATGGTTTCAATATCATCAAGGCGTATCTGATCCAACGTTAATAGCACCTGAAACCTATACACTGGATCAACAGTTTTTAGATAGGCCCGACAATATTGAAATACAGTTGGATCTTGTCAAAGACTATAAAACGAATATTGTATTATATCCAAGATTTCACGAATACTTTAGAAAATACCAACCAAAGACATTACTTGTTTGGGGAAATAAAGATCCTTATTTCTTGCCGCAGGGTGCCGAAGCTTATCAAAAAGATTTACCCAATGCTCGGCTTATCTTCTATAATACAGGGCATTTTGCCTTGGAAACTCATGTCACTGAAATCGGAACAGAAATCCTGACATTTATGACAACGCTTCCAGAATAATTGGAAAGAAAAATGATACTAATCGGTACTCTATAAGTCCGTACGACGTGTTCATCGTTAGTTTTTGATGGTATTAAATACAAAAAAAATGAAAGCAGCAATAATAGAAAAATTTGGCTCTATTGAAAATTTTAAAATCGTTGAAGTAACAACACCCACACCTCAATATAAAGAAGTTCTGGTCAAAGTTGTAGCATCTTCTGTCAACCCGTTGGACTGTCAGGTGCGTAGGGGAGATTACAAAAATGAATTGACACTTCCTGTTATTACGGGACATGATATCTCTGGTGTGATCGTAGCGGTTGGTCCAGGCGTCAAAAATTTTAAGATTGGGGATGAAGTTTATTATTCTCCCGAAATATTTAACGGACAGGGAAGCTATGCACAGTACCACTGTGCACCCGAATCAATTGTCGGTTTAAAACCCAGTAATATCAGCCACCTTGAAGCAGCTACGCTTCCATTAGCCGCGGGTACTGCGTGGGAAATGCTAGTCAGTAGGGCACAACTTAAGATAAATCAGACTATTTTAATTCATGGGGGAGCTGGTGGTGTTGGGATACCTGCTATTCAGATCGCCAAAGCAATGGGCGCAACAGTTTTTACTACGGCAAGAAAGGTACATCATCCATTTCTTTTAACGTTAGGAGCAGATTACGTTATTGATTACGAAAACCAAGATTATATTGCTGTTATTAATCAATGGACAGGAAATAAAGGAGTTGATGTAATTATTGATACCATTGGGAAAAACGCCCTCTCAGCTAGTGGACGAATTCTTCGGCAATTCGGACAGGTTGTTACAATTGTTGATACGGAGCAAGGCCAAAATCTGATTGAAGCCTGGGGGAAAAATGCAACCTATCATTTTGTTTTTACAAGACAAAATAGAAATAAACTAGATGAGCTGAGTAAACTTGTAGAAAGCAAAAAGCTAAAACCTGTTTTAACGAAAGTCTTTCCTTTGTCTGCCATTGCACAAGCGCATGACCTCTTGGAAACAAAAACTGGTAACAATAATTTCTATGGTAAAATAGCAATAGAAATCGAACATTAAGTGATTTATTTCTTGGTATTTTAAGGATGTAGACTATATTTCTGAAGTTGTTAATCCGTATTTTCTTTTGAAAGATGCGTAGAAGTGACTGAGGTTTTCGAAGCCAAGATCCAGATAGAAACTGGTCGGTTTTTGTCGTTTGTGTTTGATTAGGTAATAAGCTTCGTCCAGACGTTTATTCTTAAGCCAAAGTTTTGGACTGCAATTAAAGATCTGGGCGAAGTCACGTTTGAAAGAAGATATACTTCGTCCAGTCAACTTTGCGAAAGATTCTAAAGGAACATTGAACATGTAGTTGTTGTTCATAAACTCTTCCAGATCAATTTTATGTGTTTTGGAGAAATCGAATAAAATATGTTTTAAATCAGGGTTGCTATCGAGTAATAGCTCGATAGCCTCCCTGACTTTTATATCTGCAAGTCTTGGCGTAGCCTGCTTTGTTTTATTGATATATGGAGCGAGTGAAATGAAGTAACTGCTAAGAAATTCATTGGGTTCGAAAAATAATTTTTGTTTTCCGCCGTATTGCGTATCTATAATAATTTTATTTTCGAAAGCATAGCGTTGCAGCGTCTCCTTGTCCAATGTTATCGCAATGAAATTATATTTTCCTGATTTTGAAGGATATTTTATTGTGCGGATAAGTTGATTTTTCTTGACCAGCACTACGGTATTTTCCCGGATAACAGTAGATCCCTGATCATGGAATGTATGTGTCTCACCTGAAAGTTGAAACCCCAAAAAATGATCTGTATAAAATTCCTCAGATCCCCTGTGTTTTTCAAAAGCACAGGAATACACCAGTCTGTTAAATATTATTTCGCGGGTTGCTGCCATTATACAAATATCATTAAATTAAAAGACTATCTGGTTACCAGCGCTAGCAATTTCCTTATCCTGTTGTGGACTTCCCCCCGAGCAGCCGATTGCTCCGATGGTATTCCCATTGGCATCTTTGATGACGATACCACCCGGAAGTGTCAATAAGCCACCATTGGAGTTGATCATACCAGCAGAATGTATATCGGCTCCTGCAATAATGCTTCCCATAATATCACTGTCAATACCAAACATGACAGCTGTTTTTGCTTTTTTTATCGCAAAGTCTATTACACCAAAGACACTATCAAGCCGTGCCAATGCCATTAAATGCCCGCCATTATCAACAACTGCAATGCTAACAGGAATGCCTATTTCATTGGCTTTCATTATGGAAGCGTTCAATAGCTGTGTTGCCTGATTATAGGTTATATTAATCATAAAAAAATCATTAGCTTTTTGCCGTCCAAGCATCTGCTTGAAGCTGTTTTACAAACTCTTCGGTTTCCTTGGGATATACATTTCTAAAATTAGAATTTTCATCTAGGGCGACATTGACGATACATTCTGCCATCTCTTGTGGATCCAACTGATTGTTTAATGAATCGGCTATACCATCAAATACAGAAGACGGTGTAAAATTGACTTCAGGATCATACCAGCGGAATATACTTTCCACACCACGGTCATTGAACCCTGTGCCATATACCCCTGGATTGCAGGTCGCGATTTTGATATTAAAGTCAGCCAGCTCTGTTTTTAAACCTTCAGCAATAGCTTCCATAGCGTGTTTCGAAGCACAATAAGCTGCTACGTATGGTACCGTCCATAGACCGCCCATAGAAGTCGTAAACACGATCTTACCTGCTTTTTTCTGTGCAATAAATTTTTTGATAAACCCTTGAGCGAGTTCTAGACCACCGAATACATTTATGTCAAACATCGAACGGATAAGGTCTAGTGGCTGCTCTGCAATTGGTCCGCCCTCCATAACGCCAGCATTGCTGATCAAAATGTCGATATCGTATTTTTTGTGAATATAAGCTAAATCACGTGCATTGGTCACATCGAGTTTGTCGACAATAAGATCAATTCCTTTTTCGGAGGCTTCATGAATTAGATCACTGACCTGTGGATAAACCTGTGCGGTGGCGATTACTTGATGTCCTTTACTAGCCAAATCAAATGCAGCGATCTTTCCAAAGCCGCTTGCAGCTCCTGTAATTAAAATAGTTTTACTCATTTTTTTTATCTAAATGGTTTAGTCTAAATTACACTACTTTGGAAGTAGGAAGTGTTTTTGTGCAGTTCAATTTTATATTGCTCAATGGCCCATTTTGCAGATTTAGCATCATAAAAAGAGCCCCGATACTGACATAAGTATCGGGGCTCTTTTTATGTTTTTTAGCGAGTTTGTGCTCCCATCGGATAGCGGAACTAGTTTGAGTAAACGCCAAAGTCCGCTAGATGGGAATAGAAGAAATCACCCCAGGAATTCGTGGACTCTATTTTTAGATAGCGAGTGCTCAAGGTGGCGTCCAGGTCTACACTAATCCAGGAGCCTGAAACTTTACTGAGTTGTGTCGCTTTGATCTGGTTCCATGTTGTACCATTTGTACTTGAATAGATCTTAATGTCTTTCATTGCTCCATTCAGGTTGTCACGGTTGCGAAAGGCTATTCCCTTGACTGTGCGCAATGCACTCATGTTCACCGAAAAATAATGTGGCTGTGGGGTCTGGGTGGATGACCAAGGGGTATGCCAGATGGTACTTCTGTTCATATCAAGTATATTGCTCGCGGGAGCTCCAGGCTCAGCGCTGTCACTTGCGATGACCGACCAGCCTGTTGTTGGTAGTAATTTATGCGTAACAACTTTGGATAGGTCAGGCAAGTTATTGACAAAACTATATGCATAGCCCAATGTTGAACGGCTTCCATTTTCATGCATAAATCCAATGCGCATTTCGTAGTTTCCTGTAAGGTCATAAAAATCTGCGAGAGGACATTCAAATCTAAAACTATCTTGGCCGATGATTTTTGTAGCCCATTGTACAGCATCATAATCATTATTGCCACCGAAAGGTTCTCTGTCATGCCAAACAACGATATCTTTGACAGGCTTGGTTGTCGTAAATTTGCCAGATACGATAATGCGATTATTGCTGAAACTTGAAGTCAGCGATGTGATCTCTGCTGTTGCTGCAGCATACCAGTCGCTTCGGGTTACAGTGCTAAACACCTGACTATTATTGAATGTCGCTGCGGTCGTAGCTGTTAACGATGTTGTTGAAATACCGTAGGTGGAATTGCCAGACCCCATAAGGGCTGTTCCCAGAGTGGGCGCCAGTGTTTTATTCATTCGGTTGTGGCTAGCATTTAATCCATGGCCCAGTTCGTGGATCATACCACCTATCCATACCGTGGCTTTCCAGCCGATATCGCCGCCTATTCCTAGGTTTTTAGCATCTAGATTTGCATAATCCAAAGCATAGCAAGTCGTTCCTGTACCATAAAATGGTGGCCCGCCTGGATTAGCAGGATCGGTATTATAAGTTGGGATAATAATGAGGTTATGTACACTCTTTTGAGCGGCGGGGTTTTGCGTGAAATAGCTGTCAACTTCCGATTTTACAGCACCGTTTCCACCTGAATAAGGATATGTGGCCTTACCAGATTTGCCCGCAATGTAATGGATATTGATCAGTGTATCATTGACTAGGTCCAAGCCAAAAGATTTACGGCCAAAACCTTCTCTGTTCATATTGCTGGCAAACATCTCCTGGGCATCAAGGAGAATCCGGCTGATCCGTTTTCTGAAATTGGGAATAGAATCGACATCATTCGGTACAAAATAAATGACGTTCAATTTGTAAGGGTTGTCACGCCATTCATTGCTGATCGTGCCTGTAGTAGCCTTTAGTTTGCTGTTTTGATCCGCCTCATCTACGGGCATTAGCGACTTGCTACAGGATGCTGCAACCAGCACAAGTGCAGTGACAGCTAAATTTAGGATTTTTCTCATAATGGTTTATATTGTGTATTGTGAATATAGAAGGCCGCTGTTTAAAATGTGAAAAAAAATTACAAATAAGTTTTAAATAGTTTAGTCAATCGATTGATAAATTAGATCTGTAAATTGTTTTGTAACTTTTTTAGTTCGTCTGAGTTTAATGTAGATACAGTAACATAATTTGTTGTCATGTTACTATTGTTAATGTATCTAATGATTAAATGATCTCAAAAATGAATATATTTATTATATTTATTTACAGTAAATTATAAGCAGCACTAGGGTTTTGAAAATTAAAAACACATGTAAGCTTTGGATTTTTGTTTTATAATAATGGAAAATAAAATTCTTGTACCTACACTGGATCTGTTCGCCGTCTTGGATAGAAAACTGATTGAGCTGTTAAAATCTTTAACTGTAGTGGAATGGAATACACAGACAGTGGCTAAATTGTGGAAAGTGAAAGATGTTGCTGCCCATCTTCTCGATGGGAATCTGAGAGGCTTATCCATTACAAGGGACGGTTATTTTGGGGAGAGCGCTGATAATATCAGTTCCTATGGAGATCTGGTTTCTTTTCTGAATAATCTCAATATGACTTGGACCAATGCTGCCAGACGCTTAAGCCCACAGGTGCTAATTGAACTTCTCGATACAACCGGAGGGCAATACACCAGCTATCTCCAGACTCTTGATCCATTTGAAGATGCACTGCTTTCGGTCGCATGGGCAGGGCAGGAACGATCTGCCAACAGGTTTCATATTGCACGTGAATACACTGAGAAGTTTTTACACCAGCAGCAAATTCGTGATGCAGTAGGCAAACCTGGAATTATGACAAGAGATCTCTATTACCCATTTATAGATATTTTGATGTACGCACTCCCATTTACTTTTCATAAGGAAGAAGCTGTGACGGGCACAACAGTGTCACTGATTATCACAACTCCAATCGGTGGCCAATGGAATATTGTTAAATCCGCAGCAAATTGGGTCCTAAATAAGGAGTCCGTAGATCATGCTGATGCGACTGTCCTAATTGATCCTGATACCGCATGGAAATTGTTTTCAAAGAGCTGGACTCCTGACGCTGTCATTGATAAGGTTCAGATCAGTGGTGATGAGAAATTGGCCCATCGCGTATTACATATGGTTTCGGTGATGGCATAGTGCAACGCCCCCATAATTCATAACCCAAAAGCCAGATACACTACATAATTTCCTAAATGAGAAAAAATATTAAAAGCATTGGAGAATGTGAAGATTGTTAGGTCCTAGGTAACCTTGCTCAAACCTGTTACCGCAGTTAGACTGACATATTTTGATTTTTTCTGGAAAAATTCATTAAAAAATATAGTTGAAAGTAAGGATTATGGCTTCAGATGAATCATAAGGTAAAGATTTCTCATCATTTTCGCTATTAGTGCCAATGGTTATCATTTACTTATTGTATAAGCTATTTGATTTAATTTTAGCATAGCTAGTGTTATCTAAAAGATCAAAGAACAAAATTTAACCATACATTTTTCGTAAATTGTTGTCATTATATGGAAAGAGTCGAGCAAATTTTTAAAAAAAATCGATGAAAGAAAACCAGGAGATCCTTAAAAGAAGTAGAGAAATTACCGAACGCTACTTTAAATTTTTAGATCAGCATATTGATGATGTTGTTTCCGGAAGAGTGATGGAGTTTATGGAAATAAATGAAATCGCTGATCATCTTTTTCTTTCCCATACGCATCTGACGGATACCATACAAAAAGAAACGGGAAATCATCCTTGTTATTTTTATGACCTTAGAATTATCGCTGAAGCAAAGAAGCTCCTTTCTGACTCAGATAAGTCTATTGCTGAAATAGCTATCATACTCACCTATGACCCTTCAAACTTTTCCAAGTTCTTCAAGAAATTTGTTGGCCAAACACCGGGCAGGTACAGGAAAGTACATTTAGTATAAAAATTCCGAAAAGTTCACCATAAAATATTTAAATGGGATAGGCACTTTTGTAATAACAATTGTAAAACATTAAATATAAAGACAATGGCAAGAAATGATTTAAACGGAAAAGTAGTTTTAATTGCAGCTGGAGCAAAAAACTTAGGTGGTTTATTGAGCCACAATTTGGCGGCGAAAGGTGCAAAAATCGTTGTTCATTATAATAGCGATAGTACAAAAGCAGATGCCGAAAAAACCTTGGCTAATATCGAGAATATGGGAGGTGAAGCATTTTTATTTCAAGCAGATCTGACTGATGTTAAAAATATAACTAAACTTTTTGATGCAGCAATTGAACGGTTTGGAGGTGTTGATATTGCAATCAATACTGTTGGAAAAGTTTTGAAGAAACCTTTTGCAGACACCACAGAGGAGGAATACGATAGCATGAGCGATATTAATGCAAAAGTAGCCTATTTCTTTATTCAGGAAGCAGGTAAAAGGTTGAACGACAATGGGAAAATAAATACAATCGTTACTTCTTTACTTGCGGCATACACCGGACTTTATTCAACTTATGCTGGAGCTAAAGCACCAGTTGAGCATTTTACAAGGGCAGCTTCCAAAGAATTTGGACCTCGGGGTATCTCAGTGACTGCAGTTGCTCCCGGGCCGATGGATACGCCTTTCTTCTACGGACAGGAATCAGAAGATGCAGTGGCTTACCATAAGCAGGCATCTGCATTGGGAGGCCTGACGGATATCAAAGATATTGCTCCGCTTGTTGAGTTTTTGGTAACTGATGGCTGGTGGGTCACAGGACAGACTATTTTTGCAAATGGTGGTTATACCACGCGATAATAAAAAGTGTCACAAAGGCAAATCTTTGAATGATTTGCCTTTGTTTTATAGCGGATAAGATTACCCTCCTTTGCTTTTATACCTAAATAGGAAGATTATATGATTCTGAAAATTATTAATTCAATTTTAATCCTGGGAGCGGTCTTTATGGGCTTAAAGCAGGGATACGCCATGTTTTCTGGCAAAACCGAAATGATGGAAATGTTTGGTAAATGGGGCTTGACCAAAACTGGTTTAGCCATAAATGGGCTTATTACAATGCTGGCAGCATTGTTAATCCTATTTCCTAAAACATTTATGTGGGGAAATTTTTTGATGGCTGCAGGGATTTTATTGATTATTTGCTTCCATTTACTGGATAAAAACTTAAAAGGAGTGGGTATAGAAATTCCATTTCTTTTGTTGAACCTTCTTATCATCTATTTACAGCATCCTTTGAAACAAATATCCTAACGCGGTGAAATATCTGATCATTATTTCGGCAGTAGCACTGTCATTATCTGTCGCTGCCCAAAAACAAAATAATGCCAATTCATATTCTGCTAGGATGATTATGTCAACCCATTCTAAACTAAATCATCTGAAAGAACGCAGCGAGAACGGTATTATTTTAGACTATCATTTCGCAGCATTAGAACTCTAATTAAAGTCATCGAAAGTAGAAAAAAATGTTTTTTCCTCTTAATAGCTGCTCTCTCTTTAAAATAAATATACGCAAAGATAATTTTTTTCTATATTTGATTTTAATCCATGAACTTTTGGGTTTAATTCAATATTATGACCAATAAACAACAGTCGAGAAAAACATATCAGGGAGAAAAAAATAATAAAGAACGAACCATGGGTAAGTTGATCGCCGCAGTTGGTAGAGTTCTTGAACAGAAAGGTTATCCTGGGCTTACTGTAGGTAATATTTCAAAGGAGGCAGGTGTAGACCGGAAGCTAATTTATTTATACTTCGGAACCTTGGACAAGTTGGTTGAAACGTATATAAAAGGGAAAGATTACTGGGTTTCTGCGACCATTAATGCTGTTGAATATTTTGGGAATACCCCCACGGCAGGATCAAGAGGCTTTTTAGAATCCCTATTGATGAATCAATTTGAAGAATTTCAGAAAAACGTTGAAATGCAAAAAGTCTTAGCCTGGCAGATCTGTGAAGAATCTTTAATTATGTCTGAAATAGCGCAGGAACGGGAAAAGATGAGTGCCCTATTCTTTGCTTTCGCAGATAAAGAACTTCAAGGAAAGGATCTTGATCTGAGAGGGGTTGTGAGTATCCTTGTTGCGGGTATCTATTATCTTGTTCTTCACTCGGCACACACAAAAAGTACCGTTTGTGAGATCGATATTTCTACTGCAGAAGGCATGGACAGAATCAAAGATTCTATCAAAAATATATTGGGATGGGCATATGACTCTGTTGAGAAGCCTTCTTAATCATAGCATCAAATTTTCTCCGAAATTTATTGTTTTTTTTTGATTTAGAAGATCAAGAAATAGCGCTTGTACCTGAAGGTTTGAACAATTTTTAGAAAATAAGAGTGGGCATCAATGGTGATACCCGCTCTTATTTTTAGATGATAAGGAAATTTACCGTATTTTTTAATTTCTTTGGGCCTGATGTTCGTTTGAGAACTCGCCAGCTGGCCGCTCCTCTAATAAGGCGACAACCTTAAAAGCATTATAGATCTGATCCACTGTATATGTATGCTCTCGTAGTGTTTCGAAGAAAACTTCATTTAGGGTAGTTATCATGTTTGCTATCTGATCGTAGGATTGCAATACCGTTATCGTAAATCTTATTCCTGAATGATTTTTGGAAACAGCTGGAAATACCCCAATATTTAATAGAAAGCCACGCTTTATCATCTTTTCCATAATAATGTAGGCGAGCTCAGCCCTTGATGTACCTACAAAGAATATACCCGAATCGAAATTCGAAATTAGCGGTAAAGAGGTTTTTTTAAATAATGAACTTGCATATTTTATTCTATTTACCAGTTCTGTTTGTAGCTGATAGATTTCGTCTGTTAGATGTATCTTTGCAGAAGCTACTGCGGCACCTAGTGTTGCTGGTTGTAATGGGCCGGAAGAGTTGAACGGTGCTCCACAGGCACGAACCCTTCTAGCAATTTCTTTATTTGGAAAAACCAAAATACCTCCGCCTGTAGCGAATGCTTTAGCCATTGAAGAGGCAACAATCATTCTATCGTGTATCGTATGGTTGCTCAGTATGTATCCTTTCCCGTTTTTTCCCAATATACTCATACTGTGTGCGTCGTCAATATACGTATGGAATGACGGGTAGGTATTCAGTAAATTAAAGATTTCATCTGCTGGACAGCGATCTCCAAACATAGAATAAACACCGTCTGCAAAATACCAGACACGCTTGTGGGTTGCTTGGAGTGTTTCAATACGTTCTTTCAAGAGATCTGAACGGTTATGGCGAAGAACTTCAAAATGAATCGGCCAATTAGCCCGAAATACATTGATACCACTTAATACTGAATTATGAAGCTGTTGATCTGCAATGACAGCATCTCCGGAATCCAAAATTACAGGTATGGCAGACAGATGGGCGAGTGTTGTCGTAGGCGCAATAATGGTAGGGGCCTCAAAAATTTTGCTCATTAGATCTTCCAATTCCCTATACAAATCGATAGAAACATATGCTCTTGATTCGGAAAACTGTACACCATATTTTTGTACAGCAGCTATTGCCGCGTGCTTTAAACGTTCGTCATGTTCAAGCCCGAGATAGCTACATGAAGTGAAATTTACTAATTCTGAGTCATTGATTCGGATGAGATTGTCGGTTGTTAGATTACCTTCTTGGGTTAAATGAAGTATACCTCTCTTAACGCCCTCAGAGATACTCTCATCAATAGCGCTCATAAAATTTTGATGGTTCATGCCTTTAGATTTGTATTAAAGTTAATCATTAAAGTTATTTATTTTCACGAAATAATGGTAATTTTTCGTGCTGTTTGGTGGAAAATATGACATACACCGTAAGATCATATTAGATTGAAACTTGAGGTTAAATAGTTGAGAAAAAATGTGAGGGGCTATGGTCTCGTATGAATGTTTTACAAGGACAGATCTTATGGTCGACCATTGCAAACAAACAAGTATAACATTCAAAAGCCACATCGAAAGATGTGGCTTTTGAATGTTCATAGTACTTTATGAGATTCTACTAAAGTCAGTTTTGATAAAAACTGACTTTACTGAGTAGATTGACTGTTTTTTATCCATTTGATGGCATATTCAACCGGGGCATTCGTGTCTGAAAAAGCAGTATTGTGCCCTAGGGCTGGGTACAATTTATATACATAGTTTTTGCCATTGGACTTTAATACATTTAGCTGTTCAATGGAAAGGTTAACAGGTACCTGTATATCTTTTCCTCCAAAAATCCACAATCCTGGAATTGATAATTGAGCGAGAACATCACGGGGATCAGTGTCTATAAATTCATATCTATCTGGATCGGTCATTGTGTGTTTACGGGCATCTTCTTCTGTATGTGTATCCCAAAAACTAGCATTTCCATTGGTGTAAAACTGAAAACGAAGTTGTTGTTTAACTGTAATCAATGCGCCACTGAATATTGTCATAAACTTGATTTTCTTATTTTTTTTTGCAGCCAAAGGAATTATCCACCCGGCCTGGCTACCACCGATCAAACCGATTGGTATTTGACTATTTTGTAAATTCTTAGATAACGCATCCACGGCAGCGCTCGCATCTAAAGACAACAGATTAAGATTTAAAGAATCGACATTATTGGTTCCTACTTCTGGTCCCGCATAAAGCCCCCCGGATTCTCCTACACCACGTTTGTCATAAGTTAAAACAGCAATGCCATTGTTGGCCAAAAGTGTTGCGAATTCCATCATTCTTTTTTCTTGCCCGGAGCCATGCACAATTACTACAGCTGCAGAAGTGTTTTTGGGCTTGATAATTGTTCCTGAAAGAGATATTCCAACACTGCTAAACGTTACATTCTTAGTGGTAATAGTTGTCGGAATTGCAAATAATTGTTGATTTATAAAAAGAGAGAATATCAGTGCAAAATTCATACAAAAAAATCGCCTAGTTATGAGTTTTTTGAATGTAGTTAACGGTGCTGGAATAGCATGCTTAATTGTATTCATTGAGTTCTTCTTTTTTACTGGTTAATAAAGTTGTGAAAATATTTGTGCTACCCTAAAACAGGATTTTTATGTCATGCTAAACTACATATAATTTGACAGATTTAGTGTGAGTAATTAAGGATAGTTTCTTGGGTGTTTTATGAAAGTATATTGCTGAAAAATAGCTGTGGGTAAAATATTCAGCTAGTGACTTTTGCTTTTTATTGAAAAGGAGTGGATCTCTTAACGTTTCTAGTTTTACATCGCAAATAATATCAATGAGAGCTACCCAATATTAACCTTTCAGGCCGTTTAAAGAAATTGTGTCATTGTCATTTTTTCCAATGATTGAAACACCAATAATTGCATCTTTATCCCAAACGATCTTCGCTATTTTGCCTCTCAAAAAATCTGTCTTTTTATTTAATGTATAACAACTTATCAATAATAAGGATAGTGGTGTCAATTGCAGTATCCTTTTTATGTTCGCCAATGGTTTCTTTGTGCTCTTTAAGATTTGAAAGTCTGTTGGGTGATTCTTTATGACACTAAATTATCGAAAAAAATATCATCTGATAATCAAAGTCTATTTGGAAGCTACTATAAAAATACGATCAAATAGATTTTGGATGTAGTTATTAGGAAGTACTTAGGGTAAGTCCATTGCCGTTCTTCATATAAATGTTATTTTCGTATAAAGGAAAGAAGTATGAGTATTGCATTGATATTGAATAGTGTTCGAGCTGAAGAGTGGAAGTCCGAAATTAATAAGCACTTACCTGAAATAAAGGTTGAGATCTATCCTGAAATCGAAAATTATAACGAGGTTGAATTTGCCCTTTGTTGGAAACCTACCCGGGGTTATCATACCCATTTTCCCAATTTAAAAGTTATCCAATCTGGAGGTGCCGGAATAGACCATTTATTACCTGGGACTATACCTCCACATATCCATACATGCCGGATTATAGACCCTATGCTGAAAAGCGATATGTTTGAACATGTATTGACATGTTTACTGCATTCGATGAAGAATTTTTCAGCTTATACAGCACATAAGGAGACTGCGCATTGGCAGCCCCTTGTATATCGATCCATCGGTCAAACCCGTCTGACAATTTTAGGATTAGGTGAAATAGGTAGTCATGTGACAGAGGGATTAATTCAATTGGGTTTTAATGTAAACGGATGGTCCAATTCTGATAAAAAGATGGACGGGCTAAGTTCTTTCACTGGGATGGACGGGCTATACGCGGCGGTTGAGAATACAGATTTTATTATTAATGTTTTGCCATTAACCGATGCGACTAGCGGAATTTTAAATCGTAGGCTTTTCAATCAGTGTCCGAGGGGAACTGTGCTAATTAACGTTGGTAGGGGGGATCATCTCGTGGAAGATGACTTATTGGAAGCTATTGATAAAGGACAGATTGCCGGTGCTTACCTTGATGTATTTCATCAGGAGCCCTTATCGCAAGATCATCCATTCTGGGAATGTGCTTCTATTTTTATAAGTCCCCATGTTGCGAGTAGGACAAACATTGGTTCTTCGGTTATACAAGTGGTGGATAACTATCGACGAATGAAGGAAGGACTACCTTTATTAAATGAAGTTTCCTTAGAAAAAGGCTACTAGAAATTTGTGTTACCAAGCAAAGTGTCACCTCGCATTTTCTCCATCTATAGCGTTGTTTGGCCAACGATGTTAAGTCGTTGGATCCTAAGGCTCATTAGTACAGTCAGTGTAAAACATCAATTTATGTTGCACCGATGAAAGCAAGTGTGCCAGTTATTTTTGGAGATAAAGCCAAAAGTGATTGATTTAGTCCAACACAACCAGTTCGCTAATTTTAAAGTCGGTGTAGTCCCTGCTTTTGAAATTTACCAGGTGGCAGTCCAAAATATTTTTTGAATGCGGCAACAAAATTTGTTGGTTCGGTGATATTTAATAAGGTCGAAATCTCGTTTATATTCATCCCTTCTTCCATCAATAGTTTCTTTGACAGATCCATACGCTGCTGTTGTACATAATGATGTAGGGAGATGCCATAACAGCATTTGAAATATTTTTTGAGATAGTATTCTGTCGTCCCCGCTTGATCAGCAAGTTCACGAAGCGAAAAAAGTCTGGTAATATGCTGGTCTACATATAATTTCAAATGATGCATTCGTTCTCGTTCCTGAGTCGGAACTCCAGGACAGGCCTGTGTATATCCTTGGCTAACTTCCATAAATTGTCTGAATTGCTCCGTGAGCAAAGCTATAACTGAACTTTCAAGATGCATATGCCGTAGTTCTGCGGTAACCTCCATTTTTAGCATCTCAGTAAGTAAGTTATGGATCCGCATTGTAATTGGAGCAGACTGTTTAAAGAGAGTGCTGGTTTGTCCTTTCATGATCTGCTCCATAAATGCTAAAAATGTCTTATCAGGAGGTGCATAGCGCATAAATAATTCGGGCGAAATGATAATTGAAATAAGCTCTTGATCCTCACCATGTGGCCAATAATTTTGATATGGAAGCGTAGGAAAAAAGAATAGATTATGATGGCCCTTTTCGATACGGATGATCTCAGCGGAATCAGCAGATTCATAAATTGCATTCGTAGACAGATAGAAGCACATCTCTATACAAGGCCCACTACCCTCAATTTCAAAGCAGACTTCTTTCTTTGCTGATATACAGATATGTGTTACCAGGATATCCAAAGATGAGATAATCCGATTTTGGTCAATTACTCCATCTAAATGCTGTGATCTACAATAATCATGTAATTGATTGCGCCCTGTATTCTTTAATTCATTGACAACACTTACAAAGTTTATTCCTGTCGGCGAGATGCTATTTATCGCGATTTTCATTGCTTGTCACTTTTCTTTTTTAATCAAAATTTTCACTGAATTCATCAGGAAATCTTTAATCCTCTTTAATAATTTTGTGCTCGGCAAATATATTTATAATTGATCTAAATAAGAATAATAATATCAGTTACCACATCAATTTCATGAAAAAGATCATCTTCAAAAACAACATAGTACATTTTACGTCTATCCATCTTGTGGCTTTTACCCTATTTATGATCTGCATGGCGGGCAATACTGCTGTTGGACAGGCCTTGAAAGTAAAGGGAATAATAGAGAACAAGGCAGGGGAACGAATCCCCAATGCTTCAATTTTTATGGGGCCTGGCAGACAATCTCAACATGCAGATAACGATGGGAATTTCAGTTTTGAAAAGCTTTATGCAGGAAACTACTCGCTTAGAGTAACTGCTTTGGGCTATAAGACATATACGATGGCTTTAAAAATAAACGAAGCTGATCTTAAAAATCTTCGAATCCAGCTTGATGCTTTAGAGAATTCCTTGGATGAAGTCAAAGTGTCTGGAAAGACAGAAACACAAAAGGCGCGCGAACAAGCCTATCAGGTTTCGGTCATTGATGCGAAGAAATTACATAATACCACACTCAATATCGCTACAGCATTAAATAATGTTCCGGGGATTCGGGTTAGGGAAAGCGGCGGGCTGGGATCGAACATGGACTTTTTGTTGAATGGGTTTAGTGGAAGTCAAGTTAAGTTCTTTATCGATGGCATTCCGATGGAAAACATGGGAAATGCGTTTCGGATCAATAATATACCGATCAATCTTGCCGAACGCATTGAAGTATATAAAGGAGTTGTGCCTGTCGAATTAGGCTCGGATGCTTTGGGTGGAGCTATTAATATTGTGACCAATTCTGGTAAAACAAGTTACCTGGATGCCTCTTATTCCTATGGTTCTTTCAATACGCACAAAACATCTGTGAACGCCGCTATAAATACCAAAAAAGGATTTCAGTTTTTGGTCAATGCTTTCCAGAACTATTCCAAGAATAATTATTGGGTAGAAACCGAAACGACAATGGATGAGAGCGGAAGCTTGGAACAGGTGATACGTACACGCCGTTTTCATGACCATTATCGTAATGAAATGCTGATGCTCGGTGCAGGGCTGCACAAAAAATCCTGGGCAGATCAATTTTTACTTGGCATTGATTTAGGCGAGTACGGCAAAGATATTCAAAATGGGGCAACGATGGAAGATGTGTACGGGGAGCGTCGATCAAAAGGAATAACTATTTTACCCTCGATTAAGTACCTAAAGCGTAACCTTGGTTTAAGAGGACTTGATTTGAATTTTAGCGGAAATTTTAATCTCGGACATGATCAGTTGATTGATACAGCCACACGGAGGTACAATTGGCTCGGACAGGTCATCAATCCAAAAACCAGTCCCGGAGAACGCGAAAATATCTACGTTCGGTATCGAAATAATGAGGGGGTTCTCACAGCTAACCTGAGCTACCGTGTTAATGATAAACATTCGTTTGTGTTAAACAATACGTTTAATACGTTCAAAAGGGTTACAAAAGACTTAAAACAAGATGCTGATCAATTCCTTGCGGACAAAAATAGTTCAACACAGAAGAACGTACTTGGCCTTTCTTACCGTTTTGATTATTCCAAAAGAGGCAATGTGCTCGCTTTTGGTAAATTATACCGGCAGAATACAAACGGTTTTGTCAATAAAAACGGTGTTCCAAATCCCAGCCATGATGATTATGGCTGGGTGAAAAATAGTTTTACGACACAGGGATATGGTCTTGCCGGTACCTATTTTTTATTTCCCAACTTACAAGGTCGGGCATCTTACGAGCATGGAATACGTGTACCTAGCAGTACAGAACTTTTTGGTAATATGGATGCTCTTACCGGAAATGCAACCCTCAAACCGGAGAAAAGCGAGAATCTAAATCTTGGATTTATTTACAGTCCTTCGTTCAGCAATACACACTTTCTGACGGTTGATGTGGCCGCCCTATACCGTTATTCGCGCGATTTTATCCGTCCTCAGATCGTAAAGAGTAATAGGCTTGCAACAAATACGAATTTAAGGGATGTAAATAACAAAGGAATAGAAGGGACTATACGCTATCGATATAAGAATAAGCTCAATATTGGTTTTAATATAAGCTATCAGGATCTTAGAAATCAGACTAAATACGAAGGTGGAGTGCATGATGCTGTGAGTTTAACTTACCAGGATCGCTTGCCAAATATGCCTTACTTATTTGGAAATATGGATGCTAATTATTCCTTAAATAATCCACTGGGATTGGATGGTTCATTTACCATTGGCTATCAGTTGTACTATACACATGAATATTATGAGAGCTGGCCAGGTTTAGGTACCGTGAGTACCAAAACGATTATTCCTGAACAATGGAATCATAATGCCAATCTTATTTACAGTTTTAAAGGAGGGAAATATAACCTGACAATAGAATGCCTCAATTTAACAGATGCTTTACTATACGATCATTTCAAATTACAGAAACCAAGCCGATCCTTTAATGCCAAATTTCGCTACTTCTTATTTAAGATG
The DNA here is from genome assembly GCA_031277685.1 of Sphingobacterium sp. Taxonomy (GTDB): domain Bacteria; phylum Bacteroidota; class Bacteroidia; order Sphingobacteriales; family Sphingobacteriaceae; genus Sphingobacterium. Next base: position 6,504 of record JAITLV010000268.1, on the reverse strand, counting down.
TAATGCTTAGCAAGTTTTGAATTATTAACATTTAATCAAATTAATATCATCATGAAAATTAATAAACTATTTATTCAGTTGGCCGCATTGTCCCTTTTGGGGATAGCCGCATGTAGCAAAGACAAGATTACCAATGCGGATGGAAATAAGACCCCAGATAATGCCGATAAAAAATATGTTATTGCGGGGATGTCCGCGACGGCGGATGAGTCAAGACAATATTTATTTCTGGCGGATCGTCTCGATGAAGGTGAAATTACAGTTAAAGGGAATGGCTATGAGACCGCAGGGGGAACCATGTTTGCGCTGAATAATAAAGCAGTTACTTTTAAATACAACAGGGGGGATCCGGGAAATGCAGAAGTATTTCAACTTGGTGAAAATAATTTATTGAAAAATACCGGTAAATTTAATATCAAATCCGTGAATGTATTTTTGCCGTTTAAAACACAAGATCATCTTATCGCGTACAATATCGGTCGTTCATTGACTACACCGGGTACAGCCTATTGGGTAAATATTGCCGAAAACAAAGTTGATAAAACGATGGAAGTGGACCAAAAGCTTATTTACGCTGACGGTAAACATATTGAGAACTATTTTGGCTGGCCATACGCTTTGTTTGAATTTGGAGATAAAATTTATGCACCACTTTCCCCTGCCTATGGGGGATCGGGAACCCAGCATCAAGGAGATTATAAAGACCGTGCATTCGTTGCAATTTTTGATAAGAATCTGAAATTCGAAAAAACAATCGAAGACAAGCGTATGCCTTTTATCGGACAGTATTATAATACTATTGGACTTGGACAGATCCCCAACGGTGATATTTATGCCTTCTCGAATGGCGATGTAACGTCCAGCAATAACCATTCGGCATTCTTAAAAATTAAAAATGATGCTTTTGACAAGGATTATTATTGGGATGTCGAAGCTGTCGCAAAGATGAGGATACGTGCCGGTTTTTATATCAAAGACAATAAGTTTGTGATGGTTATGACGCCCCGTGATGTGAAAGAAGCAGAAGCAAACGGCGTAAAATTAGCAATAGCAGATGTGGTTAAAAAAGAGTTCAAATGGATTTCTGGGGTAGATACCAAAATTACTGACCCAGGTTATGGTTTCCCTCTCTTTACTGCCGATGGTAAATCTTATTTACCTATGCAAGAGGGACAGGCATCCATTTCTTACCTATATGTTATCGACGCTGATAATTACACCGCTAAACGCGGGCTCAAACTTACTGGCATCAAAGATATCACTGGAGTTGGGCTATTGAAAAAATAGTTTTTTGTAGTGTGAAACGAGAGTTCGGCCTTGCGCTGGACTCTTACTTCGAAATTTTGTTTATTCTTTAAATTTTCTATTCTATTGGTTTAAAATCCATAAGTTGGACCCCTTGCTGAGATTACGATCCAGTTTGTAGAATTTTTCAAAACGGATTTAATGACTTTGGAAGCCAATCTATTCATTCGGATCAATAAGCGACAATTCAAATGAATATATACCTCTCTTAAAGCCACATTCAAAGATGTGGCTTTTTAAATTTCACACGGAGAAAAGCCTTTACAATGGTTTCCGTATGATCAAATTGTGTGCTGAGTTGTACGATTTTAACTTGAAGCAATCCCAAATGATAGGTGCTATACTCACTGAACAAGAAAAATAAAAAAAACAGGTTTTTACGTTAATTGATTTTTTTTATTAATTTATTGTAAATAAAGTTGAGTTTTTTTTGACTATATGTTGATTTTTGACTAGTTTTATAGGTAAAATGTAGTTAATGTAAATATTTAAACGTTTTATTGAAATTTTAAACCTATATTATGAATAAACCGCTACTTCTTTTACTCTCTTTTCTCTTATCGTTTGTTGTTGGTTGTAAAAAATCAGAAGAAAACGATGCAACTTCCGGTTCTGGCGTTTTTTTTTCAGATAATAATCATGCTGTCAGAGGAAAAGTGAATCGGAATTATAAACTGGACAATTGTGGCCATATCACGCTTATCACAGGTATTAAGGAGTCTGACGGAACTTATTCCGAGCTAAAGTTTACTTTACTTCACAATGGTGCCTTAGCCAAGGTAAAGTATTTTAAGCAGGGGATGTCTGACAATGGGAGTTATTTTGCCCCACATCTTCAGGCTGAAAAATCTTTTCAGATTTCTGATTTTAAATATGACAAAACAGCGGGACATTTATCTTTTTCCTTTAACGGAAGAGTTTATAGCGGTGCTGGACAAGATAATGAACGAATATTAGCAGGTAAAGTTGATGTAAATTCCATCGAAAATGTTCCCTGTAAGGGATTTATTGTTGATATAATGACCGAAAACCCTTCTTTCAACTTTTTCTCTATATATTCATCGGCCGGCACCGTAACGAGTGAACTAGGCTCAGCGAATCAGTCAACGCAGTATGCTTATAATGTTTACTCCAATGCGGGGCAATACATCAGTCTGAGGCTAGATAGAGATATTTCAGAACTGGTAAACAAAGAAGTTGTTTTTGATGACAGTAATGAAAAGTTCGGTGTAAAATACTGGGAATATCAGGGACCGATTATGCTGGGAGAGTCTTATGGATATATTGATCACAACTGGAAACGCTTTCAAACCAAAGGAAGAGTGATTGATATACACCGGACAACTGGCGAAAGATCCGTCGAACCTTATTACAAAGGCTTGATTATCATGGATATTATTAATGAAGGTCGAGTCGTGAAGGAAGCCGTTGAGATACCGTTCTATGTGAAACCCCTCAAGTAATTGGCCTGCAAAATGCGCGATAGATTAAGTTTGTTTTTTACCCATTTAAACTATACTTTTATTGGGGTTCATTGTGGAATAAGAAAGCCATAATCTAAAAGCGTTTTATTCAATTTTATAAATTATATTATACCCTGTTGATAGTCAATTTTATTGAAATGATGGAGCAGTTTTATTTAAAATTTGTTGTATTAGCCTTTTTATCTTTTTCTATTTACCCTGCTGTTGCGCAGCAAGCTATGTATCCTCAGAATAATGATTATACGCATTTGCTGGAGCGTGCAGCACAAGAAAATAAGCCCATGTTCCTCGTGGTTCATCAAAGGGGCGAACAGTTTGTTCCCTTTAAAGGAACTGTTTCCAAAAAAACAAAAGATATCCTCGATACACAGTTTGTTTCAGGAATTGTACAGCTCAATCGCGACGATTTTAATCATCCATTGTATCGAACATTTCATATGAATAACCCATTTTATCTTTTTACTGATAAAGATGGGATGCCTTTATTGCGCTGGGATAAAACGGTAGATGGAGAACTTGAGATCGAACGCCTTATTGATTCCGCGACTACCTTAGCGAAGGCCGAAACACTAGGCAAGCTTACCGCACAGTATCGCAAGGGGATGCGCCAACAGGCTATATTGACCAAGATGCTTCAATACTATCAGACATTTGGTCAATATACAGATCAGCAAGTATTGAATGATTACATAGCGCAGCTGACTATAGAGCAATTGAATAATTTTGAGACTGTCGTATTTCTGCTAAACTGTGGTCCAGTATATAATAGTAAGACTTATCTCTTGGCGCGTACCAATGGTAAAATGGTCGATAGTTTATATTCCACATTGCCATTACCCGTACGAAAAAAAATAAACAATAGAATCATACAGCGTACATTTCGGGAGGCGCTCAACAAGAAAGACTTTTCCTTAGCCCAGAATATAGGTTATTTTGCTTATCAGACATGGACATCGAATTATTTGCGGGGTACCAATTCACAGGATTTCTATCCCTTGGAATACAAGCGGCTGATGAAGGATACTGTGACGTATATTCAGATGGCACGCCGCTATTACAATGATCGTTTCTATCAGGTTGCTCCTGACTCCTTAGCCCGAATAGATTTTATACAAGATCGTCAAATCAAGTTATCACGAAACCGTCCGCTATTGGACAGCGCTCAGCATGCAGACTTTAAACAATGGTTTGGTAAAGGACGTCATTATTATGAGGACGATCAGGCACGTAACTTACATTATGGCGCCCAACAGATTTTGGTTTTCGCAAGAAATAACCCTGACGTTTTATTTGATGCGATCCGCTGGCAAACAAAAGTAATTGAACTGAAACCTGATGTTGCGCAATACCATTATACACTGGCTTTATTGTTGTACAGGGTAGGTTTCTATGCGCAAGCGGAAACAGAGCAGCAAAAGGCGATTGTTTTATCCAAGTCAAACAAAGAATATCACAAAGAAATGCAGGCAGCATTGAAACAGATGAAGTCCAGATTATTGTGATTTAGTCCCCACTGGAGCAGCCGTAGTATGTAATCGAATCGGAAGAGAATACTTTACGCGTACAGGTAGACCAAACTGATAACCTGGTGTCCATTTTTTTGCTTTTTGAACGACATCAATACCACTAGCTGCGGTACCATAGCCGAGGTCATTGATAACCTCAAATTTATTTGGTATTCCTGTTTTTTCAATCACAAAGCTAATGAGTAACTGCCCAGACACTCTTGCTTGTAAAGCCTCCTTGGGGTATTTGTAATGCTGAGCCACAAACATCATCAGTTTATGTATACCACCGGGATATTCCGGTTGAACTTCTCGTTGCGTGTAGGGATGTGTATTCCCCGCACTGTCTGTGGTAATACCTTTGCTGAGGACACCATTTTCGTACCATTCCTCAAACCTGTTCTTGCCGTTATGAAATGTACCTTCCCATCGTCCTTCACGGACTCCATTTGCGTATTGGCCCTTTTCGCTATCCCCTTTATTTTTGAATTCAAATGTACCATTCCCATCATTTATCTGTACATGTCCAGTAGAATCAGCATAATAGATTAGGCGGCTATTGCGGTCCACAAAAAGAAATTCGTTCGGACTTCTCTCGGACTGGAAGAAAAATCGCGTTTCCTGTAAAGTACCGTTCTTATGGTATCTTTTTAGGGTATCACTCAATTTATTATCGTTATATTCGGCCGAAGTCGCTAGATTTCCATTTTCATAATAAGTCTCTACCACTCCCTCTAGTTGTAATTTTTGCGGATTCGCTATTTTCGTCCACCCATGGCGTTTTAAATTGCCATTGGGATAATAATCATTTAATTGATAGAGCCCCATTTCATTTGGTCTCAATTGGATGATGTTGGTGTAGGCGGCGGAATCTTTATGTGCTGTATGCCCCCCATTTTTTTTAATATAAGTAACAATGGTCTCCTGTGCTTTTAATGGAATAGTACAGCAAATGAAGATGAGGTAAATAAAGAATTTGTATAGATTAAATGAGTCGAATTTCATGCCGTTAATTTATGCCTGTTTTTTCTCAAATATACATAAGTTTCTATTAAAATTAATATTGTTTCATTTGTTATTTGTTGTGCTTAAACAGTCTCAGATTTGCTGTTCATTCTAGCCCTGGTATGCATTGACCTTTTCTACCATATTGTCTTGGTCTTCACAGATAATAGGTTTTGTACCGCAAATTGTAAATGATACCTATCGAATATGAAGTAGAGAATTGGGATCACCTAAAATCATGTAAATTTAAACTAGAAGATTAATATGGAAATACAACCCCTAAAAAGAGCACTGAGTTTAATTATTTTAATACTATTTATTATCCTAACTTCCTGTAACGATATGAACAGCCAAACAAAACAAATTATTCAACATAATAGAGTGGTATTGAATGACGAACTGGAGAAACTGGAGCGTGAGAAAGTACTTAAACCCAGTGAAGCAAAGCAAATTCAGGAAAGGCTTAATGCAGATTTTGATTACTATTTGCAACATCAGCATATCGACTTAGCTGGATTGGAAAAGATGTTTTTTGCAACTGTCAAAAGCTTTGAAAATTTTAGGATAACACAGCCGGTATTTTCCAGAATTTCATCAACTTATCATGTTATTACATCGCAGGGCGATTATGCCATACAACTGCAATTTAATAAACTGCTGAACGATTGGTTTGACAAGTACCAGACTGAAGCTGAGAAAATAAATGATGTGGTCAACCAAACGATCAAAACAAAACAATTGAAGATTTACATGGATATTCCTGATGCTGAATACGAAGAAATAATCGCAACGCTCAACAAAATAAAAAACGATACTACTATTTCGGATGATGAGTTAAAAAAAATATTGAAAGCGGGGATGTTACAATATGGTAATAAAAGCGATAACAGCAATCTTGAAATTCTCAATATCTATGAATCCGTCAGCCGAATTAAAAAGCTTGAGATCAGCGAGGATCTTCTTGCCATATACAATCGTAATACAACACAATCAGAATTACCGGCTTATCCAGAAATCGAAAAACAAATTCTTGGAAGGTTCAATGTTTTATTATCGGAAGAAATGATAACACAAGAAGAGTTTACTTATTATACCCAAACCATCATCGATGACGTGAACTTTTGCGCTATCCATTCGGACCAACCGCAAATAAAACCCCGGCTACTATTGGGACTTCAGAAATTAAAAATGGCTGAACTCGATAC
>JAITLV010000225.1 GCA_031277685.1 Sphingobacterium sp. | reverse complement strand
TTTAACCAACACTAAAATATGATTAAAAATTGCTTATTGCAAATGCGCAATGGATATATTGTGCATTTTAGATTCATTATCCGGATGAAACTAGCCTTAATTATGACTACGTGTGCTGTAATCAATGTTTCAGCATCGGTATTTTCCCAACAAAAAGTTTCCTTGGATGTTCAAAAAACGAAACTGAGCAAGGTACTTAAACTGATCGAAGAGCAAAGTGATTATTATTTTGTGTATAATTCGACAAACGAGAATTTAAATAAAGAAGTGTCGGTAAACGTCAATAATACCAAAGTATTAGACGTTTTGGCGAAGCTTTTCAATAAAAGTGGGCTGGTTTATTCGGTATCCAAGGAAGGCCTTGTTGTCGTTAGCCAACAACAACAGGTGGCTGTTTCGGGTACAGTAACAGATGATAAAGGGAGTCCATTGGTAGGAGCCAGCGTTCGTGTTAAGGGCACTGCAGTAGGACGGGCGACAGATATCAACGGCCGGTTTTCCATTGAGGCTGCGACCGGTAATACGTTGATTGTTTCTTTTGCGGGTTACGCATCACAAGAAGTGGCGGTGACGAAAGATGGCAATATGAAAATCATCCTAGTCGAAGACAACCGGATGTTAAATGAAGTGGTGGTTACTGCGCTGGGTATGAAAAAGGAAAAGCGTTCTTTGGGTTATTCTGTAACACAGGTTGCGGGAGAATCCCTGACCACGGCACGTGAAAATAATGTGATGAATGCCTTAGCGGGGAAAGTAGCAGGTTTGGATATTGGAAGTACCGCTGGTGGAGCTGGTGCTGCCACAAACGTAACTATTCGGGGTGTTTCGAGTATCAACCAGACAAGTCAGCCACTCTATGTAATCAATGGTATACCGATGGAAAGTAAACCGGTTGGTTTAAATAACAGTAACTCGCGCGGCAACTCTGGAAGTCAATGGGATAATGCCCCAGATTTAGGTGACGCAATAAGTAATATCAATCCTGATGATATTGAAAGTATTTCTGTATTAAAGGGGGCAGCAGCTTCAGCTTTATACGGTTCCCGTGCAAAAGCAGGAGTTATTTTGATAACAACGAAATCTGGCAAGGGTAATTCCATTGACTTTAGCAGTAACTATGTTGCAGAGCAAATTATTGATCAAACAGATTGGCAGACAATATACGGTCACGGTGCTGGAGGTATCAAACCAACAGATGTCAAAAATGCACTATCTACTGGCGCAAGTAGTTGGGGTGCAAAACTAGATGGTTCTCAAGTATTGCAGTTCGATGGCAAGGAAAGACCTTATTCGTTACAGAGGGGTAATATGGATCGTTTCTACCGAACCGGAAATACATGGACGAATACGATCGCTTTAAACAAATCGTTTGACGGGGGATCCATTCGATTATCCGGTACAGATGTGAAAAATAAATCAGTCGTTCCAAACTCAGGATTGGATCGGCAATCATTTAACTTATCGGGTTTATTTGAGCCATTAAAGGGACTGACGATTGACGGAAGGATTAATTTAATCTACGAACAAGTCAAAAACCGTCCGATGTTGTCCGATGGTGCAGGAAATGCCAATTTTAATGTGATGTTTTTGCCTACATCTATTAATGTTAATGATTTGAAGCCTTGGAAAAATGCAGAAGGTAACGAGATTGGCTATTCGGGAAATGCCTATGCAACCAATCCTTGGTTTGCAGCTTATGAATTTCAGAACAATACAAGTAGAAAGAGAACGCTTAGTTCATTGACTGCAAAATACACGTTAGAAAACGGACTATTTTTCCAGGGACGTGCTGGACGGGACTCCTATGCAGACCGATATAAAAATGTGGTCGCTTCTGGTACCGCATATTATACCCGTGGGAAAATCTCCGAACAGAATACGAATTTTGATGATATTAACGCAGATATCTTAATTGGTAAACAGTTTACTTTCGGCGATTATTCCATCACACCAAATGTTGGTGCGAGCTACAGAAATACCAAAACAAAGCAGATTACAAACAATGGTGTTGATCTGGCTGTATTTGGTAATTATAATATCGCCAATGCCGAGAATAAATCCTTGGAATATATTGAATCGGAACAGGAAACACAATCGACCTATGGAACTTTGGAATTTGCGTACAAAGATATTTTATATTTAACAGGTAGTCTTCGTTCGGATTGGTTTTCCACATTGGCTGCACCGGGATACGATAATAAACTCAATTCAGTTTATCCTTCTGTCTCAGCATCATTTGTTTTTTCAGAATATCTAAAGACACCTTGGCTTAATTTCGGTAAGTTAAGGGCTGGTTACGCGACTGTAGGTCAAGCAACGGATCCTTACCAGACTGTATTGAGCTATCGTTTACGTAGCGAAAGTCTAAATGGAACCTCATTGGGTATAATTGACAATACTGGTATTCCTAACTCGGGATTAATAGCATCATCCGCTTCGGAGTTGGAAATAGGTACTGAAATGAGATTATTTAATGATCGTATTAATTTGGACCTGACATGGTATAACAAGAAGTCTAAAAACGAAATTACCTTTATTACAACACCTTCCTCGAGCGGGTTTAGTTCAGCGGTTTTAAACGCTGGTGAAATGCAGAATAAGGGATTTGAAGCATTGCTATCAGCGACAATCATCAAGGGGCAAAAATTCAAATGGATTTCGACTATTAATGGGTCATATAACGATAACAAAATATTGTCATTAGCTGACGGTTTTAATTTCCAATCTGTTGCTATGTCCAGAACTGGAGCTGGTTCTGTTGCCAATATGAAAGGTCAGGCCGCATTTCAAGTGATGGCTTTTGATAATAAGTATGACAAAGATGGTAATGTGGTCATGCTGGCGGACGGTATATCTCCTGCGAGGGGGGAATTGACCCCTTATGGATCTGCATTTAACAAGTGGTTCGCAGGATGGAATAATGAATTTTCATATGATAGATTCAGTTTTTCTTTCTTAATTGATGGTAAATGGGGAGGAAAATTATTTTCAGCAACGGATTTCTATGGATATACCTTTGGTTTACATAAAGCAACCTTAGATAAAAGGGAGGAATATGCTGCAAATGCATCAACTTATTATGCAAATGTTGCCAATAACACTTCGAAAATTTTTGTGCACAGTGCTGATTTTGTGAAATTGAGACAGGTAATTCTAGGTTATACATTTCCATCCAATCTATTTAACAATAAGATTAAATCAATTAATGTAAGCGCGGTAGGACGTAATTTGTTCGTGTTGATGAAAAAGACAGACAATGTTGATCCTGAGTCAAGCTATAACGCTACATTTCCAGGATTGGAGCTAGGTGGAGTGCCAGCGGTGCGCACCTTTGGAATTAACCTAAGTGCTAAATTTTAAGAAAATGAAATCATGAAAAGAAACATTAAACCCATTATATCAACACTAGCTATTGCATGTTTGTTTACAGTAACAAGCTGTACCAAGGATTTTGATAAGATTAATACAAATCCGGTAACTAATATTTCTGACAAGTTTAATCCGAACTTTGTTCTATCATCTGCCCAATTGAACTATACCGGTAGTCTTGATCTGGCATACGATTCTTTTAGAAGTAATTTTTCGCTGGCGGGACCGATTGTACAAGCTTTGGCAAATTGTACACAAGAATGGAGAGGAGACAAATATCTGATTTTTGAGGAACATACGGCGGCATACTGGGGTACAGGTTCAGTAGGAAGTTATATTGAACAGATAAGAAATATTGTTGATGTAATCGAAAATACAAGAGGAAAAGAGCAATATAAGAATGTGCATCAGATTGCCCGTATCTGGCGGGTCGTTGCATTTGCACGATTAACAGATTTATATGGCGATGTTCCTTTCTCTGAAGCTGGCTTAGGTTATTATCAAAAAATTTACCTACCAAAATATGATAAGCAGCAGGATATTTACAACACTATGCTGAAGGAATTAGACGAAGCTTCCTCTGCATTGCAATCCGGTGGAGATATTGTGAGCGGTGATATTGTTTATCGTGGGGATATTAGTAAATGGAAGAAATTTGCAAATTCCTTCATGCTACGTTTGGCGATGCGACTGGTGAAAGTTGATGAAGCAAAGGCAAAGGAATATGCGCAAAAGGCAGTAACGAATACGTTTGCTTCCAATGAGGATAATGCTTTTATTAAGCATGATATTCTTGGCGCACGCATTACGCAGAATAGAAACGGTCAGGTGTTATTTGGGACTGTAGGTTCTCAGGATTATTATTATGGAAAATGGTCAAAGACATTTATTGATTTTCTGAAAAAATCCAATGATCCTAGGTTGGGGAAAATTGCGGTTACAAAAATATATACAAACTTGTTAAACAAGAATCAGAATGCAAATTATGTAACCGATCCCGCTGTTCAAAAAGGTATGCCAAATGGCAAACAGCTGGATGCCGCCAATGGGGATGCCTTTGATATCCGTAAAGATCCTAGTTTCACCGATTATCCGGACTATTCTTCTCCGAACCCGAATATGTTTAAACTTGATGGAATAACTTTTATACTAAGTTATGGGCAAACAGAGTTATTGCGTGCGGAAGCTGCAAAACGTTGGGGAATTGGTGGAGCAGCGCAACAACATTACCAAAATGGGGTAAAGGCAGCGATAACTTGTTTAAGTCAATATGATGGGAAATTGGCCATTACGGAATCGGAGGCAGATGCTTATGTAAAGGCCAATCCCTATCTTGATGCCGAAGGGTTAAAGCAGATTAACGAACAGTACTGGGCACATACGAATACCATGTTTGATTTCTATGAGTCATGGAATAATTGGAAAAGATCGGGTTATCCAAATCTCATTCCTGTGAAGCATCCTAATAACAGTACTGGCGGGGTAATTCCGAGAAGGTATCCATATCCAATAAGCGAAGCATCAAATAATCCTACGCATTATAAAGCCGCTTCCGACGCAGTAACAGGTGGCGACTCTTATATTGGTCGCGTCTGGTGGGACAAATAATCACAATGGTTTGTTTTTTTTGAGGCTGAACTTTCGTAGTTTGGCCTCTTTAAACCTTTTATAAAATACTATGAACCTAAAAAATCAACTATTGCTAATTACAGCTTTGTCATGCACTCTTTTTTCCTGCAACAACGTTAATGAAAAACAGGCCGAGAGCGAGCATTTAAAAAAGACAACATTGACCGGGACTTACAAACTCTTAGAAAGTAAGACGATCAAAGGGAAAGATACGGTAACGGCTTTCACGGATACCAGCAAAACCGAAATGTTTAAAATGTTTAATGAGGATCATTTTTCATTTTTTAACCATGATAAGGAGAAGGGTAAAGGGAAAGAACCACACTTCCTTGCGGGTGGCGGAACCTATTCATTTGATGGTAAAAAATATCAGGAACGATTGCAATATTGTAGCCTTCGTGACTGGGAAGGTAATAAGTTTGATTTTGAATTGGAATTTAAGGGTGACACGCTCATCCAGCGTGGGGAAGAAAACCTGCCTGAGCTCGGTGTGAAGCATACAATTGTTGAAACCTATCTAAAAGTGAAATAACATGTCTAATTGAAGATTTTATAAAACTTCATGAAGTATATTTTGTTAATGCAAGCACCCAGGATTTTTTTTCTGGGTGTTTTTTTGTGAGCTAAATAAGCGTAAAAACTATGCTACGCAGTATTTTAAGCATGGTCTAAATTTATTTTAGAAAAAAATAAAATTAAATTGCAACATTTTTCAATGTTGTCCGACTATACAATAGAAACATAGGAATTAACAGTATTAAATAGTAAACGTGCAAAATCAACTTAGCGATAAAGAGTTATTAGTAATGTGTCAATCCGGTAATGAGTCGGGGTTTGCACAGCTCTATTATCGCTATGCGAAAAAGATTTTTAATTCGATCTATCGAATTTTGTCCAACCAGGAGGAAAGTGAGGATATTTTGCAGGAGACTTTTGTCGAGTTTTTTTCAAAATCGGATAAATGGGAGGCAGTCCTTAGTGTTGAGGCTTGGTTGCGGCGGATGGGGGTAAATAAGGCGATTTCCCTTTTACGGAAAAATAAACAGTACTATACGCCGATCGATGATTTGGAAATCCAGGACGAGGGTGAAGATGAACTGTTGGAAAAGGAATGGCGGGAATGTCGGCTGACGGATCTAGAGTCCGTGATTGATCAGTTGACAGGGATACCCAAGATGGTTATTAATCTTTATCTTTTTGAAGATATGAGCCATGATGAGGTCGCCGAGTCATTGGGAATGACGGCGGTGGCGGTGCGAAGTCAATACCATCGTGCCAAAAAGAAAATTTACGAACAATTGAAGGAGAGGTATAATTATGCGGGATAATTTGAAGGATTTTGTGAATGCCAATCGGGATGGATTTGACCATAGGGAGCCATCCGCTGATCTATGGAATAAAATCAAACCACAGATTGTTCCTCCAGTGGAGGAGAAAACGGCGGAGAAGAAGATTAGGCCTTTGTGGCAATGGATGAGTATTGCGGCTGCTATTTTAATGATAGGAGTTGCGGCCCTGGTCATTTTCAATCAGCAGGAAGGGAACAATGATGTAACAAGAAGAGTAGCCGATTTAGGATCTGACAGCGTAAAAAAAGAGCCAGCGGAAATAGCAGCTCCATCACAACAGGATCTTGCTGTAGAAATTGAAAAGAAAGAACCACTTCGTTCTATACAGACAGTGACCGGTGTACAAAAAACTCGCGTGGTGGCCAGTAAGAGCATAGCAAAGATTGCTAAGGACGAGAAAATAGGATCCGAAAAAAGTGATTATATTCAAATGCTGCAGGATTCCATTTGGGCCAGTACACGTTTAGCTGCTGTACTTGGGCTCCAGAAACAAGGAAATCTGGATGAAAATGCTACAGAGGCTTTGGAGAAAATAGCCGTTTCGGATGAGAGCAGCAATGTGCGTATGGCTGCTATCGAGACCTTGTTGGATGGAATGAGTCCAGAAGTTAAGCAACAAAAAGTTCAGGATTTTTTTGTCGCACAGAATGACCCGACTTTGCAGATGGAACTGATGCAAATGATGGCGCAAAAAGATGAGTCGGGAATGAAAAATAGTACAAAGGATAAGCTTAACGCTATTGTGGAGGATCCCTTGGCATTGAAATTTGTAAAAGAGCAAGCCTATGCGGTGCTGCTGCAGCAGTAAGAGCAACAATGTGATCATAGTCGTGTGGCAAACGCTTAAATAATATGAAAAAGAGAGGTAAAGACATAATAATTAGAACGATGAAAACGATAAGAATAATAATGATTGGGATGGCGCTGATCGTTGCGAATGCATTGCAGGCGCAAGTAACAGAGCAAGCAGAAAGGGCGGTACCGCCGAGAGCACCTAAACCACCTAGAACGATGCGGGAACCGGTTGGAAATAGTGAAAAGAGAGTTTGGAAAGAAATTAAGGTCCCTAATGTAGGTGAGAAGCTATTGCTGAAATTTGATAATGTTTCTGTTGAAGGTTATAGTGGAAAGGATGTTTTAATCACAGCGAATGTGGAAGAACAGGAAGATAACGAACGTGCGAAAGGCCTGCGTGTGGTAAATGGTTCTGGCCTGTCCGATAATTCGGGAATGGGGATGAATATCCAGAATAATGCAGGTGTTACGGAAATCAGTATGGTCGGCATGCCCATGGAAGATTCGGTACATGTGCGGATTCCTTTTAATCTTCCTATTAGCATAAAAGGGCGCGGTGGCTTTTTTAGTGGCGGTGGTATTGAGGTGAAAGATATTAAAGCTGAGGTGGAGATATCAAGCACAATGGGTGATGTAAAAGTAATCAATGTGACAGGACCGCTCAACGTGAAGGTTGCTCAAGGTGACGTTGTTGCCAAATTTGTACAACCAGTCAAAGGACCAATTTCTCTTATCGCTGCAATGGGTGCAGTAGATGTCGCTTTCCCCATAAAATTTGGTGCAAATGTAGATATGAAAACTTCAATGGGTAACATTTATGCGGCAGATGAATTTCAATTTGAAAAACCCGTTGAGGAGCCTAAAAGCGGTTATTCCATGTCAAACACCGTAAAGGGAAAAATGAATGGCGGTGGGCAAGACGTTATTTTGAAGACTTCTATGGGTGATATCTATATTAGATCCCAAAAATAGACGCGGCGTTTTGAAATACGCTATCTAATCTTTGATAGCGGAAAAAGTAAAACCCTTAAATGTTTGTTGTGCATTTAAGGGTTTTACTTTTTTAATCTTATGTGAAATGTTGAAATAGCTGGCTATTTCTTTGGTTCCATACGAACCAAATATTGGTCATTTTCATCTTCATATAAGATCTGCACTACCCAGCCTAGTTCATGGGAAATCTTGATCAGTTTATTCTGATCGAGGTAGAGCCATTTGAACGGATTACCCTTTTGTCCTTTATATTCGTATTGATACTGAATCTCCCCAAGATAATGGCTGGGTTTTTTGATATTATAATCTTCGTAGAGATAGCCTATATCTGAAGAATCAAAAATAAGCTGCCCTTTTTCAGTCAGGAGTTCTTTACTATGGAACAATAACTTTTTAAAACCGGCAATGTCACCGGCAATGCCTACACCGTTCATTAGAAATAATAGCGTATCATACTTTTGTCCGCTGAACTCATAAAAATCTTGGCAGATGATATGTTGTACACCGCGCTGCTGCATAATATGACAGGCTGTCTGTGATATTTCCAATGCATCGACTTCAAATCCCTTTTCTTGTAAGTATAAACTGTGGCCACCAACCCCAGCTCCGACATCTAATACTCGTCCATCACAGAGTGATAAACCGATGAATTCCAGTTCAGGAAAATCATCAGCATCCCTGAAGAATACCTCTACAGGCATTTCATCCTGATCGCCGTAGCTTGTGTGAAGTACGAGTGGAAATTTTTCTTCCTGATGGACAAAGTAATCATCCAAAGCCTCACCATAAACGTCTCTATACATTGTCATCATCAATCATTAATACTTTTTTTGCGATATAGATTGAATCTTCATCGCCAGTGTGTTTCATCGGTTCATCAGAAAGTTTGATCACTGGAGTCCATTGATCATCCTCAGGAAGGGCATCTGTCATTTTAATGACGATATTCATGGGTTTTAAACCAACATCATTTGTGAAATTAGTCCCAACACCGAATGAGTGTAATATCTTACCTTCACAATAAGATGCAATTCGTTCTACCTTGTTGTAATCGAGGCCATCGGAAAATATGATTGTTTTTGACAGGGGGTCTATGCCATTTTTCTTGTAATGAGCAACAACTTTATCTGTAAACTCCAATGGATCGCCACTATCGTGGCGCACGCCATCAAATAATTTGGTAAGCTTTTTATCAAATTGCTGGAAGAAGACTTCCGTGGTATAGGTGTCTGATAATGCAATACCTAAGTCGCCGCGATACACATCAGACCAATGTTCCAGTCCCAGCAAATTAGCCATTTTATAACCGTATTTGGCAGCATGAAACATAAACCATTCGTGTGCGTGAGTGCCGATCGGTTTGGTTTCGTATTTCATCGCCAAATGAACATTGCTCGTTCCAATAAAGGTTTTTTCTCCATATTGTTTCAATGTACGGACGACTAGGTCGTGCACGTCATAGGAATGGCGTCTACGGGTACCAAAGTCGGCAATGGTAATATGGAGTTTTTTATATTTTTCAATTTTGTCCTTGGCAGTTGCAATAACTTCTTCATCAGATGCGCGTACCAGTCCTTGTGACTCGTAAAAGAGCTCACATATGAGTGACATCAATGGTACTTCCCACAGAATCGTCCGGTACCAGTATCCTTCAATGATAACCTCAAGGTCAGGGCCATCCTGTGTGATTTTAACTTCATCGGGATCATAACGATAACCTTGAAGAAAATCAAAATAGGTGGGATCAATATAGGGGCAGGTTTTGGCAAAAAAAGCTTTTTCGGCTTTCGTTAGTCGTAGCTCCGCCATCTCATTTACCGCTTCCTTTAAAAGAATATCGAATCCTTCGGGAAATTTATGGTGTCCACGGTTGATAAAGTGGTAGCGAGCTTTCGCCTTTGGAAATAGCTTGACTACCGCATTCTGCATGGTGAATTTATAAAAGTCGTTATCTAATATAGAGGTGAATGAAGCCATCTTTATTAATCTGATTTTTGTTTGAAGCTGTAAATTTACTAATTAACATGAAAATGTATGGATTGTTCGGCATAAAATAAACTTTCGTGGTGTGGTGGCTTGATCAACGTGGAGTTTTTTACAATTTATCAGTGACAGAACGAATCCGGTGATAGCTAAGAAGACGAGTCAAGTTGATAAAAAAAGTGGGTTCAGTTATACACTGACCCACTTTATTAATTTTATACCTGATCTGTTATCGTGTTCTTGATCTTTCTGAACCACCACTTGAACGACTAGAGCCTTCAGATGATCTGGTTCTTGATGTTGAAGAACTTCCCGTATTTGAGGAACTCGATCTTTCCACCGAAGGAGCTGAAGATCTTGTCCGTGTATTCTCGTAACTCCTGTTTTGGACGGGCTGACTAGGTTGTGCTACAGGCTGGCTTGAGCGTGTTCTACTATTTCCTGTGTCATAATTTCTATTTTGAACAGGTTGACTAGGTTGGGCTACAGGCTGACTTGAACGTGTTCGACTGTTACCTGTATCATAGCTTCCATTTCTTTGGGGCATTGTTGTTGGTTGCCCACCACGTGAGGAATTTACGTTCCCTGAATTGGTACCTGTTCTTACGCGTGTGTTATAATCCGAATTTCGACTGTTGTCAACAGTATTTCCTTGTCTCGTTCTATCGGTAGAAGTAGGGTTGTTGTTATTTGTCGAGTTCGATGACCGTGTTCTGAAATCGTAATTATTTGAATTAGGTGTTGTTCCTATATTATTTCTGCTGTTCGAATTATTGTCCCTTGATCTGCTGTTATTATCACTTGAACTACGTGTAGATCCGGTACTATTTGCGTCGTTACGTGATCTTACTGAAGCATTACCACTATTGTCTATATACAATTCACGGTTTCCAGATCTGGTGTTGATATTATCCCGATTGGAGATGACACGATTGTTGCGGTCTGAAATTGCGTTATTATTACTGCGTGTACGTGTTGATGCGTCAACTACATTCGTTGGACGTGCAGAAGAACGTGTATTTCGGTCTACATTCGGACGGTACATACTGATTTCATTTGTCCTTGTACGGCTGTTGCTGCTGCGTACCGATTCTGGTCGATCTACATTGTTAATGCGATTGACGTTGACAGTTCTACCTGTATAGCGTTCGATATCAGATCGACGGGGGCCACCAACATAATAGTTATTATTGATAATCGTTGTATTGTTGATAACGGTTGTTCTATTATAGATATTGTTATAATTTCGACGATTCACATAATATCGATCCATGTTGCGGTTCATAAAATGATTGACCGAAACGAAGGTCCAAAAATTCATTGGAATATTGACGGATACATTGATATTCATACCTGGACCTAGTGGAGCCCAACCATAATAATCATTGCTTTGACGCCAGTTTACCCATGCTGGTCCCCATTCGTAATCCGGAACCCAACCCCAGCCATAGCGATCGTTGTAGTTCCATCGACCATAGTGGAATGGAGCCCAACCCCAGTCGTAGTTGGAAACCCAGGTATTGCCATAGTCTGTCATTGACCAATAACCATTGGTTGCATAAGGCTGAAAGTCTGGCCCTGCATCAGGAATCCATACGTATCCATAATTTGGATCATTGACCCATTGTCCGTAGGGAGAGAGTTCATCATAGAACATCTGAAACGAAACACCAGCATTGTTATAATTATTATAACCTGTGTTGTATCCTCCTCTTTGAGCCATGGATGTTGTACAACTTGTAAAAGAGGCAACACCGATTAAACCCAAAACCCAATATTTTATGTTCCCTAAATTTTTCATCTTCGTAATATTTTAAGTAAGACAAAACTCTATGCTACTGTCTTTGTTATTATGACAGCATAACGTATTAAATGGTTTAATTGGTACACTATAAATCTGATTTTTTTTATATAAAAGTCAAAATTGATGATCTTTTTACATAAACGACAATTTTAGATACATATTTTTTATTTACCTTTACCGCTCGAATTGTTACGTGTTTGTTGAGCATAT
>JAITLV010000218.1 GCA_031277685.1 Sphingobacterium sp. | reverse complement strand
AAGCCCGCCAGAGCCGATGGTATTGCCGTAACAGGTGGGAGAGTAGGTCGGTGCCTTTTTTTACACGGAAGCCCTTGCTGGAAACAGTCAAGGGCTTCTTTCGTTTAGGTGCTTTCTGTCATGTCATCTATCTATCTATCTATCTATCTATCTATCTATCTATCTATCTATCGTACTGCGGGGCTATCGGATCGAAATAGCTGCATGCAGGATCCAGGTCCCCCAGTCTTCAGATCATCCCAGCGGTCAGGTCAGCATGACATTACTTCTCAGCCTTCCCGCATTCAGGTCCTATTTATTGTTTTTTTTCCTTACACAATAGGAGCTTCGGGTTGTCAGGCTTCCACCGAACTTGATCCGCCATACCTGCCTCTTTCTCTGCCTGTTGCTTTGGTCCGCAGCTTTGCCGGGCGGGAACTATGGCCATCGGAAGATATAACGCCAGTGAAGACATGATCCCTATAATTTAGTAGGAAGCTATTGTGGGAGCCCCGTACAGGTAATGAATGTTTACTGATACTGCGCACAGGTTCTGGTGTTGTTGATGAGTATCTTAACTGGCGAGGCTAGGAAACTGATAGAGGGAAGCTTCAATGCCAGCTTATTCGGGAGCAGAGTAGGTAGCAGGTCCAGATCCTGTTGATGTGTATCACAACTGGAACATATATTGGTAGGAAAGCCGATATGGGGAGCGCGCGCAAAATCGAACGGGTGAAATGATGCGCCGACAGTGAAAATAGCAAGCAGCATTATAGCTAAAAGTGATTACCATCACTTTTAAGTAAGATAGGAGTAATGCAGGCGATTATAAGCGTCCTATTTTTCGTCTAAATAACTAAAAACCAATTGTAAAACTCAATAATCGCTTATTTTATAGGATTTAAATAAAGTGACGACCATCACTTTTCTTTGCATTGTACATCATTAGATTGTCATAAAATGCTGCTTACTTTTGATTCAGAATCAACAATTTAAGTAATGCAGTTAGAGCAATTTAATTACGACAATAGGATTGTCAGAAATTTCGGAATCGCTACCATTATTTGGGGGATAGTTGGTATGACCATAGGATTGCTTGTGGCGACGCAGCTTGTTTGGCCTCAGATGAACTTCGGATTACAATTTACAACTTTTGGTCGTGTACGTCCGGTACATACCAATGCTGTTATTTTCGCGTTCGTAGGTAATGGTATTTTTATGGGAGTCTATTACTCTCTCCAACGGGTGCTTAAAGCCCGAATGTTTAGTGATGCATTAAGCAAACTCCATTTCTGGGGCTGGCAATTGATTATTGTCGCTTCCGCTATTACGCTTCCATTGGGGCTTACCTCGAGCCATGAGTATGCTGAAATGGAATGGCCAATTGATATCGCAATTACCCTGATATGGGTTGTATTCGGTATCAATATGTTTGGTACAATTATCAAACGACGCGAACGCCACATGTATGTCGCAGTATGGTTTTATATTGCCACATTCGTCACTGTAGCCGTATTGCATATCGTTAATTCGATTCAATTACCTGTTGCGGGATGGAAAAGCTATTACGTTTATAAAGGCGTACAAGATGCGCTTGTACAATGGTGGTATGGCCATAATGCCGTTGCTTTCTTTCTAACAACTCCTTACTTGGGAATGATGTACTACTTTTTGCCAAAAATGGCTAATCGTCCAGTTTATTCCTATAAATTGAGTATTCTGCATTTTTGGTCCCTGATCTTTATCTATATCTGGGCAGGTCCTCACCACCTGTTATACACAGCATTGCCTAGCTGGGTACAGTCGCTGGGCGTTGTCTTTTCGATCATGCTGATCGCACCAAGCTGGGGTGGTATGATAAACGGGCTTTTGACCTTGCGTGGCGCGTGGGATAAAGTAAGGACGGAACCTATGTTGAAATTTATGGTTGTGGCACTGACCTGTTATGGTATGGCAACCTTCGAAGGACCGATGTTGTCACTGAAACAAGTCAATGCAATCGCCCACTTTACCGATTGGATCGTTGCACACGTACACGTGGGCGCATTAGGATGGAATGGTTTTATGACTTTTGGTATACTCTACTGGTTAATCCCACGCATTTATAAAACAGAACTCTACTCTAAAAAATTAGCGTCTACGCACTTCTGGATAGGTACACTGGGAATTTTATTCTACGCTATTCCAATGTATTGGGCTGCAGTTGTCCAAGGTTTAATGTGGAAAGAGTTCACACCAGAAGGAGTTTTGAAGTATCCAAATTTCTTGGCCACAACATTGGAGATTCTGCCCATGCACATGATGAGAGCATTAGGTGGTGCACTTTATTTATCGGGCGTTTTCTTGATGACATTCAACCTGATTAAGACCATGAAGCAAGGAAAGCTGTTGGCAAATGAGCCAGCTGAAGCACCTGCGCTATTGCCCGTTCAGGTCAATGAACAGTCTCAGCACCGTCGTCTTGAACGTAAACCGATATTGTTTATGGTATTGGCACTGATTGCTATTTTGATCGGTGGTATGGTTGAAATGGTACCTACTTTTACGATTTCCAAAAATGTGCCGACAATTGCTAGCGTAAAACCTTATACAGCTTTGGAATTGCAAGGTCGTGATCTCTATGTCAGGGAGGGCTGTGTAAATTGTCATACGCAATCCATCCGTCCATTTAGATCGGAAACAGCTCGTTACGGTGAATACAGCAAGGCTGGTGAATATGTCTATGATACACCATTCTTATGGGGATCGAAACGGACTGGGCCTGATTTACACCGTATTGGTTCGAAATATCCAAATAAATGGCATTTTGACCACCTTTTGGATCCTACCATTACCTCTCCAGGAAGTATTATGCCTTCCTATCCTTGGCTTATTGACCAGCAATTGGATAATTCTATTCTGAAAGATAAAATGAAAGCCCTACGCAAATTAGGAATTCCATATACGGATGCCGCAATAGCAAATGCAGAACAGGATCTGAATAAACAGGCACAGAAAATTGCGGATGACCTGAAGCAAAATCAGGTGAATGTACTGGCCGATCGTGAAATTATAGCGGTAATAGCTTACTTACAACGATTGGGGACGGATATAAAAGCAGCTCCTAAAGTAGCTGTGGATGTTAACGAAAATCAATAACGCTATGTTTAAGCAAATCACAAATTTAAACGGAAGTGAACTTTATCTGATTGTATCACTTTGGATATTCCTGATTTTCTTTATCTCGGTTGCAATCATGTTGTTACGTATGAAAAAGGACTATGTGACCTATATGAAGGAATTACCGTTGGAAGAGGATAATGAAAAGGAAATGAATCATTCACCTGAAAGTATATAGTATATGAGTTTATTATTGGATACGGCACCTGCCACAGTAGAGGTTGTTCAATCTACTTGGGGTTTTGGTACGGATAATTTATACACAGATATCTTAATTATTGTATTGATTGTCGTGATGTTGGCTCTTCTGGCTTCGGCGTTGATGGTCAACCGTGCAATGAAATCAATCATTAAGATTACCATGCCCGAATTGGTTAAAGAGGAAGAAACCAAGAAACTGGCAAATAAAGGATGGTTGAAACGATCTTGGAACAAGGTCATGGGCATCAGGCCCATTTCCGAAGAGAAGGATATTGTCATCGATCATGAATATGATGGAATCCGCGAACTGGATAATCCTATTCCAATCTGGTTTAACTTTCTGTTCTATGGGACTATCTTCTTTGGCCTCGTGTATTTATTTATCTATCAGGTTTCTGGGATCGGAATGAACCAGGACCAGGAGTATGCACATGAAATGGTCGTTGCAGAAAAGGAAAGACAGGCTTATTTAGCAGCATCTGCCAGTAATGTAGATGAAAATACTGTTGAATTTGAACCTGAAATGGCGGCGGAGGGCAAGGCAATATTTGCAGCAAACTGTGTTGCCTGTCACGGTGGAAACGGGGAAGGTGGTATAGGACCTAATTTGACGGATAAATTTTGGCTGCATGGTGGTGAGATTAAGGATCTCTTTAAAACAATTAAGTATGGTGTGCCAGATAAAGGGATGGTGCCTTGGGAACAAACACTGAGTCCGGCGCAGATCGCACAAGTGGCGAGTTATATTGTCACTTTGAGAGATACACATCCTGCCAATCCTAAGGAACCGCAAGGGGAAGAGGTAACCTACGGAAAAGCTGAAGATGGAGCGAAAGCAAATGATGGGACTGAAGCAGATAAAAAAGAAGAATAATAAATTGAAATAGCAATGAGTACAGTAGTAGTTGATAATACCAATAACGGTGGATCCAAGTCAAAAAAGAGACAGTGGATTTATGCCAAAAAACCGCAGGGAGAGCTTTATAAAAAGAGACAGTGGGTTGGGTATTCACTACTACTGTTCTTGTTCGTTGCTCCTTTTATCAAAATAAATGGCGAGCCGTTTTTAATGTTCAATATCATTGAACGTAAATTTTCGATCCTGGGAAATCTTTTCTATCCACAGGACCTCTATATATTCGTATTTGGCATGTTGATCGTAATGGTTTGTGTGGTTTTATTTACGGTTGTATTCGGTCGGGTCTGGTGCGGATGGACTTGTCCACAGACGATTTTTCTGGAATTGATCTTTAGAAGAATCGAATATTGGATCGAAGGCGATTGGCAGCAACAAAAGAAATTGAACGAAGGTCCCAATACGGATCAAAAACAGCTAAAGAAATTTTTGAAGCACAGTATATTTTTGATCATATCATTTTTCATCTCCAATATCTTCCTGTCCTATATTATTGGTACAGATGCCCTGATTAAAATCATTACTGACCCATTGGATCAACATATTGGGGGCTTAATCTCCATCATCTTGTTCACATTGGTATTTTATGGCGTATTTGCCTACGTCCGCGAGATTGTGTGCATCGCAATTTGCCCCTATGGCAGATTGCAGGGTGTCCTTCTGGATGATCAAAGTATCACGGTAGCTTATGATCATAGGCGCGGTGAACCACGCGGAAAACAACAGAAAAATGCATCTGCTCCGCAAGGAGATTGTGTTGACTGTAAACTTTGTGTTCATGTTTGTCCGACTGGGATTGATATTCGTAATGGCTTGCAATTGGAGTGTGTGAGCTGTACAGCTTGTATTGATGCCTGTGATGCTGTCATGGAAAAAATCGGCAAACCCAAAAAGCTGATCGGTTTCTATCCGATGGGAGAAATTGAAGGTACGCTCAAGAAGAAAAGTAATGTACGGACAGTTGCTTATTCTATTGTATTGGTGCTGTTAATGTCAGTATTTGGATTTCTGCTATTTAATCGTTCTCAGGTGGATGGTCGATTGTTGCGGGCTAAGGGAAGTACTTATCAGCTTCGAGACGACAAAACCATCAGTAATCTGTATGCTTTGGAATTAATCAATAAATCAGGCAAGGAAATGCCTTTTAGGTTGGTCTGCGAAGATCCGAGGCTGAAGATCCAATTGGTCAATCCGATTCAAAAAATCAGTAAAGATGGGCATGCGACTTTGAGCTTTTTTCTAATTATTGCGAATAAGGACGTCGAAACATATAAAAGTAATATCAAATTATCTATCTATTCAGGGGATAAAAAAGTGGAAAGTCTAAAAACTACTTTCATTGCTCCTCCTGGTATGAATTAACAAAAAACATGAATTGGGGTACAAAAATATTTTTGAGTTTGGCTGTTTTTATGCTGTGTATTGTTGGAGCTGGATTTTATATGGTCAGCCACGACTCAGACAGCTTGGAAGAGGACGACTATTACGAACAGGGCCTGAATTACGACCAAGCCTATGAAAAAAAACAAAATGTCTTGACTATGAAGGAGTCGCCTCGGGTCGAAATCCGAAAGGATACACTTTATATCCATTTTGTTTCCAAAATAAACAAAGGGAAATTGCTTTTCCGTAAACCTTCGGATAATAGATTGGACAAGGCGCTTCCATTTCAGACCACAAATAAGCTGTTTACATTACCTATTTCCACGTTCGATAAGGGGATGTGGAATCTGTACGTTGACTGGAAAAGTGAAGGAAAGGACTTTTTATTTGAAGAGCATATTCTATTTTAAATTAAGAAAATGAGTTATACCTACTTTGCGTTTTTTATGGGCTTATTGGGAAGCATACATTGTGCTGTCATGTGTGGCCCCCTAATTTTTGCAATCGAAGGTGGGCAAGGACTGAGTTGGACTGTTTTTTTTAATAAGGTACTGTATCAATTAGGCCGTGTTTTGACCTATGGCAGCCTAGGATTTCTTTTGGGTACGATAGGTACATTTGCCCAGATTCAGGGCTGGCAGCGCTCGTTAAGCTGGATCACTGGGATATTGCTGCTGCTGATCGCTCTGTTTCAGCTTGTCGGTAAAAATAATCGGACAATTGCTAGTCTACAGACACGTGCCGTGCAGCCTGTTGTGCGGCTTTTGTCGACATGGTTGTATAGACCGGGCGGGAGTTTTGTCGCAGGCATATTGAATGGATTATTGCCTTGTGGTATGGTGTATATGGCTTTAATATCGGCAATAAATGCAGACAGTCCGCAACAGAGTTTCTTATTTATGCTATGCTTTGGACTGGGGACAATTCCACTGTTATTTCTGTTTTCCTTTCTGGGAAACTTATCCAAATCTTTCAAAATTGGCTTTTCAAGGTGGATGCCTTTTTTATATTTCCTACTGGGAATCTGGTTTATACTCAGGGGCGCAAACTTAAATATCCCCTATTTAAGTCCCCTAATCCACATTGATGGTGCTATAAACTGTGCTTAAAGGCAAACAATTTGTCAAGGCTAAGTATTATATTTGATATTAAACTTAGCGCATCGTATGGAGGTACTTCATCATATTTTACAAATTGCTTTACAATATTACTGGATTCCTTTACTCGTCTTATATATTGGTGTAATCGGTACAATTTTAATTGAAAACCGTAATCCGGCCAAAACGATCGCTTGGATCATGGTGATTGTTTTTCTACCCGTAATCGGCCTGCTCAGTTATTATTTCTTTGGCCAAAAATTCAAGAAAGTTAAAAGAATGAAACGGATGTACCGTGAGCAGTCAAAAAAACTACTCGATGCCTGGCGCAAAGAATCGGAAATTATGGAAGAATATATCGATACGCTGAATGAGCGTATAGGTAGTCTCGCCATGGTTTATCGTTATCTCAAAAATCAAAAAATATCTACATTTTCACTCAATAATGATGTGACCTTATTTATCAACGGTGAAGAGAAATTTCCGGTATTGATCCAACAATTGAAAAATGCACAACATTCTATCCACATGGAATACTATATCTGGGAAATGGATGAAATTGGCCGTGAAATATTGCAAATTTTGGAAGAAAAAGCTAAGTCTGGGGTTACTGTACGTTTGATCCTTGACAGCTTTGGAGCACCTGATGTGATCAAATATTTAAGTAGACATAAACCAGATTTCTCTTTCGAAGCTTTTCTTCCGGTTACTTTTACCTCACTGGCCAATAGTAATTACCGAAATCACCGAAAGATTGCCGTGATCGATGGGAAGGTAGGTTTTGTTGGCGGGATTAATATTTCGGATAGATATATCAACAATGGAAAGAATGCTGTTTATTGGCGTGATACAGCAATAATGATTATTGGCGCTGCTGTAAATACATTGCAAATTCAATTTTGGAACAGCTGGAACCAAACCGATGCGGAATCATTTGAACTAGGTAAAGGTTATTTAAATAGATTTCCGATAACAGATGAAGATGCGAGTGGTGTTGGTTTCACGGCCAGTGACCCAGGTTCTCCGGCACCATTTAATATGGAGGCAATTATTGCCGGGATCAATGAAGCAAAAGAGTATGTACAATTGTGCACACCCTATTTTATACCAAGTGATCAATTAACAACCGCATTGATGCTGGCGGTTTCTTCTGGAGTGCGCGTTGATCTGATGTTGCCTGCAGAATCTGATTCCTTTTTTGTGCAACACGCTTCCTTTTCTTTTATTAAGCCGTTACTCGAAAGAGGGGTAAACGTATACCTCTATACGAAAGGATTTTTACATGCCAAAACAATCTGTATTGATGGGAAATTGGCTTATATAGGTACCACTAATCTGGATATCAGAAGTTTTTATATCAATTTTGAGATATCTGGTATTGTTTCGGATAAGATCCTCTGTGAGCGTATGAATGCACAATTTTTGGCGGATATCGAAGCTTCAGATTTAATTACTATACGTAAATGGATGCAAAGAAGCCGCTGGAAAAGAGGAGTGGATTCGATCTGTCGGTTATTGGCTCCTTTACTGTAGCTGGTTTAATAAATGTTAAAAATGCGTTCGTAGGATTGGTCTTTGCTTAAAATTGAATATATTTAGCTATTCTTTTTTTTAATTCTAAGATTTTCAATGAAGCACATAAAACTATTGACGTTATCGATAGGTATTTTAGGAGTCAGCTCAACCTACGCACAGACTGCACCTACATTGCCTATTAATACAATCGTAGAACGAGTTCAAAAATATTTTCAAGGCTACCCAACAGAAAAAGTCCATCTACATTTTGATAAACCGTATTATGCTGTGGGTGATACTTTATGGTTTTCTTCCTATTTGTCACGTAACCTTCCAGAATATGAGCCGAGTAAAATAGCTTATGTGGAAGTTTTGAACAGCCGGGACTCACTTATCCAAACGTTTAGAATCCCATTGGATAAAGGCGTTGGAAATGGACAGATGGTATTGGATCCACAGTTCATGGTTCAGGATAATTATCGTTTCAGAGCTTATACAAAGTGGATGTCAAACTTTGATGCATCCTACTTTTTTAATAAAATAGTTCCCATAGGTGATGTGATCAATAAAAAATTGACCACAAATATTGAGTTTCAGAATAATCTCAACGGAAATAAAAGCCAGGCGGTCATACAGTTCAGAGATCGTACTGGTAAACCGATGATTAATTCAAAGATCAACTGGGAGTTTGTAGCGGGATGGGAAACGGTGGATAAGGGGAAAGGCGAAACGGATGCTATGGGTAAGGTGACAATCAATTTATCCGCAAAAGAGAAGGCTGATCTGGAGAAAGGACAATTGAAGGTCAGTATCCAGGAGAATAAGAATGAAAAACCCTTGTCCAGCTCCTTTTTACTTAAAAATGCGTTGTGGGATGCCGATATACAGTTTTTTCCTGAAGGAGGGGATTTAATTGCTGGTTTTGCCAAGAAGGTCGCTTTTAAAGCTGTCGGATCTGATGGAAAGAGTCTGAAAGTGAAAGGTTCAATCCTCGATTCAAAAGGAAAATCTGTAGCGGAATTTGAAGATTTTGGGTTGGGTATGGGATATTTCTCGTTGCTGCCATTAGCTGGAGAAAATTATCAGGCTGTTATAAAATTCGCTAATGGACAGGAACGTAAATATAAACTTCCGGCAGTTGTAAATGATAAAGCGAATGTTGTATTTGTTAAACAGGATGAAACAAATGCGGAATTTGCGGTAGTGACAAGTGAAGAATATTTTTCGAAAAACCAAGGACAATCCTACTATGTACTGGTGCAGTCTAATGGACACCTTTGTTTTGGTGCACAGGTAAATATGAAATCTTCATCTGCGCTGGTTAATATCCCAAAAGAACGCCTACCGAACGGTATTGTTCAGGTTACTCTACTGACCCCGGATGGTAAACCGGTGAGTGAACGTTTGGCATTTGTACAGAGTGAGAAATTGCTTAATATTCAAGTCGCAAGCGATAAAGATAGCTATAAAGCGAAAGACCCTGTCAATTTGAAACTTACGGTCGATAATAATGGGCAGAAATATCCGGGTAGCTAT
Source organism: Sphingobacterium sp. (assembly GCA_031277685.1). GTDB lineage: Bacteria > Bacteroidota > Bacteroidia > Sphingobacteriales > Sphingobacteriaceae > Sphingobacterium. The sequence goes on along the minus strand of JAITLV010000218.1, from coordinate 7,306 downwards.
TCAGTGTCCGTAATTGATGAGTCTAAAGTTCCCTATAATGATCAGGCTGATCTCTCCATTGTAAGTAACTTTTTGTTGACTTCGGATTTGAAAGGGAATGTCGAAAACCCCAATGCTTATTTTGATGAAAAAAATGCAAATCGGGAAAAAGCATTGGATGCTTTATTAATGACACAAGGATATCGGCGTTTTGACTATCCGGCATTGATTGCTGAAAAATTGCCTCAGATCAGTTTCCTTCCAGAGCAGGGAATAGAGCTTTCGGGGATTTTACGTATGAATACCGGTCGCCCCTATCCAAATGGAGGCCTGTTGCTTTCTGTTCCTTCCCGAAATATCAAGAAGGATGTATATACTGATCAGAATGGTCGTTTTACATTTAAAGATCTTGTTTTTCCAGATTCATCTAAAGTGACGGTCAATGCGCGATCTAATGATAACTACCGTAGTTTGGTTATTAATATGGATCAGTCTTATTATCCAGAAATTGATAAAAATAATGGTTATAAAAGCTACTTCGTTCCCAATATAGATCAGGCATTTGCTCCTTATTTGGATAATAGCCGCAAGGAGTACCGAAAATCAATCTTATTGGATGAAGTAGAGGTGACAGGGGTGCAGAAAAAGGTAATCACCAATAAGGACTTTCCTTCACTTTCAGGTTTATCTATGCCAGAACATCGTATTGAGCCAGAACGGTTGACAGGGTGTAATGTGTTGACGATGTGTTTGCAAACTGTGTTAACAGGAATTACCTATGACCCACAAACATTAAAATATTATGTATCCAGAGATTACAATGCCGGTGGACGTACACCTGTTCAGTTCTTCTTAAATGGCATGGCTATTGACGAACCTGGGTTAAATAGTATCAACGTGGCTGATATCGAGGGGATCGAAATCTTTTTACGTGACGAACTGGGGACTGTGTCGAGAATGTATCAGAACAATGGTGTTGTTTCTATTTATACGAAAAAAGTGGAAGCTAAAAAGCCCAGAATGGCTTTAAGTGAAATTGAGAAATTGCTGCCAAAATCGAATGTGATCGACATGTTTCCGTTAGGTTATGTTAAAGAACGTAAGTTCTACACACCGAAATATGAAACACCGGAGCAAAAATCAGCAAATGATCTGAGAACGACGATTTATTGGAATCCTAAAGTAAGCATAACTGAAACTGGGGAGACGACAGTCCAATTCTTCAATGCGGATGGAAATGGCAATTATAAAGTGATTGTAGAGGGAATGGATCAGACGGGTAACATCGGTCGAAAAGTAATTAATTATCGTGTACAGCCCTAATCGGATTAAAGTCAAGTAAAATAAATAGGTCGCTCTTTTTAAAAAAAGGGCGACTTTTTTTATGCAAAAAAAGCACCTCCTTGATGGGCAAGGAGGTGCAAACTAACCAATTATAAACCTAAATTATGAAAAGTATTTTGTCGCTATTGAAAGCGTTAATTATCTTATTTGTAATGTATATTTCAAATCCTATGCCAAATTGAGCCTGAACTTATTTGGCCTATATTTCTGACATAAATATTATATATGAATAGTCTAAACCGTTATTCCTAGCAGGCAATTGTTTCGAATAGTATTAATCAATCGAAACAATATCCATCTGCATCAAAATAGTTGTAAAGACTTTTTAACCAGGATAATACTAAAGACTTTGCTGATCTAAATGATAATAACATTGCCTACAACGTGGTTCATAAGCATCTTTTTCACCTAGGAGCACGGTCTGGGTATCTTTAGTCAACCGATAGGAGTAGTTGGCAGGAGCTCCACATTGCATACAAACCGCATGAACTTTGGTGACATGCTCAGCAACAGCCATTAAATTCGGTATAGGACCAAATGGCTGTCCTTTGTAGTCCATATCCAGTCCTGCAATAATTACACGAATACCATTGTTTGCCAATTTGACACAAATCTCTGTCAATCCGTCATCGAAAAATTGTGCTTCATCAATTCCGACTACCTGAGTGGCCGAACTCAAAAGCAATATCGCTGATGAATTCTCAACTGGGGTAGAAGGGATGCTATTGCTGTCGTGGGAAACCACTAATTTATCATCATATCGTTTATCGACAGCAGGTTTAAAAATTTCTACGTTGAGTCGGGCATATTGAGCGCGTTTTAGCCTGCGTATCAACTCTTCGGTCTTGCCAGAGAACATTGATCCACAGATAACCTCAATACTTCCATATCGAGCTGGTCTCAATGTTAGATTATGTTCTGAAAAAAGCATTTGATTAACTAATTTTTTTCGGATAGTCAACAAATAAGGTGTTATTTGTCAATAGACCTCCTATTATATTCTGTTTTTGACAACGCTAATATCGAAATTAAATATTAAATTTGAGTAGCAAAAAAGTGAATACAAATCCAAATATTTATAAATCAAAGGATTGAGTTTTCCACTTTTTAAGGTAAGGAATTATTGGTATTATAAACGATTAATAGGCGATTTCAACGAGAACTATGGGTACTAAAGAGGAAATTTTTAATAAGATAGGAGATTTATTACAGGATTTGAATGCACAGTATCTGGCTTTGTCAGAAAAGAACGAGGTAGCTGAAGTAAGTGATCTGCTGACCCTGGAGGCTAAGGCACAGTCAGTAGCTGCATATATTACTTTACTCAAAACAAATCTTGTTTTACAAAGTGGACAAGTTCAAAACACGTTGAAAGAATCTGTGTTGGAAAGTAAAAAAATAGCGTTCAATGACTATTTTACACCACCTTCTTCGATAAGGGCAGCTAACCTTACCATCGCTGAACCCGAAAACGTAACGAAGGATGTTGTAAGCAATGATGATCGTACAGCATTAAGCGAAGATACTGTTGAAGTAGAAGCGAAAAGTCAGGAATCCCAAGGCTTACCAGCAGCTTCTTCCGCACATACAATAACCGATGAAAGCATCCATGCCACAAGTGAAACTGTGGTGGAAGATGTCGCGGAGAACCCCTATGAAATTGATGAACCCAGTATAGATTTAGTAGATGAGGCACCCGTTGTCATCACGGAGATCGTAGAGGAGCCAAAAGAGGTTGTTATTGAGGAAGTTCAAGAAAATTTTATTCAGGAAGAGGTGAATACGGTTGTAGAAGAGACTGCTCCTTCAAGGCCACTTACATTAAACGAGATTATTTCACAGCAAAAGCAAGCGGGGGTACAGAACCGTGTATACCAAGTTAATCAATCCGGAAGTTCAGATAAACTAACTGATATCAAAACTGGGATAAGTTTGAACGATAAGCTGTTATTTATTAAAGACTTATTTAACGGCTATAGTTTAGCTTATAGTGAAGCTGTGGAGCTCTTGAACAGGTTCAGTAGTTATGCTGAGGCGGATGCATTTTTGCAAACCAATTATGCAATTAAGAATAGGTGGGCGGATAAACCCCACACGGTCGAAAAATTATATGAGGTATTGCGCAGACGATATAGCTAGTGGATATTCCGCATAAAAAAAGCATCTTTCATCAATTGAAAGATGCTTTTTTTATATCGTTTTGGTATTTCTAGCAGATATCACTATTTCAATTGAAATTGCAGCCAATCTTTGCCTTCATGGCCGTAAACAAAATATTTTGGCTGAAAGATCTCGGCCAAAGATTCTAATTCAGTTAGATATTCATACCCCGGAATACCTGCAAAATTTGGTTTTGTCATAATAAACAGCTGATCAAGCTCCATCGCCTTCGATTGCGCAATCGCGGGATTATTTAACAGCAGTGGAATACGGGTGAATATACGCTCATCGCTGTCAATTAGCAGGATTTTATCGGCTTCATTAGCGACGGTGGTAGGGACTCCTCCAGCTATTTTTATGGACTCGTGGAGGAAAGCCGATTGATTGATTTCCAAGGGCTCAATTTGATTTAAAACCAATACTTTTGGTCTGTCTGTCGCAGTTATAAATTTAAGCTTGTGAATCAGGATGCTCGTTTCATCTTCTATTTTTTCAATAAGATCTGCTATTCTATTTTCCTTGCCATTTAATTCTTCGCCGAGTGTATGAATATAAGCAATGACATCTTCAATGCTGACGATTGTCGATTGCTTGGCTATTAATTTAGCATATGTTTCCGGTGAGAGATCGGTATTATTTATATTTAGCTGTTCCAAAAAATGGGCAACTAATTTTTCTTGATTGCTTTGCATCTTGCAAAAATACAAAAAGGGCGGCATTAGCGAAAGTAAATTAGCAATAGCAGGTATTCGAGGATTTTTGTAAATTGGCATCAAATAAATGTTATAGATATGTTTGACAAATTATTTCAAGCACAGCAAAAGGCGGAGGAAATCAAAAAAAGACTAGATACGATTTCAGTATCTGGGGAAGCTGAAGGTGGTTTGATTCGGGTAGTGGCGACAGCCAATAAGGAGATTAAAGAGATTACAATAGATCCTGTCTTTTTGTCCAATGCAGATAAAGAAGAATTAGAAGAATTACTGGTCGTAGCGTTGAATAAAGCAATTGTTCAGGCGGAAAATATCAGTCAGGCTGAAATGCAGGCCGCGAGTAAGGATATGTTAGGTGGTTTAGGCGGATTGTTTAATCAATAGAAATATAATCATGAAAGCAACTTATTACGGTCAATCTTGCGTTGAGTTTGATTTTGATGGAACCAAGGTTCTAGTAGATCCATTTGTTACTTATAATCCTTTGGCGAAAGCTATTGATGTCAATACCATTAAACCGGATTACATCTTTTTGAGTCATGGACATCAGGATCACGTCGCAGATATGGCCACAATCCAAAAGAATAGCAATGCGACTGTATTGGCGATTGTAGAAACTGCAGACTGGGTCAGGAGACAAGGCGTGCCTGAGGATAAGGTTGTTGAATTTAATCTAGGGGGAACAATACAGTTACCTTTTGGCTCCGTTAAGATGGTTTATGCCGCACATACCAACAGTACTCCTGATGGTCAGTATGGTGGACTCCCTGTTGGCTTTGTCTTTAATGTTAATGGGAAAAAGATCTATTTTGCAGGTGATACCGCATTGACAATGGAAATGAAGCTACTGGCTGACCTAAAATTGGACTGGGCTTTCTTACCAATTGGTGGTTATTACACCATGGATGTGGATGATGCGATCAGAGCTGCAGAGTTTATCAATTGTTCACGTGTGGTAGGGATCCATTACGATTCATTTCCACCAATTCAGATTGATAAACAAAAAGCATTCGATAAGTTTCAAAATGAAGATGTTTCTTTGTCGCTTCCAAAAATAGGGGAGTCAATAACCCTTTAAAGAAATAAAAGCTGGGATATCCCAGCTTTTATTTCTTTAATTTCCAGCAGAACAAGTTCTACTGGAAATACATTGTCCGGTTAGGATGATATAACGATTTTCTTTAGATCTTCTAAGCTGAAAAGGGGAGTATCGATGATCTTATTTTTTAAGATTTGTTCCTTGTTCTCTTCAAAGTAAAATAGCTTCCACTCTCCATTTTTGTATTCTAAACTGCTTAAGTTTTCGATCCAGTCTCCAGAATTCATATAAGTACATGTTCCTTTTCGGGTAATAACTTCCTTTATTTGAGGCTGGTGGATGTGCCCACAGATAACGAAATCATAGTTTTTTTCAATGGCGAGTTCTGTGGCTGTGTGTTCGAAGTCAGAAATGTATTTAACGGCCTTTTTAACAGAGTTTTTTATTTTTTTTGAGAGCGAATATTTCTCTTTTCCCATTTTATCCAGGCAATAGTTGATCACATTATTGAGCTGTATCAACTTATCATAGCCCCATCCGCCGAGCTTTGCCAGCCATTTGGAATGGTGAATAGATGCATCGAAAACATCCCCATGAAAGATCCATACCTTTTGATTATTGAGTGAAAGAAGCAATTTGTTGCTCAATTTGATATTTCCAAGTTTCAGATCGGTAAACTTGCGCAACATTTCATCATGATTCCCGGTAATATAATGAACTTCGGTTCCTGTTGAGCTCATATCAATGATCTTCTTGATGACCTTCAAATGATCTTGGGGGAAGTAGCTTTTTTTAAATTGCCAAATATCGACAATATCACCATTGAGAATCAGTATCTTGGGAGCGACAGATTCCAGGTACAGTAAAAGTTCTTTGGCTCTACTTCCGTATGTACCTAAGTGTATGTCTGAGAGTACAAGTATATCAAGGCTTCTTTTCATCGGAATAAACTATAAATATTCTTTTTACAAAAAAAAGGTAATTTTATTTTGTACGGATGAAATTCCTGTTATTAAATCATTAAAATATCCTGTAAAACAGTATAAATAAGTTTATTAGAATTTAATATTGGCCTATTTGAATGAAAAAAGGTGCCTGATTTTTTGATCGGACACCTTCTCTTAGTATGTTAAAGATTATTTTATTTTGCTGTAGCTGCTGCTCTATCGATATGGAACTGTACCAAATCATCGATTGGAGAGCGCAAAATTTTACCTACTTTCATTCCGTACTGTTCTGCTTTTTCAGCTAATACATTTCTGAAGTTATAACCGACAGAACCAATGCAATTGAATGTATAGCTTTGGTAATTAGGGTATTTACTGACTAAATTTCTGAAGAAAGCTTCAAATGCTTCATCTACGATACCACGTGTATATTCAATATTTACATTATTGTCGTATACAAATTTACTGAAGCTTGCGCAGAAACGATTAGGCATTGGTTTGGTATAAACCGCATCCATAATTTCGTCTTTCGTCATTTTGTATGTGTTCCAAAATACTTCTTTGACGTCTTTAGGCATTAAATTACGAACGTAGTCAGCAAGTAGTTTTTTACCAATATAACTACCCGATCCCTCATCGCCAAGAATGTAAGCTCCAGAATCAATATTTAATGTAATCTCTTTGCCATCATAGAGACAAGAATTTGTTCCCGTACCCAAAATTGCAGCAAATCCAGCTTGAGATCCTAATAATGCTCTCGCAGCTGCAAGTAGATCGTGTCCTACTTCAACTGTAGCTGTCGTAAATACCTGTTTTAGTGCATCAACTACAATTTGAGCTTTTTCTTTATTATGGACACCTGCACCATAATAATTTACTTCCGCGATTTTTTCAAAAGGTAAATCTTGCGGTAATCCTTTTTTTAGGGAGTTTACAATGTATTCACTGTCAACAAAATAAGGGTTATACCCTTCTGTATTGAAGTAGATTTTTTTATTTGAATCATCTAACAAACACCAGTTTGTTTTTGTTGATCCCCCGTCAGCAATGATTATCATTATTGAGTAGTTTTAATTGTGTTTATCGTTATAAAATGAGTAATCAATTCATTAATCAATTCCCCG
>JAITLV010000214.1 GCA_031277685.1 Sphingobacterium sp. | reverse complement strand
CGCCAGTTTACGTTCTTAGCGATTTGATGGACAGAAAAATACGGAGGACTGCGGAAATTAGATTACTATCACCGTTTGACAATGCTATTATCCATCGTGATCGTATTCAACGGTTTTTTGGTTTTGATTATCGTATTGAATGTTATACACCTAGAGAGAAAAGACAATACGGGTATTTTTGTTTGCCTATCTTGTTTGGTAATACATTTATCGGTAGAGTAGACTGTAAAGCACACCGGAGCAATAAGCAGCTCGAACTGATACACCTGCATATTGAACAGCAGATTGACTTCGATTTATGGATAGAGCCTTTTGTCAGAACAATAAAGGATTTTGCTGCTTTTAACAATTGTGAATCCATAAAATTGACACAAATAAGCCCAGATAACCCTTCTTTATTTCTGTTATTGAGCAACGGATTTTAAATGCATCACTTGTTCTCTAGCTGGTATAGGTTCCAGTAATTAAGAAAGTCAAGTATCTTTCTCAGTAAGCCCCTTCAAGCGCTTTGTAATCTGCTTCTCTACCCTGTTTACGGTATAGTTCTAAGAGTTTATTGTAAGAGTTAATGCCTCCTGATGGATGATTATACACGGCCGATTTCCAGTATTTTTCAGCGCTATTGAGGTCACCTAGTTCATAATAAGCTTCGCCCAAAATAGCTTTAACATATACATTATCCTTGTTTTTTAATAAGATCTGAACGGCCTCACCGTAGCGTTTCAATTTTACATAGGCACTTCCTAGTGTGTAAACCTGTGTCGTATCCCCGGCATCCACCAATGGCTTCAAATAGATGATTACATCATCATAAGCACCATCTCTTAGGCCAAAGTTGGCAAGGGTTTCTGCAGCTTTTTTGTCCCCTTTCTCAAATGCCATTATGTAATATTGTTTCGCTTTTTCGGGTTGGTGGGTATTGCTATATAATAACGCGAGTTTGTTGATTGCTTCTACGCTACCCTCTTTGATGGCAAGTTGATAATGTGTGATTGCTTCCTCTGTTTTTCCCTCATTACTGAAGCGATCGGCTTTGTCTTCATTGGAGCTATTACATGAAGCAAATGTAAGTACGATTGCAACAGAAATTAACCCCAATAGACCAAAAAATATGTTCTTATTCATTGCCTGAAAATAATATGTTGAAATAAAAATAATGATAATATCTTTAATATGTGTAGTTTATAGTTGTTTTTCTTGCTCGTTATGTTGCCCAGAGGCAGCATGATCCAAATTGATGCTGTCAGCCGCGAGATATATTATCTTGATAAAAAAACTCCTAAACTCGCTGTCTTACCATGTGGAACAAAGTAATGATAGCTGGCTGAATATTTAAATATAGATGTAAAGTTATTGCCTTGCCTACCGTCCAGCAATTTTAAGATTAGGAAGGTTCTTTGTCCTTTAGCTTGTTATTATTAACTTTAGGGCAGACAACCACAGCTTGAAAAACATACATTATACAACGGAATCAGAGATATTACTCCGCCTTAAAGCAGGCGATGAATTCGCGTTGGAGCAGCTTATGAAAAGGTATAAAAGTCCTTTGGCACAGTCTATGTCGCGTTTGATCAAGTCTCGTGAGGATATCGAAGAGCTACTGCAGGAGCTATTTCTGCGGGTATGGAAAAATAGGGATAAGCTGGACCCTGAACGTTATCTAAGCTATTTATATAAAATAGCCGAAAATTTAGTGTACGACCGTTTGCGAAAGGCCGCCCGCGACAAACGATTATCGCTGGATTATTTTGGACATATTATTGAAGCTTATTCTCATATCGAAGAGGGGATCTTTGGCAAGGAGATGCTCGATGTGTTGCAACGTGGTATTCAGCAATTGCCCGAACAACGTCGAAAAGTTTTTGAACTGTGTAAAATAGAAGGCAAGAGCTATGAAGAGGTTAGTCAGCTTTTGTCCATTTCGGTCGCAACAGTAAATTCTCATATTACCAATGCCAATACTGCTATTAAGGCATATTTCAAACAGCATCCGGAACTAGCATCCATGGTATTGCTCACATTTTTATTTGCAAATATCGCTCCGGGTAGCTTCCAATCTTCCCTATTTTAGTTTTCTTTTTTGATGGATCTTATTGGGCTGCAATAACTACTATTGAGGCGCATCATAAAATTTTTTTGATTTTTTTTTAGATTACTTCATTGGTTTTTTGATTGCATTCGTATTACTAATAAAAAGAGCTATGCAAACTTCCCGTTTTTCCGAATTATTCGAGGGCTATTTGGCTAATAGATTGACGCCAAAAGAAATGTTTGAGCTGGAGAAGTTAATGGCGGACGGACAAAACAATGAGCAGCTGTTCCACCTGATCGGACAGGAATTGAAAAACCTGCCTATTGGCGGACAGCAGCTTGATCCGGGAGATAACTGGCCAGCTGAACTGGAAAAAAAGGTATTGCAGGCGATTCAGAAACCGAAGCCAGCAAAAATAATAAGCTTCCATAATAAGTGGATCCGGCTTGTCGGAGCAATAGTCTTGCTGGCTGGGATCGGGCTTTCAGTACGTTATTTGGTCAACAACGATATAGAGGTGTCCAAACAGGTCAATGTGCTGCCGGGTGGAAATAGAGCAACATTAAGATTGGATGACGGTACCGTAGTGAATCTGAGTGAAAAACAATCCGAGATCATATTGGGACAACAGGTAGCTTACGCAGATGGTTCGTTGGTATCAGGGTTAACAACTAAAAATTTAAATGAACAAAATCTGGTCATTGAGGTTCCGAAAGGGGGAACTTATAAAGTTGCTCTTCCCGATGGTACAAAGGTTTGGCTAAATGCTGACTCAAGGCTGCAGTATATGGTTGATGGCGTGGATGGAACCCGGAAGATACAACTGGAAGGTGAGGCCTATTTTGAAGTCGCTCACCGCTATAGGACAAACGGAAAGGAAAAGAAGTTACAGCCTTTTATCGTACATACCTTGGATCAGACGATCAAGGTATTGGGTACTTCATTTAATGTAACAGCCTACAAAGGCGAACCGGATCGGACCACGCTGCTCGCTGGCAAGGTCGAGCTGTCGCTGCCAGACGGATCGAATAAGCAGTACCTTGAGCCTAATCAGCAAGCGGTAGTGCAGGGGCGGACAATCACGATTACAACTGTTGAAGGTCAGGGTGATGTCTCATGGAAAGAGGGGGTTTTCAATTTTTCTGACGAATCACTCGATATGATCTTAAAAGAAGCAGCACGCTGGTATGATATTGATATTGACTTTGCTGATTCCAGCTTAAGGAAATTGAAGTTTGAAGGTATTGTGCCCCGGTACGAGGACCTACAAACATTGTTGAAAGTCTTGGAAAAGACCGGGGACGTCAGGTTTGAACTTCAAGGAAGACTACTGCATGTCAAGAAAAAATAAACGATAATAAGAGACCTGAAAAACCAGTTGCCTATGGAATAGAATTACAGAAAACAATCTTAGATATGGCGAAAAACAATAGTCAGGGGCGTTTGCGGCGCCCCCGATCAAATAGATAGCCATGATCAAAACGATCTTGAACAACACATTTTAATACCTAACTAACCAACACAAATGTATAAAATAAACAAGAAAAATGTACATTGGTTACCTAACCGAACCAAAACGTGTATTATGAAAATTTCAATAACAGCGCTACTCTGCAGTTTGTTTCTAGTGCACATAAGCGCCAATACGGCCGCGCAGATGGTGACGCTCAGAAAAGCGAAACTTACGCTCAAGGAAGCTTTTCGGGAGGTTAACAAACAGACCGGCTACCACTATATCTGGTCTGCGCAAAAAGTGCAGAGCAATAAAAGTATAGCAGTTGATATTAATAATCAGCCCCTTCAGCAGGCTATCCAATCCATTATTCGGGGATTGCCATTAACGTATGAGCTTGATGATAAATTGATTATTATCAAGGAACAGCCTGTTACTGTCGAAAGAAATCCAGCAGTTGTGCAGGATGAGATGACTGTGCGGGGCAGAGCGGTTGATTCACTGAATCATGGCCTTTCGGGTGTGACCGTCAAAGTACTTGGGCCGGATCTTAAAATTGTGAAATACGCCAGCAGCAATGGTAATGGGGATATTTATATCGAGCGTGTCCCCAAGCAAGGTTATCTGGAGTTTTCATTGCTGGGGTATCAGTCACAACGGGTGAAAGCAGTAGAAAACTTTGGAATAGTCCAGTTGATACAACATAGCGAGCAGCTAGAAGAACTGGTCGTGGTGGGCTATATGAATAAAAAGGCTTCTGAAGTAACAGGTGCTGTACAGCAGGTAAGTGGGGACGTCTTGCGCAGTAGTGTCACCTCCCCCAATGTCCTATCTATGCTAAAAGGTAAAACCTCAGGCTTGTATATTACTGAGACCTCCGGGGAGTCCGGGGCAAAAGGGCAGGTGATCGAACGAGGGCAGTCTTCCATGACGACACCGACCAATAATTACTTAGGGCCATTGATAGTGGTCGATGGTGTAATCACCAATTACCAGTCAGTGCAGGATGCTGTTAACCCAGCGGATATAGAAAATATTTCGATCTTGAAGGATGCTTCTTCCACCGCAATATATGGTTCGCGTGCAGCTCAGGGTGTGATCGTCATTACTACCAAGCGGGGACAGTCTGGCAGGAGCTCCGTTGACGTGCACATCCAATATGGGCTTATCCAGCCTAAACGCAACCTACGTTTTATGAACACGACCGAGCTCATCGATTTTATGGATCAGCAGATGCGCCGTTATTGGGAACAGACCGAATCTATCCGCAAGACATTTCCTGACGTGAATGATTTTATCAAAGAACGCCGTGTTTATACAGATGCTGACCGCTCCCGCAATTTCAACTGGGAGGATGCTATTTACAGCAACGGCAATTTACGGAATACCGAAGTCAGTGTCCGGAGCGGTACCGATAAGACTAAATTTTACGCTGGAATAGGTTGGTTTAAGGAGAATGGTGCCTTGTATGACAATTCCTTTGACCGGAAGAGTTTGCGCGTCAATATTGACCATACTGTGTCGAGTAAATTTCATGTAAGCTTAAACCTCAGTACCATCGTCGACCGGACATCAAAACGCAATGGTGTTCCTGAAGTGTATATGATTCAGCCTTTTATGTCTCCTTATGATGATCAAAGCAATTTACGGGATAGCTTGCAGTTGAGTCAGTCAAATAACTATGGCCCGGTCACGAAAAGCTGGATGCAGAACTTTCTTGCCGAAACAGGCTACGACAATACCAGGTTGACCAATGTGCAGAACCACCTTGGTGGGGTACGGCTGCGCTACGATATTTCACCTCAACTGAGTATCCAGAGCGCCAATTCCGTCAATTATATGGGGACGACTATCAATTCCTATTTTGATCCAAGATCTTTTTCTGGAAAATATGGCGGTTTTCCGTATTTATTTACACCGGGGATGACCCTACCGAATGGATCCTTGGATTTGGACAATACCAAAATGGTCGACTACCTGACCTCCAATACACTGAATTACCGGAATAATTTTGGACAACACAACCTGTCTGTATTGATTGGACAGGAGTGGGGTAAGCGGACCACCGAGCTGTCCACTATCAATATGACAGATCTTCTTGCCGGCGAGAGAAATATGGGGGCCGCAAAAAGATTTGGCGGTGCTATCGATCTAGCTTATTTGCGACCCTATTCACCTATTGGCGGGTATGGGGAAAGAGCCACATTTTCGGTATTCGGACAGGCTGATTACAACTATAGGCAGAAATATCTGGCTTCCGCTTCAGTTAGGACAGATGCGACGACCAACTTTGGCCGTGACAAAAGGTATGGTACATTCTATTCCCTAAGTGCGGGATGGATGCTGACTGCAGAGGATTTTCTAAAGGATGTCCAGGCGATCAACTCACTTAAATTGCGTGCGTCGTACGGAACCTCTGGACGGGATCTGGGTGATGGCTATTTAAACACAACTTTCTATGCAACAGGATCGGGGAGTACCCTCTTTCGTTATGAGCAGGAGGGGAATGTTGGTGTTCGTATTTCACAACTGGCAAATCCCATCATCTCTTGGGAAACGCTTTACAACACCAACATAGGTGTTGATGCAATGTTATTTGGCCGTTTGGGCATTACTTTCGATGTGTATCATAAACGAAGCGATGGACTACTACAAAATGTACAATTACCCTCTGCCCAAGGTTCATTGGCACAATATCAAAATGTAGGGCAGATCGTTAATAAAGGAATTGAAGTGATCCTTAATGCACATCTGATCAAGTCGAAAGATTTCAATTGGCATAGTAGCCTTAATTTCAGTGTCAATAAAAATAAAATCACTAAGCTATATCAAGACTCACTGCTTGATAGCTACTCAGGGGCTTACTACCGTAAGATCGGTGAAGATATTAACGTAATCAAAGCCATTGAATACGCGGGAATCAACCCGGAAAATGGCAATATCCAACATTATAATTTTGTTAATGGTGAAAAAATTGTAGTACAGGGGATAGGAGCGACAAGTGATCTACGCAACTGGCAAACAGTAGGTACTGCTACACCAAAGTTTTTTGGCGGCTTTACCAATACATTTCAATACAAGGCTTTCACCCTCAGTGCAGAATGGTGGTTTCAATATGGCAACTACTTAATGATGAGTATTGTGAATAATTTTCAGGATCCAACAGCCCCAAGACGGGGCCGCAATAATATGGCCTTTGGCGAAAATCAGCATATTTGGAAAGGCCCGGGCGATACTCAAGCAAACTATCCGGATATATTTAGTACAGATCGCAATGCCTGGTCAGCACTGACCCACCGTTCGTCGAGAATATGGGGGAATGGCAGCCACGCCCGCCTGCGCAATGTGAGACTGGCTTATAGTTTGCCACAGCATCTCTTGAAGGCCATAAAACTCACCAACGCGAGTGTATATATAAGTGGAGACAATCTGCTGGTCATTAAGGATAAGGATTTTGTCGGGGCAGATCCAGAAGGGGCTGTACTTGGAGGAAGTTCTTATGGCGGTGTGGGCACTGGGTTTGCAAATCCGAGACGTTATTTATTAGGTGTTCAGGTTACGTTTTAATTATTCTTATGAAAATCAAATCTATATGTCTAGCTGCCCTGTTAGTTGCAGGTTTGGCAAGCAGCTGTAATAAGCAACTGGATGAGCTTCGTCCACATAATGTTATTTTTGAGGATATTCAGTTTGCGCAGCCCGAAGGTTATAGCAAGGCTGTTGTAGGTGCTTATACCCTGATCGCTGGTGGTGCGGTCGCAAATGCCTTTAATTATAATGATATGTTCACCTTTCTTTCGGAGGCAAAAGGCAATACGATCAGGGCTTTGGATGCTGTGGTGAACAAGAATACAGATGCTTTCGATTATATCAATTCAAGTATAAAGGACTATTCACATACTTACGAATTCTGGCGTGGAAGTTATACCATTCTACTGCATCTCAATAAGATATTGGCTCATGTAAAAGCAGACGAAACGAATCCCGTCATCTTACAGGCAAAAGCCGAAGCCTTATTTCTGCGGGCTTATGTCTATTTTAATCTGGTGCGTCTTTACGGCAAGCCTTTCTATCAGTCACCCAGCGAATCTCTAGGTGTAATGTTGATTCTAGATGATAAGATCAGCCTCGATTTTGCCCCAAAACGAGCAAGCGTACAGGAGGTTTATTCACAGATCCTGAGCGATCTAGAAACAGCCGCGCCTTTATTTGTGCAAAAGAAATCAAACAGCTATGGAAGCAAGTATGCTGCTTATGCGCTGCTATCCAGGGTCTATTTGTACATGGGTGGAACAGTCGATAATCCAGTAGCTAATTTCAATCAGAAGGCTGTAGAATATGCAGACAAAGTGATTAAAGAGGGTGGTTATCAACTTTTGCAAGATCAGGCTTATTTGGATTATTATAAGACCAATAATGTGAACAACAAAGAGGATATTTTTGCGGTGAATACCGACTATGCAACAGGAGGCATGATTAGCAATTATTTTGTGATGCCCCAGCAGATTGGTTATTCAGGTGGCCTATATCGGCCTTCGCCTTATTTCCTGTCGTTGCTGGCATCTAACGATAAGCGAAATAACTTTTATATCAATAATGTAACACCGGGCTATCCCGATGATAACCGGGCCGTTTCAAAATATATGATTCGGTATCAATCGCTTTTCGATAATTCTCCACTTCGTTATTTGCGTCTGGCGGAGATGTATCTCAACCGGGCTGAGGCCTATGCCAAGCTCAATAAAGCAGCTGATGCCTTGAGCGATGTCAATGTCATTCGGCAGCGGGCAGGACTGCCTGCTTTATCGGGGCTGGAAGGAAAGTCGTTGATGGATGAAATCTTGAAGCAGCGGAAGCTTGAACTGGCTTTTGAAGGACATGCCAGTTATGACGAATTTCGTAACGGGCTGATGATGATACGAAATTATAAATCAGGTAGTTCGGGTGAAATGAGTGTCAGCCCGACTGATAAAAAAATCATCATGCAGTTACCGGAGGAAGAGATTATAGCGAATCCAAATCTGGTTCAAAATTAGTGAATGAACGTAATTTTTAATACAATCCAAAATTTAATAACAGATGAAAAAATATATAGCGAGCATGGTCTTGTTGACCAATTTGTCATTGGTCGCCCTAGGGCAGCAACCTTTTGTATTGAAGGGAGAAATCAGTAAGGTCTCATCTCCTTATGCCTACCTGAGTTATCGCAGTGAAGGCAAGCATATTGTAGACAGTGTAAAAATTGATCATAATACCTTTGTATTTAAGGGGAAAATAGAAGAGCCGGTTATGGCTTATCTTTATCTGGACCGGAACAGCAGAAGCGTAGAGGATCCGAACTCGGTAAGTTTTTATCTGGAGCCAAAGAAAATGAGCATTCAACTGGAAAAAGATAAATTTAAAGATGCACTTGTCAAAGGATCTAAGACACAGGATGAATGGTCAAAACTGAATAACGAAAAGAAGGATATTCGCAAGGAAATGGAACCTGTGCTGGAAGAATATAGCCGTTTAAATAAGTGCTATATGGATGCGGATGCCGAACTGAAACTATTGGAGGTTAAGGTGAAGAAGCTTAAGGAGGAAGCTTATGATTACAGGGAGAATTTTACCCCATTTAATGAACGGATGGCTAAATTGGATGAAAAATTTATACAAAAAAATCCAGATTCTTATGCAAGTTCTTTCCTGATGCAGTTTATGGATACAGGAGTAGATCTAATCAAAATAGAAGGGTTATATAATGGTTTGTCCGATCGTATCAAAAACAGTGCTTATGGCAGAGAGATTGCCAGAAAGATTGCAGGCCTAAAAGGTGGTTCACCCGGAAGCAAAGCATTTGAATTTCAGTCGACGGATATCGATGGTAATCCTCTTGGGCTTGCGGCATTTAAGGGTAAATATGTGCTGCTGGATTTTTGGGCGAGCTGGTGTGTTCCTTGTCGGAAAGGTAATCCACATTTAATAACACTGTATACCAAATATGAAAATAAAGGGTTCGAAATTATCGGTGTTGCAAGCGATGATCAGAATCAAACTGCTTGGCACAAAGCCGTTGAACAAGATAAAATAGGGATCTGGAAACATGTTCTGAGCGGACTGAAAATTGAAAAAGGTGAAGTAGACCGTTCTAAGTCTATTTCTGATAATTTTGGAATCAGTACCTTGCCAACAAAAATTCTGATCAACCCAGAAGGTATCATTATTGGGCGTTATGGAAGCGGAGCTGAAAGCGATACGGATCTGGACAAAAAGCTGGCTGAGCTATTTGAAAAGTAATTTGATAAAGCAATCGGAGACCGGGCTTTTTCTTGTTTTCAGGAATGAGGGAAAGCCCTGTTTTTAAAGCATTCGTTAACTTCCACTTTATAGGTATAGGGAATTCTATGGCTTTGTGCCATGGTTCTTCCGTACCTTGTTGTGGTTTTTCTTCTTTCTCGGCAGCCGGGATCAACTATACCTTAATAAAAATTTGATCAGGCTTGATAGGCTTTTTAAAGGAAATGATTACCTCCAAAAACAAATTTTTTATATGAGTTCTTCCCATTAGCTTGAATATACGTTATAAAGCAGGTATTTTATCTTGTTTTATGAGATTTTATCCTGTTTTATGGTATTACTTTGTTTTTTTAATTTTTAATAATCATCTTTATTATGTTATAAACATAAACATTGAGCCCATTACACAATCTTCCAGAAGAAACATTGATTCTTTTATTAAAAAAAAGGAATCAACAGGCTTTTAGTTATCTTTACGATAACTATTCGGAAGCACTCTATGGAGTAGTTTGTCGTATTTTGGCTTCAAGTGAACATGCAGAGGAGGTCATACAGGATGTATTTGTAAAGATATGGAAGCATGTCGATCTTTTTGATGCTGAAAAAGGACGGCTCTACACCTGGATGATCAATATTGCTCGCAATACCGCGCTAGATTACCGAAAATCCAAGGCAGTGGTCAATGAACAGAAAAACCAACCGCTGTCAAATATCGTAAATAGTAAAGAAGAACAAGATCAAAGCCAAATTGAATTAAGTACAAAAGCAGATTTTATTGGATTCAGAAATATTTTGGATAAATTAAAGCCTGAATGGCGCATCTTAATTGAAATGGCTTACTATGAGGGCTATACACAACAGGAGATTGCTGATCAGCTTGATGTTCCCTTGGGAACAGTCAAGACACGTACCAGAGCTGCATTTTTACAGTTACAACAATTATTAAAGGAGTATCGTTAGTTTTGGATATTAAAGCATACATATCGTCAGGGATTATCGAATCATACGTCATGGGGCTTGCTTCTGAAGAAGAGGTAAGCATTTTGAACTGTATTCGGAAAAATAATGCCGAAGTGGAACAAGCCATTGCCGAAGCGGAGAAAACGCTTGAGGGATTGGTTGATTCCCAGGCGATGGCTATGCCTTTGTCTTTAAAAGAAGATATTTGGAATAGACTTAATGCAGAAAACCTCATCACTTCGGTTGGTCAATCTGAAGGCGAAGAGACGAGCTCCGTACGATTGGATAACCCAACAGAGCTGGTCTCCCAGGCTCCAGCAGACACTGCTTTTGTATCAGGTAAACCTTATTTTTGGGTAATTGCTGCCAGTATTTTGCTTGTATTAAGTGTAGGGGGGAATTTTTTGTTATATCAGCTGAATAATGAAAGCAACGAGAAATTGGAGCAGGCAAAAGTCTCTCTTGGTAAGCAGCAAACCAGCTTGGCAGCCTTACAGGATAAATGGAAACTTGTACAGAATCCTACGATGAAGACAATTCCACTTAAAGGGGTTGAGAATAAACCGGATATCCACGCACTGGTATTTTGGGACCAAACGTCAAAGGCTGTTTACCTAAGCCTTGAGCATATGCCTAGTGCTCCAAAAGGTAAACAGTATCAGCTATGGGCAATGGTCGATGGCCTACCTGTTAATGCTGGTGTATTTCCGTTGGATGTAAAACTGGACAGTACTACGAAGATGCTGGATATTCCAAAAGCACAGGCTTTTGCCATTACATTGGAAGATGAAGGAGGGAAAGATTCTCCGACACTCAGTGAATTATTTGTAATGGGAAGTATCTAAAAAAATGCCCTGATCTTAAAAATAGACCAGGACATTCTAAAATAGATAAACTACGTCTTTTGTTAAGCCTTAATAAATAAACCTGCAATATTAAGTACAGCTTCTGCAGTAAGAGGTTCATCAAAAGACTGGGTGGCTGCATTGGTTGATATTTTTCCCAGGGAGCTAGAGAGACTTGTAATATCAACTCCAGCTTGTTTTATATTGTTTTCACCGGCATATATAGGGTCGACCACAGCACCAATACCCGTGTCATTGCTTCCTGTGATCCAAGGCTTTTGATCGGCTGCACTACCGCCACGAGCACGTCTCATCTGACGGATGTGGGCGGCATGTCTTGCTTCGACTGAGTGAATCTGTAAGGCTGCTGTCAATACGACCCGATTGCCAAGTAATATACCAGCCTGGCCTTTATAAGCTCTTACCCCTGTGTCTTCAAAAGCTTGGGCAACAGCTAAAAAGGTGTCATAGTTACTAAAGACGTTTCCAAAGGTCCCGCCAGCAGTAAAATCAAATGTAGGTTTGGAAACTGCTTTATTTCCCAATACCTGTTTGAGAAAATTAACATGTGCAACCTCATGGTCGCGAATAGTGGTGATAGCACCGAGAGGTTTGCCAGAGGGAATAAGACCAGCTTTGGCAACACCCATTGTATAATATTCTGCTTCGAGATATTCCAATGTCAAGGCATAGTTGAGCACACCATTGACGTCGGTAGGCGCCGTTGCCCCATAGGCCTTTTTGAAGAGTTCGCTAATAAAAAAGGGCAGCGCCGCTAAAGTGACTTTTCTGCTCATCGAAGCCAGATTTTTAATAACTTCACGACGTGGGCTGATACGATCGCTAAATTCAGGATCTACAGCATTTATTTGTTCAAATACATTTAAGAGATTCATGATAATTAGATTTTGGGTGATTTAATAGGTGGGTAGATCCGATACATCAATTTTTGATTTGATAAAAGGAGCCGCGGCACTTAAGACTACACTTGGACTCTTGGCTACATCAAGCCCATTGGAATCAACAACTTCTTGATTGGCAAAACTGCCATTGTCGATCATGTCACGAACCCATGCTGCATGTCGTGCTTCGACCGAAACGATCTTGCCCGCGAGAAGTAGATAATTAGGATCCTTAATCAACCAGCCAGCACCATTATAGGCCGAGACGCCAAGGTCTTCAAAAGTTTTAGCTGTTGCCAAAACGGTAGCACGATTGCTGAAATTGATTCCGGAAAGGTTGAATTCTAGACTGGATATTGCCTTAGCACCCAGGGCAACTTTAAAGAACTCTCTGTGGGCAATCTCATGATCACGAATATCCGTAAAGAAAGCCTTCTCCATATCTGAAATTCCGGTATAAGGATTGTTGACCAATTGGATGTAAAATGCAGCTTCGAGTTGTTCCAGTGCATAGGCATAATTCAATATGGCAATATCTCCACTGCCAAAATACATCCCTTTACCGCTATTGCCGTTATCGTCGTCATGATCCTTTTTGCAACTAGCCATTCCAAGGATAGCTAGTGAGGCAGCACTGGCACCTGCAAATTTCAGAAAATCTCTACGTCTGAGATCTTTCTTCTCAAATTCACCATTGGAAGGCAATAGTGATTCATTGTGTAATGTTATCTTTTCCATAACAAAAGTCTTTTAGTTTATAATTTTTCTGTACTTATAACCATTTACGACTTTTTGGCAAGCTTGGATTGCACATATTTATTTTTTTTGAAAAAAAAATAAACCTTGGTAATTTCCTTCTGATTTGCCATGTATATGAAACCTACGGACATATTGTTCACGATTGTTTACGTTTATCTTTTTTAAAAGTGGTATATACAATCATTGAACTGATACCCATCAATAGAGCGGCGAGAAAGAACGGGGCTCCGGCGAATTTGAAGGGTGTGCTATCGTGCGTAAAGTAGTAGAACAAATTTGTCATGATCGGGGGACCTGCTATTGCCGTGATACTCGCCAGACTGGCCAAAGCTCCCTGAAGTTCACCTTGTGCATTTGTAGGTATATTTTTGGTAATTACCGATTGTAGCGCAGGGCCACATATACCGCCAAGACTATAAGGGACAAGGAAAGCAAACATCATCCAGCCCTCACTGGCAAATGCAAATAGAAACAAGCCCACCGCATAACATACCAGACCATAGTAAATACTTCGTTTCTCCCCTAATTTAGGCAAGGTCCATCGTATTAATACAGCCTGAACCAATCCTATTAGTAGTCCCAATAGTCCCAACGAACAACCTACCATTTGCTCATTCCAGCCAAATTTGTACATGGTGAAAAAATGCCAGTTGCTCTGTACAGCATGGATAGCGATATAAGTCAATATCAATGCGGTTACAAGACCAGAGATCTTAGGATACCTCGTTAAGAATTGAAAGGAGCCAATTGGATTGGCGCGTTTCCAAGCAAATGGTCTCCGTTTTTCCTTTTCCAAACTTTCAGGCAGTATAAAATAACCATAAATGAAATTCAGTAGACATAGAACAGCTGCAGCGTAAAATGGTGCTCTCGCTCCAAATTGACCGAGCAGGCCACCGATTACCGGACCAATTATAAAACCAAGTCCCAGTGCGGCACCGATTATCCCAAAGTTTTTGGCGCGCTCTTCATCTGTTGATATATCTGCTATATATGCACTAGCTGTTGACATGCTGGCTCCAGTAATCCCTGCAATAACTCTCCCTAAAAACAGCCAGCTTATAGTTGGAGCGAGCGCTAGAAAAATATAATCTACTGTAAAGCCAAAAAGTGAGATTAAAATAATTGGTCTTCTTCCGTATCTGTCGCTGAGGTTGCCAATGATGGGCGAAAATAAAAATTGGGTAAAGGCGTAGGCAAAACCGAGCCATCCGCCATAGGTTGCAGCTTCACTGATATCGGCATGTATAAGTTCTTTAATTAGTTTTGGAACGACCGGAAGTATAATTCCCCATCCCGTAACGTCGATCAGCAAGGTAACAAATATAAACCCGATAGCTGCTTTTTTTGTTGCGATTTTCATGCTGTAAAATTAGGGAGCATTCAATCGCATAAATTTTACACTTTTATGGTCTGTATATACAATTTGTAAGATTGGATGGCTGATTACGCACGACTTCTAAATACACCCGGTGAGATCCCGGAAAGCCGCTTAAAAAATCTGCAAAATACGCTCGGTTCATCAAAATTTAACCGGTTGCTGATTTGCTTGATCGACAGACTTGTTGATTTAAGTAAAGTCTTGGCCTGCATCACTGTGACATAATCAATCCATTGTAAGATTGACTTTCCTGTTTTCTGTTTTAAGAAGGTAAAGAGATATTGCGGCGTAAGATGAAGTTTCTCCGCATAAAAATGTACACTGCGTTGTTGTGTAGCATATTTTGAAATCAATAGATAAAAGTCATCAATGATCTCATGTGTACGATTTTTAATGTGGTTATCGTGATCAGCTAGATTGGTATACGACTCAGCGATTAGGCTCATGAGTGCAATGATAAGGTGCCGCAGCATCTCGATTTTTTTCGGACTTTGATTTTTGGAATATACCTTTTGTATTAGACCGACTAATTCATCTTTTATTGTCATTTCTTCAGGTTGAAGTTTCAGGACAGGCTGCCAGCGAATGTGGTTGTTCAATACAAATTCATGCAGCATTGGAAATGTCGTAATAAAGTCCAGTGAAAGGCCGATGGTAATGATCTCCGCATGTTCAGTCATGGATAGTGTTTCTATCATTAATTGAGGTTGTACAATAGCAATTTGACCCGCGCAAAGTTCGTATTCCAAAAAATGAATACGGGCTTTCATGGAACCTTTAACCATGAATGCCAGCATCAATCCATCAAATAAGCGAGGATGTTCTGAATACTCTTGTCCATCAAGATGCTTTTGCGCAAGAACAACAATCCCCGCTATCTTTTTTGAAAGCTCAATATCGTATAGCTTATGTACGTTGTCTGATGTAAGGAATAGTGCCATATTCAAATATCGTTAAATTGATTTGTATGACCATACTGAAACTTTTCTGCGAATAAACATATCGTATGAAAACAGTAAAAACTAGTTTATGGATTGTTACAGGTCTGCTGATAGCGATTGTTGGCTGTAAAAAACGCTACCTTTTAAATACGCCAGTTTTTCGGAGGGAGATCAGGTAAAAATGTCCCCAAAAGCTTTTGTCTAACTTTGGGGACATTTCATGTGCGCAAAATTTATCGCAATGCTTTCTACTGGCTTAATAGTGGATCACTCTTTCCACTTTTACCGACTTCTATACGTCCTGCATATTGTTCTTCGAATGTGTTGTCATCTTTACAGCTGACACGGAAATCATACCAAAAACTTTGTTTAGATAGATCAAACTGAAATGTCGTTGACGCACCAGCTTTGAGTTGAATTTCCTTTCTATCTTTACTATAGCTGATATCCTCTAGCAAAAGACTGTGGCTTTTGCTATCTTGATTTGTACATGTGAACGTCAGACGGCCTGTAAATGATTTTCCATCTTTACTTTTTTCATAAGTGCAGCGAATTTTAATATTCGGGCGTTGCGTGTCCCCTTTAAACATGCGATAGAAACCATTTGGGCCATATACATCAAGTTGAAACAATCCTTTTTCAAATGCTTGAATAGACCAGCTGTCCGAGATGCGGTCCCCCGAGGATACTGCATAGTTACGGGAAGTACCGGCTTCACCCTGATAAGGCCTGCCATGGTATACAGTAAAAGGTGAACCTGCGGAACGCATACCGAAGGTGCTATTGGCCGCTTCAAATGTCAGTTGATACGCTCCTTCCGGCAGGTATTCGCCATGTACATAAAGTTCATAAGGAAGGATGCAGGAGTCACGCAGCCCTTCTTCCTGTTTTGGGAAATAAGGTGAACGGCTAGGATCCTTTTCGATCTGTTCGATCTCCTCGGAAGTTAATGCTTTGAATCCCATCGGGAGACCTTTGAATTTTGCCTGGTGGATCTCTTGGATAAAAGGTTGACGCGCTAATACCAGTGGTTTTTTGATAATCTCCCCATTGTAAGGCCTAAAAGCTGAAGTGAGATCACCACAAACCGTACGTCGCCAACTGCTCACATTGGTTTCTTTGACTTCTTTGCCGAATTTATGACCAATGAATTTTTCTAAAAACTGTAAACTCGAAGTATGATCAAATACTTGAGAATTGACCCAGCCACCTCTTGTCCAGGGGGAAGCAATGATCAAAGGGACACGATAACCCAATCCAATGTTGCTTTCTCGTCCGCTTTCTGGATAATATTGTTCGTCGCGACGTACAAACTCTAACGTTGAATCAATATCCTGTGATACCTTACCACTCTCTGCCTCATAAGGATTAGGCGCGGTGAAAGGGGCAAAGTGATCAAAATATCCATCATTCTCATCGTAGGTAAGTATGAAGATTGTTTTTTTCCAGACCTCAGGATTTTGTGTGAGGATATCCATGATTTCACTTACATACCAAGCTCCAAACCAAGGAGAGTCTGGATGATCTGAGAAAAGCTGGGGCGGAGCAAGCCAGGATACTGTAGGTAGTTTACCTTCAGCGACATCTTTTCTGAACTGATATAAGACATCACCCTTTGGAATCTGCAGTTCACGCTGCTGATCACCTTCCTGATAGTGCATGGTTTCGAGTTCCATGTAATCAGGTTGTGCACTGTTATTCACAAATGCACGACGATGGATATCTTTGGTTTGTGCATCAAGCTTTTCAAAATTTTCAGCCGTGTATTGTTGTAGTTCTTCAAGTACATGTGCATGCTCCTTGCGCAGTTTTTCAAGTATATCTTGCGCAGTTGTTGTCGCTATCTTTTGTTCAAGCTGTTCTTTCTTTTGTGAGAGGAGCGTTCGATAGCGTGGGCTGTACTTGACCTGATATTGTGGGAAGTATTCCATGGGGTTGCAGCCAAAATTTGCCAACCAGCTATTGGCTTCACCACTATAGCCAGCACTGCTTGAGGAAATTTCGTTTTGATATATTTTCCAGTCCACACCGAGTGCTGAAAGACGCTCCGGGAAGGTTCTCCAGTTTGCTTTACCACTGAATTCTGAATCACCATTCCAGACAAGGGCTTTTCCGTTCAGGTTTTCCCTGATATTGGCTGTCCAGAAATAGAGCCGGTTAGGATTAGTGCCTGTGATGCTTGAACAGAAATGCTGATCGCAGATAGTAAAGGAGTCTGCCAGCGAGTAATAGAAAGGTATATCCTCACGGGTGTAATGTCCCATGGTCAGTGGCAGATCCGCGAATTCTTTAAATCCAGAATGCTTGACATCGAGCCATCTGTTCATTTTGCCCTTATTTCGGGCATCGGTCTGATCGGTCCAGTTATGGGGCAAGCATCCCATCCAGGTTATTTTTGAATCTTTGATATCTAAGCGAAAAGGGGCATATGTTTCTCCTGTCTGTTGAGTTTGTAGCCACACCTTGAGCTTGTTGGGCTGGCGGATTGCTCTTGGATCATTGAAGCCCCGTACTCCCCGTAGGGTACCGAATGCATGGTCAAAAGATCTATTTTCCTGCATCAGTAATACCACATGTTCGGCATCATAAAAGGTACTGCCTAAAGCAGGGTTGATTGCCATTGCTTTTGCAATGGCGTCCGGAATGACCTGAGAAAGCGATGCGCCTCCGGCAAGCATAGCAGCTTTTTTTAAAAAATCTCTTCTTGTATCCATCTTGTATTTTATTTGATTACCCACATCACCGCATTCACATTGTCACCTTCAGTAAACTGTCTTTTTAGCGCAATATCCAAATTGACTTCATTATATTGTGATTCAGAAAGCGGATACTGCCAGCGTTTAGGCACTTTACCACCATTTAGTGTGCCTGGGCCAACACGTAAAACAGGGATTCCAGTACGTCTCTGTTCAAAGAACGGCTCCCAGCTTGAATTCATGTAAAACGCAATATATTTTTGTGTTAATATTTTTGTCAGTGCATTACCTGTCGCTAATTTGACAAGATCGCCATTGAGGTAATCTGTAATGGCGTTACCTGTGATTTTATAGAAAGCCATTGATGCTGTTATTCCTTTTTGATAATGGTCATTGCTGTCTCCGCTAATCCAGCCTCGTTGGATGGCTTCTGCGATGAGGAATTCCTGCTCGGCGTAACTTAGAAAGATCATCGGTTCATTCACTGGACTACGAAGATCAACATATCTTCTGGCAATGAGTGACGATTGTGCCGCACTGGCCTGTTGATCAGCAGGGGAGAGGCCTGCATCGACACCTTTATAATTTGAAAAGACTCCGGCAGTTTTGCCTGCAATGGGATCTCCAAAGGAGAATAGACGCGGATCTTCTCTTTTCTGCAGCATATCTACAAAAGACTGCTCGAGCGATACTAAGGTTGAAACACTTAGGTGTCCAGCGGTAGGATAATAGT
>JAITLV010000186.1 GCA_031277685.1 Sphingobacterium sp. | reverse complement strand
TTTTAAGTCCTGCGTGTCTACCAGTTCCACCACCTAGGCAGGTGAGCGAAAAACGAGATTCGAACTCGCGACCCCAACCTTGGCAAGGTTGTGCTCTACCAACTGAGCTATTTTCGCATGGAATATTTATTTCAACTTTAAAAAGAACCTCGTGTTCCTTTTTGGTGATGCAAATATAGAGCGAAAATTTAATATTGCAAAATATTTGTTTACTTTATTTTGTTGTTTTTTATAACTCCTTTGAATTCAGTATAGAAAAAATTAAATCGCTTTCAAATCCTCTGGACAGAGCAAATTGATAGACTTTGTTCTTGGTGATGAACGGATCTTTGCCTTTGATTTCCCGAATTTTTTTGTCAATAATATTTTCCAGGATGGTTTCATATTCATCCAAGTCTATTTGTTTGAATGCAATTTTTATCAATTGTTCAGAAACACGCTTTCCTTTTAATGCTTGTTTGATTTTAATTTTGCCCCATCCTTTCATACGAAGCTTACCATTGCAGTAAGCGATCGAAAAACGTTCCTCGTTCAGGAAATTCTCCGCTATTAAATTTGCGATAATATTTTCGACATCCGTTTCGTGTAATCCCCAGCCATAAAGTTTATCCCGGACTTCTTGTTGGGATCTTTCCTGATAGGCGCAATAGCTTTCAGCCTTTAATTGAGCCTGGCGGGCCGTTAATATTTTTTTACTTCTTTTATCTTCGTCAAACATATTGTCAAAATTTAAAAAATAATATGAAATAACTAAAAAAATGTTCAGTTTTGATCCAATCAAAATATCAGGAGAATGTACAAAATATCGGAAATCGTCCAAGTTTTACATCCTAGTCGCACATTTATCACGGATCCCAACACTTTAGTTCAGCATTTATTCTACGACAGCCGAAAGATTGTTCAGGCCGACAATGGTGTGTTTTTTGCGCTTCAAAAAAGTAGGGATGGCCACCATTATATCAAGGAGGCGTACGATAAGGGCGTGAGAAACTTCGTTCTTCAGATCGACGAAGGGCAGGAACAGCTATTTCCAGATGCAAATCTTATTTGGGTATCGGATAGCCTGGAGGCAATGCAGATAATAGCAGCTTTTCATCGGCAGAAGTTTAGTTTTCCGATTATTGGTATCACAGGGAGCAATGGGAAGACGATTGTCAAGGAGTGGTTATATCAACTCATGTCTCCAGAATATAAGATCTACCGCAGTCCCAAAAGTTATAATTCACAACTGGGAGTAGCACTATCGTTATGGGGCTTATCAGATCAATATAATTTAGCGATTATAGAGGCAGGGGTTTCTGAGCGGCGTGAAATGGTGAGGTTGGAAAATATGATAAAACCAACAATTGGTCTATTGACAAATATCGGTGTAGCACATAAAGAGGGATTTGAATCAAAAAACGAGAAGATTTACGAAAAAATCAATCTATTTAAGGACGTTGAGACCATGATCTTTCCCAATCGTTATGTGGAGCATATTCAATTGCCCTATCGACCTCGAAAGTTTTCTTGGGGCTATGATGAAGGACTTTCATTGGAAGTTTATTCGCTTAAACAGGTGGACGATAAATTTACGGTAGCAACACTTTTCTATGGCGGTCGAACATTCGCTGTCGAGGTGCCTTTTGTTGATAAGGGTAATGTTGAGAATGCGATCAACTGTGTGGCTGTCATGTTGCGTTTCGGTTATGAAAGGGAGGTAATTGCTTCGAGAATTAAAGAATTGCAGCCAGTAGCTATGCGGCTTGAGCTGAAGAAAGGAAAGAAAAATAGCTCTATTATTGATGATTCCTATAGTAATGATTTGGACGCCCTGCAAATTGCACTCGAATTTTTAAATCAACAGGGACAGCACCCCCGAAAAATCCTGATTCTTTCCGATTTGCCAGGAGTAAGTATTGCAGACGAGAAAAGTCTATCAAAATTAAAACGCTTACTTGCCGAATACCGTTTAGATAAGTTGATTTTGATTGGGGATATCTTACCACAGGTGGCCGACCAGTTTGCCGTTCCATCAGTGTCCTATCGTACTACAACAGCGTTTTTGGAAGATATTAGATCTATTCAATTCGATGATTCAACGATTTTATTAAAAGGTGGAAGGGAGTTTCATTTTGAGCGAATCAGCCGATTGTTGGTGGCAAAATCACATGATACTGTGCTAGAGATAAATCTGAATGCCATGGAAAATAATCTGAATGTCTATCGTAAGCTGCTGCCTAAGCAGGTGAAGTTGATGTCGATGGTCAAAGCATTTTCTTATGGGAGTGGAAGTTTTGAGATTGCCAACCTATTGCAGTTCAATCGGGTGGATTATCTTACCGTGGCATTTGCAGACGAAGGTGTTGACCTAAGGGGGGCTGGAATTACATTACCAATTGTTGTGATGAGCCCTGATGAGAATACCTTTGAATCTATTGTCCAACATCATCTTGAGCCTGAGATTTATAGTTTTAGGGTACTGTCTTCTTTTTTGAATTATTTAAAAGGGAAGGGGATTTCATCTTACCCGGTTCACATCAAAGTGGATACCGGGATGCATCGTCTCGGTTTTATGCCTAATGAGGTAGATCAATTGATTACAGCACTAAAAGCTGGTTCAGTACTGCAGGTAAAGTCTGCGTTTTCGCATTTGGCTTCTGCAGGAAACGAGGTGGATAATGCTTTTACGCAGCAACAGATTGATCTCTTGGATCAATTCACAAAACGTCTGGAAGAAGGTCTCGGTTATTCATTTCTAAGGCATATTGCAGCGACTTCGGGGATAGAATTATGGCCACAAGCTTATTTTGATATGGTCAGACTAGGGATTGGACTGTATGGAATTGACATTGAACGGCATGATCTCCCGCTTCGGGAAGTCAGTAGTTTGAAAACCAATGTGACGCAAATAAAATACCTTGCTGCGACAGAGACAGTGGGGTATAATCGGCATGGTGTATTGCACAGGGATAGCAAAATTGCAACAATAAAAATTGGTTATGCGGATGGATATGATCGACGTTTTGGAAATGGTGTGGGTCAGATGATGGTCAATGGCTGCCTTGTACCAACGATAGGTGATATCTGTATGGATATGTGTATGCTGGATGTGACAGATATCGAAGTGGCTGAAGAAGATGAGGTGATTGTCTATCCTGATATTAAGCTTGCAGCAAAATCTATTGGAACTATTCCTTATGAACTGTTGACGAGTATCTCACAGCGGGTAAAAAGAGTATATTTTTATGAATAATAAAGGATATTCTGCATTTTTGTGTAAATATATTTGATATTCTAACTCATGCTTGGTAAACTATTCAGGGGATTTATTAATTATTTAATTCGGGGTATTCTGGTTGTTGTGCCTTTAGCGGGTGCTGTTTTTCTGATTGTATGGATTTTTGCATCAATAGACTCTGCGCTAAATCTAACCGAACATTTTTTGGAGGATGAAAAAGGGCATCCGCTGTATATTCCTGGTATTGGAATTTTAACGGTGATTCTTATCCTTGTTCTCGCTGGGGTAATATTTACAAATTTTGTGACAGACCCCATTAAAGTTTGGATCAATCACCAGATTAAAAGAATACCGCTTTTGAATACTTTATACACCTCGATAAAGGATTTTACCGAGGCATTTGTAGGAGACGCTAAGAAATTTAATGAACCAGTTCTGGTGACGGTCAATGAGTTTGGACTTAAAAAGATCGGGTTTCTAACACAGCACGACTTGAAAAGTATCGGGTTAGAAGATGAGGTAATGGTGTATTTTCCCTATTCTTATTCGTTTGCGGGGCAGGTTGTCATCATTAATGGAGATAAAGTAAAGAAGCTGGATATGTCGCCTACGGATGCGATGAAACTTGTTGTGTCGGGGGGAGTCAGTGGAATAGGGCACTAATCTGTTAAAGAAACTAATAAAACGGGGTAGAAATCTAGTTGATTTCTACCCCGTTTTATTTAAGTTAAAGACTCTTGATTTTATGATGATTTCTTTTGTCCTAAAGTTGGATTTACAGGAGGAATCGGAATATAGCCGTTGTCCCCTGGAACTTTAGGGAATTCATGTTGTTCCCATTTGGCCCTGGCTATTTTTAGGGTCTCAATATCAGAAGCGACAAAATTCCAATCTATATAACGTTGTTCTGGAAAAGGTTCGCCACCAAAGATGTATACCGATGTGCCTGCTTTCATTTCGAATTCACATAATTTTGCATCTTTTGCGACTAAAATTTGTTTTGGACCAAATTCCTGACCTTCCGCATGAACTGATCCATGAAGGATATACAATCCACTTTCTCCATATAGGTGTTCACCTAACTTAATCCGTGCGTCCTTCTCTGCTTTAATTTCGATGAAATATAAAGGACTGTATACCGGTACTTCCGAACGGTGGTTATTGATCTCACCCGCAATAAGGCGATAGCTGACGCCATCCTCGGTCCAATGCGGGAGTTGCGGCTCTTCGATGTGAACAAAGCTGGGCTCCATCTGTTCGAGATTCTTTGGTAATGCGACCCAAATCTGTAGACCATGAAGGTCATGGGGAGTAGATCTTAAATTATCTGGAGTTCTTTCGGAGTGTGTAACTCCTTTTCCTGCGGTCATCCAGTTTACTGCTCCGGGTTTTATTTCGACTGCATTGCCTAAACTGTCACGATGCATGATGCTTCCCTCAAAGAGGTAAGTCAGTGTTGATAATCCAATATGAGGATGTGGGGCAATATCCATGAAGTGAGGCTCGGAGATTGTGTCGGGCCCCATGTGATCAATAAATATAAATGGACCAACCATACGTTTCTGTCTGAAAGGAAGTAGCCTTCCTACCAAGAAATTACCTATGTCAGCGGCTCTTTCTTCAATCACTATTGCAATATTTGACATAATGTTTCCTTATTTTTGTGTATCTAATCTAAAGCAATTTAAGAAATGTCGGGTATAATTGATCGCTTTCTACGTAAAAAGTCTGTAAGAAATGAAGAGCTGCTGTCGCTGTCCAATAGATTGTCATTTGGAACCAGTCAATTCGATAGCTTTCTAATGAGGAAGATCTTAACGGAAGACACGGTAGTGGTGCAAGAATATATGAAGTTTCAAAAGAAACTATTGCTTTTGGAATTGGAGCGATATCAGTCTATCGAAGCTGAGTTGGATTTGTTGACACAATATTTTGTAATTGTCAATACGTTGATGCCTTCAGGCTTTTTATTAAAGTGGGAAAATCGTTTTCAGTCAGAAAGTGATGTGTTGGTTCCACCACTTATATTGTTTCCGATGATACAGCATGCCATAGCCAATGGGTATAATAGCATGTCCTCACATCCGATTAGAGTTCGCCTCTCTGGATCTGCTAAAGTGTTGTTATTTGAGGTCAGCCATCGTGCAAACCATTATCTCGACGGTCAATTTAATAATACCCTAATGGAGGATTTCCGACATAGACTGGAATTTCTCTTTCCAGAACGACATAATTTACTATTGAACAGTAATAGCAATACTTGTCGTGCGACCCTTACAATCCACTTCTAGATAATGTTAAAATGCTTTAAGGCATTCCAGATACCATTATTGTCAACGTCGTCTGTAATATAATCAGCGATTTCCTTTACTTCAGGATTTGCATTTCCCATCGCGATACCAATTTGTGTGTGGGCGAGCATGGTAATGTCATTTCCTCCATCACCAAATGACATGGTTTCGGAAAGTTCTATGTCAAAATGTTTTAAAAAAACATCTATACCTATTTTTTTGCTCTGTCCAATCGGATTAATATCGGCGAAAATAGGTGTCCAACGAGATGCTACAGAATTGGGCATAACATTTTCCATAAATGCGGCCTCTGCTTCTGGTTGAATAAATACATTGATCTGCATGACGGATTCCAGATCAAAGTTGTCTTCATAATTACGTATAGGGGGCGTCTTTACGTTAACTTGTTGGTACATTTTGAGTACTTCGGGCGTGACCTGGTTTAAGGAGATTTCTTTTTCTGACATAAATGAAAAAGTAAGTTCCGGATGATGCTTCGCATAATCAAGTAGTGAACGGATGTCTTTTTGAACGATGTTGTTTTTATAAATAACCTGTTCATCTTTGGTGAGACAATAACCGCCATTAAATGTTATAAAACCATCGAAATCAAGGTAACGTATGTGTCCCAATTGGTTAAATGAGCGTCCAGTTGAAACAAAGACTTTTATATTTTTTTCTTTTAATAATTGAAATGCTTGTTGTGTAGAGTCAGGGACTTGATGTGTTTTGAAACTTAACAGGGTCCCATCTATATCAAAAAAAATCGCTTTAATCATAGAAATCGGAGTCAAATTCAAATATAATAAAATAACCGGGATAGTGTGATAGATACAATATTAAATAACTGGTATTAAATTGAATATCGGATCCTGATACTGTGTTTTGAATAGTATCACAGATTTAGTTTATCGATAAGGTGGTTTTAGTTGCTGAGCCTGGTGTACATGGCGGATACGGTGGCTCGTTTAAATAATTATATAATCAGATGGCCTATCCTCATTGTAAAAGAATAGGCTTGAGAAATAGTATGTTTGGGAGTATCTCCCTGATATGTATTTGGTGAAAAAAGTACAAATTTAATGAGATTATTTTTCGCAAAAATCTGACATAATCTTCACGTAGAATTTCGTAAATTTCAAGTTCAAATAAATGTAAACATGTTTGCGTTTAATGTGTTGTATTAAAGAGGATTAGAAATTTATGTATATTATTTTCGATACAGAAACGACGGGTTTGCCTAAGCGTTGGGATGCACCAATTACAGATACGGATAATTGGCCACGTTGTATTCAGCTGGCCTGGCAGATTCATGATGAGATGGGGAATTTGGTCGAACACCAGGACTTTTTGATTAAACCTGATGGATTTGATATACCTTATGACTCTGAAAAAATACATGGTATCTCTACAGCATTGGCTGAGGAACAAGGGGTGCCATTGGAAGATGCTTTAGCGAAGTTTAATATAGCATTAGACAAAGCAAAATTTGTTGTGGGGCAGAATATAGGCTTTGACCTCAATATTATGGGCTGCGAGTTTTATCGATATGGGGTAGATTCTAAAATGGCGAGTATGCCTGTTTTGGATACCTGTACAGAAGTCACAGCTGACCTGCTGAAAATTCCTGGGGGGCGTGGCGGCCGATATAAACTGCCTAATCTAACAGAATTACACTCCTATTTATTTGGCGTTCCCTTTGCTGAAGCGCACAATGCAACTGCTGACGTTGAAGCAACAACGCGTTGTTTTCTGGAATTGGTCAGAAGGGAAGTATTCACTGTTGAGGAACTTCAGGTAGATACCGGTTATTTCGTCGATTTCAAGACGAATAATCCCGGCCCTGTTCCTACTACAGGACTTAAACATATAAATTTAAAAGCTGCTTCTGACGAAATCAGAAAGCGTGCCGAACCTGAAGCTGTTCATGTTGTTGTAGATGCGGACATGCTTTCTGCGCTTCAAGAGGCTAAATTTGCACATTTACATAATCATTCGCAGTTTTCTATTTTACAATCGACTATGTCTTATGACAAGTTGGTGTCCGCTGCGGTAAAGGATAATATGCCTGCTGTCGCACTGACTGACCATGGAAATATGATGGGAGCGTTTGAATTCGTTTCTAGAGTTATTGGGCATAATAAAGAGGTGGAAGCACAAAATGCAGAAGCCTTGGAAAATGGACAGGAACCTACAGGTAAAATTCTGAAACCAATCGTCGGCTGTGAGTTTTTTGTTTGCGAAGATCATAAAGATAAATCCAGAAAGGATAATGGCTATCAGGTTGTATTGCTAGCTAAAAATAAACGCGGTTATCATAATTTAGCCAAGTTGGCTTCTTTTGCTTATACCGCAGGCTTCTATTATGTACCTCGTATAGATAAAAACCTGATCCTGCAGTATAAAGAGGATGTGATCGTACTTTCGGGAAATCTTCAGGGTGAGGTTCCGAGCAAGGTCTTGAATATCGGTGAAAATCAGGCTGAGGAAGCTCTTCAATGGTGGAAGGAGCATTTTGGGGAAGATTTCTATCTGGAGTTAATGCGACATGGGCAGGAGGATGAGGATCGTGTAAACCAAACTTTGCTTAGGTTTGCCCGTAAATATGATGTCAAGATCGTAGCGACAAATAATACCTATTACGAAAAGAAGGCGGACGCGCATGCCCATGATATCCTATTGTGTGTGAAAGATGGAGAGAAACTATCTACACCAAAGGGAAGGGGTCGCGGATTTCGATTTGGTTTGCCAAATCAGGAGTATTACTTTAAATCTTCTGAAGAAATGAAAACCTTGTTCAAAGATCTGCCGGAAGCGATTCTTAATGTACAGGAGATTGTGGATAAGATAGAGATATTTAAATTGAACCGTGATGTCCTATTGCCTAAATTCGATATACCAGAAGAGTTTCAGGTAGCAGAAGATAATGAGGATGGAGGGAAAAGAGGAGAGAATAAATATCTTGCGCACTTATGTTATGTGGGGGCTGAGAAGCGGTATGAGGAAATAACAGATGATATCCGGGAACGTCTGGATTTTGAATTGGCAACGATCGAAAAAACAGGATATCCAGGGTATTTTCTGATTGTACAGGATTTTATTGCTGCGGCACGTGATATGGGGGTTTCTGTTGGGCCGGGGCGTGGATCTGCCGCAGGGTCTGCTGTAGCGTATTGCCTTGGTATTACAAATATCGACCCTATAAAGTACGATTTACTATTTGAACGTTTTCTAAACCCCGATCGTGTTTCCATGCCCGATATTGATATTGATTTTGATGATGAGGGGCGTGGACGGGTCATGCAGTATGTCATCAATAAGTATGGTGCAAGTCAGGTGGCTCAGATCATTACTTATGGTACGATGGCCGCAAAGTCTTCCATTAAAGATACTGCGCGGGTGCTCGATCTGCCTTTGGGAGATGCGAATGAAATTGCCAAATTGATCCCGAATCTGAAGCTTTCGAAAATCTTTACGCTTGATGATGCTGGTTTAAAAGATAAACTGAGAGCTGAGGAGATCGAGGCTGTTAACCGGTTGAAATCAATAGCCGATGGTGCTGGGCTCGAAGCTGAAACGATCCGTCAGGCAAGGGTGTTGGAAGGTTCCGTCCGAAATACAGGTATTCACGCCTGTGGTGTGATCATTACGCCTGATGATATTACGAATTTCGTGCCTGTATCCTTGGCCAAAGATTCTGATCTGTATGTAACCCAGTTCGATAACCACGTCGTTGAAAGTGCTGGTCTACTGAAAATGGACTTTTTGGGATTGAAGACCCTGACACTTATCAAAGATACTGTTGAGAATGTAAAATTGAGCCATGGTATAGTCTTAGATCCGGATAAATTTCCGATAGATGATGTATTGACTTATGAGCTTTTCCAGCGGGGTGAGACGATCGGTGTATTCCAATATGAATCGCCGGGGATGCAAAAATATATGCGGGATCTAAAACCAACTGTATTTGCCGATTTGATTGCTATGAATGCTTTGTACCGTCCAGGGCCAATCGAATATATTCCAAGTTTTATTAAACGTAAGCACGGTATAGACCCGATTGTTTATGATTTGGATGCATGTGAGGAATACCTGAAAGAAACCTACGGGATTACGGTATATCAAGAGCAGGTTATGCTTTTGTCGCAAAAGCTTGCAGGCTTTTCCAAGGGTGATGCCGACGTTTTACGTAAAGCGATGGGTAAAAAGCAAAAGGCTGTACTGGATAAAATGAAGCCTAAGTTTGTTTCGCAGGCGGAAGAAAAAGGGCATAATGCTAAAGTGCTGGAGAAAATCTGGACAGACTGGGAGGCTTTTGCCAGTTATGCATTTAATAAATCTCACTCAACTTGTTATGCATGGGTAGCCTATCAGACAGCTTATTTAAAGGCTCACTTTCCGGCTGAATATATGGCTGCGGTACTTTCCAATAACATGAATGATATCAAGCAGGTTACATTCTTTATGGAAGAGTGTAAGCGTATGGGCTTGGAGGTATTGGGACCCGATGTAAATGAATCTTACTATAAATTTACGGTAAATGAACGTGGGGCGATTCGATTTGGTATTGGTGCTGTCAAAGGTGTCGGTGCGGGTGCGGTGGATGCTATTGTTCAGACGAGAAAATCAGGGTTATATAAATCTGTATTTGATATGGCTAAACGTATAGACTTGCGTGCAGTCAATAAAAAGGCTTTTGAAAGCTTAGCTTATGCTGGAGGTTTCGATAGTTTTGAAAGTACACATCGGGCGCAGTATTTTCATGCGGAGGACAATTCAACGGGGATGGAAAAAGCCATTCGGTTTGGGCAGCGTTTTAAAGAAAATGAAAATTCTGCACAAGCAAGTTTGTTCGGTGCTGGTGAGGCAGCGGAGCTGCCAGAACCTGTTTTGACACCTTGTCCACAATGGGGATTGATAGAGAAACTTAAATATGAAAAAGATGTAATCGGTATTTACTTGACAAGTCATCCCTTGGATACCTATCGGTTTGAGATCGAACATTTCTGTCATAACCCGGTATCTGATCTATCTTTGATTAATAAAGCCAAAGCTGCTGAGGTCGATGAGGAAACATTGCTTGAATTTAATCGCATTAAAAATAAAGAATTGGTTATTGGGGGGATTATTGCCTTGGTAAACCATCGATTGACCAAAAATGGTAAACCTTTTGCATCCTTTATTATCGAAGATTATAGTGATTCTTACGATATGGCTGTATTTGGGGAAGAATATGTTAAGTTGAAGGGGTATTTACAGGAAGGTTATTTTGTCCAACTACGGGGCTTGGTTCAAGAGCGTTTTAGACAAGTTGGTAATTGGGGGTTTGAATTGCGAAGTGTACAGTTGCTTTCTGAGCTACGTGAAAAAATGGCGAAGAGTTTTACAATCAATATTCCTTTGCCCAAGCTGAATGAAGAATTTTTAGATGGGATTAAAGATATATTGGCGCAGAATGAGATCGAGGGTGTTGTGCCAAATTGTCAATTAAAATTTAAAATCTGGGATCCACAAGATGAAATCTCTGTCGAAATGCCAGCTAAAAGCCTGAAAATAAACCTTACAAATGAGTTTTTAGACTGTATAGATAAGTTTGAGGGTATTAATTACCGATTGAACTAGTTTGGATTAGATTTTGTGTAATTAAGATTACAATAACATTGAGAGTTGTTACTATCTTTGTTTATTGATTTTAGCAATTAAGTAGTATCATAAATATAACTTCGGTTTATAAAATTAAAAAATTATGGCATTAGAAATTACAGATAGCAACTTTGAAGAAGTTGTTTTGAAAGCAGACAAACCTGTATTAATTGACTTTTGGGCGGAATGGTGCGGTCCTTGTCGTATGGTTGGTCCTGTTGTTGAAGAATTAGCTAAAGATTACGAAGGTAAGGCTGTGATAGGAAAAGTAAACGTAGATGAAAATCCAGAAATTTCAGTTCGTTATGGTATCCGTAATATCCCTGCTTTATTGTTCTTCAAAAATGGAGAAATTGTAGATAAACAAATTGGAGCAGTTCCAAAGTCAGTTTTAAATGAAAAATTGGAAAAACAATTAGCTTAGTAATTCGTTTTTAAAAAAAAAGACCTGAAATATTTTATTTCAGGTCTTTTTTTTGTCTGTATATTTTGTTTTGTGTTTATTTTCTTTGTGTTTTTTAAGTTTTTTTTATTGTTTTTGAGTTTTTGAGTGTTTTATTGATGTTTTTTATATTGAATTTGATGTATTTTTTATGTTTTAAATTTATTTATCAAAATAAAATCAATTTTATTTTGATAAATAAATAATTTTTACTTATTTTGAATATGAAGACGGAATAAAATAGAGTATTTAATAGAATTATTTGTTCTATTTTGATTTTTCATTTATATTT
Organism: Sphingobacterium sp.; assembly: GCA_031277685.1. Lineage (GTDB taxonomy): Bacteria > Bacteroidota > Bacteroidia > Sphingobacteriales > Sphingobacteriaceae > Sphingobacterium. The sequence goes on along the minus strand of JAITLV010000186.1, from coordinate 235 downwards.
TGATATAAATAAAGATTTTCCCTTTCAAATACCCTGGATTATGCCTCGCGTTGTTCTCAGCAGCGCGAGTTTTTTGTTTTTAGGAGTAAGGTAAGATAAGGTAAGGTAAGGTAAGGTAAGGTAAGGTAAGGTAAGGTAAGATAAGGTAAGGTAAGGTAAGGTAAGGTAAGGTAAGGTAAGGTAAGGTAAGGTAAGGTAAGGTAAGGTAAGGTAAGGTAAGGTAAGGTAAGGTAAG
>JAITLV010000017.1 GCA_031277685.1 Sphingobacterium sp. | reverse complement strand
CATATGATCAATCAGACGGAGAATTTGGGTTTTCAATGTGTTGATAATCAGTTGTCCCGTCGTTTGCGTGAAATTTTGGGGAGCGATAAGGAAGGATGCCTGATCTGTGTTCCGCATGGATTGTCTTCGGTGCGGCATTTGAATCAAAGGGGACGCTTCTTCTGGAAACAGTTTGTCGTTTTTCATTACCGAAAATATACCCCTTATTTCAATTTCTCGAGGTCCTATTACGATGCTTGTGTGACCAGACCTTATATCGACTGGCAGGACAAGTCCCAGAGTGCCGTTTTTTTTGAGCAGCTCAAGCAGCTGTGGCAAGGCAAACGGATCTTGCTTGTTGAGGGAACAATGAGCCGACTGGGGGTGGGGAATGATTTATTTGCCAAAGCAGCGGCTTTGGATCGAATCATAACTTTATCACAGAATGCTTTTTCTGTATATAATCGGTTATTATCCGAGACAGTGCATTTTGCGGCCAACTATGATCTTGTGCTGGTTGCGCTGGGGCCGACAGCGACGGTGCTGGCCTATGATCTTTCCCTGGTAGGGATCCGGGCATTGGATATTGGACATGTTGATATTGAGTATGAATGGTTTTTGAAACAGGCTGTCCGAAAAGTAGCCATCGAAGGCAAATACGTTAATGAAGTCGCAGGTGGCGTGGCTGAACTGCCATATGAGGATCTGCAATACAAACAACAGATTATAAGTGAAATTTTTACCTCTTAAAGCATGTGTTGTCCCATGAATAATCTCCCATTGGTTTCCATTATTGTTCCGATCTATAATGCAGCAGCTACGCTCGATCGAACGTTGAGTTCCCTGAAACAGCAGACCTATCCTTGTATTGAGCTGATCTTTATCAATGATGCGAGCGCGGACGACAGCTTGAGCCAGTTGTTACGGTTTGTTGATACAATGCCCAAAGGCTCCGGGGCAAAGGCAATCGTTATTTCGCATCCCGAAAATAGGGGCGTTTCAAACGCAAGGAATACCGCGCTGAATCATGCGACAGGCGAGTTTATTATGTACGTCGATGCTGATGATACGATTCAACCCGAAGCTGTCGAATATTGTGTGGAAGAAGCTCTGCGGTCAGGGGTTGATATAGTTTACTTTCATTGGTGGCTGAGCTTTCAGAAAAACGGCCGAAAAATGATCCAGCCCTTTTGTGAGAGCCCTTTAGCAGCAATCCAGGCCATGATGGCCGGCAAAATGCGATGGAATCTTTGGCTGTTTATGGTACGTCGTTCACTCTATGATGAAAATTTGATCAGATTTATCCCCGACGCAAATATGGGTGAAGATCTAACGGTAATGATGAAGCTTTTGGTACATGCGGAGAAAATTGTCCTGGTGGACAAGGTCTTTTATCATTATAAACAGGACAATACGGCTTCCATTAGCAAAACATTTTCCGAACGACATATCCATGAGGTTGAAATGAATATCCGAGAAACGGAGCGTTATCTAAAGGCGAGTGCTTACGCCGATAAAATCGGACCAGGAATAGATTTTTTAAAGTTGAATATCAAATTGCCTCTGTTGGTAACAGGACAGAAAAGGGATTTCGTCCTTTGGACGAAGTGGTTCAAGTCCTCAAACCGATATATTCTTAAAAATATATCGGTACCCCTGCGTACCCGGATGCTCCAATGGTTTGCCTGGAAGAGGCAATACTGGGCCATTAGGATGTACAATATTATTGTATTACGAATGATTTATGGATTAATCTACAGATAGCATGTTACGAGCTTTTTTGATTTTTTGTGCCTTAGTGGTGGTTAGCTGTTATTTTTTTTCATTCGGTTTCACTTTTTTGCCACCGAGTATCAACACCAAAATAATTTTGGCTGGCCTCGGATCGCTATTGCTATTTGGGCAAATGGTCAAGACGCAGTATATCGGGATCGGCAGGCAGTTATTTGCAGCCGCGGTATTGGCCGTTGTATTTTCTTTTGTCTGTTATATCGCTACAGATGTCAACCGTACAGATGACTTTGCCTATGCTACCTATTTTGTCAGCTTTACAATCTGGTTGCTGGCTGCTTATACGGTGGTTTTTTTGATCCGGAAAATACATGGATTCATTGATTTCCATCTATTGACGTTTTACTTAGCTGCTGCATGTTTGCTACAGTGTGGGCTCGCATTTTGGATCGACAGCTCGCCGGCAGTACAGGCTTTAGTGGACCGTTATATCGAGCAGGGACAGGTTTTTGCACAGGAGGTGGACCGACTTTATGGCATTGGAGCATCATTGGATAATGCCGGGGTTCGTTTCTCCATTGTACTCATTATGCTGTCGACATTGTTTACAAGAGAACTGTTTGAAAAACGCCATATACCGCTCATCGCTATTTTAATAGCGACTTTCTTTGCCATCTTCATTTTGGGAAATGTTATTTCCAGGACAACCTCAATTGGTGGTGCTTTGGGATTTGCTTATATATTCCTCTCAACGGGATTGTTCAACCGCGTTATCCGAATTGAATTTGTAAGGTTCTTTTCCGTCCTTTTGGTATTGCTCTGCTTGGCAACTTTAATAGCAATGTATTTCTATGACAATAATGTCATTTTTAGGGGCTACATGCACTTTGCCTTTGAAGGTTTCTTCAATTTTTATGACACCGGAGAATGGCGTACCGATTCGACCGATAAACTGGCAATGAACATGTGGGTATGGCCTACTGATACAAAATCCTGGCTCATTGGTACGGGGCTTTTTGATGGCTGGATTTTCAATACGGATATTGGCTATTGCCGTTTTATATTGTATTGTGGAATCTCGGGATTTAGTGTTTTCGTTACATTTTTCATGTTCAATGCCCTCGCTTTTATGAAAAGGTATCGCAAGCAGCAACTGCTATTTCTCATGTTGTTAGCTTTCTCCTTCGCCATCTGGTTTAAAGTTTCAACAGATATTTTTTTGATTTATGCCCTGTTTTATGGTGTTGAAGGACTGCAGGGGACTTTGTTTACTGCCAAATTTCATACGGAAAATGAAAATCGTCTATTCTATCTTGGGAACCTATAACGCTGGTGGCATGGAGCGGGTGCTGTCAAATAAAGCCAATTACCTCGTCGGGAAAGGGCATGAGCTGGTTATCATAACCACTGATCAAAAAGGGCGCGAACCTAACTTTCCATTACATGCTGCCGTTCGGCAGATAGATCTTGGTATTAATTATACGGATGATCTACATCTGGGGATGTTGCCAAGGATTTGGTCATTTAAAAAAAGACAGCATCGTCATCATAGGCAGCTCAAGGCCCTCCTGTTGGAGCTGAACGCGGATATTGTTATTTCTATGTTTGACCATGATGCCGCTCTTCTCCCTAAGATCAAGGATGGGAGCAAGAAACTGCTTGAAATCCACTTTTCAAGATTTAAAAGACTACAGTACAATAGATCCGGGCTATGGAAGGTGCTGAATAGATGGCGTATGTACCAAGATCTTGCCATCGCAAAAAAATACGATCGTTTTGTCGTATTGACCCACGAGGATTTAGACTATTGGAAAGGCCTTAAAAATATTGTGGTCATTCCAAACGCACATACGTTTTTGCCTGCCGTCCCGGCCTCGCTATCGTGTAAACATGCGCTCGCAATTGGCCGATTTGATTATCAAAAAGGGTTCGACCAGCTTATCGAGGCCTGGAAAACAATCAGCGAACGATATCCTGAGTGGACGTTGGACATCTATGGCGAGGGACCATTAAAAGAAGAATTAACAAATCAGATCATTCAGCTGGGCCTGAGTGGGCGGATAATCCTCCACAGGCCGGTCAAGAATATTATGGATATCTATCTTGGCTGCGCAATGCTGCTGATGACATCGCGTTATGAAGGATTGCCAATGGCCCTGCTTGAAGCGCAGGCCTGTGGGATTCCCATGGTGTCATTTGCCTGCAAATGTGGACCCCGGGATATTATCCGGCAGGACAAGAACGGTTTTTTGGTTGCGGAGGGTGATCTGGTAGATTTTGCTGAAAAAGTATGTCTGTTGATCAATGATCAACAATTGAGAATCGCAATGGGAAATACCGCAAGGAAAATGTCTGAAAATTTTAATGAAGAATATATTATGCGACAATGGCTGGTGCTCTTCGAATCCTGCGGAAAGGAGGAACCGGAATTATGAGAACGATCGTCATTTCCGCTGTTAATCTCGTTGAGGCAGGTACTTTAACGATTCTGAAAGATTGCTTAACTTATTTAGCTGCGCTTGCACGGGATGGAGAGTATCGGGTTGTTGCGGTTGTGCATAAGAAGTCGCTAGTGGATTTTCCCAATATAGAATATATTGAGACACAATGGCCTAAAAAACGTTGGGTGAATAGACTATGGTATGAATATGTTTCGATGCGGTCGATATCCAGGAAAATAGGCCCTGTATATCTTTGGTTTTCACTGCACGATACGACACCTGCTGTTGTTGCTGAACGGCGGGCGGTTTATTGTCATAATGCTTTCCCTTTTTATCGTTGGAAAATGCATGACCTATTATTTTCACCAAAAATAGTACTATTTGCTTTATTCAGTAAATACATCTACAGGCCCAATATACGTCATAACAGGAATATCATTGTGCAGCAGGAATGGCTTCGGAAGGGCTTGTATGATATGTTTGGGATCAATAAAGATAAAATTATCGTTACCCCTCCGACAAAACCCCAATTAATTACTCCTAGTGGTGGCAGCGGCACAGATTCTTGCTATTCGTTTGTTTTCGCAGGCTCTCCCAATAGCCACAAAAATTTTGAAGTAATCTGTAGCGCAACAGAGATACTGTTAGACGAGGGAATTGTAGACTTTAAGGTTCATCTAACATTGAAGGGAGATGAAAATCGCTATGCCCAGTGGATAAATCGGCATTGGGGGCATTTGCAGGCTATCAATTTTATGGGCTTTGTCAACAGACAGGTTTTGGAAGAGTATTATCGCAGGAGTGACTGCCTGATTTTTCCTTCACGAATAGAATCCTGGGGCTTGCCGATTTCCGAATTTGCGCAATATGAAAAACCCATGTTACTGGCAGACCTGCCCTATGCGCACGAAACGGCTGCTGGAAGTAAAGCGATATCATTTTTCGATGCCGATGATGCTGTTGTGCTTGCGGCACAAATGAAAGCATTGATTCAGGGCGACCATTCAATTTTGAAGGAAGTTAAAAAAGAACCCTTACAGGAACCATTTTCTTTAACATGGGAAGATATGTTCAATAAACTAT
>JAITLV010000013.1 GCA_031277685.1 Sphingobacterium sp. | reverse complement strand
GGATCTTCATTTTCAAGGATCTTCGCTTTTTCATGTTTACTGGATATGGACTGTTGATAGTCCATATCCAGGACGGTGACCTTTCGATGATGTACGGAAGTAAGGTAATTGGCAAGTAGCAGCGTAAGCGTACTTTTTCCTGCCCCGCCTTTTTGGTTTCCTATGAGAACGACCATATTTCGGATGTTTAAGATTGAATTTATTATCTGGTATTGGTACGCGCTTTACGCTTGCGGCGACGGTTTCGTCCAAGAACGGCCTCATCATCGATATCATCTGCCATATTGATTTCTAGGGTAAGCAGCGGAATTTCAATTTCAGATCCTATTAGGGCGTCATTTGTCATATCAATCATCGGCGTGTCATAATACTCATTAGGGTAATTTTCGGGTTGAATATTATCCGAATTGACTTGCTTTTCCGCGGGTACCGTTTCCTCTATAATATTATTAACCTGTTCAGGCAAATGGTTATTGGTAAGATCTTTTATCGCTATGATCTCTGTTCCTTTGTAGATGGCTTTACCTGGATGGTCGAAAAGCGTATAACCGTAAGGCTGCTTACCATCTTTTCCGTGAAAAATGAGCTGTAGCCCAAATTTATCGTGCAGGAAATCTGCCAGTGCAGAACTGTAGCTGTTCTGCTGGGAAATAATAGTTGTATCATAGATGGATTTATATTTTTCTAGGATAGTCCTGATCTGTTTAACACGTGCATTATCTTTTTGTCTTTCAACAATCCTGAGGTCTATCTTGGAGGCTTCAATCTGCCCAAGAGTAGATCCATTTTTATTAATACCATACGCACTGTCTTTTAGGATAAGGGTATAGCCCTGTTCCTCAAGTAACATTATGAACTGTGCCCGAGTAGAGAAGTTATGGGATAGCGCATTATGCAGATATTTTGCTAAAAGTTGCTTCTCATCTTCACCCATCACCTGATCTAGGATGCGATAAGCCCGTAGTTTTTCAAACCTGTCTGAGATCTTCTTACCATCCGTTCCAATACGTGTTGATACCAGGTGCACATGATTGTTACTGGTATCCTTGTGAAAAATTAACAGGTAAGGCTGCTCGCCGTATCCCATGCCTTCCATCCATTTTTGCGCAATATCAGCAAGTTCTTCTTTACTGTGCTGTCGTCCTTTTGTAGATAGGACGACATGGAACTGTGGATATTTGATGCGTGTGCTGCGAGCGGAAACTGCTCGCAGATAATTGATGTAATCCTGGGGGCGGAGGTTTTCGATTCCTTGAAGTAGGCCAAAGTTTTTGGCGAGCAATAGTTCTCCTTTGTTTTTATCGACTTTATCGGTGTTATAATTAACTGCTTTAAATGTAGTTGATTTTTTAAGTATTTTGACAATCATGTAGGTTCATAGTGCGTAGCTATTATAATTGCGTGATTCTAAGTGGATTTCATTGCTCTAAGGATATGCCGCAGGATCTTTTCGAGTTCTTGTTGGCTATGTATATAAGTGGAAAAGAGATTGTTAAAATCTACTACGATGTGTTCATTTAATCTTTCCTGTTTATTAAGTGTATTGGCATGTTTTGCCAATTGATTGATATTATTGCCTGCTCTTCCGAGCTCACTTCCAATTGCATTTAACGCGTTTAGCAATTCACTGATATTGATGGTTGTGGACGCCATTTTACCCAGTACTCGCCTACGGATAAGTTCCATGCGATTTAACCCGGATGTTTTTTGGATTTCAAGCAATGCCTTAAATTCATCATCCGTTAATTTAGCTTTGATGATATGGGTCCTTTTACCAGTCAGCATTGGTGGTCTTCCTTGTTTTTTCATGGGTCTAAAGAGTTCTTTTGCCACGTGTTGAAAGAAAAACCGAGTTGCGAAGGTTTTTCTCCCTTTGCCTCGCAGCTCCCCAAAAGGGGCGCCGCATGGCAAAGGCAAGGTGGTTTTCGGGGGACCCGAAAACACAACTTGCAGGTTGCAAAACACGAGGGGTTTTGTGAGCTGAGCGCGTATCGAGTTGCATGGCAACCGAGACTATGCAGGAGAGAAGGGTAAGGGATGAAAGTTTAAGGGTGATAGCTAATTGGATTACTATAGGGCTTGTCTATTAGCCTATCAGCCCAATTCTAATTTAGCTTAGCCAATATGTAGCCTACTAGCTAAGCGCTTAAGTTGCCTATTGAAATAATAGCCTATTGTTTTTTTGCCTAATGACTTATCTGCTGGGTTGTATATTTTATAGCTAGCCTACTGTTAAGCTAATATAATAGGCTATCAATAGGTTGTTTTACTTGCTAAGCTGCTAAGTGTTTATATAGCCCATTATAGAATGACAATTTAACGTTTATAGGTGGCCAGCATTTTGTCATAAATGTTATCTTCTTCCCAAGGAAGTCTAGTGGGTTTTCTTGCCAGTAACATTTCGTTGTAGTCCTTGAAATTAAGATAAGTTTCGGAGCAATCCTTAGCTTGGGGGAGTTGTTGCTGCAATAATTTCAGTGCAGTTTCACCTGCATTGTCGCGGTCAAAATAAGCGCTGATTACCGGAAAATTACGTGATTTTGCTATACCTATCTCCAAAAGATTAACAGAGTTTAGAACTATGATGGAGTCAGTTGCTGTTGGATTATCTTTACGCCAGCTCAAAAAGTCCAAAAATCCTTCGAACATTGCTAATTTATCAGGGGATCCATTATAAAAAGAAATCCCCTTACGGCCAAGACAGGCTTTAAAATCGAATGTGCCGATTCTGTTTCTAAGTTCCCAACCACCATTTTCGTTCTGCCAACCAGCGGAAAAATATGTTTTTCCTTGTTTTGGGCCTCCCTCGATACGATAGTGGATTTCTTTTATATGATCTTGAGCTTCCTCCCAGATTCCCCGTTTTTTTAGATATTTAGTAATGGCAGCTGTACTACCAAGTTCTTTAATCTCTTGGATTGTATAATTGGCAAGCCGTGTCGCCTTTTGTCGGGGGCGCTTTTGTCTATCTAGATCTATTGAAGCCTCTTTTGTTGGTAAATCCATGATATGGTTAATTTTTTCAAGTGACTTGCGAAAAGTTATTGGATGCCAATAAGCTAAGGCAAAATCGATGACGTTGCCGCCTTTGATGCCTGAAAGATTAGCTCCGCCATGGTCAAACCATACGTCTAGCCCGTCATTGACACAGAAGGAAGGAGTACTTTCATTACGGAGCATGCTTCTGTAAAATAGATCTTTGCCCGATCTGTGCGTTGGCTGATGGCCCAGGCGAGAAAGAAATTCAACCAAAGACACTTCGTCCTTGATCTGTTGGGCGTTTCTTTGTGTTTCCATAGAATTGCTGGATTTAAAATTTCGGAAATAAAAAAAGGGGCAAAGAAATTTGCCCCTTGTATATATAGTATGATGTTTATCATCGTTGGATTTTATTGAGACGTATCGCTACGTGAGGGGACTCTCTATTTTTATTGTTATATGTTCGGGAATACACACGTAGGTAAATACATACCCGCCGAAACCGGCTGCCTATGGTTCATCAAAAAATACCTTTCGATATGTTTTTGACTGCACGATAATTTCCGTTTGTTAAGTGGAAATGCTTCTTCCCCCAATGTCAAAGAACGAGTCCTTATGGGGCAAAATTGGCAAGGGTTCAGATGGGGATTTCACAAGGTGAAAAGGTTGGTATTGATTTATTTCTGTTCGCTTTTCGGACAAAAAATAAAATATAAGAGGCTTGAAAATTGGTCGAGATCCTTGAAACATAATTTTCAAGGTAAACTTTTGGGGTGTTACTAAGGATTAAGGGATTTTGCGCAACTAATGATTTGGTTCATATATTATTGATGTGTTTTATCTTACCAAGTTAGGGATATTGGGGTCGACGATTTGCATCGCTTATTTTTAGTGTTTTATCAGTATTATTTTTTTAAATTTCTTGATTTTGGATTGTATTTGAACGTTTCTTCGATATGGGTGTGTATTTCGTTTCTCATTTCATCGAGAAATTTTGTGTAGCTAACCGTTTTTCTTCTTCGTATATCGACAAACATTCTATAGGCTTGACTGAGATCAATATGGAGGCTTTCTTCTAACCAGTTTACGATATCGGAGATTTCAGCCTTTCCATCATTCATTCTTCGGGAATAATAAATTCCATAGGCAATTTCTACGAGCTCAACTTTATCGCCTGACCACCATCGTTTTTGATTGCTTAATATCTCGTTCATTAAACCTTGATCAGATTCTTGGTGTAAGATCTTAATTCTCCGTATTATAAAATTACGGAGCTTTTCGTATGCCCGAAATGTACTGAATAGATAATCTAGCTCTGTTGAAAATTCTGGATCATTTAATAAAAGCTCTCCGCCCGGGGGAAACAAGGTTCTGTTACGACGGAGGAAATATAAGTCATCTTTTGAATTTTCATTCCTTAGGTAGTATTGATAGTAAAATGCATGTAGTTTAAAAAAACGATCGAGTATATTTAATTCGTTCATATAGTAATCTCTTATCATTTGATCCGTGCCAATAGGAACAGCAGCTAGGATATGATGGAGTTCTATGCAGTAAATTTGCCAGCTGTAAAAACGTGGCTTAGTATGTTTAAAGAACGCAATTTCCTGTTCTTTACTTGAAAAGGGGTTGACACAGAGATATTCTCTTAAAGATTGGAGAGTTTCTCTAATAAGCGTAAGTGACGCACTTAAGTTTTCTATTGATCCTTTAATAGAGCCATTAAAATTCTCTAGCTCTTCAATCATATTTGTATATCGTGTTTCAATTTCCTTTGCTAACATATCGCATTGCTTTTAATGTCCGATCATTCCGCAGTTATTATTGATTCAAATGTAGGCTCAACGGCGAGCTAACCATAGCGCATGTATTACGTATTTGTGTAGGTAATACATGCGTATTTTGCTAAACAATGATATTAAAGCGAATCTTATAAAATTGTATTGAGCTTTTCGAAAAGCTGCTCACGGGATGAAACACCAGTTTTTAAAAATATTCTTTCAATATGTTTGTCGACGGTTCGTATGGAGATAAATAGTTTATCGGCAATTTGTTGCCGTTTTAAGCGATGAGATAATAACACTGCGACCTCTGTTTCTCTTTCGGAAAACATATAAATCTGGCAATTTAAAGTCACCGTTTCATTGTTAGTGGACAGTAAAATTAGGTCCCGAAGGTGTATTTGTTCAATACGTCGCATTTTTATCCAGTTAAATAATAGGAAACCGTTGAGTACAGTCGGGCCTATGTTGAAGAAAATAGTTAAGGTGGCTTTTCCCCAACTTAAGCCTTCAGCAGGATAGAGAAAAAGCCAAAAAATCATCGTACTCAAAATCAGAATTTCTTTTGGTAAGTTGTTTCTGATTTGATTCGTTATAGGGTATTTAAATATAGTTTTGCCAATCATTACAACCGTAATTAGATTGTTGATACCAGGAATAAAGAGAGTTAATTTGTGTGTTATCTCTAAATCGCGAAAGAATGAGAATATTAGAATAAAAAGAAATGGGTATGGTACGGTCAAAAGAAAAAGTTTCCTTTTTCCATTAAGATTGTCACTCGTTATCTGCTTATTTCTGAAAAACTTGTAAGGGAAATATGTTATAGCTGTAAACCCGATCCCATTTCGTAGTACATATTGCAGGTAAAGGGGGATATCGAGGAATGGATCTGGAAGATGGATGTTTACAATATTAAATGTCAGGAGTATTATCACAAAGAAAATACATCCTAACCGTTCTTTGTCAGAGGGACGTTCCAAATAATAAACGCCATGTGCTCCAAGAAATATAAATTCAATAATAATCACTCCCAATGTAATGGGAGATACTTCAGTACAACCTATTTGCATAACATTTGAATAGGGGTCAAGACATGCTTAGGTACGGTTGTAACTTGTGATTTTGTTACTTATTATTGTAAAAAAGAAGTTTATTTGAAATATTGAAAATTGTTATTTTTTTAATTTTTCCTCAAGTTCTGATATAAGTTTATTTTGAAGAATAATAATACTATCCTTATCTTTTATAATATTCAAATATTGATCTTGTTGAGATTCTAATTCTAAAATTTTTTCATTCAGTTCTTGCTTTTCTCTATTTAAAATAGTCTTAAGTGGTTCTGAAGAACTGTAATAATTTAGGTATAGATCTTCATTTAAAAGAATACTTAATTTTGCGATTCGGTCACAGGGGATGTCTGTCTGTGCATAGACTTTAGGTACAGTTTTTACCGATAGATTTAGGATATCCGCAATGATTTTGTCCTCAATACCTTTTTCCCTTATTCGTCTTTGTACATATTTTCCTAGTGGTTCCTTCTCAGCCATTCTCAAAAATCATAAAGTTTCAGATCATATTTGTATTTTTAATACCCTAATTTTAGGTATTTAATATCCTTAATTTGGATATTCAATTTGTTTTTATTATTTTTGAAGAGGAATAGAGGATATTCCACTGGTATTGAACTAAAAGAGTCTCGTCCACAAACTCTCACATATTATTCCAAGCGAGACGGTAGGTTTGATGCCCATGACGATATTTTATGTACCTTTGGGGCATACTATAGAGCATGGGCTACTACTGTAAATCCGTTTTTGGAAGGGGTGAGAGCCTTGTGGATCGGTATTGGTAGCCCACTATAGTTGCTTCACTGATAGAGACTCACTTTAATTAGTGAGTTATGAACCTTAAAAAAACACTTCTCAAAAATCTTATTTCTGCTCCTGAATAATTGATAGACCGCCAAATTCTATTTGGCTACTTGTGCCATGGAACGTGTTGTGCCAATGTATATTCCTAGTAACTTCCTTTTTACACGCTCTGGCTCTTACAAATTAACTGATTTATTATTGTCGTGACCTGAAAATGCAGGCCTAAAAAAACGGACTATTGTCTGAATGGGAATGTTATGTGCTGTTGTCACGCGTTAGAAACTTACGAGATGGAGAAGTATTTCACAAAGCTGATCGCTTTAGATCTCACATTTTACAGGGGTAACCAGACGGGGTACAATCCCATCAGAGAGATCGAAGATTTCTGGGAGAAATATGATCTGAAAAACTGTTTAGATTATGGTGCCGCCCTTATTGATGGTCAGATGAACGGTATAGGGAATAGGAGGCTCGCATTCGAAACGGATGGGGTGGAGGAATTTTTAATAAATCTGGTCCAGGTACTAACATCTTATTATATCGCACATGATCAGCAAGTTGACTTGCGAGTGGTTGATCTGTCAACTATGTCTAGTAGTATGTCAAGTGCGAGCGAACTAAAGCTGGCCAAAGAAATTTATGAGTTTTTTAACCGAGTATCTACTGACCTTAAAAACAAATTATGAATCCAATTATATTATATACAATTACCAAGAAATATTTTTCAGTTTCTATGTTTAGTTTATTGGCTCAGAAGCCTCACCGTTTAGGTGGGGCGGATGGGTCGAAGACAGATAAACTGAGAGCATATGATTCGCTCAGCTCAAACTTCCTTAAACTTTTACTTTCTATTAGGTGTCCTTTACTGTTTTTTTGCCTGCTTATTTTTTGTCAGGTACGTGGTCAATCAGATCGGAACTCTGCAATGCAATCGCTTGGGATAGGGGACACTATTCCAAATCTTCTATGGAATATGCCATTACAGATAATAGATCATCAGCATGAAAATGAAGCAATAACCTTGAATGATTATAGAGATAAGAAAGTAATAGTATTGGATTTCTGGAATACCTGGTGTGGTAGCTGCATTACAGGAATCAAACATAGTGGAGAGCTATCTTCCGAGCTAAAATCTCATATTGCAATTATTCCCATAACCGAGCAAAGGAGGGATGAGATAGAGAAGTTCAAGTCTCAAAACAGTACTATTAAAAACACGACTTTGAATTTAGTTACCGATGGAAAAAATATTGCAAGATATTTTCCTCATGAACTTGTTCCGCATGTTGTTTTTATAAAAAACAGCAAAGTTGTCCATATAGGCGGCTATGAGTCACTTTCCGAACAAAATATTCAGATGATTTTGGCGAACGAAGAAGATAAGTTACTATATGTTAAAAATGACAAGGCGATTCAAAAATCACTTCTTGAGTCAATTGACACTAATAGCCGACTGATGTATACTATTGTCGGCAGTTATAGAAAAGATATTCTTCCTTCAGAGATTAAGATGATTGATACTTTGAAGAGTTATAGTCAATTATCACTCTTTAATTTTTCAATTAAAGAATTATTGGAGTATGCTTTTAAGCTTCCATCAATTTCAACGAACAGATTTAATTTGATGAAAACAAGATTAACGATAGGTGATATTTCCTATCATAAATCTATGGGTGATAAGATTGTTTGGTTATCAAAAAATGCATTATGCTTTGAGGAGAGAGTCCCTTCTAAAATATCCGATTTAGAATTTAGGAGCACGGTACTGACGGAGCTGAGTAGATATTTAAATGTGGATATTTCTTTCGGGCCATCAAAAGTTAAAGTTTATGAGATAATTAGGAATTCAAAATCTAATAATCCACCTAAAGAAGGCAAATATATACAGTTGTATTATTTAATAGATGCTTATAACAGGCTCCCGAACCATATTCCGATACTAGACAATGAGCAGATATCCAAGAAAGTATATGTCCCCAAGAGAACACTTTCCGATCTTAATTCTGAAGAATTGATAGGATTAATCAAAGAAAGTGGCTGTCAGTTGATAGCCACAGAAGCGAGAATAAATACAATTAAAATAACGGACAGGTAATATGAAAATTATATTAAAATGTATGTTGATTTTTTGTTGTTTTACCATAACGTCATCTGTTCTAGGGCAAAAGCAGGTTTCTTTGATCGTTAAGGATTCATTGTCAACTGAATTATTGATAAACTACAACATTGCGGTTGATGGGAAAGTAGTTCAAGTAAAGAATAATAGTATTGAAATAGGCGATACAGGTGTGCGTTTAGAGATAGAATGCACACATATAGGTTATAGACGAAAAAAACTCATTTATAAGCCTTTTAAAGACTATTTGATATTTGAAATGAGTCCTGAAAATAATCAACTGGAGGAGGTTGAAATTAACACAGGCTATCAGAAAATGTCGAAAGAAAAAGTGACTGGTTCTTTTGAAGTGTTAGGTAAGGAAGAAATACAGCGCTCTTTGTCCTCGAATCTATTAAATAGATTGGAAGACATGACGACGTCACTTTCATTTGATCGAAGGAATTACAATATAAATAACCCAACACTGTCGGATGGTAAATTGGATATTCGAGGTATAACAAGTATTGAGGGAGCCAATAGCCCTTTAATAGTTGTCGATAATTTTCCTTATGAAGGTAAAATGGAGAATATAAATCCAAATGATATTGAAAATGTCACGATACTTAAAGATGCAGCAGCGTCCTCAATTTGGGGGGCCAAAGCTGGAAATGGTGTTATTGTAATAACAACAAAAAAAGGAAAAAAAGCAACGAAGGAATCTCTCAATTTTTCTTCAAATTTTTCGGTTGGTTATAAACCGGATTTGTTTCGGCTCAAACAGACATCAAGCTCAGAGTTTATTGATATGGAAATTTTATTATTTGAAAAGGGATACTATAATAATCAGATCACAAATAAAAAAAAGCCAGCCCTTTCCCCAGTGATTGAACTATTGCAACTTCAAAAGGAAGGGGAGATATCAGAAGCTGATGCAATTACCCAAATAGATGCGTACAGGAAGATAGACTCTCGAAGAGATTACATGGATTACTTTTATCGAAACTCTGTCGATCAGCGTTACGCTATTAATCTGAGCGGAGGAAACAATGTCTCTAATCATTTTGTATCACTTGGTGTTGATGATCAAAAGCCTAGTCTAAGGGGAAATTCTGTACGTAGATATACTTTTAATTTTTCAAATGAATTGCATCTTGGCAAAAAGCTAAACGTACAATCAAAAATCAACTACAGCAATACTAATAATACAATTTTTATTGGCGGGTATGGGGCAGGATCTCCGATATACCCATATGCAAAATTAGTGGGGGATGACGATGAACCATTAGCTGTTAACTATGGGTATCGTATGAGATTTCTTGACCAAATTACTGATGATAAACTTTTGAATTGGAAATATAGACCATATGAGGAGATGCGGATCAATGATCACAAGCAAATATCAAAACAGTTGATATTTGATCTTGGGCTATCCTACAGGATTTTCGATTGGCTAGATATTGAAGCTAGAGGACAATATGGAAATTCTTCTATGAGGGAAGAGAAGTTAAATGGTCTTGAGACCTATTATGCTAGAAATCTGATAAATTTATATACAACAGTAAAGGATAATGATTATTCTTATGGTATACCCAAAGGAGGAATATTAAATCAGCAGGAAACTGATGGAGTATCAAAATCTTTCCGTATCCAATCTAACCTGAGCAGACGTTTTGGTAAAATACACGAGATCAATTCTGTCGTAGGATTTGAGGTAAGATCTGTAAGAAATTCTGAGGATGGCTCCAGGTTATATGGATATGATCCTGAAAAACTTCTTTTTGCCCCTTTTGATCAGACAGCGCAGCTCCCAACCTATAATAATATTGGGGGGACAGCATCGATGGGAACAGAAGGTTTTTTCAAGGATGTTATGATTGACCGTTACGTATCTGCGTATGGTAATATTTCCTATAGTTATCATAATAAAATTGATGTTTATCTCAGTGGCAGGAAGGATGCATCCAATCTTTTTGGAGCAACTACCAATGGAAAATGGAGCCCACTTTGGTCGACAGGTGCCGCCTGGAATATTCATCGTGAAGATTTTTTTAGTTTAGAATGGTTGAAGACTTTAAAAATAAGGGGATCCTTCGGTTACAGTGGTAATGTAAATAAAAATACATCGGCTTATAGTATTATCGAGTATGCTTCATATCTTACTCCGTATACTTTCCTACCATTTGCGATGATTGTTAATCCTCCTAATCCTTCGTTGCGTTGGGAAAGAGTTAAAACCACGAATGTTGGTATCGATTTTAGTTTAAAAAACAATCGAATTACAGGTTCTCTGGATTATTATTGGAAGAATACCTATGATCTTTTGGGGGCTTCTCCTATAGATCCAACAACAGGGGTTTCAGAAATGACAATTAACAGTGCAAATACCAGTGGCCAAGGGTTTGATCTTAACATAAGGAGCAGTAATCTTAAAGGTAATGTTAATTGGAATACTATTGTATTGTTGAGTTTCAATAAAGTTATAATTAGTAAATATAAGCAATTAGTCAAACCTTCAATGAGCTATATACAGGATATCAGTCCAATTGAAGGTCAGTTAGCCTACGCAGTATTTAGTTATAAGTGGGGAGGGTTGAACCCCGAAAACGGAAATCCAATGGGTTATCTGAATAATGAAAAAAGTGAAGATTGGAGAAATATTATACAAAAAACGGACATAAATCAACTCAATATGCATGGATCGGCGAGGCCATTATGGTTTGGGTCATTGCGAAACGATTTAACATATAAAAATATCCAAATCTCTGCAAACATCGGATTTAGGTTTAGTTACTATTTCAGAAAACCGACTGCTAATTATTCACAGCTTGGTACATGGAAACCTATTCATTCCGATTTTTCAGGGCGCTGGACAGAAAAGGGTGACGAATTGAAAACCGATATACCTTCATTTTTGTATCCCAACAATACTTATCGAAATAGTTTTTTCAATGGTTCAGAGGTAAATGTTTTAAGGGGAGATCATATAAGGCTATCGGATCTAAAGATTTCTTATAGTCTTAGCAATATTTATAGACAAAAAATAAAGTCCTTAAGCATTTTTATGTACATGACCAATTTGGGTTTTATATGGAGAGCTAATAATGAAGATATTGATCCGATGACTCCACAAAATGAGATTGGTTTGCCAAAAACAATTTCTGTGGGAATGAATCTACAATTTTAAAGAAGAAATTATGAAAAATTATTTGATACTCTTAATGGTTATGGTCTTTTTTTGTGGGTGTAGTAAATTTCTGGATGAAAAACCAAGCCAAAAGCTTGCTACAATTTCTACCAAGGAAGATCTTTGGGCTTTACTTAATAATGAGAATATTTTTAATTCTATGTCCTTAGTTGGAGAAGATCTGAGCGATAACTATTATCTAATGGAAGATACATGGAATTCAATCGCTAATATTTCAACTAGAAACAAATATACCTGGGAAGTTTCGGAAAATGACGATATTGCCTGGTCCATGCTCTATTTACGAGTTTATTACGCCAATGTCGTACTTGAGAATGCACTCGCAATAAAGGCAAAGCTAGGTGATAAAGATTTTAGAGAGATTTCGGGAACCGCAAAGTTTTATAGAAGTTTGTCTTTTTTTGAATTGATGACTTTGTTTTCGTTACCCTATATCGGCAATGAGAATAGTGACAAGCTGGGAATTTCACTTCGATTGTCTGCTGATATTGACAAGAAGTTTCCACGATCAAGTATAAAAGAATGTTATGAAAAGATTATTGCGGATCTAAAGGAGAGCGAAGATGAGCTTCCAGCTCTTACGTCTATAAAAACAAGGCCTAGTAAACTCGCCGTAAAGGCGCTGCTAGCAAGGATATATTTATCAATTGGAAACTATGACGAGGCATTCGAATTTAGCAGAAGAGTTCTTGAGGAAAGATCAGATCTCTTGGATTATTCTAAAATTAACGGAGAAGTAGAAACTCCATTCAAACGCTATAATTTGGAAGTGATTCACTGGACTTCAAACTATAGCGAATTACTTACTCAACAGAATTGTTTTGTTGATACTTTATTGTACAATACCTATCAAGATGGGGACTATCGAAAAAAGTTATATTTTAGGGAGGAAAGCAATAACAAAGTCAAGTTTCGGGGGACTTTCGCCGAGGATATTACGTTGCATTTTACTGGAAGCACAACGGCGGAAATGTATCTTACTTTTGCTGAAGCATCATTAAAGGTAAATGGTAAAAAAAACGAAGGAAAAGATAAACTAAATTATTTTTTAAAGTTTAGGTATCACTTAGATGAGTTGCCCAAACTTCCAGAAAATGATAGTGAATTAAGAAATTTTATACTCAATGAAAGAAGAAAAGAATTCATCTTTAGAAATAGAAGGTTTGAAGATGTCAGGAGATTGAACCTGGAAGGTGATAATATTATTTTTGTGCGGAGGCTTGCAGGTAGAGAATATAAATTAACGCCCAAGTCAAGTAAATATGCCCTTTTAATTCCGCTAGAGGCAATTAAATATTCGGGATTTGTGCAGAATCAACGATAAATGGTAAAGGCGGCTACACCCGCCTTTACTCTTTTTGACCCTGATCTAGTTTTGCAATTTAATGTTTGAATTTGATGGGGTTCCTCCAGTTGAAATAGCTGACATTACCTGGGTAACAAAACTACTTGTTAAAACAGGTTGACCATTTCCGTCATTTGGTGCTTTTAAAGAACAAAGTTTAGTACCGGAACTACAGGCTGGTGTACCCGAGTGTAGCGTGTAATTGTCGGGGTTTTGAATGTCATCCCTATCTTGGGATGGACCAGTATAATCAAACCATTCTTCAGTTAAAACATCTTTGTTTGAGAGATTAGACTTCTCCATTGCTCTTACCATAAAGAAAACTCCGAATAATAAGATTAGTGCGGTTATACCCGCGATGAATTTTGATTTTTTCGTTTTCATAATGAATTACATTTAGTTTATAAATCTTGTATGTCGTTTTAACCTCCGAGCATACAATCGAGGGGTTCTATTTGATGACCAATTAGTTTCCTGGAAACCGAAAGGTCTAACTGTCTAATTCTGGATATCTAATCCATAGCTTTGTACCTATCGCTGTACCTGCGTCTTTATTTCGACATCCGATCTCGACCCGGTTTAGCATACCAACGGATGTAGATAGCGTCATGGATTTTAGCCATCTTGTCGAAACTTTACCATCAAGAAATGGCCCGTACCTTGGTATGCAGACTAAATCTAGACTGTAAGCGTCTTTTGTTAATATTAAAGTTCGTTGTATTATACGGGGAGGAGGTAGGAAAAAACAAACCAAATTCAAGTGTTTTTTATTAATAATTAGGGCAAAAGGTGTGTTTTTTACCACTTGGGTAATTTTGAGGGAGACGTTTAGAAGAAGATACTATTAAAAACACTCTGATGGAGGTATTCCGAAGTACTTTTTGAACTGTTTCCGAAAGCTATTAAAATCAGAATAACCAACGAATGAGAAAACACGAGACGGGGGTATTTTTTCGAAAATCATTAAATTTTTGGCTTTTTCCATACGAACATTCGTGAGATAATTATGGGGTGTGGTTCCAAATTTTTGTCTAAAAGTTTTAATGAGAGTTTTTTCAGTGGTAAAAAAGATGGACGAAAGTGTTTTATTATCTAAATTCAGGCTTGAAAAATTCTGATCGATATATTCTTTTATTTGGTATACTCGTTGTGAAAACTTCTCATCTAGTAAAAGTTGGAATTGATTGATAGTGGCTTTAATGTACTTAGTTAGGTCGAATTCCAGATCGATTGGATTTTCATATTTTAATGAAAATATGTGGCCAAGAAGACTTTGTAAACTTTGGTTGATTTTACATGGAGACAAGTGTCCAAATAAAGTTCTATCACTTTTCATACTCTGTAGGAATTGCCCGAGACGCGAGTATTGATCAGTTCCTGTATCTAACCAAGCGGTTCTGGGCATAATATAGCAAAATTGATGTTGTCCTTTTGGAAGAAAATAGAGAAACTCTTCTTTACGATTGTATGTAGCGTAGCATATATCTTGTTCTGCTTGAGAAATTGGAAGTCCATTCTTTGCAAAAAAGGAGATATTACCTTTTAGCATCATAAAAAGGAATAGCCGTGTTTTCTCATTAAAATAGCTTGCGTTAAGGTCAGCGTGAAGTTCATAGGTTGTAAGTTCCAAATAGAAAAGAACGTGGCTATAGTGTTGGATGAGCATAACTCCTTCTTTAAAAACTATCTTTTCTGCCTTTGCATAATAAAGAATATTTTGAACAAAGCTTGGAAGATTGCCTGTTATATCAAAAGAGGAAGCTTTTGATTGAAATTTATATGTTACCGTTCGACGCATTTAATTTCCTGTTCAGTTTAGTACGTTTGTTTTACGGAAGATTCGATAAAGTGAATAACGACAGACAATGATAGCATTTAAATGTTATCATTGTCTGTGGCTATTCGTCAATTCCTAAAGGGTGAAGTCCCCAGTTATTCCGCCTGATAAGGCTGTGAAGGTGACTGTATAATTTCCTGGAGGAAAACCTGTGGTGGGAATCAATACTTCGCCAATAGAACTGGATACAGTGGTGCTATATACCATTGTACCTGTTTGATCGACTATAGAAATCTGCACTGTCCCCATATCAAAATGGAATTGCGCTTTGATATCACTTGCTTGTAGGAAGGCAGAGATGGCTTTAATCTCTCTACGGATTTCACCTGGTTCAATTCTTCCTCTTAGATCGATTTCATCAGATTGAAAATTTAGGTCAACTGTGGAAATAGGAAGTAATTGTGAATTTCCAACTGATGGAGATAGTAGTGCTCCAATGGATAAAGCGAGCAATAGAACTTGTTTTTTCATCCTCAAAGTATTTAAAATGTTAAAATTTGAGAGCCAAATATATTGACGCTATTTTCGGGAATTTTATAGGTATAGGTTTATTTTAGCAAAGTATAGGTTATTATTTTTTGTTTATTTTAATTCATTGAATTTCATTTGTTTATGTGTTATTGCGTATAGGTTTTCCATAGAGATGAGATAGGGGGGGATTTTCATATTCTACAAAAAATACCGAATATCGGACAGGACTTAATCGATTAATCTATCGATAAAATCAGCGATATCACCACCATTTGGAATGTTTAGCTTTTTTCTTAGTGACGTTCTTTTTGTTTGTACCGTGTTTGGACTTTGTTTAAGAATAAGTGCAATTTCTTTGATATTTAGATCTGCATAAGTTAGGATGCCAATTCGAAATTCAGTCTCTGTTAATCCAGGATATTTTTTCTTAATCTTCTCTGAGTATCCGGGACGCGCGTTTTTAAATACTTGGTGGAGGGTGTCCCATTGTTCGTCTGGGGAATCTCGGTCATATACGATGGAATTGAATTGTTTTAACATCAAATTGTTTTCAGAAGTACTTTTTCCCTTTTTATTTATTTCGTTATTAATCATTAAAAACTTCTTTGCTACATCAAATCGCCATAGCAGGTCCCTACGAAGGTCTATTTTCTTTTTTTGAACCATAGTCTCCAAATCTCGATTCATATCACTCAATGTTTCCATTTTAGTTTGGATGGCAATTTCTCTATTTTTATATTTGGCATAGTAAAATGCAAATAAAATGCCACCTAAAATTACGACACCCATTAATATTATAATCCATCGTTGTTTTGTAGATAGCGATTTGTAATATTGTTTTTTGATTTGTTCATAGTTATAGCGTTTTTCTATCTTAAGTACTGACTGGTTTTCACGCTCCTTCATAATTTGTGCAACAATTTTCATTCGCTCAGCCTGAAGATCAAATGCTTCAGAGAAATGTTTTTGTTCTTTTTTATAGGTTGATAGAAAACTAAGTGCGCTGGCCAATAGGTAATTATCTTTAATTGACGGTAATTGCAATTTTAGTTTTTCAGCATAAAATGCTGTTGAGTCTGCGAGCGGTATTTTTGCATAAAGCAAGCCGAAATTCAAATAGTAACGCGCTAATCTTGTACTATCAGTATTGAGTGAGAATGAATTATTCAAAAATTCCCTAGCCTCCGTAAATTTCCCAACCTGTTCGTAAGCGACTGCTAGACTTTCAGCAAGTTGGCGTTGTAAATTGAGGTCTTTTATATCTTTTGCTAATCTTAACCCTTGATGAAAATAATAAAACGCACTATCTGCTTTATGGTCGAATAGGTACATTCTTCCTATTGAACTAAATGATAAAGATCGTTTTTGCGGATTGTTGATATAATATTTCTCGGCTTTGGAATAACTATATAGGGCTTTTTGATATAGTCCTTGTTCTGCCAATAGATCTGCAATATTAAATGTTAACAAGCCTAGCGTCGTTGTATCTCTTGACCGTTTAGCGTGGGTTTCGGCGTTTTTATAATAGAGCATTGCCTGATCGAATTTTCGTTGACTTCTAACTACTGCCCCAGCATAAAAATTGGTAATGGCCACTTGTTTGGAGTCCTCTTGATGTTTCTTATAATATTCGACCGCTTTAAATATAAGGGAGTCTTCGGCGATACTGAGATAGTTTTTATGGTAGATTTGAGTATGTGCAACTATGTATTGCATTTGTTGCTTATTGTTTAGATTCTCTGGATCGTATATTGAATCGATGAATTTTAAAGCTGCTGATGGGTTAGTTTCCGCAAATTTTAGTGCTTTTTCAAGTAGAATTGATGAACTATCATATTGCTGACAACCCGACAAGAGTAAAACAATGATATAAATAAATAAGATAGTTGATGAAGATATTTTCATAACAGTATTAGGGTATTAACAACCTTGCAAGTTTATGTGATATTGGTTATTTAAACTTTTATATTGGATTCAAGCTATAGTTAAATTTAATGGTTTTTAATTATTTGACAATAATTATTTTTATAACAAGTAATCAGAAGGTGTACTCTAAGTTGAATTGACAAACTTTTTTTGTTGGGCAAAAGGATGCTTTTTGCGAGGTTAAGAGCGAGCCAGAGCGATTTAGAAACCTCATGATGACAAGAAATGATGTTTTATACCACATTTCAGAATTACTTAATTATTTAGTTACTTTTTGTTCTGCGAAAAGGTAAATTAGCGGAAAAAATGATCCCACATTTTTCTTTTTATTTCAGCGAATTTTACACACGCTTTATACCCAGACTACAGGATAAGGCTAAAAAGAAGGTTCCTATTAAATTATTACCTCAATATCCTTTGCTTCAAAATGTGTGAAAAGATTTTGTTTAGTATCGCTGATCACTTCTTCGGTACGATAGATACTGCACCAGAATTTTAAAAGTATGCCAAAATTGTCCTTAGAGAGGGTATTGTAATATATCTGACAAGATTTTGAATGGTCTGCCAGTGGATTACTGGCTATGGCATTGTTGATAATTTGATTAATTTCTTCAGTTGTCGTTCTTCCTTTCAGACTAAATTTTATCTCAATCTGCTTCAGGTTATTCGTATATGTCCAGTTGGTGATATTCTGGGAAAGTAAACTACCATTCGGAATTATTATTTCAGATCCATTGGGTGCATTTATTTTTGTTGTGCGTAGATCCATAGATTTTACTCTTCCCTGCTGTGAATTTATTTCAATTATATCTCCAATCTGTATCGCTCTATCAAATATTAAAATAACTCCGGATACGAAATTACTGACAATCCCCTGCAGCCCCAGGCCAACTCCAACGCCTAGCGCACCGATAATAATGCTTATTTTCTCTAAAGGTATGCCAGAGGCCAATATCGCTAACATGTAACCACCAATAAGTAGTATCAGTCTAATAATTAGTAGTTTTGAATGCTGTCTTTTATCTATATTTTCTTCGTCTTCCTGTTCAATCTCACCAAAAAAATGAGCAACGTACTTTTGTAGTAAATGTGCTATCCAGATTAACGCCAAAAACAGGATCACACTGTCCATAGTGAAAGTGAAGCTTCCGATGCTAATGGGACGGCCTAGCATAGTGGTGATTGCACTGTGGATTCCGCTCCAGATGTTTAGACTGGCGGCTGTAACGACAAACCAAATACAAGAAGTCACTATAATAAAAGGTGTTTTGAGGTTATCCGAAAGATTTTTGTGGTCGAAAATCGTTGTATTACCTCTTTGAACGCGGATCCTGTAAACTTGTAGTAATATAATTTCTATAATAATCTTCAGTAGGACACTAAGGGCAACAACATGTGTTAAAGCTACGGTTGCACTGAGACTGAGTGAATGTGCTAAAGACACCCTTCCGAAAATATTGAATATAATGGACAATAGACAAAAACTTATAAAGAGAAAACCTGCCCATCTAAAAAAGCTATGCCCAAAAAGGTTATCCTTTACATTTTTCAACTGTGTAATGATATAATATATAGCACCTATATTGATAAATATGAAAATGTATCTCTCTAAGAAACCGATCGGTATGAAAAGATTAATGAAGCTAAAAATTGAAAAAAGAGAAACAAGGAAGATCCAGTTGTACATGCTTGATTTTTCCCAGTTTTTGCGAAAAAGAAAACCTACTCCTATTAAAAGGGCAAAATGCAATAATGTAGTAAATACTGCCGGAGCAGATAAATTGTAAATAATAATAATATGAGTTCCCAAGACCAATACAGGGACAAGGGCTCCCTGGTTAAGAAAATCAAAATTTAGCTTTTCGAGATTATGGATATATCCAGACTTTTTTAGAAAACGTAGGTTAGTATTTATATAGAATGCCAATAGTAACACCAGGATACTTACTATCGCCAAGCTTCCAGCAATATGGTTAAAATAATAGAGTGTTACTCCTTTTTCTACTTCCATTTTTCCTTTGAAATTTGCGGGAAGATCTTTCTTTGCCACAGATGTTTTTAAATTCCACAATAGCGGATATTCTTTTTTTATAAGATCAAATTCTGATTTTTGAAGCTTTTCTTCCACAACCTGCAGCGAATTGAAAATAGCAGTCCTATTATCAAGAATTATCCTCTTCTTTTTATTCAACAGTTTTGCATTTTCATTAAGGAGTTCGGAAGTCTTCTCATAGTGTTTTACTATTGTAAGTAGTTCTTTTGCAAACTGTTTTTGTCGTAAGGTATCTTTAGCAAAAGTGATAATAGTCTTGTCCTTACTTAAAGAAGAGATTTGATTTTGAATCTTACTTTGTATACTGTCCTGTTTGTTGATAAATTTGCTTTGATCATTTAGTTCCGTTTTTAGCTGTTGCAATATCGTGTAGTACATTTGCTGGTTTCGTACATTAAGATTTGCTGCTTTTATACTGCTTAGTATCGTATTCAGATTTTTACTGGTTCGGTCAATTTCACCAAATACAAAATATACTTCGGTGGTAAATTCAGCATTGATATAGGCTGACTGAAGTACTTCACCAACTTTTTCAATAGCCAATAGATAGTCACCATCATGGGTTTCATTCAGTAATAAATTGATTTTTTGCTGGTCTTCACCTTTCTGTTTCTCCTGGGAATATAGTGTTTGGGATAAAAGTGTCCAGAAGAATATAACAATTAATATAACGTTCTTTTTTAACATGCTGATTGAATATGAATTGTAAATTTGGTTGTCGTATTTAGGTGATGTTTAGCTAGTATTCCCTTTTTTGTATCGCTATATAGTAACGTATAAACAAGTTGTATTGAAAATATTGATTCAGCTAGATTAAAACTAGCAATGACCTAAAGTGTTTGCATCCTAAAGGCCATTGCCACTTACATGAAAACATTACTAGCCATAATGTTAACTATTGCCCTTCAAAGCGTAGATATAGGGAAACATTGTAAGTTGTTTATTGACTACAAAGCTAGATGGATAAGAAAAGTATTTGAATAATTTTTTTGTGAAATGTAATTTTGTCATTGTGAAATGACAAAAACAAGCGATGAAATGCAGGAATCTATATTGTCCTAACAATCAAATAGCTTAAAATTGGAAATAATTGCCTAGATTTAAGGATTAAGATGAATAAACGCTTTACAGGCTACGAGGTGAGGTTGTAGAGCCATAAAAAAGAATGAAGAATGTCGCTTGTCAGGATGCGCCTAGGTCAAAATGAGCAATGGCCCAAAGATTTGCATCTTAGAGGCCATCGCTACTAACATGAAAAACATTACTACCCATAATGTTTTTCTTTTGCCCTTCGAAGCGTAGTGAAGGGATAACATCGTAAGCTCTCTTTTCTTAAAATGTTGATTCAAAGATAGGCTGTATAAGAAGGGATTTGAATAATATTCTTGTGAAATGAAATTTTATCCAATTGAAATGACAAAACGAGCGGGTGAAATGAAGGGGAGGGATCGGTTACTATTTTAAATGAATTTAAATATGAAAATGGAGATTGGAATATAGTTCCCATTAGTTTTAGAAAACTAATGGGAACTTAAATCATATCAATTTTATAACTATTTCACTGCTATTTTCGTTTTCTGCGAAGTAGGATCATGGTTCCTAGTAGGATAATACCACCGGGGATTACACCATAGCCGATTACTTGTAACCAGCTGGCATCTGCTTTGGTCAGGGTTAAGCTGCTGTCTTTAGCAATAGGCCGGCTACTGTCTACAGGAAATTCGCCATACGAAAACCATTTGAACATACTCGTCGCAAAGAATGCGTTGATTGCGATCATATTGTTGCGGCTGAGTTCGGTATTGCTGAAAAAGTCGGCGTCCGCAGATACAATGATACGTTGCTCCTTGCCTCCATGTGGCCTGGTCATCATGATGGTCGTCGGAAAAGATTCGCGCCTATCGCCTTGTAGTGGATCGAAATCGATGGCAGCAGAATCAAGCACAAACTTGCCTTCTTTCTTCCAGCTGACCTGTGGATCGGTCGTCAGCAGGGGATGTATGGTAAATGGACCTGTTTGCTGATAGGCCAGTGCACCTACCTGTGGCATAGACACAGGATAGCCATGCTGGAAATAGGGTTGCAGCTTGCTGTTCAGCGCAACGGCTCCCGGAGCCAGTTTTGCCGTAACGAGATCGTAGGAATAATCCCGGCTCTGTTGCAAAATGGTGCCGGAAAGCATTTCTACCCCCAGGGTTTGCAACAGTGGATTGATGACCTGCTGTTTGCCGGGCTCACCTGTAATAAGCAGGTTACCACCCCCTTCGATATAACGCCGTAGTTTGCCCAGTGCAACTTGGGTAAAGGCTACACGTGGATCTGAAATCACCAGCGCACTGAGGGTATCCGGAATCTCGTCCCGCTCGAGGGAGATGCTGTCGACGTCAAAACCTTGGTTGACCAGTGAAGCACGGCCAAATTTGTTGTTGATAAGTGTTTTATAATCGCGGTCGCCAAGTTTGTCCATGCTGCGCTGATAGCCGTCGGTCGCAAAAACGAGTTTTGGTGCAACCTGCTGCAGCCGCTTGAATGCAGCGGCAATTTCGGGTTCTCCTGGCCAAAATTCGCCATCAGGAGCTGGAAATGTTCGTAGGAAAGTTGCCTTCCCTTTGTGTTTGACTTCCATGATAAAGCGCTTCTCTTCCTGTGAGAGGTCAACGATTTTTTTAACTTCCTGTGGTGCCAGAAAGTTGGAAATATCAATTTGCTGTATATTGGATAGCGTAGTAACGAGGGTATTAAATGAAATATTGTTTTCACGGATATATTGGCCGGAACTGGCGACAGTATCGTAATAATATACCCAGTTGAGCTTGATATGGGGGTTGAACCGAAGGTAGGGCTCCCAGCGCTGGATATTAGCGATACGTTCCTTGGGTGGCGACTTGAAGTAGGAATCGTCCAGCCCATTGATATAGGCGGTGATCTCAACGGGCTCATCGCCAAACTGCTTCAGGATATGCTGGCTGGTTTGGGTGATGGTATTGAGCTTGGTTGCAGTGGCGTCGTAATAGCCGATCAGGGGCTGCCTCGAACTGATGTAAGTGATGCTCAGACTGATCAGTAGGATGCCGGCATAGCATCCCAGTCGCGGCATCCCCGAAATAGCCCTGCGGTCCAGCTGCATCTTGGCAATGGTAAAGGCGAGAAACATCGCTGATATCACCAGGTAATAGAGTATATCCCGGCTATTGAGTAGGCCATTGATCATACGCTCAGCCCGGCTAGGCATCGAAAGGCTATAGGTAAGATCACGAATAAAATCGTACTCCTGGCCAAGCCCGCCAATGTAATTCATCGTTGCCAGAACAGCAAAGGTGCTGATGGCAGCCACGGTCTGATAACTCGTCAGGCTGGAGACAAAAATACCGATCGCGGCATAGGTGTTCAGCAGTAGGTATATCGAGAGTAGGGCAACCAAAATCAAAGGATAATCGAAATGGGGAATATAGCAGGCCCCGACAAGGGCAAATATTCCGATGATCGCCAGCAACAGCAGGTTGTACAGGGCCATCGCCAAAAATTTACCGTACACGATCGCGTGCAGTTTCAAGGGGGACGAATAGAGCAGTTTGATGCTGCCGCTGCTGAGTTCCCGGCTTATAATCCCCATGGTCAGTAGGGGGATATAAAGATAAAGATGGTCCAGAATACGCTGGAATAGACCAAGCCTATTCTGATCGGTATAGATTCCACTTGTCAGGAAGCCTGCATTTTTCAATGCTGCCGTGTCATTTAAGGCGGGCAATATCATCAGGCAAAGCTGGAGGAATAGCGCTATCAGCAAGAGCCAGGCAATAGGGGAGAAAAATAATTGCCCAAGCTCAAGTTTAGCGATTTGTATTATTTTTTTCATCTGTCGTTCGTTGTTCATTAGTTGGTTTGTGTGCGGAGGCTGTCACGCGGCCTCCGGCTGCTGTCGATCCGATTTTATTTTTTTTCGGGCAACAGGACAAACTTGATTTCATTTTTTTGTGGCTGTATAAAATGCTGGGCGGCATCCCGGACGGTATTGGCATCCAGTTTGTCCAGTAGGACGGTGTAGGACACTAATTGGTCTGAAGGCTCCCTGTTCATGACCTGTGTTGTCAGATAGTTGAGCCAGAAAGCGTTGTTTTTCATGCCGGAGGCAAACGCCAGGCGACGGGCGGCTTTAAACTTCTGTAGGTCCATGGCTGTAGGTCCCTTGGTACGGACTGTGGCGAGCTCTTCCTGTGCGGCCTGGGTCAAATGTGCTACGTTTTGTATGGCGCAGTCAAAAGTCAGGATCAGGCTAAAACGGCTCTTGGGGTATTTGCTGGTCGCAAGCTCCACCTGTGGGGTATAGGTGCCACCCTCCCGATTACGTAGGCGCGCTGTCAGCGCGAGCTTCAGGCATTCTTCGATAGCCTGCATCTTGACGCTATTCGCTAGGCTATAGTCATATTGCCCTGAGTAGATCAGCATCACACTGGCTTTTTGATTATTGCCCTCTGTGATGGTCTGCGCAAGATGGCCTTCGGGAATATGGATATTTAGGTCCCGGATATATTGCGGCTGACCTGTATTGGGGAGTGAACCCAGGTATTTTTCTGCCAAAGGTTTGAAACTGTCCATGTCAATATTGCCGACAAAGACGAAAGTCATTCCCGCGGCATGGCTGAATCGCTCTTTATATATTTGGTAAACGCGATCGAGGTTGATTCTGTCGATATCCTTGAGTGTCTGCACTTTGTTGCGGATGTTGTTGCCGCTCAGTACATAGTTAATCGAGTCCATAAAGACCTGATTCGCACTTTTCGCATTAGTTTTCATTTCTTCCCGGGTTCGGCCGATCAGGATGTCAAAGGCCTCGCGGTCCTTCCGTGGTTCGTTGATATAGCCATAGATAAGCGATAAGGCCAGAGGCAGTTCGGTTGTTGTGCTATAACCTTCAATACCTTGATACTTATCGTTGATCAGTGGCATCACCTGTAGCTTTTTGCCCGCAAGCTGCTTGGTTAATTGTGTTGCACTGTAGTTGCCTACGCCGGAGTGGCCAATGATGTTGGCTGCATGTATTGTATTGAGGTAATCACTGTCACTGGAGAGCGATGCGCCACCCTCGGCGATGCCTTTAAAGAGCACTTCATCTTGTTGAAAATCTGTTTTTTTAACGATGACACGGACACCGTTGCTCAGCACAAATGTTTCGGTCCCTACCTGTGGGTCTGTCTGATGTGCAGTGACTTTACCGGCAGTGGGTGTTTTGGCTAACAAAGGCTGATCGGATACGTCGTCGACATAAGCTTCCATTGGTAAGGAGTAGGTTTGTTCGATCCAGGATTTGACCGTGGCTTCATCTGGGACAAAGGCCGTATTTGCCGGTGCTGATTTTGTAATGATATCCCGATCACCTTCCTGCAGATAGGACTTTAGCAGTTTATTGATGTCCTGTAGCGTGATATCGTCCAGCAGCTGCTGGCTCAGTTTGGCTTCGGCTTCATAGTTCATTTTGATATCACCGGTCAAGAAATGCTGCAGATAACCTTTGATCAGGCTCTCGGAACTTACCCGGTCTTTCTGTGCGGCAATTTCATTTACTTTTTGAAGATAGTTCTTTTTGATGCGGTTCAGTTCGCTGTCTAGAAAGCCATCTTCCTGCATCCGACGCAGTTCGAGCCACACGCTTTTGAATGCGGGTTCGGTCTCACCGGGTTTTGAATTGACGGATATCCGGAACGCATCCAGGCCACCTGAAATCGGATTGGAGCCGACAAAGGGCAATTGGCGGAAGCGGTCCAGGATCAGTTGGTCCAATAGCTGGCTGGTCAGCCTTTTTTTGAGGTCACCTGTAGTAAGCAGTGGCGTACGACGTGTTTTTTTTAGAATTTCTATGGCAATACCACCAATTTCAGCATCTTTAAAATGAAAGTATTGGTCTTTTCCGCTGAGATCGACGCTGTAGTTGGGCCGTTCTTTTTCCTGTGTGGGATTCTGCAGGGAGGAAAATTTGGTTTGGATATCTTTTTCCATCTGGTCCACATCGATATCGCCGACGATAAAGATGGATTGCAGGTCGGGACGATACCAGTCTTGGTAAAAACGACGTATCTGTGTAGCAGTAACGCTATGCAGTACAGCTTCGATCCCAATGGGAAGACGCTGCCCATACCGGGACTGATTGGTGTAAATGGGGATAAGTTGCTCTTCACTACGTTGTTTAAGCCCCTGTAGGTACCGTTTTTCTTCAAGTATCACCTGTCTTTCTTTGGCGACAGCGGCACTGTCAAAGCTGACATCCTGTGCCCAGTCGCGGACGATCTGGAGGCCATTGGCGAGGATTTCGGGATTCCCTCCAGGGAGTGGCAGCTGATAGATGGTCTCGTCCGGATTGGTCGATGCATTGAGATCTGGACCTATTCTGACTCCGATTTTTTCCAGGTAATCGGGGAGCGCATTGTTCGGAAAATGTTTGGTTCCGTTGAAAGACATGTGTTCAATAAAATGGGCAATACCACGTTGATCTTCGTTTTCCAACAGGGATCCGGCCTTGACGGCAAAATAGATCAGCACCTTATTGTCGGGGTTTTTGTTTTTCCGGATATAATAGGAAAAGCCATTGGCGAGCCGGCCACTACGTAGTTGGGGGTCCAATGGCAAAGGCTTGCTGTCGGATGATATTTTGCAGGATATCGGCAGGATCAATACCAATAGGATAAACAGGCAGAAGTAGTTCGTATGTTTGTGCATGGTCATTTTCATCGTGATTCGTTGGTTGTGTGGGAGCCAGATATTGTTGCTACGATCTGCTCATTCTCAATAATGATCATTCCTTGACGATCTTTCGTTATACCGTCCTCAAGGCGGTATGGATAGGTCGGAATTCCCTCTTTCATAATCGTCGGCAGGAAGCTAAACTGAATATTGTCGCCGTAGCCTGCCAGTGCGGTACCGACCTCAATAATATGGGTAGAGACAACAAAAAAGCTGTTGCGATGACGTGAAAATGCCTCGCAGACGGCTAAGGTGGCATCATAGGCATCTTTGACGTTGGTCCCTTTAAAAAGTTCGTCAAATAACACGCAGAGATCCATCGCCTCATGGACGGCCTGTGCGACAGCTTTGGTACGCAGTACCTCAGCATAGAAATGGCTATAGCCCAGATTGAGGTTGTCGGATACGTTGATGGAGGAAAAGAGTCCGTCCTTGACCGAAAAGTTCATCCGCTCGGCAGCAACCGGGAAGCCCATATGGGCCAGGTATACCGCGATACCAATGGATTTCATAAAGGTAGACTTGCCCGCCATATTGGCTCCCGTAAGGAACAGCATGTTTCGCTCTCTGTTCAGTTGAATGTTATTTCGGATGCCCTGGGAAAGTGTCGGGTGGCGAAAGCCTTCCAGTGTCAGCAGCATGGCGTCTGCGGGAAGAGCCTGAGCATAATGGAAGCCTTGTGTTGCCGCTACGCGTGCGACACCCATATAGACATCCAGCTCGAAAATAAGTTCCATCAGGCGCTCGAGCTCTTTGATCAAGGCATGCCGGATGATATAGTCGTTTCGGATCAGCTGCATAAAATTTCCCGCATCGGGTGAAGCATGGAGAACTGGTTCCAGAAGTTTATGGTGAAGGATGTTACTGGCCTCGGTGATTTGATCCCGATAGCTGTCTTGCTTGGGCTGGCTGGCTAAACTGTCAAAGAAATCGCGGAAAGCCTGTAGCACTTCGATGGTAACGGATTGCCCGGCCTGCAGTTGCAGCAGTTCGGCACTGTGAAAGAGTGTTTGTTTCACTTTTTTGTGCAGTATACCTAGGCTAACGCGGACGAGGGAGGCTCCGGCGCCGCCAGCGAGGTAGTCCTGTACGGATTCGATCTGTGACCGGATGACGGGAAATACCTTGTTCTGTTGCTGAAAGAAGGCAAATATGGCACTACGTGCATTGATCTCCGCAGCATGGTGCAAGGGCTGGGCAAACATCTGCTCGAGCAGACGTTCGCCTCCCTGGGTCTGTAGTTGATTGAAAAGACTGAATATAGACTGCTGTTTGAATTTCCCTTGTAGATTGAGATCTTCCACGGTCTGTTTGTCGGCCTGAAATCTGTCAATTTTCTTATTAGCTTTTGGCTCATTGATCAGGTCGATGATTTTCTCGTTGTTGATAATGATCATCCCATGACGGTCATCTGTAATTCCATCAGTAAGCCTGTAGGTGTAATGTGGCACACCATCTTGCATGGTTGTCGGTAGATAACGGAACATGATTGTGTTACAACGTTCACGTAGTACGGCTCCAGCTTCCATGATATGGGTGGAAATTACAAACAGTGACTGTGCCTGCTGGGCGAATGCTTCGAGGATCGATATGGTTCCCTCGTAGGCATCTTTGACATTGGTACCACGGAAAAGTTCGTCAAAGACAACAAATAGCCGCTGTCCGGATCCCAGCGCTTTTGCCACTTTTTTTACGCGAAGCACCTCTGCATAGAAATGGCTGGCACCGATCGTCAGGTTGTCGGGAAGATTGATGGTAGTGTACATCCCGTCGCATACTGAAAATTCCATCGCATCCGCAGCGATGGGAAAACCCAGATGTGCGAGATAGACAGCGATGCTCAATGATTTCATAAAGGTGGACTTACCGGCCATATTGGCCCCCGTCAGAAAAACAAGATGACGTTCGGGGCTGAGCTCCAGTGAATTTCCAACAGGATTTTTCAAAAGTGGATGGATGAGATTTTCGATATGCAGTTTTTGCTGCTCACCGGAATGGGCTGTTGCAAAACAGTAATTGCGTGCTTTTGCAACTCCGGCAACGGAGAGATAGACATCGAGGTCATAGATATGCCCCAGCAGCCGCTCCATCAGGGAACGTTGTTCAAAGCGTAAGATATTGTCATATTCCACAATCTTGCCCGAGGGGAGTTTTGCTGTATTGGTCTCCTGAAGGATAGCACCTAGTATGGGACTTTCCAATAATTCCAGCATCTGATGCAGGTGTTCAGCATAGGGATTGCCATGTAACTGGGGCTGTAGCTTGAGTGCAAAAGCTTTTAATCCCTGTAGTATTTCGACAAGGGCAATAACACTTTGTCCTGCGGTCTTAAAATCGGCCATGCTAAATCCCTGGCTTGACAAGCGGCTGCGGGGATCGGTATTGGCAAGGTATTTTTCGGCTTCTTCAAAACGGTTACCCTGCAAGGGGAAGGCAGTGGGATGATGCTGAAAAAAACGAAGTATGGCTACGCGGTCATTGATGGCTTGCTGATCTGAAAGGGGGCTTTTGAAAAGTTCTTCCAGTAGCTGCGCACCACCGCGGGTATAGGTCTTGTTGAAAAGCTGATAGATGGAATCTTGGCCCGATCGGGAAAAGATATTCAAATCATCTAAAGTCTGTTTGTCGGTATTGAAGCTCATAACTATTTTTGTTTTCTGCGTATAAGTAAAATAGATCCCAGTAAAAGAATCGCGAGGGGAATTATGCCATAGTAGACAATTTGTACCATGCGTACACCAGTTTTGTCGATGCGGAGTTTTTTGTCTTTATCAGGAATCCGCTGTAAATCGATAGGGAACTGTTCATAGACAAACCAAGCGGCAAGACAGGTGGAAAACAGACCATTGGCAGTTTCCATATTGCTTCTGGAGAGTTCTTTATTGCTGATAAAATCGGCATCACCGGCGATGACGATACGTTGCTCCCGGCCCTGGATAGTACGTGTGAGCTTGACTGCCGTTGGAAATACGCCACGTCGGTCGCCACGACCTGGCTCGAAAGGTACTGCTGCCGAATCGAGTACAAATGATCCTTGTTTGATCCAGCTTTTTCTGGCATCTGTCAGCAGCAGCGGACTTGTCTTGAAAGTTCCTGAATCTTGTTGTGCCAGTGCGGCAGCCCCAGGCATGGAAACACCTTTTTTTCCCTTGATGGCGATGGCGAATTTATTGCTCAGCTGTAGGGCATCGTTGCTGAATAAAGGGGTAACCAATCCGTAGGAATAGTCGCGGCTTTCCTGAATCAAGGTGCCATTCAGCAGTTGTACACCCAAGGGAGCGATGAGGGGATTGAGGATATCTTGTTTGCCCGGTTCACCCAGAAAGAGTATGTTACCGCCCCGGTCGATAAACTGTTGAATTTTATGCTGGGCGGCAGCTGTATAAGCTACTTTGGGATCGCCGAAGATAAGTACGGCAGCATCTTTGGGAATGTCTTGGCTTTCCAGGGCTGCGCTATCGATATCAAAACCCTGGTTGATCAGGGATTGACGGGCGCCTTTACTATTGAAGAAAGCTTTGTAGTCGCGGTCACCAATCTTGTCGGCACTCCGCTGGTAACCATCAGTGGCGAACACAAGTTTTGGTGGCGTGACAGCCAAGCGTTTCAGCGCAGCGGCTACCTCGGTTTCTTTAGCCCAAAAATCGCCATCATCGAAGGTCCGCAAAAATGTACTGCGGTTTTTATATTTTAACTGCACGACCAGCCGGTTATCTTCGCCACTGAGGTCGACTTTGGCACGGATGGCCTGCGGGGTCAGAAATCTGGCCGAATCCAGTTCGAGCTCCTTGAGGCGCTCATGGAACAGGTTGGTGATATTGAGCTGCGAAATATCAACGCCCGGAGAGGGCAGCAGGTCGTAATAGTAGACCCAATTGAGCTTGATGTCGGACTTGAAACGTAGGTAGGGTTCCCAGCGTTCGAAAGCACCCAGCCGATGACGGGGTGCCCCCATGCTATAGGAAGGATGTAGTACGTTGATATATTCGGTCATTTCAAGCGGGCCGTCCTGCAGCTGTTTGAGGATATCCTGCGTAGCGGGGACGAGGGTATTGACCTTGGTCGCTGTCGCGTCGTAATAGGCGATCAACGGCTGCCGCGAACTGCTGTAAGCGATAAGCAGGCCTGAAAAGATGACGAGGAGGTAGCGGCCGCATTGCACCCAAAAAGATTTGGGGCTCCTGATCAGCTGTAGCCGCGTGATCGTGAGTGCCAGAAATATATCCGTGATCACCAGGTAGTAAATAACATCTCTGCTGGTCAGGAGCCCGCCGACCATACGGTTGGCCCGACTGGGCATAGAAAGGCTATAGGTGAGGTCGCGTACAAAATCCAGTTCCTGACCAAAACCACCAATATAATTCAGAAAGGCGAGTGCCATAAAGGTGCTGACAGCTGCAACCATCTGATAACTGGTTAGGCTGGACATAAATATGCCTATAGCGGAATAAGAAATCAGCAATAAAAACGAAGCAAGCAGTGCGACCAGGGGATGTGGAAAATCAAAGTTTTCGACATAGCCTATCCCAAAAAGATAAAATAGAGACATCAGCGCAATGATGATGAGACTGAAAACGACCATTGCCATAAACTTGCCGTAGATCAGTTGGCTCAACTTTACAGGGGAGGAGTAGACCAATTTGATACTGCCACTGCTGCTCTCCCGGCTCACGATGCCCATGGTCACCAGCGGGATATACAGGTATAATGAAGCGAGTATCAAATAGTAGATCCCATGTGCGGTGCCCATGGCTATAGGCGTAGTATATAGCTTGTCGGTGAGTGACGAAAACTCAAATTGAAACTGCTGTAAATGTGCGACCGAGCCTACAGACGAAACAAAGGCCAAAGCCATCTGGATAAAGAATATCAGGAGGATCAGCCAGGCTATCGGCGAGTAAAATAACAAGGAAAGTTCTGTTTTGGCTATCTGTAATATTTTTTTCATCTCTAAAAATTGTTCATGAATGCCTATTTTTTCAAGGACATGGATTTATTTGGTATAGCGGGATAATTGTGCAAATGTCTCGTCCAACGAGTTTTTTTCCAGCTGCAGTTCGGAAAGACGCCAGCCATTTTTTGCGCTCTCCAGTATCAGCATTTCTGCGACCTGACGGTCGCCGTTAAAGAAAAGCCTATATTGCTTGTCCGTTAAACTATCGACCCGAGAGATTCCGGGGATGGCCCGTAGGATCTCCAGCGGCGGTGACTGTAACATGGTGGCCAGCATGCTGTGTGGTGCAATATAGTTGTCAAAAGCCTCCATGCTATCGGCGAAAACGATTCGTCCGCTATCAATCATCACGATGTCCTGACAGAGGTATTGGACTTCGGTCAGGATATGGGTCGACAGGATGACAGCGCGTTCGGTAGCGATCTCTTTGATCAATGCGCGTACTTCAATGATCTGATTGGGATCCAGCCCGTTGGTTGGTTCGTCAAATACCACCAGTTTGGGTTTGTGGATGATGGCCTGTGCGATGCCGACACGCTGTTTGTATCCACCGGAAAGGTTTTTAATCAGTCTTTTATGGACGCTGTTCAAACCGCATTTTTCTTTGACTTCCGTCAGTGCGGCATTAACCTGCTTGGAGGGAATAGTGCGTAGGATGGCGGCATGTCTGAGGTATTCGTCGACGGTCAAATCCATATACAGTGGTGGTGTTTGGGGCAAGAATCCAATTTCTTGCTTGGCACGTTGTGGGGCTTTGCTGAGATTGATACCATCAATGATGATCTCACCGGTAGTCGGCGTCAATACGCCACAGAGGATATTCATGGTGGTTGACTTACCCGCACCATTGGATCCCAGGAGTCCGAGTATCCCCCGGCGGGGGATTTCAAAATTGATATCCCGGATAGCCCAGGTCGTGCTGTACCGATGTGATAGTCCGCTGATTCGTACGATTGGTTCCATGTAATGTGTTTGTTTTGAGGTTTTTATTATTAAAATTATTACCCTGAGACAGACGGTTTCTGATGCTTTAGCTCTTTTTTTAGGGACGAAACATCCCTTATCGCACGATTTTGGTGCAATAAATTGAAGCCTTAGTGACTGTCTTTACCCCTGTCTATCAATCGGGCTGTTCGGTATATGTTGTTATTTCATCAGAAGTCCTGTATTAAAAACGGGCTATCGGCCCATGTTCCGTTTTTATTTTTCGGGAGCCAGACAAAGGTGAAGTTTTTGTAGCGCCAGCGATTACGGTCTGTCCCCGGATCATTCTCATTGACTAAAGTATATTGTTTAATCAAGGCTCCTGTAGCTTGGTCTAAGACTGAAATCGTCATATCCGAAACTTCTGAAAGCGCGCTGACTGTCAGATAGGAGCTTTTTTCTTTGAAAGTTAAATCGATTGGGTTTTGTTGGGTGCCAGCACTTGTGATCTGTATACGTATTCCTTTTTTATCAGGTGCAGCATTGACAAAACGAATACCGAAGGTGCTATCCGATCTTTCATGAAAAGGAGGAAGCCCATTGAGCAGGATATGATCGGGATTTGCTTTCGTTCCGAGCACAATGATGGTGTGCGCGTCGTTTGCTGTTGCTTGGAAGTTTACAGTTGTAATTGGTGTTTCTTTTTTTTGAGCGGTGAATGGATAAAATAAAACCGTATGTGTTTTGGCCAATACTGTTAAGTGATTAGCTGGGACATAGTTTCGATACTGCAAAATATTTCCTTTTAGCCTCGCTGCACTTTCAAAGGCG
The DNA here is from genome assembly GCA_031277685.1 of Sphingobacterium sp. Taxonomy (GTDB): domain Bacteria; phylum Bacteroidota; class Bacteroidia; order Sphingobacteriales; family Sphingobacteriaceae; genus Sphingobacterium. The sequence continues at coordinate 52,001 of JAITLV010000013.1, read as the reverse complement.
GCACTGTCAAATACAGGAAGCAAAGAATCCTGATCAGAAACAGCATTGACCAATGTCAATGAAGCATTTAATTCGGGTTCCGGATTCTTGTTGCAGGCTATGAATGCGATCATCATCAGCATAAACGGATATATGGAAGGATTTTTTTTCATTTGAGTAATATTAGAAAATGACAGATTATTAATAGCCCGGATTTTGGCGTAATGCGGGTGCCCGCTTTAATTCTTCCAGAGGAAGCGGGTATAACAATTGATAACTACCTCTCCAGGGCTGTTTGGCGGGGATGGCAGAAAGGACAGCTTCGGCTTTGCCTGTACGTTTCAGGTCTAGCCAGCGGTGTCCCCATTCTCCAAAAAGTTCTGTCTGTCGTTCCTTGGCTACTGCGGTTATCGCTTTCTCCTGTGTTAAATTTGTCTGTAAAGGAGGGATCTGCGCACGTTTTCGGATACTATTGAGATCTGCGATTCCTTTTTCGAGTTCATTGTTCATAATATAGGCTTCGGCACGAATGAGATAGACTTCCGCCAGACGGATAACCATATGGTATTCGGGGCCATCCATACCGACTGTTTTATTGTGCAGACCGACTTTGTATTTATAGACGAAATGCGTGGTGATTTCCTTGTTCTGAGCGGAAAACCGGGTACTGTCTATCCAGTTTTTTCGGCGAATGTCGCCAGGTTCAAAAGCATTCAGCAGACTGCTGGACAGGTCATTGGAGGGGCCAGTGTGTAAAGGGTTGGGCAGATCTGCGTCTTTAAGCTTATTTCCCCACAGATTATCGCTTGGATCAGGTTGTAATTGCCAGATGGCTTCTTTGCTGTTTTTAAGGAAGACAGTATTGATATCATTTTTTTCCAATGCGAAGATATCGTTTTTACTGAGTATATCACCAGCTTCTACGATGGCTTGAGGATATTGCTTGGTATACAAAAATACTCGGGCCAGTAAGGCTTTTGCCGCCCAACGACTGGGACGTATACGGCTGACCTGACCGTTGAGGACGGGATATTCTACAGGCAGATCGGGTATTGCTGCCGTGAGATCGTTTACGATCTGCTCGTAAATCTCCGCTACGGGAGTACGTGCTTTATTTTGGTTTTTTACCAGATTGCTGGTTAAGATTAGTGGTACATCTCCATAGGTATTGATCAGATAGAAGTAGGAAAAAGCGCGTGTAAAAATAGCCTCAGCAGTTAACTGTCTTCGTATGGGGGCTGTCAGTTCTATTGAAGTAGACTCGGAAATCCCTTCCAGTACCGCATTACATCCGTAGATTGCCTCATAAGCAGTTTTCCAGATACCACTGGTATAATCGTTTATTGTCAGGTTGTTACGGTAGTAGTTGTCGCTTGGAGCCAGTATCAGATTCATTTCATCAGCCGATTTTTTTGCACTCTGGTTGAGTTCGACAGAATATAGGGTCTCCCTGTTTATCATTTGAGAATATACGCCCATCATGGCTCCTATGGCCTGTTTATCGTTATTAAAGACCTTCTGAGTTGTCAATGAGTCTTTTGGATCTTTTATTTCCAAAAATTTTTCGCAGGACAAGAGGCTTAACATTGTAGCAAAGCCGATCAATCTGAATGCAATTAATTTTAACATAAGGAGTAGATTAAAAAGTTAATGATAAGCCCGCTGTTATTGTTCTTTGGGTAGGCATGCCAACGCCTTGTATTTCAGGGTCTATTCCTTTATACTTAGTCAATAACCAGAGATTCTGCGCGTTGAGATGAATACTAAGCTGTTTGCCTTTCATAATTTGTTCGGGAAGCTTGTAGTATAGTGCTACATTTTGAAGCCGAAGAAAGGATGCATCTGTAAAGCTGATATCTGATTCTGTTATAAAGGAGTTCTCATTGCTGTTGGCTGTCAGTTTGGTATAAGCTGCGTTATCCCCTGGACGCTGCCAGCGGTTATTAAATATTTCATATGGTATATTGGTCATGGTGCCAGCTCTTTCATTAGTGTTCAGATAAGGATCGCGTCCGTACGCATTTTTATAGAAGAAGGCAAATGAAAGCGATAAGTTCTTGTAAGCTAAAGTATGCATCATATTGCCTGTGAATTTAGGATCCATGTTGCGAATTATATACCGGTCATCGGTTCCAAGTTCACTGTTGTTATCAATGTAACCGTTTTTGTTATAATCTTCGAAGGCATACTTGCCGGTCATCGGATCGATACCGATGTAATGATACAGGTGTACATCGTTGACTGATTTACCTATTCTATATCTAGAGGCATACGGTGACAGGGCTAAATCCGGATATTTTAACAGGATATTTTTATTCCATCCGCCATTGATATTCATCGTCCAGCTAAAATCTGCTTTTTTCATCAGCTCAAAATTGACCTTAAATTCCCAACCGCTGTTTTGCAGGGTGGCCGGCCAATTGGCCGTGACCTCTGTAAATCCGGTGTACATCGGGGTTGGATAAGCCGTTAGCTGATTTCCAACCCTGTTCCTATAATAGGCCAACTCTAAGGTCAGTCTATTTTCGAAGAAGCCTAGCTCAGTAGCGAGCTCCAGCTTGTGGTCCGTCTGCCATTGGTAGTTGGAATTGACGGCAAATTGTGGTACCAATGGAGTTATACCGCCATAAGGAAATAAAGGCCAACCGTTTTTTTTATTTGACCAGAGCGAGAGATAGCCATAGTCAGGAACTCCGTCACTACCTGTAATACCGTAGCTTCCTCTGAATTTAAGAAAGCTGACAGGGGTAGGGAGCACTTTTTTGATCCATTCTTCTTCGGATGCTATCCAGAACAGACCGATTGCACCGAAGGAGCCGAAACGTTTACCGGGACCGAATCGTGATGAGCCATCCCGTCTGCCGCTCAGGTTGATCCCATATTTTTGGGTTTGAAAATTTACTCGCGCTGATACCGCAGCGTATCTGTATTCTCCATATCTGGTCATCATTGATTTGACAGGTGCCATATCTATGGTACCCAGTAGATTGTCATCATCATAACCCTGTCCTATAGTCGTTTGAGAGTTGGTCGTGTTATTGGTCAATGTACCGCCCAAAAATACAGATAGCGTGCCCGATCCCAGTGGTCGGGTATAATTTAGCTGCGGTTCGATATTCCAGTTTTGGTTATCACTGAGTCCGATATCCATGTAACCGGTAGGGTTATCTATTGGATTCATCGATGAAATAGGAGCCATGTTTCTAGTGTTGTTATGGCTGTTGTTGTAGCCTAGCAACGTACCGATCTGTAGGCCGTTCATAAGTTCGTAGAATATGTTTAAACTCGAAGTCAATGTTTTTGTTGTATAAAGAGAGCTTTGGGCCAAGCCACCAAAGGGGAACCCGATTAATCCGGCATCATTCCATTCCTTGTAATTCAGATTGCCATCCTGGTCATAAATGGCAGGGGCATTGGGCGGGATGAGAACGTTCGCTACCATATTCCTTGTGTTGACCTGTGAATAGGCATACATGATTTGCATATTAGTCTTCAGCCGATTGTTGAGAGATGCATTATTGATACTTGCCAGCATAGAAGCTCGTTGGTTGGAACCACTTATTGTCATTATATCCGTTGACCTGTTGTAACTGGGGCTAATGCGGAATTGACTGTTATTATCACCACCAGAAATATCCAGATTAACAGTAGTTACTTTGCCAACACCACTCAAAAGCTCTTTTTGCCAATCGGTATAACGTGTGGTATCCCAGACCATCAGATCGGGAGCATTAGCAATGGTCGGTTCTATCCCATCATTTTTAAAGGCTTCTTTTCGCATCTTTACGTAGTCTTTTGTATCGAGCAGATCCCATTTACGGATGACTTTATTAATGCCCTGCGATACATTGGCGCTGATACGGGTTGGGCCGGATTTTCCTTTTTTTGTAGTAATGATGATAACACCATTCGCCCCCCTGGAACCATAAATGGCAGTTGCGTCCGCATCTTTGAGTACCTCTATACTTTCAATGTTGGCGGGGTTAATATTAAATAGTGGGCTTTGTCCATTCGTTATATTAAAAAAGGAACTGCTTTGAATTGCCCCCATAGAGCCAGTTTCATAATTAGACTGGCCGTTAATACTCAAATATGTAAATGGATTACCATCTATAATGTAAAGCGGTTCAGAGGGGAGTTGAGAATTTATGACACCCCGTCCGCGAATTTCAACCTTGACTGCGCCACTAGCATGTCCTGTGATAGGAGTAATGATCATATTTGGTACCTTTCCCACAAGAGCCATCAAAGGATTCATCACCGGTTGTCGCTCCAGCTCCTTAGCTGTGATGGTAGTAATATTTCCCGTGGAATAGCGCTTGCTGGTCTTTCCGTAGGCCATGACCTGGATTTCATCGAGTTTGGAATTACTTTCGATAAGAACAACTTTGAGTGTTGGACCTTCAACTCGTAGTTCCTTACTTACGTAACCCATATAGGAAACGGTAACTAAATCCCCATCCAGAACATTTTTAAGAATAAATTCGCCCCGATAGTTGGAAACGGCGCTGTTGTTTTTTCTTTTGACGGAAATAGAAGCACCAGCTAATGGCTCGTCTTTCAGATTGTAGACCACGCCAAATACCTTTCCACCTTGTTGGACGTAGCTTGCTGTTAGTTGCTGAGCTGTTTCAGGTGATTTTAGTTTTAACAATACAGTTTTATTTTCAATCTTATAACTGACGGGCTGATTGTCAAAACATAGGGCTAAGGTCTGTTCTATCGTGGCATTTCGAACGGAAACGGTAATAGGTTGTACCGAATTTGTCAGGTTTGCACCGAATAAAAAGTCATAGTCGCTCTGCTGGCGGATTTCTTTGACAACATCCGGCAGGGATTTATTTTTTAAATCTAGGCTGATGCGCTGGCCAAAGGTATGGGCGCTTACTTGCATCAATGTAGCTGTTAATAGGATGGCGGTCAGCCGTATCATTAGCAAAATTCGTTTAATATATCCATAGGATATAAAATGGTTAGTTAATTTGTTAAACATACCATCATGGTTAGGACAATGACTTAGGGGGTGATGATGGCCCTTATTGCATTATTGTGCAATATTGCCTAAGTTTGTTTGTCTGGTGAGTATTGATTGCTTGATTAATTTGATTACTTATCCCGACTTCGGTCAGCTGTGTTCCCGCACAGTTGACTTTTTTTCGTTCTAATTTAGGTTTGTTTATTGGTTATTTCACGATGATCCTCCTTCCTTCGATTTCAAAACGTACATTGCCAATATAGGTCAGCATATCTAGTAGTTCACGGATGCTTTTTTCACGCGATATCTCCCCTTGATACCTGAAATTAGGATCCGGTTTGCGTTCGTAAATTACCTCAACTTCATACCAGCGTGCTATTTTTGACATGATTGTTTCCAGGTTTTCGTTAAATTTAAAATAACCGTTTTTCCAGGCGATAACATCGTCCAGGTCGATCTGATTGGTTATTTTGATCCCTGCTGTGGAGACCTGTGCTTGCTGCCCTGGTTGCAGTAGACTTGTATTTTTTGCTTGCGTTACCTTAACACTGCCGGAGAGAAGTGTCGTCTTGCTCAATTTATCTTCTGGATAAGCCATGATATTAAAATGGGTACCCAAGACTTCAACCTGTTGCTGTGCCGTGATCACACGGAATGGAGCCTTTTTGTTGTGAGCAACCTCAAAATAGCCCTCACCTTTGAGTTCGACTCTACGTTCGTCGTTGGCAAATTTGGTCGGAAAAGTTAGGCTGGACAATGCATTGAGGTATACTTTGGAACCATCGGGCAGGATTACCTGCCATTGTCCCCCACGCGGTGCTTCAATGGTGTTGTAGTTGGGTGCATTGGCTGGGACAAGATTGTCCTGGATCTGGTAGATGAGCTTACCATCTGCTGATTTTCGGATAATGACACCGGATTGCTGGGCAAGTTCCCCATTCTTCGCTTCGGAGAGACTTATTTTCCGGCCATCATTTAAGGTTAAGATAGCCCTATTCTTACCGGGTACGATGCTGTCCGACAAAGCGACCCTTGTCTTGACAACGGTGGTTTGTCGGCTAAAGAAGAGGATACTTGTCATCGAAATGATCAGAATCGCTGCGGCAACAAGGTATTTCCAGGTATAAACTTTTGGTGTCGGGACAACTTCATCCATAATATGTTGCCACATCTCTTGTTTTATCTGAAGATAATTGGGCTGATCTGTCGGATCGGCCTGACTGGTGAATTCCTGTTGAAACCAGTTTTCGATCAGCTGAGCTTCCTCAACGGAGGCATTTCCCTCGCTATATTTCCGCAATAATATCTCAGCCTGTTCTCGATTCATAGTCTTTAGCTTTTCTTAGCGCTTTTATATACAATAGCATTCTAGGGCACCAAGGGAGTAGATTTTTTTGAAAAAAAATACTTTTAAGCTTAAGTGTCTCTCAATGAGTCTAATAAAATTAATTTCGCTTGGCCAGTTCGATAATAATAATACCAATAGGAGCGATGGTGGATAGGTTATCTTTCAGTCTCTTTAGTGCGTTTTGGACTTGCTTTTTTACTGTTTTGTCTGATATTCCCAATCTTTCGGCGATTTGCGCATGTGTGAGGTTGTCATTGCGGCTCATCTCAAAAATAACTTTCATTTTTGATGGAAGCTTGTCAATTTCCTTTTGGATGACATCCTGCAGTTCGCGCTCGCCAATATCCTGCAAGGTGTCCAAGGACACATCGCTGGCATAATGAGCCAGCGAGCTGATGTAGTCATTTTTGATCTTGCTGAATTGAATATATTTTAAAACGGCATTGCGGGCAATAATATAGAGATAACCCGATAGGTTATTGTTTTCTTGGATAAGATCTGATTTTTCCCAAAGCCCTGTAAATAGATCCTGTATAATATCTTTCGCAATTTCCTCGTCGCGGATCATTTGATTCACCTTGTAAAACAAAAGCATTGCATAGCGGTTGTAGATTTCGGTAAATGCGAAATGATCTCTATTTTTCAAAAGAAGAACGAGTTCTTGTTCGGTAAAATCAGTATACGTTTTCATTTCGTAAGGGGCTAAGGTTTACTGTCCTATACTAGAATGTAAAAATAGTATTTGTAGGAATCATTAATGAATTTTTTTTATTATTAGAGATTTTAATTTCGAAAATCTCCTTTAGGGACAGTTTTGAGTATGTTCGTCGTAAATATTTTTTAAATTTATAAAATGGATCAATATGTGATTTGTGCGGATGTTGTAGACCAACAAAAAGCTTAATTTCAAAAAAGTGAAGAATATAAATGAACCAGAAATAGCTAACTCAAATAATAAAGAGATTAGAACGGAACAATATGATAAATTAGGTCGCGGCGTCCAAACAATGTTTCGCATCACATCGGCCAACAATCAACGATTGAGTGACATGGCTGATAATAAAGCTAATATTTTGCTTAGAGCCAATTCAATCCTCCTTTCAATCGTTATAGCGGTTTTATTTGAAAAGATGAATGCAAACAAGGAATTCATTGTGCCTACAATAATCCTAACGACAGTTGTTTTATCTACTATGGTCATGGCTATATTATCTACAATACCCAAGATACCTTCTGGAAAATTTTCAAAGGAAGAGATCGAACGAAAATCTGCTAACCTTCTGTTTTTTGGAAACTTTTATCAAATGAGACTTGATGATTACCAAGAAGGCATACAAAAAATTATGGATGATTCAGAATTTCTATATGAAGTTCTGACAAAAGATATTTATTCACAGGGCGTGGTGCTGGGGCGAAAATATCAGTTGTTGAGATCGGCATATTGGATTTTTATGTTTGGTCTCGTTATCTCTATTATCTCTTTTCTTGTCGCTATGACATTGTACTCTGCTCACTAGGCATTCTTTTCGAGATAGCTTTTCTTGTTTCCGGTTTAGCTATTACTCCTTTGTATCATTAAGGGCAGCGAACGGATACCTTTATACTAATGATGCCTTAGTAAGTGCGTAAATTTCTTTTTGAAAGGTTATCAGTTTATTTTAACCCGCATTTTTTTTATTTCATTGCCGATTTTTTACACTTCAACAAATTCAAAAAAATAGACGGACCTGTTTTTGGCTACCTTGCGGCATTAAACAATTATTTGAAAATCAGTAAAATAAAAATGAAAAAAACAATCGTAGCAATAGCACTTATTTTAGGTGCTATGTCAACAAAAGCTCAACAACTTGAATTAATGAGCAACGGAGGGATTAATATATCCAATCAGTCCTCTAAAGGCGGTAATGGAAAAAGTAAAGTTGGCTTTCAAACAGGTTTTGGACTCAATATCTACACGAAATTACCAGGGTTTTCGGTACAGCCCGAGATTAACTATATCAGTAAAGGGGCCTCGTATACAGTACTTGGCAAAAAGAGTAACTATAACCTGAATTACCTCGAATTGCCTGTTTTGGCCAAATACAGTATAGGCCCAGTTTTTCTTAATGCAGGACCATCAGTTGGTCTTCTACTTGGTAGCTCCAAAAAAGCTGAAAGTGTAATGGGAGATTTGAAAAAGATAGATTTAGGTTTGCAATTAGGAGGTGGATTTGCTGTTCCGATGAGTGAAAAAGGTAAGTTAATTTTGGATCTTCGTTACGGTTTGGGCCTTAGCAAAATTTCAAAAGATCAAGAAGCAGACCTTAAAAATAGGGGATTTCTTATATCACTTGGGTATGCGCTGCGCTTGAAATAGATGCTTTCTGGGATTTCAAAAATTTCTATTGAAATCCCAAGACATTATTTTCCTTCCTTTTTTGAACTCACATGTTTCTTCTGAATCTAACAGAATTGTATGAATTATTTTGGATAGTAGATAATACAATATTAGCAGAAATGGACATATATCATAGGGTTTAAGGCCAATAATATAATCGGGGGGATAGAATACGCTGTATGGATGTTCTGAAGGACTAACTTAATTTTAACACTACGCAATTAATGATCGAGAATAGAATCAAAAAAGCTGTTTTCATTTTATTTACATTCCTCTGCTTAAATATTGTTTTATCTATGATCGAACCTTCTGAAGCATATTGGAACACTTATTTTCGTCGGTCTGAAAACATCATGTTAATGGATTGGGTAGCCACCTTGGGTTTTCTCACAATAATTATGGAGCTTACTCTTTTTTTTGAAAGGAAGTTAAATAGTACTTTGCCTTGGAATGATGATCCCATCAAGAGGCTGTTTATTCAGGTCGTTGTCCAAATTTCAAGTGCATTGATGGTTAATGTTTTAGTTTTTTTTGCAGACGTTTTTCTATATCAAATCATATCAGAGGATTCTATCCCAGAAATGATCTTTGGGTATTGGAAGTGGTTAATAGGTAGTGCTGTTGTCACATTATTACTAAGTGTTGTTAATAGCGTTAATTATCTGATTACAAATGGCAAAATAATAGAAATAGAAGAGGCTGAGCAAAGGATTAAAGAAGCCGAGCTAAAACAGATCGCTGCCGAGACGGAGCTTCAGGCAGTTAAGCTGCAATTTGACAATAATTTTGTATATAATAATCTGAAGATTCTTTCTAAGCTAATCTTAAAAGATCAGCTTATGGGAGTGGACTATGTAGAAAATTTTGCCAAGGTTTACCGTTATCTTTTGATCAATTCAAAGGTGAGTCTGGTTTCCTTAAAAGAAGAGTTACGATTTTTAGACGCTTATTTATTTCTTGTCAAAATCCGTATTGGGAAAGAAGTCGTTTTCAATATCGATATAGACGATACTATTTTGTTTAAAAGGATCCCACCGGGTACCGTGCTATTGCTCATAGAAAATGCCTTGAATCACAATGAAATAAGTTTAGCGTCTCCTTTGATTATAAATTTATATACGAATAAAGAGGACCAATTAGTTATTAATAATACTATATTTTCTTTAGCTAGCACATCGGAGGGGGCCGAAAATGGACTGATCAATATTATAAACCGATATAGTTTAATATCAGAATTAAGGCCTGAGATCAAGCGAACCTCACATTTTTGTGTTGTTAAAGTTCCACTTATATAGTATTACAAAGGTTTGCTAAACTATTTAATCGTAGCTTCTACACTTTATAATTTAGACAATCGAATGATGTATCGTTTGTCTATTCAATTTCTTTGTTAAATCATTGTATAACAATGATGTTTTGACAAGGCCTTTCTACATATATTAAATATTTAAGAGCCTTCGTGAATCATTTTATCGATCTTTTTTAGCTGCACTTGAATATCTTTAATTGGAAAATCACCTCGGGTTCCATACTTTTTAATTCTTAGATATTCCCCCAGACTAATTTTTTCCCATGTGAAGTTTCAAACCAATTATCTAGATCTATTGAAATATTTGGAATGTCAGTAGGGACCTTGACGGGATAATATCCAATCTCGGTTTTATTACAGTACTTCTTTAATGAAAGATAAGCACGCATGGAAGAGTAAGAATGAGAAATAAATGTGATTTTTTTGGCTTTCGAGAAGTCGTAAAGAGCTCTTGCATAATCGACATTTTCTAGTGTATGCGTAGATTTGTTCTCAATAATAAAACAGGTATTTGGAAAATCATTATCGGGTACATTTTTAAAAATAAGTTCAGATTCTGCAATTGGTTCATAAAATGAGGAATTATAATTTGCAATTCCACCAGTTATAATTACCCTGGGTACTTGAAATTTATTTAGGAGCTCAGAAAGCTGCTGTCCAATTTCTTGATGAAGAATATTGGAACCGAAAACAAATATAATATCGGGTGCCGGTATTGTTTTTCTGTAAAAACATAATTCGGTCAGCCCAGCTATTAGATTGTCTGATAATGTCGGGAGTTCAGGAAATTTCGAGATTTCTCTGATTTTTTCGAAATAGGTATGTGGGTTCTGCATAATGGCTTTTTAATTTGAAACCACTAACTTTCAAATGAATTGTTAGGTCCAATGTTCATTCGAAAGTTAGATTTTTAAGTTATTTATTTCCAAGGTCGGCTATAGAAAGTTGGTGTTATTGAAATGGTCGGAGAATTAAGCTGTTTTCATTTTTCTGATGTACTTAATAATTGGTTATTGGCAGGTAAGGGAACATGCTTGTTATTGAAATATTTTCTAATCAAAGTCCCATTTGCAAGAGATAATGTATAAATCCAATAGATTGTTACTTAGGTGTTTTTCTTTAACTTCCTTCCATTTTTTACAGACACTGATCCAGTGGTATTTTCTATCAGACCAATTGTTTAACATATCATCTATCTTTTTGGTTGATTTGCCAAGCTTCGTTATTCTATTTTTAAGGTCTAGATTACGGTCCAATAAAACATCCCAATCTTCCTCAGTTGCCCGGTTATACATAGAAAAATCAAACAAAGAGCGAAGAAAGAGAGTTCTCTGGATGATTTCTGTTTCTTCAAGGAATTCGGATCTCATGAAATCAAGATATTTGCTATTTCTCTTGCTGTCATCAATTTCGTTCATTATTTCTTCATCGTAATGATATAGAAATGTAAGGTTACACAATTCAATTTGCGTGTTTAAAGGAAGGCTTATATACCACTCCCGTATTATTTCCAATGGTGTATACATGGTTGTTTAGATTATTAATGTTTCTTTTATTTTGCATTCAATTGACAGGCTAAAAGCCGTATATAGTGATTATAAATAATTGGGGATTTAGAATTCTAAATTGTCCGGATTGTTGAATGTGTTAGTTATCTCGATGTTATCTAATACTATTACCGGAAATCCTTTTAGAATTCTATAATCTTTCGTCACTAATTTAATTGGGCAGGGGATAAGCTCATCAGGCCATGAGTTTGGATTTTTTGTGCTAAAGTTACCTGAAATTAACGCCAGAATAGAATGCCCTCCTTTAATGGTGTAGCAATACCAGGGGCTCAATTCCTCTGAAAGTATCGAATGGTATTTCTTGCCAAAGATAAAGTATGGCGATTCATTAAAATGAATGGATATAAGATCTTTAAGTTTCGTTAATGTTTTCATAAATAAAAATTATTAGATATTATATGTTTTATTGATTGAGAATTTCTGTATAGTGTATCCTGAAATACGGTTGGATTTTGTTCTGGTTGATATATTTATATGCATTAATTTCTGATATCGAGTAGTGACCCATTATTGGTTATTCATTATCAGTATTTATTTATCGACTGTTAGTAAAATATGGTAATATTAAAGAAACGATAATGAGGAGGATTCCGGTGTAAAGCGCCCATTTTCGACATCTCCATGATAATTTTTTTTTTCTTCTTATTTGGTAAATTGCTAATAGCATAGGGGGAATATACAATACACATCCCAAAAAAATTGAAAATAAATAGGCACTGTCTAACATATTAATTCCATAAGGGGGTGATGTTGCTAATTTTACAAACATGTTTGTTTCAATAGCGCCATCTTCAAATAGATAATACATTGTAACCTGAAAGGCATGTAAAGCAATTAAGCGGAAAAATAACAATAATTCGAGCGCTGAGGTTTTGTTCATGGAAAATATAGTAACATATAGTCCGAGGGGAAATAAGGTGACGATGAGCTTTCCGATGGTTTCTACAAGTTCAGTTGAAACAAAAAGGAGGCCTATGATTAAATTGACCAAAATATATAGCCAGAACAATGCCAGCTCGATGGTAAGTAACTTTCTGGGACTTCTTTTATCGTCTTTACCTCTTATCATTTAAGTAGTTCTAATTGCTTAAATATTCTGTAATTTTTTTCAACATATAAATCGCCAAGAGCTAATTAACTTTCCTTGTTGAAAGAACTTCTCCGTAGATTTTTATATTCTGGCAAGTGGGTAGCTAGAAAATCCGGTGTTTGATCATATAGATTTTTTCGATATTTACCTCTAAAGAAGTCTTCGCAGGCTTTTTCTACTTCTTGCTTTGAGTTCATAAAGACGGCTTCTTGGGATGTTATTGGTTCTGAATAATGTTCACCTCCGTATAGAATTATTTCGGAGGGCAAAGCAGATATATTGGAGATTTCGATTTCAGTTTCACTCACTTCAAATTCTATTAATGTTCCATTATTGTACTCTATACCATTTATCACTAAAGCTTTTCCAAGAACAAATAAGGCGTATTCCAAAAGTACTTCGGTTGATATGGAGAATTTTGCTCCCGCATTTATAGAGATATGGTAAATAAATTGTCGAGAATATGTGGGCAAAATAGATATGTAGGATCTATAATTCCCAAGAAGCACTTTAATCCATCCAATACTTTCACCAAGACACATTCTAGGAATTTTTTCGCAGTTGATCTTGATATATGCTGGATCTTCCGATTTTATTTTTGAAGGGAGATTAATCCAGAACTTCATACCAAAAACGTAGTCACGTAGGGAATTGGCTTCCGTGTTAAACACTTCTTCATACATAACACCTCTACCTGATTTTACCCAAATAAGGCCACCTGAATAAATCTTCTCTTTACCTCTTTTTTTGTCCATCTGCGTCACTTCACCAGATAGAATATAGGTTAAAGTTGCAATTCCTTTATAATATTGGGCATTTGTTCCATTCAGTTTAGGAGGTCTTTTTTTAACCTGAATTGGATAATGGAAGAAAGAAACGATAGATCCTGTTGCTCTGTTGGTCGTATTGGGTTTGAAATGAAATTGTTCAAGTTCATTTCCGTTAGAAAGTTTACCCCGTGTAACCCAAGTAATATTTTTTTTCATATTATAATTTTCAGAGATGTAAATCATTTATGTTCGCCATAGAAATACGGGCAGAATAGATGTTAAGTCAGTTAAACCTTGATTAGGATCGGTAGCTGATTTTTCGAGTTAGCTAACCTGAAAAAAATTGGCTACGAATCATTTAGAAACATAGCTGTTCTCTTCAGGTTTTACTATATCCTCACTTGAGTTAATCTGTAGATTTTATTACGGGTTGTCGGATTTTGAAAAACACAATTTCTTTATTTATAATCCATACATATAATGGTAAATTAATATCCTAACCATGACTTGAGCAATACAGCTTTCTTTCTACTTATGATTACTTCTACCTCAGGGCTGTTTTTTAATTCGACTTTAAGTTTCCCATTAAAGTAATTGTGGACTTGTTTTATGGAATCTATCTGTAATATAAACTGACGGCTTACACGAAAGAAAGATTTTGTATCCAGCTCCTGTTCGAGCTGTTCAAGAGAGTGGGGGATGACCTCTATCTCGCCTGTAAGTAATTTAGCACAGGTAACATTCAATTCTGTATAAAAATAGGCAATGTTGCTGACCAGAACAGACTTATAGCTATCTCTAAATGGGAGCAAAAACCGCGTACGATATTGTTTTGGCTGTAAGTAACTGAGTAAATTTTCTATTGCCGGATCAAGCTTCCCCTTAGGTTTGCTCATTTCATCAAAATCCTTAAGGGCTGCTTCAAGCTCGTCGCTCTCGATGGGTTTCAGCAGATAATCTACACTGTTATACTTGAAAGCTTTAACAGCATATTCATCATAAGCAGTTGTAAAGATAATTGGAGTAATGATTTCGATATGATTAAATACTTCAAAGCTTAGTCCGTCCGAAAGCCTGACATCCATCATAATCAGGTCAGGAGCTTCATTTTCTTTTAACCATGCAATTGCCTGTTTTACAGATTCCAAAACAGCCAATATTTGGGCATTGGGCCTCAACTCCAATAATAGCCGTTCTAATCGCTCAGCATTGGGTTTTTCATCTTCTAGAATCAGTATTTTTGTATTTTTCATATGAGTGGTACTTTAACTATAAAAAGGTGCTGGGTTTGTTTAACTTCAGGCTGAACCTCGGAAATTAGGTTATATCGGCTAATAATATTGTTTAATCCAATTCCTGCGGAATCCGGTTTATTCATCAAAGGAATGATCGAATTTTGTACTACCAATTCGTTGCTTCCATTTGTAAATACCCGGATAGCGAGCGGAGATTCTGAGCTGGTCTGATTATGTTTCAAAGCATTTTCAATCAGCAGTTGAACGGTAATCGGTGGAATTCTCATATGTAATTTTGAATCCTCAATGTTTATTTTAAACACAACACCTTCACCTAGACGATTTTTAATAAGAAATAGATAGGCATCTAAAAATCGTAACTCTTCTTTTAAGGAAATCAGATTGATTTTTGAATTGACCAAAAGATAACGGTAAACCTTGGCAAAGTTCTCTGCGTATTTAAACCCCAGCTTTTGATCCTTTAATATGAGTTCGGAAAGGACACTTAAATTGTTAAATACAAAATGATTGTCAAGCTGGAGTTTTAAGGCATGCAGTTCTGCTTCCGCGGCAGCTTGTTTGTGCTGTGCAGATTTAATTTTATGTTCAGCTATTTCGGTCTCAACTTTTTTCCAATTTGAGATCAGGTAACTACCGGCATTAATTGTACCAATCATTAATGTGATCAAAATACTGCCAATTACCCAGCCCCAGTATGCCTTAATAATTTCGTGGGAATATTCTTCAGTTTTTAGGTCCATCGTGTTGTCCAATATGATAAATAATAAAATATTGATTACCAATACGGAAAGTATTTGCACAAAAGTCTGGATAAGCAATCTTTTAAGCGGATTTTTGTTCCAGGGTAACAGTTTGTTGAATTTTTTATCTACAAAAACTGTTACCTCTGATATCATAACACAGTAGGCCAATGTTGTTAGATAATCTAGAGCGATATTCCCTACAGACCTTTGAAAATAGTCATACCAATAGGGAGCAGATGGATCCATTAAAAACATGGTTCCAACTGAGCCTATAAAGGCGAAAAGTATGAAAATAGTCCTTTTGATTTTATGCTCAATCATTCGTGTTTCCTTAGAGTACCAAACGGTTCAATGTGATAATTTGTTTTTTTTCCTAAACGCTGTTGCAAGTTAAGTGTTCGCTTGTTCCGAAAATTATATTTTTCGCTGAAATGATAAATTTAATTAGTGAACTGTTAATTTTCAAGATTGAAATTTATAATTGGCGATCAATGAACCGTTCAATAACATGGGCTATAGATGAGGAACAGCACTTACAATAGGATTGTAGGTTCATCAAAATCGGGATAAGGAAAAATAATAAAGCGGTCAGAGATTGCATATACCCTGACACGCTCAGAAAACTGTCTATTTTAAAGGTATTGCATAGCCTAAAGAAAATTGCATGCCTCTGTTTTTAATATTCTGCCCTTTAATCTCAGAAATATTGCTAAGCCCTAGATTATATCGGCCATCGATGATGAACTTCCCAAGACCTGCTTGTAGCGCGAGACCTAAGCCCATCTGTACGCCAAAATCAACTTTTTTGAGATTCCCGAGTGCTAGCTTAGATTTATCATCCTGCCCGGTACGCAAACCGATTGAAGGACCTGCATTTACATATATCGGCCCATAAGCGTATTTTGCTAATACAGGAAGTTCTAAATAATTAACATTAATTTTTTCCTTGATTGATCCAATATTGTAGGATGCTCCTTTGTTAACAAAGTTTAGTTCAGGCTGAACCGAAAAACCGGGTGCTCCAGTTGCAAGGTTTAAACCTAGACCACCCTGAAAACCAACTTTACTTTTTCCATTGATCCCATCTTTAATAGACTGACTTCCAATATTGATGCCTGCTTTCGGGATAATTTCTATTTGTTGTGCTTTTACTCCAAGCGCTCCGATGATAAGAGCTATGAATGCAATTGATTTTTTCATCGTTGATTTTTTCATTTTTTTCATTTTTTGTCTATAAATATTTTTATTACGATACAATGTTAGGCAGTATATTTTTTGATTTCGGCTATAATTTAGTGAAGTGAAAAAAATGAGGAGTGAACTGTATGAACCAGCATGCCAACTGAATAGCTGATATGGACCGATAGTGAAATTTTAATACAACAACAGATTTTATAAAGATAGTTCAAATAAGTTGCATTTGAATGGAAGGAAAAGTGTAGGTGTCAACTGTCTTTAAGATAGTAAATTCGAGCCTATTTGTCTAATTATTGAAATAGATTAAACTTCTTATGTAGTCCGCCTGTTCATTTCACCTAGCGATTTTGTTATTTCACCTGATTATTAGCGCATTTCGGCAAAATATATCACTGTTCCCATAGCCTCTTTTACGTCTTTTGCGGTAGTAAAAAAAGCAAAAACATGAAAAAGAGCTTAATAATAAAGTTGAGAATTGGTTATTTCCTTTTTACCGCTTCTATGGCTGCAATGGTTTCTGCATGCGGATCCGGTGACGGTCAATCAGCGATGATGGAAATGCCGCCCCAAGAAACAGACTTTGTTTCATTGAATGAAGGCACAGCCTCTTTTATAGAATCATACCCGGGCAAGATTGAAGGAAGTGTGAATGTGGATATTAAGGCCCAGGTTTCAGGGTACCTGGAGACAATCTATGTGAAAGAGGGAGATTATGTTCAGAAAGGTCAGAATTTATTTAGAATCAAAGGTGATGTCTTCAATGAGCAGATTAAAAATAGTGAAGCATCCTTAAAATCCGCTCTTGCCTCTCAGACAACAGCAAGAATTGAAATGAACAAACTTAAGCCTTTGGTCGATGGTAAAGTTATTTCAGAAATACAGTTACAGGAAGCACAGGCAAAATATGATATGGCGACTGCACAGGTTGCTCAGGCCAAGGCAGCCTTGGGCTCATCCACACTGAACGCAAATTTTGCACTTATTAAAGCTCCGGTTAGTGGCTATATCGGAAGGATTCCCAATCGGATTGGAAACCTTGTGACTCCTACAGATGCGATGCCTTTGACGACATTGGCAGAAATTGATCAGGTTTTCGTTTATTTCTCCTTGAGCGAAGCTGATTATCTTGCCCGTAAAACTGCTTCGGGCAATGAAATCATTAGCTTAATTACCGCGGATGGAAATATGTATCCTTATAAGGGTAAACTTGAAGCGGCAAGTGGCAACGTTGATCAGAATACAGGAAGTATGACTTTAAAAGCTGTTTTCCCGAATCCTGAAAAAAATCTTAGGAATGGTGGATTTGCCCGAATAGAAATCACCAAGAATCTCAATAATGTCATTGCTATTCCCAAGGGAAGCATCAAAGATATTCAAGATAAATACTTTGTATTTAAGTTGGCGGACAGCAATAAGGTCTCGATGTCAGAGATCGGAATTTCGGGATCTTCAGGTAATTTTTTCATCATGAAGTCCGGGCTGAAACCAGGGGACAAGATCGCTATCAATAGAATTGATGGTCTTGTCGAGGGGATGCTGGTAGCACCGAAAATAGTTTCACTGGATTCTATTCGTAACTAAATGCTGAAAATTTAAAAGGAAAAAAGATGTTAAAAAAGATAATAGATAAACCCGTATTGGCGACAGTAATTTCGATTATCATCGTGATACTGGGTGTCATCGGACTTTCGAGGTTACCAATAACAAGGTTTCCAGATATTTCTCCACCCACTGTGACGGTGTCTGGTTCCTATCCTGGTGGAAATAGTCTGACAATTATTCGATCCGTTGTTACGCCGTTGGAAGAGCAGATCAACGGTGTTGAAAATATGCAGTATATGAAATCAACTGCAAGCAATGATGGTTCTTTTAATGTTACGATTATTTTCAAACAAGGTACGGATCCAGATCAGGCTGCAGTAAATGTACAAAATCGCGTGCAGCAGGCTACGCCGATTCTCCCTACGGAAGTTGTTCGCATGGGTTTAACAACCTCCAAACAACAGAATAGTATGATTATGGTCTTTAACTTATATGCAGAAAATGGGGGGACATATGATGAGACCTTTTTGCAAAATTATGCAAATATTAACCTGATCCCACAGCTCAAGCGTGTACCGGGTGTAGGTCAGGTACAGGCTTTTGGTAGTAAGGAGTACTCGATGCGGATATGGCTTGACCCCAGGAAAATGGCATCATATGAACTAGAGCCTGCTGATGTGACGAATGCGATTGCAGACCAAAGTCTGGAATCAGCTCCAGGAAAAGTAGGATCAGAATCTCATGCCGTACTCGAATACGTGATTCGCTATAAAGGAAAAAAATATCTGCCGGAGGATTATGATAATATGATTGTCAAAACCAATGGCAGTAATATTGTTCGACTTAAGGATGTCGCACGGGTAGAATTTGGTTCAGCAACCTATAGTGGTAACAATACATCAAATAATCGGAACGCGGTCACACTTTCGATTCTTCAAACCTCAGGTTCCAATGCAAACGCCATTGAACAAGGTATTGACTTTGAATTGAAAAAACTGGCCAAAACATTTCCTAAAGGAATTGGATATAGTAAAGTAATCAGTACGAAAGAGAAGCTGGATGCTGCCACAGGGCAAGTTAAAAGTACGTTATTTGAAGCCTTTTTGTTGGTATTTATTGTGGTGTTCATATTCCTTCAGGACTTTAGGTCGACCCTTATTCCGGCCATAGCAGTTCCGGTTGCAATCGTGGGAACTTTTTTCTTCCTTATGATCTTGGGGTTTACGATCAATCTATTGACCTTGTTTGCTTTGGTCTTGGCCATCGGTATTGTGGTGGATGATGCTATTGTCGTTGTTGAGGCCGTCCATGGAAAGATGGAAGGATCAACAATAAGTGGAAAGGAAGCGACGCATAGCGCAATGTCTGAGATCACTGGTGCTGTGATTTCGATAACGCTGGTAATGGCCGCAGTATTTATTCCGATTGGCTTTATGCAAGGCTCAGCAGGGATATTTTATAAGCAATTTGCATATACCCTGGCCATCGCAATCATTATTTCAGCTGTAAATGCATTGACATTGACTCCGGCCTTATGTGCATTGTTTTTGAAAAATACACATGCTGCTGAAGGAGAGGAGGCTCATGAGGGACAGCACAGATCTGAAAAACCAAGTTTCAAAAAACGGTTTTTTGCCGGATTTAATGCTGGTTTTAATAATATTACGAACAGATATGTGAGCAGTCTCCGCTTTCTTGCAGCCAGAAAATTATTGGCGGCGGGTTTTGTACTCCTTACGCTCGGCGCCGCCGGATGGGCGTTGATGAGTACACCTAAAAGTTTTATCCCTATGGAAGACGATGGCTTAATCATCTATTCGTTGACTATGCCTCCCGGTACCACATTGGATCCGACCAATAGGGTTGTATCCAAAATGAACAAGCTATTGAAAGAGGTAGAAGCAGTGGAGGAGAATACAGCGATTTCAGGATTTAATATTCTAAGTAATAGTAATGGTCCATCGTATGGTCTGGGATTTCTCAAACTTAAACCTCGAAAAGATAGGGGAGCAGTAAAGGATATTGAAGGGGTAATGGCGATCGTGAACGAGAAAGTGAGCCAGATCAAAGAAGGTCAGGTCCTTGTACTGCGTATGCCGCCGGTGGAGGGATTTGGGATCACCAATGGGGCTGAAATTATCTTGCAGGACCGGATGTCACGTGGTCCTGAGGCCTTAAAGGCGAGAGCAGATGCCCTCATAGGGGAACTTATGCAGGTTCCGGGTGTGCAGGTAGCGTATACGACGTTCCGTACAGATTATCCGCAACTTGAGCTTGAGGTTGATGAAGATAAGGCAAAACAAATGGGCGTGAGTATCAGCGGTATGCTCAATGCCATTCAAACCTATTTCGCAGGCGATCAGTCGCTTAATTTTTCCAGATTCGGTAAATTTTATCGGGTCAATATCAAGGCTGATGGCGTCTTTAGGATGGATGAAAAGGCTTTCAATGAAGTATTTGTAAAGAATAAAGAAGGGCAGATGGTTCCTGTCAATGGACTTGCCCGATTTAAAAAAGTATATGGACCGGAAGCGGTCAACAGGTACAATCTCTATAATTCGATTTCAGTCAATGTGAGTGCACTACCCGGGGTAAGTAATGGTGAGCTGATGGAAAAAATGGAGACTGTACTAGATAAATTGCCTGCTGATTATAGTTATGAATGGACAGGATTGAGTCTTGAAGAAAAATCATCGGGTAATCAGACTGTATTTATTCTGGGACTTTGTCTACTGTTTGTTTATTTTCTGCTTTCAGCACAATATGAAAGCTACATTTTACCTTTGGCGGTGTTACTATCTATTCCGACTGGTGTGCTGGGGGCATATCTGGGAATTAAGGCCGTAGGTTTGGACAATAATATTTATGTCCAGGTTGGTTTGATCATGCTGGTCGGTCTGCTTGCGAAAAATGCGATTTTGATTGTTGAATATGCGGTGCAAAGAAGAAAGCATGGTTTATCCATTCTGGAATCAGCGCTTGAAGGAGCTAAGGCCCGTTTACGTCCTATTATTATGACTTCATTGGCATTTATTGTCGGTATGATCCCATTAATGGTAGCAACAGGTGGTACAGCAGTGGGTAACCGTTCTATCAGTGTGAGTGCTGCCATGGGCATGTTGTCCGGTGTGATTCTGGGCGTATTTGTCATTCCTCTGCTTTATATGCTCTTTCAATACTTGCAGGAAAGAGCATCAGGAAAGAAACCGGAGGCTGTTTCATCAAATTAAACCTGTCATCATGAAAACATTTAAAATAAACAATTTGCTGATTATTGCCTTAGGGGTTGGGATGTTGAGTTCTTGTTCAGTCAGTAAGAAGTACGAGCGTACGGAATTGAATATGCCGCAACGGTATAGGAACCAAATAACCGTCACGGCTGACTCGGTACAACTGCCCTGGAAACGTTTCTTCAGGGAACCGATGTTGATCTCCTTGCTCGAAAAAGCATTACAAAGAAATAATGAAATAGCCATTGCACTGAAAAATACCGAGCAGCTGGATCTTGCTTTGAAGCAGGCAAAGCAGGCTTTGTTGCCCACAGTTGATTTATCAATTGGGGCTAACAGGACATGGCAATCTAAAAATAGTCTCAATGGATCTCTTTCGGGTCAAATTGTGAGCACACCCTATATAGATGATTATGGGGCCAACCTAAGATTATCCTGGGAAGCAGATATTTGGGGCAAAGCTAAAATGCAGAAGGCTGCGGCGAGCGCAAATTATTTTGCACAACAGGAAAATCTATCGGCATTAAAAACAAGGATCATCGTACAGGTAGCTCAGGCTTATTATAGATTGATCAGTTTGGATGAGCAATTGCTTATTGCGCAAAAAAATGTGGAGTTGAGCGATAGTACGCTGAATATGATGAAACTGCAGTTTGATGCCGGACAAGTCAATTCGCTTGCAGTTGAACAAATGGAAGCTCAAAAGAAAACAGCCGAATTATTGGTGCCATTGGCATTACAGAACATAGCCATTGAAGAAAATGCACTGAGTATTTTATGCGGAAGTTACCCTGATAAGGTAGAGCGTGAAGGGAATCTATCGCGTATATCTCCGGAAGGTGTATTTGGTGCCGGTGTTCCAGCAGAATTAATAAGTCGCAGGCCAGATGTAAAGGCCGCAGAATATGCTGCCATAGTCGCTAATGCAAATACCGGATTGGCGCGAGCTGCGATGTATCCTAGCTTAAGCCTTACCCCGCAGATCGGGTTAAATTCATTTAAGTTCAACAAATGGTTTGATCTTCCGGGATCAATTACAAAAACGCTGGCAGGAAATCTAACCCAGCCGTTGTTTCAGAAAAGGGCTTTGAAGACAGCTTATGAATCAGCTGTCCTGGAGCAGGAGAAGGCGGTACTACAGTTCAAACAAACTGTGCTGGTTGCCGTGGGGGAGGTATCGGATGCCCTCGCCAGGACCCATGGTGCCGATGAAAGGCTAATGCTGATTCGGAAAAAAGACCGGGCACTGGCTAAGGCGACAGATGACGCTTTGAAATTGTACCGGAGCGGGATGGCAACTTATCTCGATGTGATAACGGCGCAGAATAACAAGTTGCAAAATGATCTTGAATTTATCAATGTGAGATTGGAATCGCTTAATGCAACAACCGATCTATATAGAAGTTTGGGCGGTGGGATAAATTAAAATTAATTAAAATTCTTTTTCATGATTTGTTTGGTGGTCTTTAAGGATAATATCCTTTTAGGCCATCAGCATTTTATGGAGGTTGTTTTTATCAATTTTTATTGAACTTTTATTTCACTATAAAGTATCGCTTATGACCAAAATTTCTATTCCCATCTTTATTGAAATCTAGGATGTTTTTCAACAGTTGAAAAATACATTTCACAGCTCATTTTGGTCATTTCATTTAAATATAAAAGCTATTCCCTGTCCCCTGAGGTATTTTTGTACTGGTTCTTCTGATCTATAGATCAGAGTGTTCTACTAACGTAATACTATAGGATGATGCGTACGATACTTATAATTAAGACGGTTGTAATTACGACCTTATTGCTGTTAACATTCGGGCTGGCATCCAAGGGGCAGGAACGGCCTAACTATGTCATCTCAGAAATGAATAACAATAACAAACAGAAGACGCTTATCGTGTTTGTCACTGGGGATGGCGGTTATAATGGATTCAGCAAAAAGTTATTGGGTTATTTCTCCATCGAGGGGTATGCAAGACTAATTTTTGATTCTAAGAAGTATTTCTGGGAAAAAAGAACGCCTGAAATTACAAGCAGGGATTTCGAAAAAAGTATTCTTGCTTTTTTGGAAAAGTCTGGGTGCAAAGATATTTACATTATTGGTCACTCTTTTTCAGCAGGAATATTACCGTTTGTTATCAGCAATTTCTCAGCACATCTCAGATCGAAGATTAGACATGTTACTTATTTGTCCCCTGACGAATACGCTAGCCCAGAAGTAACCTTATCAACAATGCTTAATTGGAAACAAAAACCTAATGAATATAAAGTTCTGCCTGAAATCTTGAAGGTGAAATATATTCCATCTACCTATGTGTTCTGTAAAAATGGGGAAGAGCACCTGGTAGAAATGTATAGAAAAAGTGGTCTTAAGGTAGAAGTATTGGATGGTCCTCATAATTACAATCGAGATTTTCCAGCTATTTATAATGTCATAAGACTCAATCGTTAGTTCTTAATTTAAATATTATCCGTTTGTTTCATCCAGACGAAAAAAACACACTTTTATGCGCTATTATTTGATCGCTATCTTCTTTTTATATTCTTTTTCGCCCTTGCTTGCGCAGCATTTATTAAAAGGGAAAGTTACCAGTTCTTTAGATGGAATGCCATTGCTTGGCGTCACTGTCAAACATTTGGAAAGCAACAAAGCTGTAAGTACCGATAAGGAGGGAAACTATGCTATTTCCATCAAAGAGGGAACAGGTACCCTTTCTTTTACTGCGGTTGGCTATAAAAAACAGCTTATTCCTATGAGTGTTATTCAGGATCGCAAAATTTTAAATATTTCGTTGGAAGGGGAGAGTCAAAACTTGGATGAGGTCGTGGTGACGGCTCCCAAAAAGAAACGCTATCGGAACAAGAACAATCCTATGGTGGAACTGATCAGGTTGGTCATTCAAAAGCGGGATGAAAATAATGCACTGCACAGTTCCGATGCAACTTTTAGTGAATATGAAAAACTATCCATGTCATTGGGAATATTGAATGAGAAAGCAGCAGATTCATGGATACTTAAGAAGTTCGATTTTTTAAAATCGGGGCTTGATACAGTAAAGCTGCCCGGTAGATCCCTGGTTCCGATCTTTATGAATGAAAAGTCAGGGATGCGGGCGATGTCTTCATCAAAAGGCAATCAATATACGCTTCTTGGCGAAAACCAGTCCCGTATAGATCAATACATTGATGAGGATGGTATAGACGAGTTTTTGGACAGAGTATATGGTATGACCGACATTTATGAAAATGACGTCGCCATTGGAAACCGTCGGTTTTTAAGCCCTATTGCAACCCTGGCACCTTCTTTTTATAAATATTATTTAGTCGATACCCTAAAGGATTCTTTTCCCTGGCGAATCAAGATGCGGGTCGAACCGCGAAATCGTGAAGATGCATTGTTTTCAGGTAATATCTATATCAATATGGATGGTAGTTACGCATTGAGTAAAGCCGAACTGAGGATCAACCCGGAGACAAATATCAATTGGGTAAAAAGTCTCCAGTTAGATATGAATTATGAAAAGAATACGGATAATAAATATTTTCTAAATAGAAGTGTGGTTAAAGTGGATCTGGGGATATTTAAAAAAGGGATGGATCTTTTTGGAGAAAAAGTGATCATTCGGAATCCAATGGGTAAAACTTCGGAAGTTACCGCAGTACGGGAAATGGGGCCAGCAAATGACCGTAAGAAGTTACCTCAACTTGACTGGAATACCGTGCGTCCTGAAAAGCTGAGTTTTATCGAGTCTCAGGCTTTTCGCAATATTGACAGTCTAAAGAAATCTCGAAGGTTCCGTAAAATGATGTCCATCGGTTCCATGGTAACTTCAGGGTATATCGATGCGGGCTGGTTTGAAATAGGTTCTTTCCCGACGTTTTATAGCTTTAATTCAGTTGAAGGGAGCAGGTTTAAATTTGGTGGGAATACAACAGATCTATTCAGTAAGCGACTTATTTTGGAAGGATATGGTGCTTATGGAACAAAGGATAAAAAGGCGAAATTTAATGTAGCTGCAATTTATTCCTTAAATGGTACTTCAGTATACAAATATCCGATTAGATCTATTACGGCAAGGGCAGTACGGGATATTCGTGTTCCGGGTCAGGAACTGAATTTTTTTGACAGCGATAATTTTCTGTTATCCTTTCGCCGGGGTGAGAATGACAAGATGTTTTATTATGATAAACAACAGGTAGAATATCAGCATGAATTAGAGAATCATGTTTCTTTGAAGCTAGGCGTTAAAAGAGAGACTGTTAGTCCGGGTGGAATTTTATCCTTTCCTTCAAAAAAAGAAGGAATTAATCTGGATAACGGAATAAAAACAGCTGGTTTCACAGGGGAATTTCGTTGGGCGCCCGGCGAAAAGATCTATCAAGGTAAACGTTACAGAAGGATAATCAATATCGGCATGCCAATATTTACCCTTTCGACAGATATTGGAGTGAAAGGCCTACTCGGGGGTGAATTTAACTATCAGCGTTTTGTCCTTTCTACCACGAAGAGATTTTTTCTGTCACAGTTCGGTTATTCAGATGTAGTATTTGAAAATGGTATTCAGTTCGGGAAAGTTCCCTATCCGTTAATGATAATTCATAGGGCCAACCAGAGCTATGCTTATCAGCTTAACTCATTTAACTTGATGAATGCGATGGAATTTATGAGTGACCGTTATAGTTCCCTACAGGTTCAGCATGCTTTTAATGGATTTGTTTTCAACAAAATTCCACTGTTGAAAAAGCTTGATCTACGGGAGTTAGTGTCTTTAAAGGTATTATACGGGAATATGAGCCATAAAAACAGATATGGAAACGATCGCGGGGAAAACTTTCCGGATACCGATCGCACGCAGCTATTTAGATTGAATCGAGGGCCATATATCGAAGGGGGAGTGGGGATCAGCAATATTTTTAAGGTTTTACGGGTTGATGTGGTCCGTCGTTTTACTTATCTGGATAATCCTGCTGTTTCGAAATGGGGGATCAGAGCAAAAATAGGTATTGATTTTTAAAGGATAGAATGACAATAATCAATGAAGACGTTAATAATGAAAAACAAAAAAATCATTTTTAAAGCAACAATTGGCCTGATGTTATTTATTGGAGCACTATTCTTTTTTATCAATCAGGGAAAAGATGTTAAATCGGCGATGCTATTAATTGAATCCAGCTCATTGTTATGGGTAACAATCGGTGTGGCAGTTTCTCTGGCTTATATTGTCTTTCAGGGATTCGTTTACACGTCCAGTTTTAAGGTAGTGGGAGCGAGGATTCCTTTGCTTGTAGCCATGAAGTTATTCCTAAAACGAAATTTTCTGGGCGTATTCCTTCCCGTCGGCGGTTTTACCTCCCTGGGATTTTTTAGAAATGAGACCGATAAAGAAGGTATATCACGCTCTACCACAGATTTCGCCTCGATTATTTATACGTTGATAAGCTTATTCTCACTTTTATTGTTAAGCCTTGTTGTCCTTTTAATATGGGGTATAAAAGATACCGGAACACAATTTTTATTGATATTATTTGGATCTTCAATACTCTGGATAGGGATTTTCTCATTAGGTTTTTCCTTTTATAGGCAGGGTTGGGGGTATAGGTTTATTGTTCGGTTTGTCCCGGCAGCTAAGGCTTTTCACCAAGAGTTCAGCGCACGGAAAATAGCCTTTGGAGCGTTAATCCTAAGCCTTCTTTGGGCGATTTTGGTTGAAATATTG
This sequence comes from Sphingobacterium sp., assembly GCA_031277685.1. GTDB lineage: Bacteria > Bacteroidota > Bacteroidia > Sphingobacteriales > Sphingobacteriaceae > Sphingobacterium. The sequence continues at coordinate 24,906 of JAITLV010000013.1, read as the reverse complement.
GGTATTGTCCATCTCTATATTGCTATGCTTGCACTTGGACTGGAACCTTCCCTTGAAGCAAGTTTGATCGTCTATACTGTTGCCACACTTTTTTATTGTTTTTCACCATTCATGAAGGGAATTGGGATTGTTGAAATGTCGATGACAGTATTGCTTTGCAAATTCGGATATTCCGAGCAACAGGCTATCTCAATTTCGTTATTATACCGGTTATTTGAGTTTTGGGGGCCATTGTTATTGGGCGCAATCTGTTTTTTTGTTCACAAGGATAATATTTTTGTTCGCATATTTCCTTCCCTTTTTATTTTCAGTTTGGGAGTCATCAATACAATTTCTGCATTCACTCCCGCAATAAGGTACAGGGTTCGTCATCTTGATGAGTTCTTTACCGGAAATGTGATCATCTGGTCGAATGCAGCAATACTTTTTTCAGGTATTTTCCTGATTATGTGCTCTGCCTTTCTGATCAGAGGGCTCAGGGCAGCCTGGTACTTTTCCCTGTTTCTTTGTATTTTCTCTGTATTCGGCAATCTGTCTAAGGGATTGGACTACGAAGAAGCGACATTTTCATTTTTAGTTGTTTTGATCCTGATCTATTCCTATAAACATTATTTCGTTCCCTTAAGGAATTTCTCAACAACAGATAAGTCTATTTTCTTCTGGATATTTTCGGTCATACTTTTGTATGGCATTCTTGGATTTTACTTTCTTAATAAAAAGCATTTCAATATGGATTTCACCTTTGGAAATGCACTTATGAGCACCTTACAAAGCCTTCTTGTGTTAAATGGAAATTTAGCTAAACCACAGACGACATTTGGACAAAGCTTCTTGTATAGCCTTAATTTCTTTGGTATAGTAAGTACATCGCTATTGATTTATTGGCTATCAAATCCTCAAGTTGAACAAGATGTGGTATATGAGAAAGATATTCAAACGGCTAAGGAACTGCTTAGATTATATGGACGCTCGCCGGTAGACTACTTTAAAACATACGGGGATAAGAGCTTCTTTTTTAATGAACAAAGAACAGGTTTTATATCCTATAGAACGAGTCATGGTTTCGCAGTGGCGCTAGAAGGGCCAGTGTGTCCGGATGAGCCCGATGAAATCAAGAACCTAATCCTTTCATTTGATCGTTATTGTAGGGTGCTGGGACTGAAAACAGTTTATTATCGTGTTGACAAAGTACTTCTGGGAGTCTATAGACAATTGGGTAAAAAGCACTTTTTGATTGGAGAGGAGGCATTGGTTGATGTACAGGCCTTTAGCCTGCAAGGTAAAAAACGTAAATCGCTACGGAATGCTGTTAACAATATCGAGAAAAGAGGTTGTCATGCTGAACTTTATCGCGCACCGTTGTCTGATGAACTAGTTAATAAACTTCGTCATGTTTCAGACAACTGGCTATCGGATATGAAGCGAACAGAACGCATATTTTCCCAAGGTATGTTTGACGAATCAAAAATTAAAGAAAGCCATGTTATCACTTTAGAGGATGCCGATGGTAAAATCTTATCCTTTTTAAATATTATTCCAGATTATGCACCCAATGAAGCAACCTATGACTTGATCAGAAAATTGGATGAAGCTCCTGGCGGCAATATGGATATCCTATTGCTCAGGTTCTTTGAATTCTGCAGGGAGGAAGGTTATCCTATCCTCAATATGGGACTTGCTCCATTTTCCGGCTTTGATAATAAAAAGGGCTCCATTGAACGGATGATCAATTTCCTATATCATAAAGACTATTTTAAGGGGACAAAAGGCTTGCGTGAATTTAAAGAGAAATTTGAACCGAAATGGATAGAGAAATATATTGTTTATTCCCATGATTTTGATCTTATTGCGGTTCCACTTGTTTTAGAAAAGGCCATGCGGCCAAGCTTAAAGAAAATTAACTGTATATCTGGATAATATCATATTGGTTAGCAATGAATGTAAATCTATTGTTACTTGAATTGATGTTTTATACTACTAGCGATGAAAAAACATAAATTAAATACGAAGAAAAAAGTTGGATTTATCTTGTTAGGTCTTGTGTTTATATATTGGATTGCGATAACTATATTACCCTTTTTGGATATTCCAAATAAAGCATTAATCATTACCAGTTTACTTGTCGTTGGAGAGCTGGTTTTTGTGGCTGCCATAGCCCTATTAGGGAAGGAATATTGGGGACAGATCAAAAAGAGATTTTATCAAATTTTTTGTAAAAAGAAGAAGAAAGTGGGAGGAGATATAAGTTAAAATCTGGAAGTAAAATTTCAGTTAATGAGCCGTAAAAATGCCTGTTATTTATTAAGCCTATTTCTCTGCCTTAGCATGTTTTTTATACTTGTTGAATAACTATTGAATTTTATAGATTTCATGAGATTTAAAATATCTGATTGATGAAGGGAAGCTAGGTATAACTATTGACTATTTAAAATAATTTTGAGGTTTCAATACAGTACAGATGATATCCTTTTTTTAATTTAATATATATATATGGAAGACGAAAATAAAAAAGAAAGTTACCTAGCTGACAAACCCGTTAATGTGGTAGATGATGACAAATTTCAACGTTATAATTTCGCAAAAAGGATTGCGGATACGATAATACAACGAAAAAGTAAAGAGAGCATTGTGTATGGATTGTTTGGGGCTTGGGGTGAAGGTAAGACCTCCGTTCTAAACTTTATAAGCCAAGAATTAAAGAAAGATGATAAAATTATTAATATTTATCTAAATCCATGGCGATACAGTGATGAAGATAGTCTGTTAAAAAATTTTTTTGAAAAAATTGCCCAAGCGCTTGGAAAGGAATTAGAAAAGAAGACAGAAAAGCTAGGTGATTTTATACAGAAGCATGGTTCTCTTGCAAGTATTTTTGGACTGGACATTTCTAGTGTTGGCGGATTATTGAATGATGTGAAACTGGAAACTTTCAAAGATAGAATAGATGAGTTTCTAAATGCCAGCGAAAACAAAATTGTCATATTCGTTGATGATATTGATAGGCTGGACAAACAGGAGATATATACGTTATTTCGTTTGGTAAAATTAACAGCGGATTTTACAAACACAACTTATATCCTTTCATTTGATGAAACGATGGTTGCTGCAGCTATCGGTGAAAGATTCGGTGCTGGAGATAAGACTTCGGGTACAAGTTTCCTTGAAAAAATTATACAGGTTCCATTGACAATTCCAAAAGCACAGCCTGAGGCATTAAAGAATTTTTGTTTTCAGCTTGTTGATAATGCAATAGACTCGTCAAAAATTACTATAACAGAAGAAGAGGTTCAACGGTTTGTCTATCAGTTTGGGACAAATGTGTTAGGTAGGTTGAATACACCACGTCTTGCGGTTCGCTATGGGAATACATTGTCTTTCTCTTTGCCATTATTAAGCGGAGAGGCTAACTTGGTGGATGTCATGCTGATTGAAGCCATTAAGATTTTTTATCCTAACCACTATTTGTTCATAAAGAAGAACCCGGATTATTTTATCGGCAACTATAAATCTTTTGGTTACGAGAATGACAAAGAGAAAATTACGGAAATAAGAGAAAAATTAGATCAGCTAGGGTCTGATTTAACAAATACAGAAAAAGATTCCATACAGTCTTTATTGGTGAATTTATTCCCGGTCTTAGATATCGCCTTTACAAATTACCATTATTCAAATGAATCCCAAAACGATTGGTATCTGCAAAAAAGAATTGCCTCAGCAAACTATTTCAATCGTTATTTTACCTACGCTGTAATAAATGGGGATATATCTGATACAGAATTTGATGAATTTATAGCGGATGTTACGAACAATACTGTAGACGGAAATGCTGAGATTTTAAGAGGAATAATTCAGAAATCAAATGCTGGTACTTTAATCCATAAGCTCAGGAGCAAAGAAACCCTATTTAACTGGGAAGAAGCTAAGCAACTGGCTAAAGCAATTTGTTGTGTGACAGATCTTCTGCCTAATGAGGGGGGAATGCTGGGATTTGGATTTGAAAATCCTACGGGTCAAGCAGCAATATTCATTTTTCAGCTTTTGAAGAATATTAAGGATATGGAGATGTTTTCTTTTGCAAAGGAGTTAATGATCTTTCCAAAAGATTTTAAATTCGCATATAACCTAAATAATTGGTTAAGATCAGGGGATCGAGAGGAAGAGAAATTGTTTAATCTGGAACAATACAATGAGTTAGCAAAAATTTTAACAGAGAGAGCAGTCACGGAGGCAGGGGAGGAAAGTATATTTGAAAAGTTTCCTGACCAAATTCATTACCTGATTCAAACTTGGTTTGAACGTGATAAGGAAGGATTTATTGAGTATACTGAAGAATATCTGAAAAAAAGTTATGATAAGGTATTAAAACTATTGAAAGCATTAGTTCCAGTACAGCGCAGTAGTGCGAGAAAAGGTGAATATAAAACAGATATTTCCGAACAGCAGTTTAAGTATATTATATCATTATTTGATATGGAAAATTTATACTATCGTATTCTTGATAACTATACATTGGATGAAATTGAAGCCGAGGAACCCTACTGGATTGATATGAGTGAGAATAAATTTACGGAGCTGAATATGGCGAGACAATTTAACAGGTGGTATAAACGAGAGCATAATGATGATTGAGGCGACTATTTATAAGCTGTATTATCTTCAGTATATAGTGCAGAGTTCGAAAGAGCTCTGCATTTTTATTTGTTTTAGGTGTATTGGGTTACTTTACTTTACCAACGAACTAACTCACCAATTGCAAAAAACAGTTGCTATTTTATAAAAGGTAATAAAGATAAAGTGAAATTTAGATAGGAACTGCTTTTTAGATCATTTTTAACAAAGTATTTCTTGGATTGCTCTGAGGTACCGAACATTCTAGATTGGATTGGGCTTAAAATTCCTGCATTTAGACCAAACATGACGATTTTGCCAAATCTTTTTTCTATCCCTAATCCAGTTTTGAGCTCCAGTGAGCTAAAATTGGCGTAGTTTGGAATTCCAGGCTGATCGAATTTAAAGAAAGAATATGATCCAGAGAACGAAGTACCTAGTGTTGCGGCCATCGTGTTTCCAAGCGGCTTACGCAAGCTAACCTGTTCTGGCAAATTAATATTTAGTTCTATATTATTTTGATATTTACGCCAATAGGTATAGACTGGAACAAAAGGCACATTTATCGAAGGATCTATATTGATCAGAAAGCCAATGCTGGAACTCCTGTCGGCTTGTTGAGTAAGCGTAAACATCACACCACCAAGCCAGTTTAGACGTTGAATAGCATCTCCACGGCCTGTAAGACCGGACATGGAAGCCATGTAGACAACCTGGGTTCCAAATAAACTATCCAGTCTTGTATAATTGATTGAGAAGCCGACTGCTAATTTATCGGTTTTGCTATTGGCCGTAGATGTCTGGGGCTGTAAGGCTTTGATGTCAGTAAGTTCAAAATGTTGGCGGGACATACTGAAAGAAGATGAAAGTGAATTTTTGCCCCATCGTTTTAATGGTAAATTAACCAAAGCATTCATTCGTATTTGTTTTAATTTACCTTCTAGCAAGGGGGTGCCAAGAAGTTCTGATTTCACCTTGCTTGAGGAGATTAGGTCCGTTGAGATCACGACCTGCCTTAATGTAGGCGTTCTGAATGCAGCCTCTCTTCGATAGAGGTTTAACGTAGAGTCTGCGATCCGTTTCTGGTCGGCATTAGAACCAGTTTGTGCATTGGAATCTATCGCCAGAGCGGACGGGATCAGCAACAGCAGGTATTTGAAATTTAGTTTCATATCAAGTGTATAAGGTTTCGTTACCGGTATGCCTTTTTGAAAACATACCGGTCGCTTTAGCGCTAGTTTCAGACGTTTTCTAATTTTGTGCGGATGGTGTATTTATCGCATTTTTTTTGCTGAATTTATCTTTTAGGCGTTCGATAATCAGATACATTGCTGGTACCACAAATAATGTCAAGATCATTGAACTGGTCAGTCCGCCAATAATAATCCATGCCATACCATTTTTGATCTCTGCGCCGGCTCCACTTGCAATTGCAATCGGTAACATTCCTAAAATCATGGCAAGGGTTGTCATTAGAATTGGTCTTAAACGTTCTCTTCCTGCTTCAACAAGTGCTTCCTCCACTTTTTTACCTTGTTCTTTCAGCTGATTGGTAAAATCTACAATTAGTATGGCATTTTTTGATACTAGACCAAGTAGCATGATCAAACCTATAATCGAGAATATGTTCAAAGTCTCCATCGTCAGGGCAAGTGCTAAAAGGGCACCGATGAGTGCTACCGGAATAGAAAATAACACAACGAAGGGGTAAATCGCACTTTCATACAGAGCAACCATGATCAGGTAAACCAATAGGAAGGCAATGATCAATGCTAATCCAAGGCTCGCAAAGGCATCTCCTTGATTTTTAACATCTCCCAAATATTCGACGGAGATACCATCCGGAAGATTAATTTTGGCAACTTTGTCCTTGATCTCGCTTGCAACAGTACCCGTAGGTCGTCCGGCTACACTAGCGTTGACTGTGATAGAATTTAATCTATCGCTCCGCTCCAGTACGCTTTCGCCTAGGGCTTCTTTGACCTCAGCAAACTGGCTGAGAACAAATGATTGGCCATTGTTGTTAAAAAAAGATAATTTGCGCACGTCGTCCGTGTTTGTACGGTCGGATCTGTCCAGACCGATCAGGATATCATATTCATTTCCTTTTTGTTTAAACTTATTGGTATTATTACCAGTGAAAGAATTTTGTAGAGCAGCGCCTACCTGGCTGGCATTGATTCCAAATAGGGCCATTTTTTCCCTATTCAGCTTGATTTCAACCTGAGGTTTAGGATCTTTTACAGACAATTGAACAAATTGGGTTCCCGGAACACTCTTTGCCTCTTTCATATATTTCTCGGCTACACTGCGTATATCTTTCAGGTCTATTCCTTTAATGGCGATCTGAATAGGTGCTGCCGATGCTCCACCGACCATTGAAGTTGGAGCTGCTGTAACTTTTACGCCAGGTATAACAGCACTAAGTTCCTTTTCCATGCTCATCCCAAATTCTTCTGCTGTCATGGTACGCTCTTTAGGTTCGACTAGTGTCACGGTGATCTCCGAGCGGTTAGCGTTATTACTGGTTCCAACAACATCACCCGATACGAAGCCTATGCTTGAGAAAACCTGTTTAACTTCCGGTTTTGTCATTAATTTTTTCTCTACTTGCTGAGTCGTCATATTGGTTTTATAAAGCGAGGCCGAAGGTTCCAGCTCAAGTTTGATCAACAGCTCTCCCTGGTCACCATTGGGAATAAACGAAGCACCGATAAATCCCTCGGTAACTAACATGAGTGAACCAATAATAAGAACGATAACCCCTGAAAGCAACCAGCGCTTCTTGTGCAGTGCTACTTTCAGCATGTTTCCGTATAGGTCAGTCAATTTATTGATAAAGTGTTCAAAACCGAGACTGATTCTTCCCCAAATGGTTGCTTTGGTAAGATGTTCCAGTTTTCCGAACTTACTGGCCAGCATAGGTGTCACTGTAAAGGATACAAAAAGACTCATCATCGTGGAAACCACAACAACTAATGAAAATTCCCGTAACAGTGTACCGATAATTCCACCTGCGAATGCAAGCGGTAAGAACACTACTACGTCAACCAGTGTAATCGCCATAGCCGTAAAACCAATCTCAGTACGCCCGTCAATAGCTGCCTTAACACGGTCGGCTCCCATTTCAAGGTGCCTATAAATATTCTCCAGGACAACGATAGAATCGTCGACTAAGATACCTACGACTAGGGAGATTGCCATTAAGGTCATCAAATTCAATGAGAAACCTAGCATGTACATGGCGATGAACGTAGGGATAATAGAAGCAGGGAGTGCTACCATGACAAATAGGGAGCTTCTCAAACTATGTAGGAATGCCAGCATCACAATCCCTACAATTATCACCGCGAGTACCAGGTCTTCCATAACTGCATCTGCCGATTTTAAGGTATAGACTGACTGGTCGCTTGATACAACAAATTTCAGTCCTTCCTTGGAATATTGTTTTTCAATCTTTTCGAAGGCAGCCTTAATATCCTTACTGACGTTTACCGCGTTTGCATCAGATTGTTTAATGACCTGAATACCTATAGAAGGCAAACCATCGATATGGTTAATTGCTGTTGATTTTGCCGTTGCATCAACAACTTCTGCAACATCTTTAAGATAAATACTTCCTCCACCTGATTGTTGGCTAATAATCAAGTCGCGAAAGTGATCGACTTCAGTGATATTGGCATTGAACAGAATTGAAGTCTGTTGATCTTTTGTTTCAATATTACCAGCCGGAAAAGATTGATTGGCGCTGTTGATCGCTTCGCTGACCTGGGTAATAGATAGTCCGTAAGAACGGAGTTTATTTTGATCGATATTTACCTGAATTTCACGTTCGTCACCACCGACAACATTTACCTGTCCTACACCTGAGACATTTTGAAGGATAGGTCGAAGGTCCTGATCCACTAAATCATATAGAGCTTTTGGTGCAAGTGTTGAAGTAACACCGGCACGAATAACAGGGGCTTCTTCTAAATTGATCTTATTTACAGACGGTTTGTCTATATTTTTCGGTAGGTCATTCATGATCTGATCTGCTTTCCGCTGAATGTTGCGCTCCGCCTGATCGACATTGGTACCACTTTTTAGTTGTATTGTGATCTGTGATACACCTTCCTGTGAAATTGATGAGATCTGCTCAAGGCCTTCCACAGAGGAAAAGGCATCTTCCAATTTTTTGGTCACAGCTGTTTCCACTTCTCCTGCTGATGCTCCGGGATAAACCGTACTTACAGACACGGTTGCTACCTCAATGTTTGGCAGTAACTTGTAATTAAGTTTTGTATAGCTAAGCATACCGAACATGATCAGAACGGTAAAAATAACGATGATAAGTAATGGCCGTTTAACGGCGACTTCTGCTATTGACATTTGTATTTTAGTTTGTTGTCGACACCTTTCCAATGGGCTTTTTCGTCGCTTAGCAACGAAATTTTATGCTAGCATTGGGATATCGAAAGTGATATCAATTCCTAAATAGTACTTACTTACTGATGCTGACTTTTGTGCCATCACTAAGATTGATCTGGCCAGAAGTGACAACAACTTCGTCAGGTTTCAGGCCATCTATGATCTGCACCATGCCGCCTATATTCGCGCCTACTTTTACAGGCCTGCTTTTTACAATTCCGTTTTCAACGACATATACTAAGGTTTCTTTCGTACTTTCTGTTAATGCCTCCCGCGGGATAACGGTGACGTTCTGAACTGATTTTTTAGAAAAATCAGCATACACAAAGGTTCCTGAGCGAAGCAAGGATTTACCGGTATTGTTTACAGAAACCTCTACGAGATAGTTGCGGGCCTGATCGGCCTGTGGACTTATAAAGCTAACTTCCCCTTGAAAAACCTTATCTGGGTAAACTTCAGTAGTGATTTTTACCGATTGTCCATTGATAATTTGATAGACTTCTGTCTCGGTCATAAAAACTTTTACTTTTGCCTTTGATAGGTTTACAATGGTTGCGATTTCTGCTCCGGCATTTACAAACACGCCTTCTTCGACTGGTTTGGCAGAAATGATACCACTGGTAGGTGCCTTAACAGCGGCATCATTCAAATTTTTACGCGCCTGGTCAACTTTGTTAATTGCATCATTATATTGTTGGCGGAGATTATTGACCTGTTCCTTGCTTGCAGCATTTCCTTGTAGTAATTCCGAATAAGTTGTCAGGTCATTTTTCAGTTTACTTGCTGCGGATTCTGCCTGTTCAAGGCTTAGTTTAAGGGAGCGCGTATCGGTGATGGCCAATACTTGTCCTTGAGAAACCTGGTCGCCGAGCTCAAAACGAAGTTGCTGTATATTTCCAGGTGCAACTGCCAGTGCCTTAGCTTCTTTAAATGGCATCAAACTACCAGTTTTTAGTATAGAAACCTCTAAAGCCTGCTCTTTGGCTTTTGTAACTTTAACAGGAATACGGATTTCGACACTCTTGGCTATCTGGTTACTTTTATTAATCTTTTTCTTGTTCAATGTGAGCTTAATAGCGATCAAAGCAATGACCGCGATAGCAATAAAGATTGTGATACTCTTTGTCTTCATTTGATTTATAAATCTTTGTAAAATAAGTGTAAGTTTCCTGTGGCTTTTTCGAGATCAACTTTTGCCAGGGCGAGGTTGTAAAGTGACTGCAGATAACTGTTTTGTGCTTCCTTTAATGAGTTTTGTGAATTTAGCCAGTCGGTGAGGTCTGTTGTTCCCTTTTGGAATTGGAGGTCTGTTACTTGAAATACTGAACGCGCAAGGTCAATATTTCTGAGGTTGTTTTCAACGTTTGATTTTTCTTTGATAAAGCGTGTGCGTGCATTTTCATAATCTAACAGATATCTGCCTTTATTCAATTGTATATTTTCCTCAGCATTCATCCGTTTGAACTTAGCCTGATTTTGTTGTGCATTACGTTTAAAGAAGTTCAGTATAGGGAAGTTCAGTTTGACACCAACTGCGGAATAGGGACTCATCACCTTTAATGACTGACCAAGGTTGTCCCCAAAGCCTACAGCACCGTAGCGGGCGAAGAAAGAAAGTTTAGGATACATTCCGTCGCGGATTTGCTTTTCATCTATTTCCAGTAATTTTAGATTAACCTGAGAAATATGATAGTCAGTCAAATTATCCAATTGAAGTCCATTTTTATCTGATGAATTTATGCTTATTGGCGTAAGGGCATTTTGTGCGGCTGACTTGTCAATTTGGATGGTTTCATCCATTGGGAAACCCATTTCATATTTAAGCTGGTTCATGGCCAGTGTTTGGTTGCTTTCTGCAACCCTGATTTGCGACAATGCATTGTTATAGTCAACCACAATTTTATCCAGATCCTTCTGAATTTTGGTTCCTTTTTTGACCTGCAATTCAATAATGTCTTTTTGTTTTTGGTAGGTTTCCAAGTTGCTATTTAACAGTGAAAGCTGTTCGAAATAGATAAACGTCTGAAAATAGGCATTACTGACATTGTAAATTATAGTCTCCTTACTCTTTTTGATGTTGAGATCTGCTTGCTCTAAGTTGTATTTGTTTGCCTGAAGCCCCGTAATCAATGATTTATCAAAAATTGTCTGATCAAGTTGTGCGGTCGCGGTGGTATTATACTTTTTTGTAAATGCGACCCTCGTATCAGTCGAACCGAAGACTCCGGCTGGAATAATGCTGGTTTGAGCTTTGATGTTATTATCGATACCTCCATCCAAGCTTACTGTTGGTAAATACGCAGATAATGCTTCTTTAGCACGGGCATCAGCTGCGAGCTTTTCATTGGCGTAAATAACATTGTTACGATTGTTTGTTAGACCATATTCGATACAAGACTTAAGTGACCAAGACGTTTGGGCACTGACACACATAGGGAGAAATGCTAAGGCTGCTATATAAATTTCTTTTCTCATATTACAACGGTTTCATTACCGATGGAGCAAAAGTAAATGAACAAGTTACGTGGATTCGTTTAATCTTATTGGACTGACTAAAATTGCATGTGAAATGCGTATATCGGCAGGTGAATTGAAGGAAAGATACTCTTGTTTTCGACTTCTACGGTCAGTTTTCGATCATTTGAAGAAAAATTGGGATTTCAGGGGAAGACTATTAGGTTTTCTCTATTGGATAATTTGAATTAACATTGTCGTATTTGTTTTAAGCAATTTAAATAAAAGAGGGCTGTACTAAATATTTTATAGCATAGCCCGGCTTATCTTTGTGAGTAATTTAATTGATAGTATTGCTTCTGTTTAGAATCCACCCATATTTTGCATAATGCTAAATGTAAAATTTTGTTTCCAAGTACTGCTCGGTAATCCTGGAATAGGGTCAAATGCATGACCATAATCTAACCCCAACATTCCAAAAATTGGTAAGAAGATACGGGCACCTACACCTGCAGAACGCCGTACTTTAAATGGATTGTATTCGGAGAATTTGTTCCAGGTGTTACCCGCCTCAGCAAACGCCATGACATATACAGTCGCTTGGTCATTTAACATCACAGGGTGCCGCAATTCCATTTGATATTTCGTATAGATTGGACTACCTGAATTTCGTGCAACATTTACATTTTGTGTGCCCTCAGGAATCAATACTCCATTTGCATAGCCACGCATAGCGACGACTTCTGAACCCTGAAGGTAATCGAACCCCTGCATACCGTCTCCACCGAGCTTGAACCGCTCAAAAGTGGAAATTTCTGTTTTGCTGGAATATTTTCCTAAGAAACCGAACTGTGCCTGAGCTTTGAAAACCAATTTCCCTACAATTTTTGCATACCACTGTGAGTCGAATTTCCATTTGTGGTATTCAGTCCAGCGGTATCGTTCTTGAGGTGAGCCGTTTTTATAGTCGACCTTGTTGAACAATGAATAAGGAGGTGTTAATTGTACTGAGAATTTAATGTTCGACCCCGAGGTGGGATAGATAGGTGCATCGACCGAGTTACGGCTGAATTCCTGTGTCAGATTGATATTGTATGCTGTGCCATTCTCAAACAGGAAATAACCGCGATAATTCTGGAGTTTGTAACGTTGTAAAGATAATGAAGTATTTGCCTGGAACCAGTTGTCTGGCCATTGTAAACGCTTGCCTAAAGTTGCTGTAATTCCCGTAGTCCAAATCCGGCTCAACTGGGAGTCTTTTACAACTTGGACGCCATTGGGCGCAAAGCCTCCATTTGTAGAGGTTGTAGTAAAAGCACTTAAACCTAAATAAATCGGTTTTTTACCACCTAACCAAGGTTCAGAGAAGGAGAAGCTAAAAGATTGGTAGCGTTTACCTGAAGTTTGACCGCGCACACTTAATTTTTGACCATCTCCACGTGGTAGGGGTTTCCAGGAACTTTTGTCAAAGAAGTTACTTGTCGAAAAGTTATTAAAGGTCAAGCCTAATGTTCCAATAAGCTGGCCGTTATATCCTCCAGAAAGCTCAACCTGATCAGATGGTTTTTCAGCTACATTATAAACAAGGTCCACTGTTCCGTCAGCATAATTTAAATTAGTCGGAACTGGGTTTGTTTTTTGTTCATCAAAATTTCCCAATTGGGCTATTTCACGAACACTTCGCATAATCTGCTCTTTCGAGAATTTTTGGCCTGGTTTGGTATAAATGGAACGCAAGACAACGCGGTCATTGGTTACATCGTTACCTTTTACAATAACGTTGTTGATCGTGTATTGGGCGCCTTCGTATACGCGTAAATTCAGATCGATGGTATCATTGTAAACGCGAGTCTGCTCGGGGTCTACAGAGAAAGTCAGATATCCATCATTCATATAGATGGAGGAAATATCATCTGCATTTCGGCCACCACCTAATAATTTCGTTGTCAACTTTTCTTCCGAAAATACATCGCCGCGTTTGATACCCAGAATTTTATTAAGTAGCGTATCCGAATATTTTGCATTTCCTGTCCACACGATATTACCAAAATAATATTTAGGCCCTTCGTAAATATCAAAATTTACCAATACATTTTTTTCTCCATCTCGGATAACGGTGTCTTTTAAGATTGCCGCATCACGATAGCCTTTAGCTGCTAGTTTTTTGAGGAGGTTTGCTTTACCTTCCTTGTATTTATCTTCCTTGAATTTACCTGGACCAAAAATCCGATACCACATTTTCTGCTTAATTGGCTTCGCTAATTTCCGTAACTCTTTTTGAGAAAAATGCTCGTTGCCCGTAAAGGTCATTTTTTTGACCCTTACCTTATGGTTCTTATCAACATCTGCAATCAGAATTTCGTTATTGGCTTGTGTAGAATCCTTAACTGTTTTCAGCGTGATATCTGGATATAAAAATGCTTTTTCTTTTAAGAAGCGTTGAATGGTAGAACGTGTGGTATTCACCAAGTTTTCATTGACAATTTTACCTGTGTTGCTATTTAAACGTTTTCGGACTTCTTCCGTTTGACTTTTACTTAAACCGTTAATGTCAATACGGGTTAAACGAGGGCGTTCCACTACACGAATGGTTAGAAAGATATTTTCACCTTCAATTTTATCAGCCCATAATTCGACATTGTCGAATAGGCCTTGAGCCATCATATCCTTAATTACTTTTGCCGTGGCCTCACTAGGCACTTCCAGATATTGACCTACGGATAATTTAGATATGGTAATTAATACATTTTTATCTAAGAATTGTGTTCCAGTTACATTAACAGCACTAATAACATAGTTTTTGGGACTGAGATAGCTTATTTTTTCTGGGTCATTTAAATTGATCGCACCATTTCCCTGTCCATAGACAAGCTGCATTGATGAGAGCCCTAAAAATAGTACTACGGGTAGTATACGCCTCATTTATCTTGAATTATTATTAAGTTTCTTCTCATTTCTAAAAAAATGGATCATATACAATTTTTGTATGTCGGCAAATTTAAAGCGGGGGTAATCTGTTATTGTAAGTTTATTTGGTCAAATGACATAATTGGGCTATGAACTGTAAATAGGGAGGGGTGAATTTAACTTGTGTTGAATATCTAAAAGAAGTGGCCATAGGGACCAACATTGGCTCGTCAGACGAAGTTTTCAAACTATGTGGGTTATATTCATGCGGCATATACATGTAACGGTATGCAGAGTAACGGCAACGGAGCTGTCAAATGGTCAACCACAAACGATTATAGTATATTCCACGTTATTAGTGCTGAGATTAAAAAAAATCCAAAGTTAAACGAACACCAGGTTGGATCTATTAAATTGCAATATTTTAACAAAAGTTATCCCAAGAGTTGTCTAACTTTTGGGATTTCTATTTGTATGTCTGCGGGGAATCTACTTCATATTTTTCCATATTCCGGTTTCTGTAGCCCAATATACTGGAGTGTTTTTATACTTTAGAAATTGCGCTCGGTATACCATTTTGTGAGCATAGGAGCTGGCTTCTAGGTGTGACTATACTGCACTAAATAAGATAAATAAAGTCTAATTTTAGAGCACCTTATTTGAGATTTGGTTGCATTTGTTTCTTTTGATCACTCGCTTTTTTTTCTTTGAACATGAGAGCTTTATATATTTTCTCAATACTTTCGTGTATTGACTGCATTTGAAGATTATTTAAAGTAACGGTGTTATTTTTTTTATAGAATAAGTTGATATAAATATTAAATAATAATGCTAAAACAGTAATAACTAAAGCCGTTTGAGTTATAGTTATTTGCCTTATAAAACGTTGTTCGTCACGAGCGATGTGTCCTTTTTCACAGAATCGTTTAAATTCTTCGGTTGAATAAATCTCTTTATCTGAGTATTCTAACAAAAGTTTCGTTATATTTTCATCCGAGAAAGTATATGGTACTGAGGGCATATTCCCTATACATCCTCCAAACCTCATAATAGGTTGGGAATTTCCAGAACGCTTTAACATCATTATATATCCATCTTTTATTAGTAACTGTAAAAGATTTACAAGTTGTAAT
This sequence comes from Sphingobacterium sp., assembly GCA_031277685.1. GTDB lineage: Bacteria > Bacteroidota > Bacteroidia > Sphingobacteriales > Sphingobacteriaceae > Sphingobacterium. Next base: position 9,394 of record JAITLV010000013.1, on the reverse strand, counting down.
GTAAGCATGGATATTTCTTCTAATTTTTCAAAAATGGCATTTGTTTCCTCTCTGGATGGAATGTTGTTTCTGATTGTAAATTCTAAGGAAACGGAATTGTTATTCCGATTTACTACAATACAGACATTTTGCAAATGTTTATCTATAATATTACCAATAAAATTGTTCGGACCAGCATGTTTTATTATTTGGTTACAAAGATCCTTTTCTAAGCTACTTAATAATCTCATTTTTTTAGATTTAGTAATAATTATTTGCCTAATGTATTAAAATTAATTATATGATTAAATAATTGTAGGGCAACTTCTATATGTATATTAATAGGTTTAGTAAGTACTTTTATTGAAGGATACATTAAACCTATATGGGTTTTTCTCTGTCAAGCAATTTGCAATACTCGGAAAGCCAACGATTAGCCATGTCCAGCAGATGTTAAGGTATTAGTCCTGCTTGTTTAGAAAGGATTTCTATATTAAATCCTTTGAAATATTTTATAGGGACAAGAACATTATTTTTTTACATTATGATCTAAGCTTTTTTAAATAAAATATCTATAGTCATAAGTTATAGCGTCACGTTTGGTCAAAAAGCGGCCGATTCTGGCAATTTCATTGGATGAGTTTAATGTGACTGGCAATTGACTATACAGATCAAAAGAATTCCAATTCATTTTTGTTAAACCTAGGATCTCGTTAGCAATAGTTCCAATATTACTATTTCCATAATGCTTTGTGATTTTAAGCGGTCCTGGTATATATTTTCCTCCTAAATAATATCTCCATGACTGATTTCTAACAGAAGGGACAATCCCGTGTGTCCATAGGAACGCAGAATATTCGTCAAAAACTATACATGTTCCTCTAGGCACTGCATAGTCATCAGCTAAGGGCATACCTGCCGATATCTTCGTCGCTAAAAATCGAATGTCGTCCGCAAAATTTATTTCAACAAGGTCAATATCCGTTATACCATTATTAAGGAGGCTATCTTTAAGTCCATCAATTTCATTTTTTGTAAAATAGTTCCGTTTATGAACAACGACTCTCTTCGGCAATTCATCCATCGCATTAAAGAAAAGTTCCTTTATTGATAATCCAAAACGAAAAGCGTCATTATATGATAAATGGGGGCTGTCCTGTTTATCCCAGTAAAGTTGATCTTGAACTTTTGATAACTTATACTTTAGTCCCTGTCCGTCAGAATTATAAATATGACTGCAACCTAAAACAATATTTCCTTTTACCGACTTTTTATTTGAAACGCTATATCCTATTCCTGCAAAAGCAGTATTTTTATCCAAGTTATCCAGTACCCACGGTGTACGCAGGGATTTCACATAATAAGAAAGCGATAACCACCAATTTATTTGACATTGTAACGTACTATTAATTGTATCTTGCTGGATAAATTGAGTGGCTATGCCCTTTTCAGCACAGTATCCCTTTATATGATCGTGAAGATCGAAATCCTCATTTTCTTCATGGAAGGATGTAAAGGATAACCATCTATCAGGTATATATATAACAATTACCTTCTTTTTCTCATTTTTTATATGTTGGTCAATTCGATAAATAATTTTATCCCGAAGATCATAAGCAGTTTCTTTTATTGATTTCTTTACATCAGGTTCCGGACACGCTAACCAGTCTTCCGAATTTATCAACGGTACATTCAGACTGACCTTATAGATATTGAAAAAACCAGGATAATCTATCAGGTATTCAGCATTTTTATTTTCTGAATGGATCAATGTGTTACTCTTGTTCAAAAATTTAGCGAACATTTCATCATCCTGTTTCGGACAAATTATACCCAAATTTATTTTGTTGTCAAAAAGAGGGCCTGTGAGGGCACTATCCGAAGGAGCATTGTCCCGTAGACCTCTCATTGGATGAAAATCTTTCGGCTTTATATTCATATTCTGATGTAGCGGAGAAAAGGATAATTCAGGCTCTTTATATTGAATACCATTAAAATGTAGCAGAGCTTTTGGAAATTTATCACTAAGTTGAATCTCCGTTTTCGAGGTCTGATTTGAAATTTTAGAAAATAGAGGTAATCTATAGATTTCAAAATTGAATCCAGTCCCTGACATATATGGGTACTCAATCAACAATTTGTCGCTTGATCCCTTGAACAGCTGTTTTCGCCATTCTAAAAGATATTCATCAAAAGCTTTATTTCTTAATTTATCAAAGTAGGTTCTACCTACATCTTGTCGTACTTCTTTGGAAATTTTGGCATTAGGATCGTCTGTACTTATTCTAAAATCTGGAAGTAATGATAGAAAATAACGTTTACCGTCTGTTGTAAATGATAATCTTACTGCTTCATGTGTAGAATACATGGTGTTCTGGAAAATACGATGAGATGTGTGTTGAGTTTTCCAAATCAGATTTTTTCCGTTAGAATGAAGCCCTTTTCGCCCTGATAGGGTTTTGGTGAGCGATGAGATTAATAGATTATAAATCGCGGTATCTTTCCATAAATCCAAGCTATCTATAGCGACACGTGTAATCGTACTTTTGATGTGTCCTTCAAAACAAGTATTTATATCAGATAATGTACCAAAAGCCCATATGTAGCCTTTATGTGGTACAGCAACGATTGAAAAAGATTTTATCAAGTTTTTAATTGTTCTCCATGGCTGTTCACCTGTAGCGAGATCTGATTCAAATTGAAAAGCTTCCTTAGGTAATTTGATTGGGAAGAGGTTTCCTTTAATTATATTATTTATTTTTCCGGAATCAATTGAGAAAGGAGTACGGGTGATTTCTTGTTTCTCTGCTTTTAGGTATTCTTGGAATTTATCAGATAATAGCGAGTTATCATTACAACATTCTTTGGCCAAACTTATCATTAATTTGTCGAAGCCATCTGTACGGATATAAAAAGCGGAACGACCATTACTTCTGGCCAAAGCTAATAGTTCTGATACTTCATTTGAAGGGAACTGCCCATAGCCGCACCAGTATAATCTCCCGGATCCTCGTTGTGAATAGCTTTCCTTAAGAGCAGACATGATTGATTGGTCTCTTCCACTATATCCAGAAATAATAAGGTGTTTATCCTTCAGATAGTCGATCAGGTGAGTCCTAAATGTCTCGTCTTGAGTCTTAAGTTCATAATCTGTATTTTTTAAAGGGCCATATTTGTAATCGCCGTGAAGTTTTATCAATAACATCTCAGCATTATTTATTGGACGGATAATTCTATCCACAGAGTCTAATGTAATATCAATTACAGTATTATTTGTTTTTATTGCAGCGTCCCTGCAAAGGTCGTCGAAGTTTGTTGTCCATACAGATTTAATTGTGCCCAATTCACTTAGTAAACATAGTAGTTTATATCCGACCGATGGTTCCTTTTTTGCGCATAAGCGCTGAAAATATTTTCTTCGGTCATCCTCAATTGGATAACATTTTTCTATGTAAAAAGAGTATTCTTCAGGTGAACCGGCAGCTGGGTATATTCCTTCATTGTCAAGCCATTTTTGAATTAACTGCCTTACCTGTTCCGATTTTATATCTAATTTTCCTGTGCTTTGAGAAGTTGTCTTGGTGGTATATATGTATTTTTTCCATTCCCAAATACATTCATTTGCAGATTTTATTCCTGAGTTTATTGAAGCTCCAGCTCCAAGCAAAACAGTGAAAAAGTCTGTTTTACTAATTTCTACCGACCTTATGAATTGATCGAAATCTAATATAAATTCATTGTCCATTAAATTCGAATTTTAAGAGAAAAAATAGATGAATAAGTATAACCAAAATTAGGAGGTTCCTAATACTTTAAATTTAAAAAACTTAATCTATTATTGCAAGTCAATAAATGAAGACATCAGTGGTTTGGCCGTACAGACTGTTTATTTTGGCGAATAATTCTGAAAGATATATATTCATTTTTGAAAAAAATATTTCATTACCTGGATAGATTAATTTTATCAATTTGAAATAATAAGCTAAATTTGATTCGAATAAATCAACCAAAACTTAGAATAACATTCATATACTATTTATAATGAAAAGTAGACAGTATAATCTATTCAAGAGAATTGCACTCTTGATTTTAATCATATTTAATTTTTCACGTTTCTCTTCTAATGAAAGTAATAAATGTCAGCTATGAGGAATAAAAAAGCACTGGAAACAGAATAGAAAAGGAAACGAAGACAAGCACAGTCTCTTATTGCCGGCTAAATAAATCCTTTAACGAGCCGTTAGAACATTAAAGACATTAGATCTCAACTCAAATCTCTCAGAAGCTTGGTGGTATGTTTGGAGCATTCTATATATTAACATACTTAATTGGAGATAAAATCTAAACTAATGCCTCCAATAAATTCTTCAAATCATGGTCAAAATGATGTGAAAAAAGTATGCTGACCGGCACTTAAGGAGACACTAGTCAATAGTAGTCTCCTTTTTTTATGAACAAAAATATATATCACATCCAAGGCATATGATAAATTTGATAATAATAAAGCCTTATTGGTTTATTTGGATAAAAATTATTCAAAATATTTCCTTGCTCTTCACGTTGGTGTTATTAGGAGGCTCGGCAATCGTAGACTTTGTTAATAATGTTACAACTATTAACATTGATTTCAATCCTCAAATGTATTTTCTGTTTTTTCTTTTTGTTTTCCTTATTTCTTTTTTGCTGGATAGTTTAATAAAAAGGGAGTCCCTAATTCAGCTGGATTTAGTTGATAAAAATCAGGCGAACGATATCTATTTACAGGTAAATATATATAAAGGATATCCATCCTATTGGGGACATTTCATTAAGATATCTCATCATAACTCAAAGAAAAAATATCTTTTTAGATATGATAGCGATTTTGTTAAAATTATACCAAGAAAACAGATAAAGTATACAAATTGGCGCCCTTTAATTTTAGAAAAAACTTCAAAAATATTAAAAGAATCTTTAAATCTATTTTAGGCTATAAATTGATCTTCATGAAAATTAAAACAATAGTATAAATTATCAGTAGCCTAACTGCATATTTAAAAACAGTATGACCGTGTTCAATAACCCAAGTATTATACTGCTCTTTTTTCGATTGCCTTGCTGGCATTTTCCCTTTTGAATATAGGATTAACGTGATAATAATTATATAAAATAAAAAAGACATAAATATTTATTATAGTATTCTTCAATGGCATTGTTATGTAAACGAATAATATTTAATCCAGCTTGCCCTATTATCTTCCAATTTTGAGGGTTAGTGGTCAAATTTATTATTTAGTTCTAGACAGACTAAAAACGTCTAATAGTTTCATTTTTTGTGACGCTTCGGGGCTAAAACCAAGTCCTAGTAACCTTAGTCCATTAGGAGGAGCGTCTTTCAAAATTCATTATCAGTCCAGGTTCGTATTAAAATTTATTGGAAGGCTGGTTAACCGACTCTCCCTATCAAATAAAAAATAAGCTCCTCAAGCTGAGATCCCTCTGTTGGTGCGGCATGAGCGCATGTTAGCAAATGAATCCATCAGCTCTTTTTGATTTCAGATTGTGTACGAACGATCTTATCAAATATAGGTCTATGAACAATAAAATCAACAAAATAATGGTTAAGGATGAAAGATCAATAAATGTCGAATTTTTATGCTTTAACCATGAAATCAGTTCTGGATCTTTTAGGCTGATGCAATTATCCGTGGAAGCCTTCTTAACATTTTCATTAATAATTATTTGATGGTCTGCCTTTATTTCAACTGTTGTCCTTACGCTGTCTTGCCGCGAAATTACCCAAACTCTGTTATGATTAAAACAGATAGTATCAAGTTCCCCCAGTAAAATTTGTTCCGGAGCGATTCTTTTATTTTTATGAAGAACCAAAAGTGGTAAAAATAGCAGAAAATAATCCGCTTTTGGAAAATGTAGATCAATATCTGCAAGCCATTAAAAATATGAAGTACACTGCGTTCGTATGGCCTTTTGCCAGCGTTTTAGTCCGGAAAAAATAGGTTTATTTTTTCCGGACTATATCTTACAGATAAAGTACAGATATAGCACTTTTTACGCAAACCTAGTGTAAGAAAATAGGTCAAGGAAAAATGTAAAAGAATAGTGCTATAAATCTGTTGAAAATTTCTACGTTCTGTATAGTTCTAGTATGGTTACCTAGTTAAGGTAGTGTAGTTTAGTAGATCAGGTCATAACTAATAGTTCTCGCTAATTTATGTTGGTTAGTCTTCTGAGCACAAAACTCAAATCCCGGTCGTTTTGGATGTCTGCTAAGTCAATACCATGTCTCTTGTTTTTCATTGAAATTGGTTTGAAATCAGAGGGATCTAATTGTATAAGAAGCTGTTTCACATAAAATGTTTTTCGCGAATAATAAGCTAACAGCCACGGATAATGAGTGAAAGATTACGAATAATAAATAACCAAAAAATTAGTTAAATCTGTTTTTATTTTTACTTCCATAGGATGAAAACATACCGAAAAAGTATGCTATGGTTTAACAAAAAAATCTAAAAACAATGAAAAAACTAATGATGAGCCTGATGGCGGTCGCTCTGCTATCTACTGCTGCTTCTGCAAAGACAACTGAAAAGGCACCGAAAGAAAATGTCAATGCTAAAACAACTAATTATCGTCTTCCCAAAACAAACACTTTCGTGAAGGTCACCGAAGAGATCAAAGAAAGCGAAGGTCAATTGACACATTGTATTTTTGTGTTGAGCTTTTACGATTATGATACCGCGCAATTGGTAGGCACGCATACTTCCGAGACCTATACAAATGGTGGTTGTGGATCGTTTTTCAAAGCGTGTAGAGCATTTTGGGGTGTTTAATATGGCGCGGATAACTGGTTGATTTGAGCTAGCTTAATGAATTCCGGTAGTTCTTCCGTATTATACAGGAATAAATTTAAGCGGAGTATAAGCTCCGCTTTTTTATTTGTGTGGCATTATATTCTTGTCTTTTTTATCTCGCTGAAGCTACCTTTTTATAGGTCATAAAGCTCAATCTTTTGATTGTGTTCTGATTCCAAACGCTAATAGAAATGTATAGTGTGGAGTTTGAAAAGGTGATTTAAATTATAAAAATTTCCATAAGAGGTGTAATGTGTGGATTGATGTAAAAAAAACATTATCTTAGCTTATTGTATTTAATTTATCGGATAAAAAAGTGCGAATAGCCCTCTTTTTGATGATAACGAAATTTGAAACCGAAGAACTTTAATATGCACACTAGATATTTTTTACTTCTTCTTAGCTCACTGGTATGGCTAAGTTGTACAAAAGATCCCATCGAGCCAACGATAGAGCCCCCAGAAGTGGTCCCCACGGATACAACCAAAAATAAACCAACTGTTCCGCCAGATAAGTATGAAATTCGAAAAGTAGAGTTTCAGATGAATAAACTGTTCGCTGATGACTATATTGATGAAAAGGTTTTTCTGGGTGGACTTTGGAGCCTCAAAGATACCCTTGATGGTCCGCGACTGGAAAGCCTGGAAGCAAAAGCAAAAAAAGTTAAATTCCATTTTTTGTCTTACAACGATTTCTCCGTAGATATGGGGTTCTTTGAACCAAGCTATATAAATGGTCTTGCTTATGCCAATAAGTTTGAAAAATCGAAACAGGCGAGCAGCATGAACTTCTCCTCCAGCACCTTTGAAGATTACGCCGAAATACAGGGATTTCTGGGTAATTCGAAGGATGTAAAGAAGGCCTTATCCCTTGTAAGACATGCCGATTCCACGACGATCAGTAAACCCAATAGTACCCTTCGGATAGGCAATCTCAATAGGCTAACTATTTATATTGATCACACGGAATATTTTGACGCCTACCCCGAATCGGAGGTTGCGGTTTTGACCAAAGCCGGCTATTCTCCCTATGTACTTGCTTCGGTGACGTATGGTACTCATATGATTTTGATGGGAGAAACTGATTCAACACGTGTAAAGCTCAATACTGCCATAGACAAAATACTGGAAAAGAAAGCACTGGATGATATAGATACCAAAGTTCTGGATTGTAGTAATCTGCTGATCTACTATCGTGGTGGCGGAAAGAATAGTTTTATTCAGTATCCAAAAGGAGCCCAGGCCATTGGGACGGCACTCCGCGATATGCTTCTTTATATGAGTCAGACGGAAAACATCTTTAATTATCCACTTACCTATGACTTCATGAGTCTCAAGGATTATAGTACGTTAAAGTATTACAATATTTTTGATATTCACTTCAAAAAGAAAGTAAACTAATACTAAAATATAAAAGACATATTTTAAGACAGTTGACTTTATGAAGTTTGCTTAAGTGGATAAAGCAAAAACATAAGAAAGGGGATTTTTAGATCCCCTTTTTTATTGAGTCAATATGTTTTTGAACAGTCTGAGGAGGCTTAATCATTAAGCCCCTAATTTAACTTATTAGTTTCACTCAAGTCTTTTAAAAGCTGCAAGGCCGCCGGCCAAGCTTCATTAAAATAATCGATGTACTCGTCGTTTGTATCGACATCTACTTTCAATAATGTTTGTCCCTCGATGGCTGAAAAAGAATAGTTTTCTAACGCTCCTGCCCAATCTTCAACAGTTGGTCCCGATAAAATTTCCTGGCCCTTATCTAAGATGCCAAGGTGGCGAATAGATACATATGAATTTGGAATATATTCAGCAATCTCTGCTACCATTCCGCCTTTTTCACCATTTTCATTGACGCCGGTAAAATGAATTCTTTGTCCCTTTTCCCAAACGCCTTCGAAATCAGAACTCGGATTGAACGCACTGGTCCATTGTTTGTACGTTTCTTTATCGAGCATTGTTTTAAAAACTCGCGACACAGGAGCATCAATCTTAATTTGGTAGGTCAATTTTTTCATCTTTCTATTGTTTTGGAAAATTAGGATCTGCTTTTATCTCAGCAATCTGCTTGGTATGGCGTGCGCAGTGCGCAGCAATAAACATCAGGGCTTGATAACCATCAATAGGGCCGGTAGGGGAGTCGCTGACATGATTTCTAAGATCTTCCGCATCAGCTTTTTTGATATAATCGAGTACTGGCCGACGCGCGGCATTGAAATCAGCGAGTGCCGTTTTCACATTTTTATAAATGCCCTCCGGCTGGAGTTCCTTGGGTGCCTGATATTTGTGACTACGGTCGGTAAGAGCATTCTTGAGATTGTCGTCAGTCATCTTGATCTCTTTCCGCCTTTCAGGTTGTGGATCTTGATCCAGACCTTTTTTTGCCATGTCAAATATCATTCGTTCTGAACGAATAATATGTTCAAGGCATTGACTGATAGACCATTTGTCAGGCGCTGGTTTAAATTGGAGCTGCGCTTCGCTTAAACCCGCAACCTGCTTTTCAAGTTCCGCAGTTGTTTGGTTAAAGTATTGTAATAGCGAGTCGGTTCCCACATAATTACG
>JAITLV010000307.1 GCA_031277685.1 Sphingobacterium sp. | reverse complement strand
ATATACTTACTTCAGTTAGGAAAATAGAAAATACACATTTGCTGTTGAAGCCTATAAAATCACATGATCTATACAAAACCCTTAAAAAGGTAGACCGAAGCACAGTAATAGAAATAGTTAAGAATCAGCCTGAGAAAGAATCGCATGCATTTGAGCGAGAATTAGATGTACTTTTGGTTGATGATAACCCTGTTAATATGGTCCTGAACAATAGGATAATGAAGTCTCTTGCTCCCAATATACTTCTAACCGAGGCGGCAAATGGTTTACAGGCTTTGGAAGAATGCAGGAAAAAGCAGTTTTCCCTTATTATCATGGATGTACAAATGCCGATCATGAGTGGTATCGAGGCAACACAACATATTAGAATGTTGCCAGAATATCAACATATACCTATCATAGGCGTTACAGCTGGAAATGTACTGGGGGAAAAAGAAAAATGCCTTGAATCCGGAATGAATGACTTTCTTCCCAAACCGATACGGCGGGTAGAACTTCTTGAAGTACTCAAAAAATATATTAGCGTTTAGTAGTTATGGTTGTTCAAATCTGGATGGTCAACGGTATCAGAATCTCTACTAAGAGCAAGATGCAGACGATACGCAAATAAAACAACAACAATGTCCCCGATTCGATAAAGATTGGGCATTGCTATTTTAATAGAAAAGATGATTTATTTCAGTGAGACTGTAACATGAACTCATATCCTCCATAAAAAAGTAAAAAGCCTTGGCTACCAGCTAAAGATTTTTTACAAAACAATGGTAGGTCTATATTTATTATTTATACTTTCAACTATATTAACTAAATTTCATTTGGGAAGGTCAGACTAGACAATTCGGCCTTCAGTAATTTCTAGCAAAACGCATCATCTGATTTATCCATAAATATTATATTTTCTAGCTGTTTTCTCTACATCCGAATTTTCAATAAATTCTAAAACCCACTTATTGGCTTTTATAGCTCTCCTTGCAACTGTTCTATATGGAGTCCCGAAGAGAAGAAAATAAACGCCCAAATACTGATCACCGCCAAATTTGTATAGGCATTACTTTTCATCATCAGTTCATGGTCGGTATAAATTAGTCTCGTTAGTGTAAAATAAGTTTTGACCCATGCAGCATGTATATAGAAATCCTGCTCCATATTATTCCTTCCCGACACATCGGCAACCAGCCCCACCCCGCCCATAAACACCTTATAATTCTTTTTACCGTTTGTAGAGAACTAATAAAGTGCCCTCCTAATTTACCTCAATCTACGCTAATTAGATATCCGTCGTCTACGGCAAAAAAATATAATCGAGTGAACAATCTCACTTAAAGTGATCAAAATTTATAGTTTTTTTAATTTCTCATTAATTTTAGTTTGCAACACACTGTCGAAGTCTATAATATACTTGGAAGACTTTGTAATTATCCTTAAGTAATTTTTATCGGTTGTTGATATAATGGTCACTATTTCATTATTTGGGAACTCAAACTTCCCTTTACGGACATTCCCCATTTGAAAACCACTTATCTTTTTCGTTTGAATAGGTGCAGATATCTTCTCAATTGCTACAATATCATTTATATCTAATATTTGTCCGTAGGGACCAGAAATGAATAACTTATTATCATTCAATTTTATTGTGGGATTGCTTAACCCTATAAAAATAGCATTTATAATTGCAATAATGATAGCCATCCCAACACCTAAGACTAACAGGTTAGTTTTAGAAGTGTTCCTATAATAACTTAAGGACCTATATATTAAAAGAAAAAAGCCAAAAATCGGGTATAATACAGAAAATAGAATACCGATATTAGCATTATCAAATATCTGAAAAAGTATAGATCCAATAACAAGATAGGAAACAGCCAATATCAAAAGATAATTTTTGAAAAATTTCAGAAATTTTTTCAACTCAAATTGTCGCCTTTCAATTGATGGCATCGAATTATACCCAGCAAGAATATAACGGGCATTTTTTTCGTTGACAACGATTGCCATAAGTAGCATTATCAGAAAGAATAAATACATTAACATTCTTCTAAAGAAAATTGGCTAAAATGTGCTCTGTTTATAATTATCTTCAAATATAAAAAATATTTTAGTTTCAAATAAAACAAATACTCTTTAAATTATTTTTAAAATTTGCTTTTTTTTCCTTATTCCTAATCTATTAACACTTTCACTATTTCTCTTTTGCTGATCTCAATTAGCCTAATTATAATATCCTCTTCACAAGTTTGATCAAAACTTATGCTAGTTGGATTATATTTATTTCAAAACAGTAATAACTGATATGCAAAGATCCCATTGGAGTTATAAAACCAATAACCTACTATGCAATCACTGTGTAACACTAATGCAATCATTGGATTAAAATCTTAAAAAGGCTACATACCAGATGGAGTGCTATAAGTCATGATTTCCGTACCATTAGATTTTTTCACAATGTCTTTTGTATTTCTAAGTATTAAGGTATGACTTCCGAGTTTGCTATATGATACAAAGTCTCCATCCCGAGTTTGTTTACATACAACAAACATATGCCAGTTGCCGTCTGCTGGAAGTGAGATAATCACTTTTTTCCCAGACTTCAACTCGTTTTCTATAGTTTGGAAAAGGCTGTCCATCGGAAAG
>JAITLV010000249.1 GCA_031277685.1 Sphingobacterium sp. | reverse complement strand
AGTTTGTGCGCACAGTTTTTCCAGCCATTGTGGCCTAGGGCCAAATTTCACCTTTTTGCTCGTGTTGTAAAAAAGGTATACTCCAAAGAGGATAACGACTAGTAATGTACTATACATCAGTTCTATAATTTATCGAGATCGTTTATTTAAAACTTATAGGTAACCCCCATACGGAAATTACGTCTGGCTTCGACGATATAGGTGTAATAATCCACACCACCAAGCTTCTGAACTGCCGCGCTTGCTTTGGAGATCGATCCAGCAGTCAGCAATTTGCGGTTGTCCAACACATTATTAACCATCAAAGAAATATTATATCTACTCCGTTGATAACTAATACCACCATCAGTTCGCAGATAATTCTTAAAGTTACTCTCTTTTGTTGTTCCGATTGCCCGATCGAACATCCCTTGAACACTTCCGGTAAAACCTACACCTTTTAATAAACCTTGTTGTAAGCGATAAATTACCCAAGCATTCGCAGTGTGCTTGGCTGTATTTGGCGTAATGTTGCCAATATTTGTTTCCTTTGTATCTTTTGAAATCTTAGAATCAGTCAACGCATAGTTTGCGTTAACATTCAATCCCTTGACAATTTCACCGGTAATATCGAACTCTATCCCCTTAGTAGTTGTTTCGCCAAGCTGCTTTGAATAGAAACCACCATTAGGGTTTGGATGTTCAGAATCCTCAACTGATGCATTTTTACGTTTGATTTGATACGCGCTCAAGGTCGATATCCATTTTCCCCCAGCCCATTCCTTCTTAACACCTGCTTCGAGACTATTACCACGAATTGGCTTGAAGGCATTACCCTGCCAATCTGTTCCAGAAATAGGCACAAATGACTGATCGAAGAGGCCATAAACGCTCATAGAAGAGTTTATCAAATAATTCAACCCCACCCTAGGACTCCATACTTTATCTTTGGCAGGGTCACCATTTGTCTTTGAAACGACATTTGATGAAGTAAAACGTAATCCCAACGATAATTTCAATCGATCCTCCAAGAATGCCATTTCATCATGTGCATATACAGACGTATACGATGAGCTTGTTATGTATGACTGACTTTTGGCACGTTCTTTAATGCTTAAAGTGCGATCTACTTCTGGAAAAACATTTTCGGGAATCCCATAAATAGGATTGTAAACGTTCAAGGGCTCTCCCGGAATGACGGGCAACAGTGAACTAAAATCCCCCCAGAATTTCTTATTCCCATAATCAACACCCGCTAAAATCCGGTGTCTTATATTGCCTGTCCTTTCTTCACCATTAAACGAGAACTGACCAAATTTATTTTCGCCTAATTCGTCCGCAGTGCTATAATTTCTAGGCATATTACCTTCTACGGTCATATAATTCAACCAGGTACTGGTCGCCTTCATATTAAAATTAAAGTAAGCTGCTTGCGCATGGAATTTCCACTTTTGACTCAATTTTCGATCAAAATACAAATAAGCACTGTGATCTCTCAATTTCCCGGGTTTCATGCCTGGGTCACCATAAAAGAAATCATTTGCAATACCCGGATCTGCAAAACCTTTTGGAGAAAACGTATAGTTTCCATTAGTCAGATAAGAGGACCCTTGAAAGGTATACTCCGCGGTAATAGCCGTTAGCGAATCAATATTATAAGTCAATACCGGAGCGATGACAAGACGATTACTATTATTGTATTTGGTGAAGAACTTTTTTTTCTGGCCTGCTACATTCAGACGATAAATCAATTTATTGCTTTTGGTAATCCGACCGTCCAAATCGATAGCCCCGCGATACAAATCAAAACTACCTGTATTAAGCGTTACAGAACCCTTGGTATTTCCTGTCGGTTTTTTAGTCACAACATTATAAAACCCTCCTGGTTCGCCATTGGCTAACATAAATCCAGCAGGTCCCTTTACAAACTCGATCCGCTCGATCATACTCGCATCTTCGGCTGTAGGCCCCCAAGAAGCTTCGATATTCATCCCATTACGGAATGCTGGGATCTTAGAGCCACGCATGCGTATATTGGCATATTGGTTGTCCCAATGGCCTTGACGTGTAGCCCCGCTAATATTACGGGTAATACCATCCACAATATCAAAAACTTGCTGATCGGCCATTAAATCAGAAGAAATAACCTGTATATTTTGAGGTAACTCTAAGATTGGTGTTTTAAGACGTAACGATCCGGAGATACTGTCAAACTTATAATGCTCATAATATTTACCATAAACCGCAACTTCGTCGATAGCTTGCGATTGGTCTTTCAAAATGATGGGGCCAAGGTTTGTCGTCTCATCTTTTACGTTCACCTCCATCGTATGCTTACTGTAACCAATCGCTTTAATCTCGATATGATAGGTTTTGGATGAAAGCTTATAAAAAGCGAAATGCCCCTCACTATCGGTACTGGTGGTCACACCCGTATTGGTCAATTTTACTGTTGCCCCTGTGATCGGTTCAGATTTTTCATTGATAAGAATTCCTTCAATTATTTTGTTCGTCTGTGCCTTTGCAACAGAAAAAACCGAACTAATCATAGGAATAGCCAGAAAAGATAAAGTTTTATTCATGAATGTAGTATGGTAGATGTTTTTTATAGTAGATATCTTTTAGATATTCTTTTTTTGCA
>JAITLV010000134.1 GCA_031277685.1 Sphingobacterium sp. | reverse complement strand
GAACAAATTATGCAGGAGCTTTGGGAAATGGGACGTGGATTTGTCAAAGATATCATTGACCGACTACCCGAACCGAAACCTGCTTACAATACAGTTTCAACGATAGTGCGTATTCTCGAGACCAAGGGTTTTGTGTCGCATGAATCTTTTGGTAAGAGCCATCAGTATTTACCAAAGATCTCAAAAGAGGAATATAAAAAAGGAATTACTGGTAAGTTGTTGAATAATTATTTTGATAATTCTCCCAAAAGTATGCTTTCTTATTTTCTGGAAGAGAATAAATTAGATATCAAAGAATTAGATGATATTCTTTCGATTATCCGACAAAACAAATAACAGCAACCACCTCTTATAAACTTTTGATTATGATTTACTTATTGATTGTCAATGTTTCATTGATTATCAGCTTTGCGCTCTATAGGCTGATATTTCGTAAACTCACTTTTTTCCAATGGAACCGGGTCTATCTGATCGGGATGATATTATTCTCGCTTTTGGCACCAATCGGGATTTTTATTGAATTGCCGAAAACCCCGGTTATCGCATATTCAATACCAGTGGTAGATCTGAGTGGGTATATGGATATCGCTATCAGTAGTCCAAAGGAACAGCCCATTTATTTGGTTGATATCTTGACCTATGTGTATTGGGTGGGAGTTGGGGCAGCCTGTGTATTGTTGCTATTTCGGGTAATACAGCTGCTTCGCGTATTGCGCCATGAACATCATTATCTAAGTTTTTCATTTTTCAATAAAATCGTCATTGGCGGGTCTATTAGAGACAGGGGAAGTATCGAATCTCATGAACGCGTTCATGTCGATCAGGGCCACTCATACGATTTGCTTTTGATGGAGCTGTTGAAAATTTTCAACTGGTTTAATCCGATTTTATATTTCTTTCAAAAAGAGTTAAAGTTCCAGCATGAATGTATTGCCGACGAAATCTGTTCGACAGACAAGGTGGCCTATGCGGAAATGCTGGTCGCTCATGCCCTACAGATGGATCATCTGTCGCTGGCGCATGAGTTTTCTAATCATTCATTTTTAAAGAAGAGAATTATGATGTTATTTAAGAATAAATCAACAGGAAGACATAAGTTTTTATATGTAACCGTTCTACCTACGCTATTGGTGGTAGTAGCTTCGACCCTTGTATTTAATACGAGTCGGGCAAAAGATCTTGTTATCGATGTGGAAAGTTCGATTAATCAGGTAGAAATACCGGGAACAACAGCATCTACTGCAGCTAACCAAGAGCCAATAATGTCAAGCCAAGTTCCGGAATTGCAAAAGGTTTCGCCGACTGGATCCGTTCAATTTAATTTGGAAGACCGTATGATGACTGAGGGACTGCGTAAACTGATCCAGCAGGATACTACGAATCCTCGGAAGGATATTGTTTTTACCGAAGTCGAAGTTGTTCCCGAACCCGTTGGGGGAATGCGGCAATTTATGCTGTGGGTTAGCAACAATTATGACTACCCGAAAGCCGCATTGGAAAACTCAGTGAATGGTATTATTGAAATTTCCTTTATTGTGGAACAGAATGGGAGTTTGTCGAGTTTTGAAATCAGAAAAGATCTGGGCTATGGTACCGGTGAAGCTGCATTGAAGTTACTGAAAAGTGCAGAGAAATGGAATCCAGGCATACAAAATGGGCGAAAGGTACGTGTGGCCTATACGTTGCCTATCCGTTTAAATACAAGGCAAGAGAACAGCTCCCCAGCTAACGCCAAAAAAGCAATTGCTACACCTAAGCTTGGGGTAGATGGCTTGAGTAGCTGGTTTGCCCAGAATTTTAAAATGCCACGGAAAATATCTGATCAAGACCTCGATCCCGTGATTGAAAGTTACTTCATTATTAATCCCGATGGTACAATAAAATCTTTAAAAATCAGGACGGATCTTGACAAACGGTTTATTGATCAAGCGACCAAATTATTAGCACAGTCAAAATGGGAGCCTGCTCTGGAGGATGGCAATCCGGTTGAATCAAAAGTTGCCTTCTACTACAAATTTGCCCCCGATGGTGGTTATGTGAAAAACTATACGCGGGTAGATGTACGTTCGGAACCGGTAGGTGGAATGTTGGCCTTGCGGGATTATGTCATGAAGAATTATAATCCAAATTCAACAGGTAAAGATGGGAATGTTGTTGTGCAATTTGTGGTTGAAAAAAATGGTCAACTAAATAATTTTAAAATAGTCAGTACGCCCAATACGAAGGCCGGGGATGAGTTAATCCGTTTATTGCGGGTCGGAGCGAAATGGAAAGCCGGTATTCTCGATGGCAGCCCTGTTAGAAATCAATATGAGCTGACATTAAGGGTAATGAAGGTGAATGGCGATTTTTATGATGTTTACCGTTGGGAAGGATTAAAGATGCAGAATTTAAAATCTTAGAAGACCGTCCGGATGTTTAAAAAAGAAAGAACCTTACTTCTGTTTATTGCGCTGTTGCTGTGTTCTATCCTGTCGTCTTGCAAATCCTATCAAGTAGTACCTAACGGCTATACCGTGGAAGGAGACGAATATTTTATCAATATCGATAAAAACCTGGCTGTATTTTTAGGCGATGATATATTAAAGGAAGAAAACTGGAATGCGAATACCGGACCGATCAACGCCAATAAGGTCAATGCGAAATATACAAAAGTACTCAAGCATCTAAATTATCTGGATACAGCTTATAAAGTACTATTCACGGGCAGTCTGAAAGGTAAGTATACCTATGATATGCTTGCAGTGATGAACAATTCTCCGAATGTTAAAGGTCAGAAAAATCATCTATTGGACTTAACCACCTTCCAGCGGGAAGAAAACAAAGAGGGGCGGTATTTTTACAGCACAACTGAATTTAAAGGACAGAAGTTATTGCATTTTGTTATTCCGTTCGTTGATAAGCTCTGGCAGGAAAAAATGGTCAGTATGATCTTTCTACTTCCCGCCGATTTCAATGATATCAATTGGGCCAAGGATATTGTGCTGTCAAATGCGGCTATGTATCGAAATCGTTATGTTTTTACACCAAGCAGAACCGCAATACAATGCCCCGATGATGGGAGCCGTTCGCATCTAGATTATAAGATTCCTGAGGAGAAGATTAATAAAACTGAATATATGCTGATGAAGGCATATGGAAATGTTGATGGGAAGCGTACATTGGTGGTCTATCGGCTAATGAAGCCAAAAGATTTTTATGGATCCTTTGTTGTCTGTAAGGGCGATTATGAGATTATCTATACAACATTGCAGGATAAGATTATCTGGCAGACCAAAATCAATACCGAAGTGGATGTTGTATTCTAGTTAATCTATTTTATTGAGTCGTATAAAAGCCTTGGATTAATAGTCCAAGGCTTTTAGTTTATTTTTGAGTTGCGAAATTTCATGTTGAAGTTGTTCGACCCTATCTAAAAGGTGGCTGGCCACTTGGATTCCCTGTGGATTTACTTCCAGATCATAATATAAATTGGAGAAGCGTTCCAGTTTCTTGAGTTCATCTTCGTCGATATATTGTTCTTCTTGTTGGATGACAATATGTATCAGTCCATATTCCTCCATGGTCTGTAGAAAAGTTGTTTCCACTTTTCTGGACTGGCAGAAGTCTATCACTTTTATGAGTGTCGTTTCCATAAGATTATTGCTTTAAATCCTTCAATTGTTGAAACAGTGCTTTTTCGTTGTCGGAAAGATTGCTGGGCATTTTGATATTCAAGCTAACATAGAGATCCCCAAATTGCCCTTCCTTGCGATAGATAGGAAAACCTTTGCCCTTTAGCCGCATTTTTGCTCCGTTTTGGCTTTCTGGTTTTATCTTCAATTTAATCTTACCTCCAAAGGTATCCAAGGTAGCATCTCCACCTAGAATTGCTGTATAAAGATCTACGTCCAGCGAAGTATACAGATTATTTCCCTGACGTTTGAAATTGGTATCTGGCGTAATGTTGATCGTAATGTAAAGGTCTCCTTTTGGACCACCATTGATCCCTTCACTGCCATAACCTTTTAATTTGATCTTTTGTCCATCCTCAACACCCGCGTGAATTGTAATCCGGATACTTTTTCCGTTGATGTTAAAGGTTTGTTGGTGGGTTGTATAAGCCTCCTGCAGCGTTAAACTCAGTTCGGCATTAAAGTCCTGTCCACGGAAGGTACTTTGCCTACCGCCGCCACGTCGGCTGCCAAACATCTGTTCGAAAAAATCGGAGAATTGTCCGTCATCAAAATTTCCGGTATATTCTTGAGAACTTCCACCAAATGGATTACCGCCTGCAGCAAATGGATTGCCGCCACCAGATTGGGATTGTCTGTATTGTTGCTGTGCTTTTTCATATTCCTCCCCATGTTGCCAATGTTCTCCATATTGGTCATACTTTTTGCGCTTCTCAGGGTCGGATAACACTTCATTCGCTTCATTAATCTCCTGAAATCGTTGTTTAGCCTCATTATCATTGGGATTAACATCAGGGTGGTATTTACGCGCTAGTTTTCGATATGCTTTTTTGATATCATCAGCCGAAGCCGTTTTATCAATGCCAAGCACTTTATAGTAATCTACAAATGCCATATGTATTTTGCTGTCTTATAATAAATATAACAAATTTATAACGGCTTTGTTCTGGATATTAATCAAAAACACGGAAGTCCTAGGTGGTTGTGACCTAGGACTTCCGTGTTTACTTTAAACTGATGTATTTATTCTTTGTTATTATCTATTACCAAGCGATTTTCCCTGTTGGCGATCTCCCATGCGGTAAAGAAAACCAATTTTTCCCGTTTGACCATGAGCGGGAAATCTATTCTGTCATAAGTGTCTGCAGGGGTATGATAGTCCGGATGAAGGCCTGAAAAATAAAAGATGGATGGTATACCTTTCTTCGCAAAGTTATAATGGTCGGAACGGTAATAAAGCCGCATCGGATCTTTTGGATTGTCATACATATAATCTATTTCCAATTTGGTGTTTTTCTCATTTTCATCCTTGTTGATTTGATAAAGCTCAGAACTTAGTTTGTCTGAACCGATCGCATGGATATAGTCATGATTTCCTTTAAGGTGCTTGTCATCTACTCGACCGATCATATCGATGTTAATACAGGCAACAGTATTTGCCAGGGGAAAGATTGGATTTTCAGTGTAAAATTTTGAGCCCAGCAAACCTTTTTCTTCTGCTGCATACGTAATAAATAAAATACTGCGTCTTGGTCCATGACCGCTTGCCTTTGCCTTGGCAAAGCTACGGGCAAGTTCTAACACCGCTGTTGTTCCTGAGGCATTGTCATCTGCTCCAAAGAAAATGTTTCCTTTGGAGTCTTTGCCATCATGATCGTAATGTCCGCCAATAACAACAAGTTCATCTTTCTTATCGGTTCCTTCGAGGTATCCCAGTATATTGGGATCAGATAATGGTTTCGCATTTGTGCCAAATTCGGCTTTAAAACTGGTATTTATAGTGAAGGAATTCGGCTGTCCAGAGCGATTAATCTTTCCAACAACAGTGGCCAGATTTGTGCGTGCGAGGTTAAAGATATAATTGGCAGCATGATCCGTAATATTAACCACAGGGATCATAGGCGATTTTTCAGGAGCAGGTTGGTCGACGGCCAAGTTATATCGTCCCTCTGTAGCACGATCGCCTGCGTCGTCAAGTAATTGGGATAGCTGGCTGTTGACGGCCAATACTAATTTCGGTTTCCTCTTGAGGATTTCCTTGATTTTTTTATTCCTGCTTGTTGACCAATCGGATGGTGCTTTTTTTCCGGTAATCCAGGAATTCCCCTTGTCATCTGTGGGTTCGCTTTCATTCAATAACAGGACAACTTTGTTCGTCAGGTCCAAACCTGTGATGTCGGAATATTTTGGGTCATCAATTCCATAGCCAATGAAGATAATCTCATTACTTTCAAAAAATTTATCCTCGTTGTTACCAATGACAAAAATGTCCTTTCCATGTTGGAATGGCCTATCATTGATGGTGAATTGTTTTACTTTAAAGCTATTATGAATAAGTTGTAAGGGTTGGAAATAAGACCCTTTTACAGGGGCAGTGAGACCATACTTCTTAAACTCATTCGCGATATAATCTGCAGCCAATTGCCCGCCTTTTTGTCCAGTGCCCCTTCCTTCAAAGTCTACAGAAGCAAGTGTTCGCAAATGCTTTTGTGTAGATTCCACGGTGATTTCATTGGCATATTTGGTGCTGACATCCTGTGCCTGAGCACAGCTTAGGACTGAAAATGCTACCCATATCAGGTTATATATCTTCTTCATCTGGTGTTTCGTATTTAGTATTGAGATCCTGGTGCTGTAAGCTTGGGCTCTGCACTTTACGCAATACGTTTTTATTGTTAAAAATAGTAAGTAGATAAGATGAGCACTGGATAATCATTAATAACCGTATGATACTCATAATACGATCTTGCAGCGGTAATGAACGTCAACTCGTGCCTCTTAGTTCTTAGTACACAATATAACTAAAAAAGCGGATGAAAAGTATATATTACCTTTCATCCGCTTCTTAAAATATGTTAATTTATTAACAGCTGCAAGCTATTTTATTGACACGATTGGCATGACGGCCACCTTCAAATTCGGTTGTCATAAAAGTTGATACGATCTTTTTCGCTAAATCCAGATCGATAAAACGTGCTGGGATGCAGACGACATTTGCATCATTATGTTGACGTGCTAGTTCAGAAATTTCCGCTAACCAGCAGATTGCAGCACGAATATTTTGATGTTTGTTGGCTGTGATCGCAACACCATTGGCACTGCCACAAATCAATACGCCAGCATCAGCCTCTTTGTTTTCAACCGCAGATGCGACTGGGTGCGCAAAATCTGGGTAATCGACAGAATCTGGAGAGTTTGTTCCAAAGTCGGTTACTTCGTAACCCAATTCATTTAAAAAGCTAACCAATGCTGTTTTGTACGCAAAACCCGCATGGTCACTTCCAATCGCAATTTTCTTTACACTGCTCATTTCTATTGTTTTTTTATTTGTCTTGTGCTAATTTCTTTCTTTTGACATCTGCTGAGACCATAATACTTATTTCATATAATAAGAACATTGGAGCTGCAACGGTCAACATCGTGATAATATCTGCAGATGGTGTGATAACTGCCGCTATAACTAGAATAATAACAGTTGCATAACGACGGCTGGCACGCATAAATTCAGGTGTCATGATGCCTATTTTAGAGAGAATAAATACCAGAATAGGGAGTAGGAAAACAATTCCACAACCTAATGTTAATGTTGCTATGGTAGATAGGTAATTGTCGATAGTAATCTGATTGACAATCTCATCACTTAAGGATACGTTCGCGAGGAAGTTGATAGACAATGGGACTACAATATAGTATCCGAAAAGTGCTCCCAAAATAAACAATACGGAAGAGTAAAAGACAAATCCACGCGCAGAACGTCTTTCTACATCTGTCAAAGCTGGTTTTACAAATAACCAAATTTCGAATAGAAGGTATGGAAAGCCCATCATGAGTGCCATCAATAAACAGGAATTGATCTGGAGCATAAATTGCCCCGCTAATTCTGTATTGATGATGTTAAAAGGTATCTTCTTGACACAGAAGTCTGCCAAGTTAAATGCATCGGCAGCTTTGCACATCATGCGATAAGTCCAAAAGTTAAGATTTTTTGGTCCCATGATAATGTCGTTGAAGACAAAATCGTAAAATGTGAAGGCGATACCTGCAAAGATACAGATTGCAATTGCTGAACGGACCAAATGCCATCTTAAGACCTCAAGATGGTCAAAGAAAGACATTTCTGCTTCTATATTCTTCCCTTTATTTTTGATAGCTTGTATTAGATCTTTCGAATTTGGTGTACTCATAAAAATTGTTTGGAAACAAAAATACCATTCTTATTGTAAAGAATGGTATTTTTTATGTATGTAAAGATAATTTTATTTAATCTTCTACAGGATATTCTGTTAGGTCAAAAGTTTCCATGAACTTTGT
>JAITLV010000080.1 GCA_031277685.1 Sphingobacterium sp. | reverse complement strand
ATCAGATCTCCCCCCTCGTCTTTACCCACATTCGCCTGGCTATCAAATTTAATTGCACCTTCATTGATAACCCATCTTTTGGGTACCACAGTTTTATCATATCCTCTCCAGCCTTCCATCGAGGTACCGTCGAAAATAACATAGGCTCCTGCCTTATTCTTTTTGAATTTCTTGATATCCACACGGGGCAAATCCAAAATTTTGTAAGCCGGAACTTCTTTTTTTGCTTGCGCTACGGCAGTATTTAGATGTGCTGAAAATGCTATCACCGATACCGCAAGAACTGTTTTTAATAACTTCATTTTTTTTAGTTTTAGGTTTGTTTCAAAATTAAAATTACGTATTTGGGCTTAAAAAGAGGAATATTTTTTAATATTCCTCACCACCGCCACTGATTTCATTTGTCTGTGTTTCTTTCTTCTTAGACCTATTTAAATCCTGACTACCAAAGCGATAAGAGAGCGATAAAGTCACCATTCGCTTCATCCAACGGTGTTCAAAATTAGATACAAGTTGCGTTGTCTCTGTCACACCATTCATTTTTCGTGAATTAAATACATCTCTGACGTTCAACATAATTGACGCTTTTTTCTTAAATACATCCTTTTTCAACGCCAGATCTACACCTTTCATCGCATTCATCCGCCCTTGGGCCATAACACGTGACGAATTATATTCTCCCCTCATCTGAGCGGAAAAAGTCGGTGTAAAACGGTAATTAGCCGTTAAATTAGCGTTATAGGCAAAATCCTTTCTTTCTTTTATCTCATAGTCCGAATTTGCATTGTATTTAATATGAATCAAATTGAGATTAAATGTAAAATCAAAATCCTTCGTTGCATTCACCTTTGAAATAAACTCAAAACCAGAAAGATTACGGCTGGTCATATTCTCCCAACGACTGTATGTTCTGCCATCTTCTATTTTGTAAACAAAAGGCTGGATAACCTCACTCGCATGATTAAAGTAAGCCGAAGATATTAAATTGACTTTTCCAAAAGTTTTGGCAAAGCTCATCTCTAAACTATGTACATCTTCTGGCTTCAGATTTGGGTTTCCTTGACGGTAATTCAAATCATCGGATACGTTTAGAAATGGGTTGACCTGCCAACCACGTGCACGTTGTACACGACGCGAATAGCTAAACTGAACTTTATCACCGTTATCATCGACATCATACGTTAAAAATAAAGTCGGGTATAATCTAAAAAAATTCTGTTTTGCCTTGGTTTCTTTTTCCGCAGCATCAGGATCCTTGGAGAAATAAGTGGATTTAAGTTCAAACTGTTCTCCCCGCAATCCGATCTGGTAACCAATTTTATCCGTTAATTTATTTTGATAATTGGCATAAATAGCGTGAACAGTACTTGTAAAATCAAAATCATTGCTGATCCTATAATCCGGCACATAAATACTATCTGCAGCAGTCAATGTACTAGAAAATTGTGTATCAAAAGATTTTCTGATTTGAGAACGGTAACCAGCCTCAAATTTGCTCACTTCAGAGAAGGGCAGCACATAATCTAGCTGAAGATTGATATTCTTTCCATCTTCGGATGTTACATTCTTCCTTGCGGTTGATTTCCGTCCATCGGTATAGTTTTGAAAAAAGTCGTTTGTACCATCCTCCTTGTCTCTTCCGTAGCTCGCATTCCCTGTCAGTTCCTCCCCCTGCCGCTTGAATTGATGTCTAAAATCAGCGTTGAATTCATACCCTAAGTCATCTTCAAATTGAGTCGAATTACGAATGCTCCTTCCGGTTTCGTCTGTTCCTTTATAAAATCGATAATTTAGGTCCTCTATCCGTTTATTATCCCGAATGCTCAAATTACCTGAAAAGCTCAATGAAGTACGATCAGACATATTATAGTCAAATCCCGCTTTAACCGTATGACTATTCCCTTTTCTTGACGATTCGGAGTCGCTAGAATTGCGGGTTGTATCACCAAAAAAAGTATTGTCCGTCTTTCCACTTCCCAGCATGTGACGTTTATTGAAATTATAGGAGCCAAAGTAATTGAATTTTCTATCCCTATAATTCAACGTTAGGCCAGCCATATAATTATCATAGGAACCAGCGGATGTATTTATAGATCCGTTCAGTCCCGTCCGAATATTTTTCTTTAAGACAATATTGATAATTCCCGTCTGCCCCTCCGCATCATATTTGGAAGAAGGATTCGTAATGACTTCAACTTTCTCTATGGAATTTGCAGGAAGGCTCTGAAGCAAAGATGTGATATCGTTCCCTGCTAATGCTGATTCACGGCCATCTATTAGAATTTTAACACTACTCGACCCACGCAAGCTCACCGACCCATCTTGATCCACCTGAAGCGTGGGTACATTGGCTAACACATCTGTCGCAGTCCCGCCCGCACTGACCAAGCTCTCGCCCACGTTAAAGGTTTTACGGTCTATACCAATCTGCATTGCAGGAGCTCTCCCTTCGACAACAACTTCATCCAGTAGCTCACCTGTTGAATTTAAACCAATCCGTCCAAGATCTTTGCTTTTGGATGCGGTCACTTCGATCCCTTCAACAGTATGTGTTTCATAGCCTACATAACTGATACGGACATTATATTTACCGGGTTTGATATCTGAAAATAAAAGAAAACCCTGGTCTACAGACTGTGCTCCTTTAACATAGTTGTTACTAGCATCCAAAAGTGCGGCACTTGCTGATGAAATGGGTTTAGAAGTTTTGCTATCGGTCAGGATAGCTTTGATTTGACCAGTTTGTGCAAGTGCAACAACTGGCAGAAAAAATACAAATAATAAAAATTTAAACGATTTAGCGTTAAATGACATGAGAGCTTCAGCTTAGTTTATAGTTTTAGTGCAAATAAAACTAAAACTTATAGACAAAAATGAAGCGTAACCATATTATTACGGTAACAAAAAGGATAGTAAATCTATTCTACAGAGACTGTCAATCCCTCTGCTTTTAGAATTTTGCGATAGATTTCCATTTCGGTAAAAGTTCCTTCCAGTACCGCACATTTTCCTTCAGTATGTACTTTCCAAGCGATTTTTTCAGCCTGTTTTTCGGTATATTGGAGGTGATATATAAGACAATGAATCACATGGTCGAATGTGTTTGTTTCATCATTCCACAAAATCAGGCGATTAGAGTCCTTAACAGACGCTAATATCTCTTCTAACGTAAAGGTTTCTTCAGCAGTTTGGGTACCCATGCTGCAAAAATAGAATATTTTTTTCTAAATTAACGATAATATAAAAGGGAACAATACAATCAATTAGAGGAATTTACTATGTTTCAGTCAAAAATCGCAGGAATAGGCTATTACGTTCCAAAAAACGTATATACCAACAATGACCTAACACGCTTTATGGATACCAGCGACGAGTGGATTCAGGAAAGGACAGGTATCAAAGAGCGTCGCTATGCTGACCGTATCGGAGAAACGACAACCACAATGGGTGTTGAAGCTGCGAAAATAGCAATTGAACGCGCCAATATCAGCAAGGAAGATGTCGATTTCATCATCTTCGCAACCTTGTCGCCTGACTATTATTTCCCGGGCTGTGCTGTTTTACTACAACGGGAAATGGGAATGAACGAGGTCGGCGCATTGGATATCAGAAATCAATGTTCGGGATTCATCTATGCACTTTCTATAGCTGATCAATTTGTCAAAACGGGAATGTACAAAAATGTGCTTGTGGTGGGGTCAGAGAAACATTCATTTGCGCTCGATTTTTCAACCAGAGGACGTGCTGTTTCTGTTATTTTCGGTGATGGTGCCGGGGCAGTAGTTGTGCAGCCGACAACCGAAGCTGACAAAGGCATTTTGAGCACGCATTTACATTCTGACGGCGCGGAAGCAGAAAAGCTCGCGATGTATTATCCAGGCGCATCAAGTGGAATCTGGCTGGATAAAATGCCCGAATGGCCAGAACAGGAATTGGGCGGACTATTGATGACCAAAGAGATGCTCGAAGATGGAACTGCATTCCCAAATATGGACGGACAAGCCGTTTTCAAGAAAGCTGTTGTGAAATTTCCCGAGGTAATTCATGAGGCGCTGATCAAAAACAATTTAAAGACCTCAGACATTAATCTATTGATTCCACACCAAGCAAATCTCCGTATTTCACAATTTGTACAGAAAACATTGGGCTTGAGCGAGGATCAGGTATTCAACAATATCCAAAAATATGGAAATACTACTGCAGCATCCATACCCATCGCATTGTGCGAGGCTTGGGAGCAAGGAAAAATCAAAGATGGTGATCTGGTATGTTTAGCAGCTTTTGGTGCCGGATTTACTTGGGGATCCGCATTAATCCGGTGGTAGCGAAGCTATTTAGGGGCGAAGATAAATATTTCTTCCCCCTGATCTTTAAAATGTTTTTTTAGCTTTTTCATATAATCCTGGCGACAAGGTTCAACCAATTTTATCATTTCCTTCCGCTCTTTGCTACTTTCATCCCAATTAGACTTTGCTATCTCAAAAATACTATAGTTTTCCAATAACTTTTCAGTAGAACAATGACAGTATCCTGTAACGATCGAGTCAGGGGTAGTTATTGGAATACTTTCATAAAGTTTCTCCTTACAAGATTCGACCACATCCAGCTTTGTTCTTTCACTATCAACCCTATAATGACAAGAAAATAGTATCAGAACAGGAAAAATGGCTATTATCCGCAAAAAAACGCCTTTCTTAACGATTGTCTTTCGTCCCAAATATCTTTGCATATCCCTCGAAAATCTTTTCTAGATTAAAATAAATTCTTTTATCAAACATAGCATTATTTTCAGTGGTCAGCAAATCACAGTTTTTAACAGTGAACAAAAAAAAAGGCGATAATCTTTCGACTATCGCCTTTTTTATATTGTTTCGAACAAAGAATTATCCGTTTGACAAAGCTGCTGCTCCAGACACGATCTCAGTCAACTCAGTTGTAATTGCTGCCTGACGTGCTTGGTTATAAGACAACTTAAGCGATTTCAATAAATCACCTGCGTTCTCCGTTGCTTTATCCATTGCTGTCATACGAGCTCCATGCTCAGAAGCATTAGAATCTAAAACAGCTTTGTATAATTGAATCTTGATGGCTTTAGGAATTAATTCTTCGATAATCTTCTCTTTCGAAGGTTCGATGATATAATCCACTTCAGCTTCTATTTTTGCTTTATGCGTGTGTTGCGTGTTTTCCTCTGCGGGTAATAAAGGTAAAATCTGTTCTGCTGTCAACTCCTGAACTGCAGCGTTTTTGAATTGGTTATAAACCACTTCTACACGATCAAAATTACCTTCCTTAAATTGCTCCATGATAAATTCTGTCACGACTGAAACCGATCCAAAATTTAAATCCGAAAACAAGTCAGAATGGTTAGCTATTACATTGAAACTACGTTTCGAGAAGAAATCATAACCTTTTTTACCAATACCAATGATGCTCAAATTACCTTTCGCATGTTGCTCGGCATATTTGTTAAAGATCAAGTTATTAGTTGTTTTGATTACATTCGCATTGAATGCCCCAGCCAAACCTCTATTAGAAGAAACAACAACGATCAACACCTTATTTGGCTCACGATCTACTGTAAAAGGAGAATTACTTCCTTCAACGCTTGCAGAAACATCAGCCAAAATATCTCTTAGTTTATTCGCATATGGGCGCAATTGTAAGATAGCGTTAGTAGCGCGCTTCAATTTAGCAGCTGAAACCATTTTCATGGCTTTAGTGATCTGCTGTGTTGATGATACGGAGGTAATCCGGTTTCTTACTTCTTTTAAATTTGCCATATTTGTTTTAAGTATTAAGTACCTAGTATTGAGTATTGAGTCGAATCAATGGACTCAATACCAAATACTCATTACTAATTAATATTTTGATGCTAAATCTTTAGCTACTGTTTCTAACACTGCAGTCAACTCATCAGAGAATTTACCAGCCTTGAAAGCTGCTAATACCTCTGGATGGCGTTGTTCCAATTGCGTCAAGAATTCCTCTTCAAATGCTCTTACTTTATTCACAGGAACATTACGCAATAAACCTTTTGTACCAATGTAAATGATCGCAACTTGTTTCTCCACAGAAACTGGAGAATATTGACCTTGTTTCAAGATCTCAACGTTACGGACACCCTTATCCAATACAGCCTTAGTAGCAGCATCTAGATCAGAACCGAATTTTGCGAAAGCTTCCAATTCACGATACTGTGCTTGATCTAACTTTAATGTACCAGATACTTTTTTCATCGGTTTAATCTGCGCATTACCACCTACACGAGATACAGAGATACCTACGTTGATCGCTGGACGAATACCGGCATTGAATAAGTTAGACTCCAAGAAGATCTGACCATCTGTAATCGAAATTACGTTTGTTGGAATATATGCAGAAACGTCACCAGCTTGTGTTTCGATAATCGGAAGAGCTGTCAATGAACCACCACCTTTAACCAAATGTTTGATAGACTCAGGAAGGTCATTCATGTTACGGGCGATATCATCCGAAGAGTTGATTTTCGCTGCACGCTCTAACAAACGGCTATGCAAGTAGAATACGTCACCTGGATATGCTTCGCGACCTGGAGGACGACGTAACAACAAAGAAACCTCACGGTAAGCCACAGCTTGTTTAGACAAATCATCATAAACGATCAACGCTGGACGACCTGTATCACGGAAGAACTCACCGATAGCAGCACCTGCCATTGGCGCGTAGAATTGAAGTGGAGCAGGATCAGCTGCAGAAGCAGCCACAACAACAGTATAAGCCATTGCACCTCTTTCCTCCAATGTACGTACGATATTTGCTACTGTAGAATTCTTCTGACCTACAGCAACGTAGATACAGAATACAGGCTGACCTGCATCATAGAATTCTTTTTGGTTTAAGATCGTATCGATACAAACCGCAGTTTTACCTGTCTGACGGTCACCGATTACCAACTCACGTTGACCACGACCTACTGGAATCATTGCATCAATTGCTTTGATACCTGTTTGTAATGGTTCAGTTACCGGTTGACGGTAGATAACACCAGGAGCTTTACGCTCAATAGGCATTTCGTACAATTCACCTTGGATAGGTCCTTTACCATCAATTGGCTGACCCAATGTATTAACAACACGTCCCAACAAACCTTCTCCAACTTTGATGGATGCAATACGGTTGGTACGTTTAATAGTATCTCCTTCTTTAATTTCGTCAGAAGGACCTAAAAGTACAACACCGACGTTGTCTTCTTCTAAGTTTAATACAATACCTTGTAATCCGTTATCAAATTCAACCAACTCACCGGACTGAACTTTAGTTAAGCCGTAAATACGAGCAATACCGTCACCTACAGCAAGTACGGTACCCACTTCCTCTAGTTCGGCTTCTGATTTAAAGCCCGACAATTGCTCTCTTAGAATCGCCGAAACTTCATCTGGTCTTACCTCTATCATTTTAATTATTATAAGGGGTTTTTTGATTTATTTTACTTCAAGTATCAGAATAACTTAGTTACCCTGATTCAAATATCTTTCTAATTTATT
>JAITLV010000255.1 GCA_031277685.1 Sphingobacterium sp. | reverse complement strand
CTTTTCTTTCGTTCCGCACTTATTTACTGTTTACGGAATCTATCCACACCCTGTTGAACCGATATTTGCAACTGTAAGCCGGGATAAATCCTTGAAGTTTTGGTCGAATAGTGATTTTGCCCTACTTAAGAATATGAGTCGTGATAAAATGCAGGATGGTCATCATTTATCTGTGAATGCGGGAGCATGGTCCGAAAATGGACACTATTTTTTTAGCGTCAGTGATGACAAATTAGTAAAGGTATGGGAATTTCATTTATAAAATATTGAGCAGAATGTACGGACTAACTAAGCGGATAAAAAATAGGGATCGTCTGTAGCGAATTCATAATTATATCGTTAACTATGGTGATTGTAAATTTAATTGACCTTATAGTTATATTTTATGAAAAGAATTTGGCTTATCTTATTAGGCTGTTTAGCACTTTTGAGCTGTGATAAAATCGAAAGTAAAGGAATGTATCTAGCTCGCGTGCCCATATTCGAAACAATGGAAAGTATACGGGCTAAAGCTAATCCCGTAAGTAACCCTACGACAATTGTTCAAACTGGAAAGATCTATATTTATCAAGATTACCTGTTTATTAATGAGCCAGGGAAAGGTATTCATATCTTTAATAATGCCGATCCGTCAAAACCCCTGGCGATGGCGTTCTTGAGTATTCCTGGCAATATGGATCTTGCGGTTCTAGATGGAAAGCTGTATGCCGATAGTTTTACAGATCTGTTGACCTTCGATCTCGAAAACCCTGCATCTCCCCAATTATTGACACGAAATAAGGATGTATTCAAGATGTTGCTTCAAATGGATTACTTGAATAACACTGCCGATCGCATCATTACAGGGTACCGAGATAGCCTGGTAAGCTATAGCCAAAAAGATAAATATTCGCCTTATGACCGAAAAGAACTTATCTATAACGAGGGCAATTCAGGCTCGGGACAGGGCGGATCCATGGCGCGATTTACCATTGCCAATAAGCATCTATATGCCGTGGACCAAACGACGTTGCACCTTTTTAACGTGCAGAATGCAAGTAAACCGGCCTATGTAAAGGATCTCAAAATAGGCCCTGGTATCGAAACAATTTTTCCCTTTAAAAATAGCCTGTTTATCGGCTCCAATACAGGCATGGTGATTTATGATATCTCGACGGCATCGGCTCCTGTGGAGCTGTCGCGTTATGCGCATATTCGTGCCTGTGATCCTGTCGTTGTCAATGAGAAATATGCCTTTGTAACCTTACGCGCAGGCGTAGTATGTGGTGGACAGCAGAATTTATTGGAAGTTATCGATATCGAAGATCTGACGAGACCGATGCTGAAACATACCTTCACTTTGGAGAATCCTTACGGACTGGCACTATCAGACCACACTTTGTATATCTGTGATGGAAAATTCGGATTGAAGTCATTCGATGCCAGTGATGTTAGTCAAATAGGCAATAAACTGCTCGAAACTCACAAAGAACTGATGAGTATGGATGTTATCGCTGGACCAAAATCGCTAATCATTGTTGGAGAAAAAGGTGTACATCAATATGATTATAGCAATAAGGCTAAATTGAAGGAATTGAGCATCATTCCTGTTATTAGATCCAATTAAGACACTATTTCAAGAGCTTCATTATTCTGATATGAAAAGACTTTCGATTGCCATTTTGGCTCTTCTCGGGTATTTAACTGTTGATGCCCAAACAAAAAAATATACAAATCATAATGAATTTTCGGTTATTACCTACGGTCCAGCCTTCCTCGAATCTGGATTTGGCCTGCATACATTTCACGGGGTGCAGCTCCATGAAAATATTGCCTTGGGGCTAAACACGGGGGTGGACCGATATCCCGTGAACAATGAAGGCTCGAAATGGTTTGTACCACTCTCAGCTAAAATTAGTTATGTGGAATTCCCTGACAGAAAACGTAGTTTTTTTGCAGGGCTGGATTTAGGCTATAGTTTTGCTTTTTTGAATAAAAATCTGGTCGAGAACAATCTTAAATATGAATATCAGGGCGGCTTGTTGGTAAATCCACAGCTGGGTTGGCGCTTTAAATTTAAGAATTCAGCGAAATATTGGTCTTTGGCAACAGGATACCGGTATCAGCACTATAGCCGAAAGGATACTTATACGCGACCCTCAGCAAGTTTACCGGACACTAATATAGGATATGGATCAACGCAAATTGATAAAAAATATGATCTGCACCGTTTTACTTTACAGATAGGATTTGGTTTTTAGGTATCGACAGGATGATTACTTTGTTGTGTTAACAGACGTCGATTGCTTTAATTGTAAAAAGATAACGTAAGTAAACGGTTCGTTTTTCAAATCCAAGCCGATACACTTACGTTATTTCACGCTTTAGTTGCGTAGCTTATTTATTCGCTGTCTAAAAGCTGTAATATCTGTGTGAGGTATTCCTCATCTATTTCATCAAAACTATTTAATTCACTGCTGTCAACGTCCAGCACACCGATAATCTGTCCCTGTTTAAAAACGGGTAGCACGATTTCGGATCGCGAGAGTGAACTACAGGCAATGTGTCCCGGAAATTGCTCCACGTCAGGGACGATCAATGTTTTTTCCTGCGCCCAGGCGCCCCCGCATACACCACGTCCTTTTTTGATACGGGTACATGCAACGGGCCCCTGAAAAGGGCCTAATACGAGCTCGTCTCCATCAACAAGATAGAAACCAACCCAGAAAAAATTGAATTGTTCTTTCAATGCAGCAGCGATGTTAGCCAGATTGGCAATTTGATTAGGCTCACCTTGCAATAGTCCCCCTATCTGAGGAAGTAAATTTTGATATTGTTCTTCTTTGCTACCTTTAGCTATTTGTAAATCCTCGGCCATAAAAATCTATGTAAAAAATAATCATACATTCCCTATCAGGACAACAATGCCAAACATGTTTTGCTTGTCTAGTAAGCTTCACAACATATCGAGTCCCAACTTGCATGAAATGAAAAAAGCGCTAATACGCTGTTCAAAGTTAACAGAATATTAGCGCTTTCGCATCAGGCGAGTGTTATTATTTCTTTGTGTTGATAATGTTTACGCGGATGTAGTTGCTTCTTTTTCCAGAAGGAGTAACAACTACGGCTTTAAATACACGTTCCTTGCTATTTGGAACAGTGATCTTCACAGGTCCGGTATATTCTAAATCCAATTCAGAAGGATCATAGTTGTCTAGTGTATAATAAATCTTAGCACCCGCTACAGATGGTTTTAAATCGCGGATGGTGTATTCAGCGGCATAAACGGTTGTATCGTTGATGCCATACACTTCTGGGACACGATAGAATGTGTTTGTCTGATCAAGTTTAGCCAATTGACTTGCTGCACGTTGTTCAGAAAAATTCTTCCAATTTTTCTTTTCGGGCTGCGTCCATGCGATTTCGGAAAGTGCTAGTACACGAGGTAGGAGGGTAAATTCTACTTTGTTGGCAGAACCAATATATTCGCTCCAGATATTTGCCTGTACACCTAACACGTGTTTCTTATTGTTCTCCGAAATTTTGCTCGGCATAGGGTCAGAAGAATATACTTTATTCAATGTAGAAAGTCCACCGATACTCAATGGTTCTCTATTTTGATCAGGCCCCTGTTTGTGGTCAAAATAAAGACCGTAGCTATTGGCCGTAATGATGACGTCATGACCTTGGTTCGCTGCATCAATTGCTCCTTGATCCCCTCTCCAGCTCATAACAGTAGCATTCGGTGCCAAGCCACCTTCTAAGATCTCGTCCCATCCAATGATCCGTTTGCCTTTGCTATTAATGTATTTTTCCATACGTTGGATAAAATAGCTCTGTAATTCATGTTCATCTTTGAGATTGTTGTCTTTGATTCTTTTTTGACAATGTGGACAGGTTTTCCATTTTGTTTTGGGACACTCATCACCGCCAATATGAATATACTCACTTGGGAACAATGGAATAACTTCATCAATGACGTCTTCCAACAGTTTGAATGTTTCTTCTTTTCCCGCACAGAATACATCATCAAATACACCCCAAGTCTGTGCGGCCGTATATGGCCCAGGGTTATCACCACAGCCTAACTCTGGATAAGCCGAAAGTGCTGCCAAAGCATGTCCTGGCATCTCAATTTCTGGGATGACAGTCACATATTTCGCTTTTGCATAGGCAACGACCTC
The DNA here is from genome assembly GCA_031277685.1 of Sphingobacterium sp. Taxonomy (GTDB): domain Bacteria; phylum Bacteroidota; class Bacteroidia; order Sphingobacteriales; family Sphingobacteriaceae; genus Sphingobacterium. The sequence goes on along the minus strand of JAITLV010000255.1, from coordinate 63,381 downwards.
CTTGATCTGATCTTGGGTATAGAAACCACCATAGGGTGTATTGTCGTAATCACCATCAGTCTTGTAATTCCCTAAAAGTGTTTGGTTACGGTAGCCACCGATCTGAGTCAATTTAGGATGTGATTTGATCTCGATGCGCCAGCCCTGATCATCTGTTAAATGCCAATGGAAAGTATTCAGCTTGTAAGAGGCCAAAATATCAATGTATTTTTTTACAAATTCTACAGGGAAGAAATGGCGGCCTACATCAAGATGTAATCCCCGATAAGCAAAGCGCGGCTCGTCTTGGACCGAAGCTTGTTGAATTTCAATACTGGCTTTTTTATCTATAGGTAATAACTGGATCAACGATTGCATACCGTAAAATAGGCCAGCATCTTTTCCGCTGATTGTAGCACGGTCTGAGGTAATATCAAGCGCATAGGCTTCAATATTGTTAGACTTTGCATTTTTGGACGAGAAATAAATGCTATTGTTGCTCGCAGACTTGACCAACGTTAAATTGAGGTTGTAGTTACTTTTGAGGAAGTCCTGAAATAGACTGGCAACCTTTTTGTCTTCTTCTGTATCAAAGGCAATTTTAGTATTCGCGTTGATTTTGAATGTGCCATTTTTAATTTGAACATGTTGCGGTAAAGGTACAATGTTCAATGTAGCGTCTTTTTTTTCCTGCGCAAATACTGAAGCTCCTAAACTTAGCGCCAGCGCAAGTGAAAATAGTTTTTTCATGTGTGAGATATAACTGTAATAAAGAAGTGCTAAAAATAAAAGAATAAATACGATTTAGCAAAGACAAATTGTAACAAATAGAAGGTACAAATAGCGCTGAAGGTTATTTTTTTAAATGGTAACGATCTGATTATGTGCTTCTTTTTTTTAAGACAATCGTTTGTGTTGGCCTGCTCATATTATTTATAGTGATGACCTTAAACTACGCTCTGTCTGAAGCAAAGTAGGCTAAATCTGATCTAAAAAGTGTTAGCAAAATAAAAAAGGAACCCAAAGGTTCCTTTTTTATTTTGTTCAGGTTACCCTATAGAATTCGGCAGCTGGCCGAATTCTGCTCATTAAATCAACTGGAAGCAGATGATGTTTAGAGTCTCTTGAGTGCCAATTTAATCATGTCCTCAACAGAGAGATTACCTTCAGTTTTTAGTATGGCATTCAATACCTTCTCAGCAGCGGCTTTATTGAATCCAAGCATCACCAAAGCCGATAAGGCTTCGTCAGGAACGGATTGCGCTTGAATGGATGTTGCCAGTGCTTCTACACCCTGTTTCTTCAATTTATCTTGAAGTTCCAGGATCAGACGCTGCGCTGTTTTGGGACCGATGCCTTTAATTTTTTGAATTAAAGCAACCTGACCATTGACGATGGCAGATTGGATTTCATCCGGTGTATTGGATGAAAGGATCATGCGGCCTGTATTGGGGCCGATGCCAGAAACTGATATCAGGTTCTCAAAGAGTTTTTTCTCACCATCGGTGGCAAATCCATATAGTGTGTGTGCATCTTCGCGGACCTGTAGTGAAATAAATAATTTGCAGTTTTCCTGATCCTTGATTTGGGAAAAGGTATAAAGAGAGATGTGAACATAATAGCCAATCCCACTCACATCGATAACAACATGAGTGGGGGCTTTATATGCTAATTTTCCGTTGAAATATTCGTACATAGTATACGAATATAGGAAGATTTTAGGCTATTCTATAAATTTTTAAGATGTGCCTGTACGTCTACCACAGCAATGGTAACCATATTAACGATTTCACGGACAGAACTATCCAATTGCAATACGTGGATCGGTTTGTTCATACCCAGAAGAATCGGACCTACAGCTTCTGCTTCGCCTACTTCCTGTAATAATTTGTAAGCGATATTTCCGGATTCCAAATTCGGGAATACAAGCGTATTTGCAGACTTCCCATTTAAGCAACTGAACGGGAAATTAGCTGTTAGCATTTCGCTGTTTAGGGCGAAGTTAGCTTGCAAATCACCATCGGCAATGATTTCAGGATGCTGATCATGCAGGATCTGTGCTGCAGCTCTTACTTTTGTTGGTGTTTTTCCTTCACTGGAGCCAAAGTTAGAGTAAGACAATAACGCGATACGTGGTTGGATGTTCATGCGCTTCACCGCTTTGTCCAAGAGCAGGGTAATATCAGCCAGTTCTTGTGCCGTTGGATCTTCATTCACGGTGGTATCTCCCATGAAAATAGGTCCTTTTTTAGTCAACATCATATACATACCTGCTACACGACTACCTGGTTTAGCACCGATAACATGTAATGCTGGGCGGATTGTATTTGCATAATTTTTGGTCATACCAGAAATTAACGTATCTGCTTCACCAAATTCAACTAAGGAAGCTCCAAAATAGTTGCGGTCGTACATCAACTTACGGGCATCGTATTTCGAAATACCACGACGTTGTCTTTTATTGTAAAGATGCTCAATAAATTTCTTCGAGCGCTCCGTTTCGTTATCTACTTCTGCAACTGGGTCGATAATTTCAAGGCCATCCAATTCAAAAGCATATTCTTTGATCAGACGCTCGATTTTATCTTTTCTACCTAAAAGAATTGGAATAGCAATTCCTTCTTCTTTGACAATCTGTGCTGCGCGCAATGTTTTGTAATTGTCAGCTTCGGCAAAAACAACCCGTTTAGGATCTCTTTTAGCTGCCATGGTTAAGTTGCGCATGATAGCATCATCTTTACCAAGTCGTTTGCGCAATGCATCGCTGTATTTGTCCCAATTTTCGATTACACTTTGTGCAACACCTGATTCAATAGCAGCTTTTGCAACGGCCATTGAAACTTCAGTGATCAAACGTGGATCGGTAGGTTTTGGAATGATATATTCTTCCGAGAATTTTAAATTATTCGTATTATAAGCTTGGTTGACTTCCTCTGGAACAGGTTGTTTTGCCAAGTCAGCAATTGCACGCACCGCGGCAATTTTCATTTCCTCGTTGATTGCAGTAGCACGAACGTCCAAAGCACCACGGAAGATATAAGGGAATCCCAATACGTTATTTACCTGGTTAGGATAATCTGAACGGCCTGTTCCCATGATAATATCGTTACGTGTTGCCATTGCTAGATCATAAGCAATTTCAGGATTTGGATTGGCCATTGCCAAAACAATAGGATTTGGTGCCATGGTTAACAACATCTCCGCTGACATCACATCTGCTGCTGATAAGCCGATAAATACATCGGAGTCTTTTACAGCATCTGCCAAGGTACGGATATCGCGGTCTGTTGCGTATTGTGCTTTCATGCTGTCCAGATTTTCTCTATCCGCACGGATCACACCTTTACTATCCAACATGACGATGTTTTCCTTGCTCGCGCCAACGGAAATGTACATCGCAGTACAAGACATTGCTGCGGCTCCAGCGCCATTGACAACAATTTTTACTTTCGAAATATCTTTGCCGATAATTTCACATGCATTGATCAAGGCTGCACCTGAGATGATTGCTGTACCGTGTTGGTCATCGTGCATAACAGGAATGTTCATCTCCTCTTTTAGACGACGTTCGATTTCAAAACATTCCGGAGCTTTGATATCCTCCAGATTGATACCACCGAAGGTAGGTTCTAGCGCTTTAACGATGTTGACGAACTCATCTACATTTTTGGTGTCTACTTCGATGTCAAATACATCAATGTCAGCAAAAATTTTGAACAATAAGCCTTTACCTTCCATCACAGGTTTACCAGCTTGGGCGCCGATATCGCCTAAGCCCAATACAGCTGTACCATTACTGATAACAGCAACAAGGTTCCCTTTTGCGGTATATTTATAAGCATCTTCTTTGTTCTCGGCAATAGCCAAACATGGCTCCGCTACGCCAGGAGAATATGCTAATGATAAGTCTCTTTGCGAATTTGTTGGTTTGGTCGGAACAACAGCTATTTTTCCAGGTCTACCCATTGAGTGGTAATTTAACGCTGCCTGTTTACGATTAGTGTTACTCATTACGATTTTATTAATTTAAGGCTACAAATCTATCATTCTTTTTGATATTTGGAAATATTTGCCAATATCTTATTATAAATAGACAATAATATGTTATTTCAAAACATCCAGCAATTTAAACATTTGCCTGCGCATATTGGATCCTGATCCCGAATAATTGTTGACCAATAATGTATAGGTAAATGATTGCCCATTTTTATTGGTGTGAACACCTGTATATCCCAATACACCACCGATAGTCCCACTTTTCATTTTCATGTCATTGTAGGTCGGAAGACTTTCGAAGAATACTGGGTACCAATTCTGCTTTTGAGCATACTGCATAATCTTGTTCATAGCAAGTGTGGTCACCCTATTTTGTGGTGAAAGCCCCGAACCGTCCATGCTATTGATCTCACTTGGTTTGATCCCTAATTTGGCGTTCCAATATTTTTGGATATAATTGGCTCCATCATCAGTCCCGGTTTTTCCAGCAGTCGTATAGGCGATAGCCTTCAATAGTGCTTCTCCATAAAGATTGATACTTTTTTGATTGAACCAATAGACAATTTTGTCCATGGTGGGTGATAGGTGCACATCCAGCGTCTGCTTTTGAGTGAGGTCTATTGAATCCATCCTGATCCCGGTCGCTGGTGGTTCACTAGCGAAAATTCCCTGTTTATGGAGTCCGGCATTTAGCTGGAAGGCTAAGTCGTATGCCGGGTCAGGAGATGCGAGTTCGATGGTTTTCTTTAAGTCTTGACCATAAGTACCGCGGACAAATATTTTGGTGGAATAGGGAGCCGCATAGGCGTATACATTGTCACCAGTCCCGACTTTCCCAGTTGTTGTTTCATTGATAATGTTCAAATACGGAGCACGTGTGGTATCTGGGCTGATTTCTGCTTTTGCACCAACTTTATTCGCCGGGTTAAAATGAATGCCAAATGCATTTTCGCGCCAGTTGAGCGATGAAATGCCTGCACCATAATAATTTCCCATGTCTGTCCAGATCCATCCACCAGGTATTTGGTTGCCGTTGTATAGACGGTCATCAGCGATAACTGCCCCATTGACGCTTTGTATTCCAGCTTTTTGAATAGCTGCAACCCACTTACTCAGTACAAGGTCAGCTTTTGTCTCGGGGTAACGATCGCTGCCCAGCGTTGGATCTCCAGTACCCGCCACGATAATATTGCCATTCAGGATACCATTTTCATCTATTGCACCTGTATAATACAACGTAGTTTTAAATTGATAATTCTTGCCCAGAAAATCGAGCGCTGTAGCAGCTGTAATGACTTTCATTGTCGAGGCGGTGGCTAGCCCGATATTTTCATTGGACGCATAGATTGGCTCTCCTGTCTTGCCGTCAAATACCGTCAACGAGCTGATCGCATGCTTTACGTTTTCCTGATTTTGAAATTGACTGAACGCATCCTGGATTTTACTTCGGATATCCTGTGCAAATAAAGAGCTTGGTATGGCAGTAAATGCATACATTGCTAATGCGATGGGATATAGCCTAATTTGTTTCATTGGCATATAATTTCATTGACTGCTATACAGCCTAGTTATTTGATATTGTGCCTCGGATGTCCTACATGTAGGTGTAGAAGAACATGTAGGCATGCGTTGTGCACTGTTGGTTTTATTTGGCCTAAAGTTAGGCATTCGACCTTAAAAAATCCTAACTTGCATAAAATTGTATAGACGACATGAAGCATATCGAAAAATTAGCTGCTATTCGTGAGGCCATGAAGATTCAAGGAATCGATGGATATATTATTCCATCATCAGATCCTCATATTAGTGAATATTTACCGGAACGTTATAAATGTATTTCCTGGGCATCAGGGTTCACAGGATCTGCGGGTACCTTGGCGATTACGCAGGACTTTGCGGGCCTTTGGACAGATTCGCGTTACTTTGTGCAAGCAAATGAACAACTGGCTGGAACAGGTTTTGAATTGGTAAAGCTGAAAGCACAGGGTGCCGCGGAATATGCCGACTGGCTTGGCGAAAAGCTCCATGCGGGAGCAAAAGTTGCCTTCGACGGGAATCTGGCTTCGCTTCTGGTCGCACAATCCGTCAAGGGAACCTTGGAGCCTTTGGATATTGAGGTGGATGGACATATTGACTTGCTATCTGATTTGTGGACGGGTAGACCAGAGCTACCAAAGGCCCAAGCCTACCTATTACCTGAAAGTACAACCGGACAATCTACGGTAGCAAAAATAGCGGCTGTACGGAATGAGATGAAAAGAAATCGGACCGATGCACATTTGATATCTTCCTTAGATGATTTAGCTTGGTTGTTAAATATTCGCGGCCAGGATGTGCCTTGCAATCCGGTTGTCCTTGGATTCGTATTGATAACAGCTGAGACAGCAACACTCTACATCGAACCATCGAAGCTGAGTACGGAGGCTGTTGCAGAATTAAAAGGATACGGTGTTGAAATTGCTGCATATGATAATATCTACAGGACCATTGAATCATTGCAGGCAAGCGCGGTTTTAATTGATCCGAAACGTACCTGTTTTGCTGTTTTTGATAGCGTGCCAGAGAATGTTAAGATCGTGGAGAAAATAAATCCTTCTACAACTTTAAAAGCAATTAAAAATAAGGTTGAGATTGAAAATAACAGGCATACTTTTGTAAAAGACGGTGTTGCACTTACGCGGTTTTTCAAATGGTTGGAGGAAAATGTGGCCAGTGAAGAACTATCTGAACTGTCGATCGCAGCTAAGCTTCGTGGATTCCGTGAGGATCAGGATGGTTTTGTAGATGTTTCCTTTACGACAATCGCAGGTTACCTGGATCATGGCGCATTGCCACATTATTCGGCAAATGAACAATCCAATTATACATTACGACCAAAAGGTTTATTATTGGTGGATTCCGGTGGTCAATACAAAACGGGGACAACGGATATTACACGCGTTGTTTCATTGGGTGGACTTACACAGGAGGAACGAGAAGACTATACATTGGTTTTGAAAGGTACAATAGAAGGTTCACAGTCGATTTTTCCGGTAGGGACACGCGGTTATCAAATTGATGCCATTACGCGTCGCCCACTATGGGAGACATTGCGTAACTACGGTCATGGTACTGGTCATGGTGTGGGTTTTTTCCTAAATGTACATGAAGGGCCACAGGTATTTAATGCGGCGGCAATTGACGTTGCAATTGAGCCCGGTATGATTACCTCTATTGAACCGGGGCTGTACCGTGTCGGTAAGCATGGTATCCGAATCGAAAATTTAGTCTTGTCACGCAAGGCCGGATCTTCTGAATTTGGTGATTTCTTAGATTTCGAGACATTGACCATCTGTTATATTGCTACGGATTTGGTGGAGAAATCTCTATTGGAAAAAAGGCATCTTTCATGGTTGAATAATTACAATCAATGGGTATTCGACCAGCTATCAAAACATCTTTCCAGTGATGAAAAGAATTGGCTTGCAGAAAAATGTAAGGCAATCTAACCATATTTTAAAAATAGGAATCTGTGTGATGCAGGTTCCTATTTTTTTATTCCACTGTGATTCACATCACAACCTAGTTTCTCGCAGAATTTCATATAATAGTTCCTTACCAAAAGGTTTCAGGATAAAACGACTTATAAAGGGATAATTTGTCAATTGCTCCTGGTCACTTTTACTTGATGAAGAGCTGATAATAAAAATCTTTGTTTGCTGGATAAAGTCAGGCCTATCTTCCAAAACGTCCATCAATTCCCAACCTGTCATAAAAGGCATATTGATATCCACAAATAATATAGGTGAACCTAAAGAAGCACTAATATCATGGGTTTCCAGAAAATCGAGCGCATCCAGTGCATTTTTAAAAGGATGGAATTCGATCGGGTAGTCCGAAAATCCCTGCAGCATATATCCAAAAATGGTGCGTAGGATCGCATTGTCATCTATAAGGATTATTTTTCTTTTGTTTTGCTGATTCATCTACTTTCTTTCTAAAAATTTGACAGAAAAGACACTCCCTTCATTCGGCTCGCTTTGCACATCTATTTTGCCGCCCAGTGATTCTATCTGGTATCGGGTAAGAAATAATCCAATACCCTTACTCTCAAAGCCACGATGAAAAACTTTTTTAAACATGAAAAGCTGGGATTTATATTTCGGCAGATTGATTCCAAGTCCATTATCCTTAACTGTGAGTAATGTACCATCGTCCTCAAGGGAGGTTCTGATTTCAATATGTGGTGCTTTGCCAGCTGCTGTAAATCGAAGGGAATTACTGATGAGATTGCTCAGAATACTTTCCAGATAGATTTTAGGGTAATGGATCTGTTTTACATTGAATTCCGTTAAAATAGTTGCATTCTTCAATTGAATCTCTTCCATATACTGCTGTTTCACCTTGTGATACACAAGCTGAAAATCACAGTTTTCGAATACAAGGGATTTGTTGGAACGCAATTCCAATATTTCCCCTAAGTCGTGTAAGGTTTCTGTGAGTTGCTCAGTACTGATTGTTAAAAGATCCAGAAAATCAGTCCTTACTTTTTCATCTTTCGAAATTTTAAGTTCGTCGATGAGCATGGGCATATTACTCAATGGCCCTTTTAGGTTGTGTGCTAGAATATTGGCGAATTCTTCAAGCTGTCTGACTTTGGTCTCAAGATCAATTTTAACTAAATCAGATTCAATTTTTTGTCGCTTTAGTATTTCGATATTTTTCTTTGACTCTGAAATATCCTGAACTTGAACGATCAGAAACAAGGGGGTATTGGCATTGTCAAAGACAGCTGCAATGGTGACGGAACACCAGACAAAATGACCTAGCTTGTGGCGGTAACGTTTTTGTATGGTAAAACTATCAATGTCACCATGAATAAGTTTCTTGCGGAGTTCGGTATCTCTTTCCACATCATCGGGATGCGTGTTTTGAGAGAATTTCGTCGCTGCCATTTCTTCCTGTGTGTAACCCAGTATTTTTGTCAATGTGAGGTTAGATTCAATGCAATAACCATCGAGATTTGTCAGGGCAATACCCAAGCCCGAGAAATGGAACGCCTGATTGAATTTATGTTCATTAAATCTTATTTTCTCCGTTGATTCAATCTCTTTTGTAATATCGGAGACAACTAATGCGACCCGATTCTGTGTGCGGTGGATAGGTTTTATCTGTAGACTATACCATTTATGTTTATGTTGTTCAACTGGAGACTGAAACTCCATTTTAAACTCGCGGTCAAGTTTTAATGCGTTTTGGATCAGTTGAACCGTTGGGATGGCCAAATCTGCCGGAAAAAGCTCGGTGAGGCTCTTATTTAAAAATTCTTCGGGGGGATAAAAGAGCAGGCTAGGGTTGTTTGTCCAATAGTTTTTAAATACCCCCATGTCCGTAACTTCAAAAACAAGGTCATTTAATGAAGCAACCAGTAATTGCAACTGATGTTGTTTGTCTTTCAATGCATGGCTCTGATTGACCAGTTTGGAGACATCCATGAAAGATATCTGCAGACCGGTTTTATTTTCCGCTGAGCGTGGGTTGATATGAAATACAAACCATTTAAAGGTATCGTCCTTTGCGATGCCCAGAATTACTTCCTGATGGATTGATTCTTGAAGTGCGATTTGAAATGGTGTCTGTTCTGCAGTAAGGGCTGCAGTATCCTCGGATGAGTAAAAGGTAAATAACCGGTGTAATTTTTTGCCTAATGCCTGACTATTGTCTAACGTTAAAAGCTCGCACGCCCGTCCATTGAGATGTAGGATGGTTCCATCTTCTGAAGTTGTAATCAATCCTTCTAGCCCAGAACTTTGTGTTGGAGTGGAAGGTGTAGATAAAGAGTCCCGTTGCAGATGCATTACCCAACAATATTTAGGATTAATTTACTCATTTATAAAGACAAGAGACTTATCTTGTCTCTATTTACAAAATTGGTAACTTTTACCCCAAAATAATAAATAAATATTAAATCGGGTAACTTTTATATAAAGAACTGTCAGGTAGATTATTATGTGTAACACCCCAATATGTAGAAAAACCTTTGGTATGGAACCAAAGGTTTTGATCTTATTTTTGAAATGGGTTTTGTTGAACAGCTCAGTTTTTTATTTTTTCAAGCCATAACCAGTTGAACCAAAGCGGAGCCTGTTGCTGACTTTTATAAGTGAGTATGTATTTACCCGGCTTGTCAAATTTGAAAGTGCCGATCCGTTTTTCGACAAACTCTTCCGTATAGTTGTTTTCGTTTGGTTCAACAACCATCTTTTGGCTAGGTTCGAAATTTCCGTTCAGCTGCTGACTGGCAACGCCAATTGCAAAGGAACTGTTTTCTTTCGTCGGATTGTGCCCAGAGAAGTCTATGGCATAAGTTCCTGCTTCTGGAATAGTTACTTCCCAGTCTATCTTTGTATCCCCAGAGAGGATAGCATGTGTCGGGTTTTTGCCATTATAACGCACAATTTTTAGGTCGTTGTTCAGGCTATTGGTTGGTTTTAATGAAAAGCCGCCAAAGGTCGATTCAGGTACAGTATTTTTGTCCAGTTCCAATGGGCCATCGAAGGTTAATTTTACTTCCGAAACATAATGATCAGTCTGGTTAGCCGGCAAATCAATATGGATTAGGCTCAATGTCTGATTGTAATTCAACGCTGTTGATTTACCCGCTTTCATCAATGAGACAGCAGTTGGTTTGGACTTAATACCAGTAATACGGAGTTTGTGATCCAACGGCCAGTTAAAGACGTGGGCATAAATAACTGTTTTATTTTGTTCTGATTTTGTGGTCAGGTAGCCCCAATCGAAGTGATTGTTCTTTAAGGATAGACCAGTACTGCCATAGATGCCATTACCATAGGTCTTTAGCCAGGTGCCGACATCATGTAGACGGCTTATGCTTTCGTAAGGAACAGTGCCATCAGCACGTGGGCCAATGTTTAAGGTAAAGCCACCATTGAGGCTAACGTTTGAAATCAACGATTGAAAGATTTGGCTGGTTGATTTCCATTCGTTTTCCTGCCCATTATACCCCCATGAATGGGCGATGGTACCAGGTGTCTCCCAAGGGTGTGCAATATAGTTGCTACCAAATTGATTGTCACCAAGTGTTTCAAAATCTACGTTTTCTGCATCTGTTGGGAGCCCTAAGCGTGAATTGATCAAACAGTTTGGCTGTAGTTCACGGATCAATTTGACAACTTGGAGTAACTGCTCTTTTTTAATAATGGATTTCTGGTAAGGGATCCACATATCGAACCATATGAGGGAAATATCACCGTAATTGCTCATGAGTTCACGGAGTTGAGGTATGACCTTTTCTTGCCAATATTGATTGTATTGTGCATCGGTTACATGTCCGGACAATTCTTGTTGATGATTCCAGCCATAAGGATGTTCCCAATCGATCCAATGTGAATAGTAGAAGCCGAGCTTCATACCATGCTTTTTACAGGCAGCTGCAATTTCTTTGATCACGTCACGGTTAGATCCACTCAGTTTAGGCAAACTATAAGTTCCCACTTTTGTATCCCATAATGCTACACCATCGTGGTGTTTGGTTGTGATGATCATATATTTCATCCCAGCTTCTTTCGCAAGGATCACCCATTGTTCAGGATCTATCTTGTCCCAGTCAAAGCGTTTGGCCAGACTACCATATTCTTCCTTGGATACCCGGTTGCGGTAGCGTAACCATTCTGCATAGTTATTCATATAGCGCAAGGGCTCACCTTTCCACATCCCTTCAGCGGCGCTGTATAAGCCCCAGTGAATAAACATGCCAAAACGGGCATCTTTAAACCAGTCTGCTTTTCCGTTGTTTTGTGCAAAAAGTCTGATAGAAGCGGCGACTAGGAGTAAGGATAAGGTTGCGATTCGTTTGAGTTTTGATATCATAAAGGTTATTCTATTTTGGACTACAAGATAAGTAAAAAAAAAGAGTTGCTAAATCGAATTTTTATTATGTATATACATTTGAAGACATAAAAAAAATTTCTATTTTTATGAAAACCAAAAAAAATATACCAATTAAACGAACTGAAGGCGGGTTTACATTTTGTTAACACGATATTAAAATCTTGGTAACTCGTAATTTCTACTTTCGCCACACATTATCAATCATATGAATAAATTTCTAATTCTACCACTCGCGCTTGGGATTGCCTATCAGGGACAAGCATTTCCCAACAAAAAGCCTTTTTCGTCTGTCGTTGGAAGTAGTGTCTTTCAGGAGCAGGTGAAAGGAACAGTTGTCGCGAACAATGGCGTGCCTGTTGCAGGAGTAACAGTTAAAAACGTTCAATCAGGAAAAACAACAGTAACAGATGCGCAGGGACAATTTCAATTGTCTGCCAAACAAGGCGAAACCTTGCGTTTTAGTTTTGTGGGGTACAAGGCACTCGATCAGCAGGTGACGGGCAATACGTTGTCAGTGACGTTGACCGAAGATGCCAGTCAATTGGAGGAAGTAGTGGTGGTTGGTTATGGTACACAACGGAAGAGTACGGTCTCTGGGGCCATTGCTACAACGGATCTGAAGGGTACAAATAGCCGTTCACTGGCGAGTGTAGGTGACGTGCTTCAGGGTAAGACACCTGGTGTTACAGTAACCAATGAAGGAGGGGATCCAACCTCAAAGGCGAGTATCAATATCCGTGGTTTAGGCGGGATTAATGGTCAGGGGCCGTTGTATGTTGTTGATGGTGTTATCCTATCTGGAGTTCCTGATCTGAACCCCAATGATATCCAGGATATCAGCGTGCTTAAAGATGCGTCAGCAGCAGTGTATGGCGCGCGTGCTTCTGGCGGTGTTATTTTGATTACAACAAAAGGGGGGAAGAATGGTGAATTAAAAATTGATTTTGAAGCGAAGTATGGTGTGCAAAAAGCACATAATTTACTTCAGTCATTGAATGCTGCAGATCGGGCAATGATCTCCAATTTGGCAGCTGATAATGCAGGTGTGCCGCGTAATCCGGCATTTGACGCCACAAAATACCCTGATGGTCAGGTTACACGGACGGACTGGGTAGATGAAATTTTCCGTACAGCCAGAACACAGGATTATAACCTGTCAGCAAGTGCGGGTAATGAAAAGTCTTCTTTTTATACTGCTTTTAATTACCGGGACGCAGACGGTATATTAATTAATACCTATGGTAAACGGTATAATTTCCGTGTAAATTCCCAGACACAGCTTACACCATGGTTAAAACTGGGTGAGAATATTTCGTACTCCTTTACCAATGGGCAGGGGGCAAATACGAGTTCAGGCTATACCGGTGCTGTATTGTCAGCTATTCATTATCCACGGAATGTATCGGTTTATGATGGTTCCGGTAACTTTTCTGGTCTTCCAGTTGATTATGGCCCAGGTACTTATGGCGATGTGATTAATCCTGTGGCTTATCTGAGTCGACTGGATGTGAACAATCCCGTGCATAACCTTTTGATTAATCCTTATATTGAGTTGAAATTATTGCCTGGATTGAAGTTCAAGTCAAATTTTGCCTATACAAAACAATTTACGGATTACAAAGAATTTACAACCCGTATCCCGGAAATCGGGAAACCATCCATGTCCAATTCGCTTACCGTAAATACCAGTCGGTTCACGGACATTCTGGCAGAACAGACCTTAAGCTATGAAAAGAATTTTGACAAGCATCACCTGGATTTTCTTGCAGGTTATATGTATCAAAAAACAACCAACCGTTATCATAATGTTGTTGGTGAAAACTTCGACGACGAGGCTAAAAACTATCGGTATTTAGTCAATGCGGGCCGTATTCAACCCATTGAAGATGGTAAGCTTGAGACTGCTTTAATATCTTATTTATTACGTGCCAACTACAATTATGACAACCGTTATATGCTGACGTTGATTGGTCGTCGTGACGGTTCTTCGTTGGTCGCTAAAGGGAATCAGTTCCAAAACTACGGTTCAATTTCAGGAGCATGGGCCATCCATCGGGAAGCCTTTTTAAGAGACTCCGAGCTAATCAATACGCTCAAATTGAGAGGAAGTTATGGCGTATTGGGTGATTTAGCTACTCTACCTTCTACAGCAGTAAGTCCTTTACTGAGCCGTAAAGATGCGTGGTTTGGTAAAACTCCATCCCTGATGCCAGGTTATATCGAGCAAGCTATGGGCAATCCGGAATTAACCTGGGCCAAGTCGAAGCAAACTAACGTAGGTTTGGATGTGGGTGTACTGAACAACCGATTGACATTGAATGCGGACTATTTCGTTAAGCGGACGGAAAATATGCTGATGGAAATCAAACTTCCGGGGACTACAGGGGTACAAACCAAATATATTAATGGTGGCCGTGTGACCGATAAAGGGGTTGAGCTGGGCTTGACCTACAGCAGTAAATCAGATGCTGCTTTCCAGTATGATATCACTGCATCTGTCAATAAGATTAAAAACAATGTTGATTATTTAACAGCTGAGTATCCAAGGAAGGAATCCCAAATTGAATACCGGGGGACGTTAAAACCACTCCTTACAGAACCTGGTCACCCCATGAATTCGTATTATGGTTTGGAGACAGCTGGTCTTTTCAGGTCCGATAAAGAAGCTGAGGAATATAAAAACAAAGCTGGGGAGAAAATTCAGCCTGATGCGGTAGCTGGGGATATGAAATTTGTCGATCAAAATGGCGATGGGAAGATCGATGCGAATGACCGTGTATTTTTGGGTAGTGCGTATCCAAGCTTTAACTATGGTGTGACATTCAACGGTAGCTATAAAAATTTCGATATAAATCTCTTCTTTCAGGGAGTACAGGGGAATAAATTATTTAATACCTTGAAATATACCGGCTTAAATGCGGCTTCTGGACAACCTTACAATATGTTTGAGGAGATTAAAAACGCATACTCAGCGTCCAACCCGAACTCGAATATACCACGTGTATCGGTCAAAGATCCAAATGGTAACTTCTCCAATGTGTCCGATTTCTATGTGGAAAATGGTTCGTATTTGCGTTTAAAAAACCTGAGTATAGGATATACTTTGCCTAGGACCTGGACGCAAAAATACCACGTACAGAAACTTCGGGTATTTGCGTCAGCCAGTAATCTGATAACCTGGACAAAATATACCGGAATGGACCCTGAGGTAGGAATAAATGATTATGGTGTGGATGCAGGTCGTTATCCGCAATCACGTACATTTTTGGTCGGTGCGGCTTTAACTTTTTAATTTCAAATTTGGGTAAATGAGCGGTATTCATATTTTTTTGGCAAATGCCAAATAGACTTGCTGATCGCTTCATGACCATTTAAAGAATTTACTGTAATGAAAAAAATAACTCGAAATATATGCTTTGCTCTGCTTTTAGGTAGTACAGCAATGTCTTTTCAATCTTGTACCAATAAATTGGATATTCTCCCAGAAGGGGCGCCTTCTAAAGTGAGTTTTTGGAAAACAAAAGAAGATGCGATAAAAGGTGCAAATGGACTTTATTATCTGTATGATGATGAAGATTTTTATGGACGGGGCTTTGCTTGGTTTCTGAATGCCAGTGATGATATGGTCACTGGAAGAAATAATGGACAGGCGGAAAATATCCGTACGTTTAACAGTCAGTATATTAATGGTGGTTATACCCAGACTCAATGGCAAATGCGGTATGTGATCATCAAACAAGCGAATGAGATTCTACGTAATGTGCCGTCCATCGAGATGGATGAAGCCTTAAAAAAACGTATTTTAGGAGAGGCTAATTTCAATGCTGGCTATATGTATTTTCAGCTTGCGGCCAACTATGCGGATGAACGGGCAGGGGTGCCGATTGTCACTGTGGAGAATATGGATAATCAACAGGCAACACCCCGGGCGGCTAATGTCGAAGAAAATTATCTTCATATAGAAAAATTGCTGAAACAGGCTGCCGATCAGCTTCCTTTCTTTGATGAGCTGGAGGAAGCGGACTATGGTCGTGCGCATAAGGTAGCGGCATGGGCTGTGCTTTCTAAAATGTACTTGTATAAGAAAGACTATAAAAATGCCATCCTATATGCCGATATGGTGATTAACCAAGGAAAACGTGGACTGGAACCTACTTTTAAGGATGTTTTCAAAGCAGCAAACAACTGGGGACCTGAATACATCTGGTCTGTGACAAGTACTGCTGCTGGTACCGATGGTTGGGGTTCTATTTTACCCGGGGTGATGTTAACCAATGGCGCATGGGGCTTATACAATGGCTGGGGTTATTATATGCCGACTAAGGAACTTTATGATTCCTATGAAACAGGTGATGAGCGTCGGGAAGCAACAATCTTAAAACCAGGTGATAAATTTGTGTTTTTTGGTAAGGAAAGGGTATTTGAACCGGCAAGTTCTGCAACATGTGACATGCAATTTAACAAGTATATGGAGCCTTTCTCACATACTGATCCAGTAAAAACTGGACATGTGAGTCCAAATGGAAATCACATGGCGACGGATCTCAATGTACCTTTGCTCCGTTTTGCAGAAATATTACTGATCAAAGCCGAAGCTTCGATTATGCTCAATGGCGCCGGAGCAGGCGATAAAGAACTTAATATGATCCGTAAACGTGCCAAACTTACGGAAAAACACGGAATGACTTTAGCTGATCTGAAACGCGAGCGTCGCAATGAACTGGCAGGTGAATTTGCAGACCGCCACCGTGATCTAGTACGCTGGGGCGACGCGCAGGATACATATGCCAAACCGCTTCATACTTATGCGATGAAGGATGGTTCAGGTAAACCTCTTGAGTTTGCTGGTCGTAAATTCGATCCGAAAATACACCATGTATGGGCAGTACCACAGCAAGAGATAGATAATAGTGCTGGGATTATCAAACAGAATCAAGGATGGTAAAAAATAAAGTTGCTGCCTGGCCGAAACTAAAAAGTCTATTGCTAGCGGCATGTTTTTGTGGAGGACCGCTCTGGTCCTCCGCACAAACGCTGAACGACAAGTTTGAACAGTTGATGTTCAACAGAGATCATGCGCAAGCGGGCAAGCTTAACTATGCCGGCCACAGCCATAACGATTACTGGCAAAGTCAACCTTTTTATACGGCTTACTATGCTGGCATGCAGTCTATCGAAGCTGATATTTTTCTGCGTGATGGAAAACTAATGGTCGCACACGATGCAAAAGAGATCAAAGCGGAGCATACGCTTAAAGCACTTTACCTTGATCCTGTGGCCAAACTTTATCGCAAAAATGGTGCTGCTGCGTTTGCAGATAAGACGAAACAATTGCAGCTTCTGATTGACGTAAAAGAGAGTTACAAGCAGACCTTGCCTGTGCTGGTCAAAACACTCGAACAGTACGGTGATCTTTTTAATCCGGTTAAAAATCCCAATGCCATTAAAGTCATCGTGACTGGCGGGAGACCAAAACCTGAAGGATTCAAGGATTATCCCAAATGGTTGTTTTTTGATGGTGAAGTGAATTGGAACTATGATGCCGCCAGCTTAGCCCAGACGGGATTAATCAGTGCAGATCTGAAGGATTATACAGATTGGAATGGCAAGGGATTACCTGAAAATATTCCAGCCATCAAGCAGGCAATTGCTAAGGCGGATTCATTGGGACTTCGTTTTCGGTTTTATGGGACGCACGATAGTCCGAACGCCTGGCAACAGCTTATTAATCTGGGCGTCTACTGGGTGAATACAGACCACCCAAAGACGTTAGAATTGTTTCTCGATCAACGCGAACGATCATCCTTCCAATTGGCCAAACCGCAGTCGGTCTATACACCAAGCTTTCAATACGACGGGCAAGATCGCAAAGTGAAACGCATTCTGCTGTTAATTGGAGACGGTATGGGATTAGCAGCGGTAAAAGCAGCGACGTTAGCCAATGGTGGCACATTGAATATGACACAGATCAAAACGGTGGGGCTGTCACAGACTGAGGCCCTGAATTCGGATAATACGGATTCGGCGGCCGGAGGTTCGGCTATCGCTGTAGGGCAGAAGGTAAATAACCGTGCAATTGCTGTGGATACGAACGGTAAACCGCTACCTAGTGTAGCTGCGGTACTGGCAGGTCAGGGTTGGAAAACTGGTGCAATCAGTATCGGTGATGTAACCGACGCTACGCCCGCAGTCTTCTATGCGCATCAGCAAGAACGCAATGAAAGTGAATCCATCCTAGGACAGTTCCAACATTCCACAATGGATTTTATCCTGGGCGGAAAGCCAGCTTGGCTGGAAAAGAAAAAAGACTGGAAAGGATATACGGGTGTTTCAATTGCCAAAGATCAGATCAATCAATCTGAGGGTAAACAAATTGTTTTCCTATCGGATGAACTCCTGAAACCGGTAAAAGATGGTCGACCAGCTGTTTTGAAACAGTCGATGTTGGACGGTATCAAGTTCCTTTCGCGCGATAGTAAACCGTTTTTTTTGATGGCAGAATCTGCACAAATAGATTATGCCGGGCATGCAAATGATCTCAACTATTCGGTTATGGAAACATTGGATTTTGACAAAACGATCGAAGAGGCTTTACGCTTAGCAGATCAGGATCCGGAGATGCTGGTTATCGTAACTGCGGATCATGAAACCGGTGGACTGACATTGCTGGACTCAGATCGTAAATCGGGACGGGTAATGGTTAATTTCAGCAGTAATGATCATACAAATGCTTTTGTCCCAGTATTTGCCTATGGTGCCCGTTCGTTCTTATTCAGGGGTGTCTATGATAATACAGCGATTTTCCATAAACTATTGGAAGCTGTAAAATAAGAATTTTATTTCCTTTACATTTCAGGCCCCGATTGTGCGTAAAATCACAACGGGGCTTTTTTTTGATATTTAAAGCAATAATCAGATGCTGAACAGCACACTGCCTTTGAGCAACATGACTTCAAAAGACTGGCTAGCTGATTATTCTTTATATTCTCTCCCTGTATAAATGTCTATATAAAAGTAGTTATCTTCATGTTGACCATCCTTTACCTGTACCAGACCACTCGGATTGATCGTGTGATAACTTTTTGTTCCAATCTGCTGTTTCGTTTTATTATTGTAAAGGGTGTAGGGGCCATCTTTTTCCTGCTGTAGGGCAAAGATCTGTTGTTTACCGTCGAGGATTTCAATATATTTAAACTCCGGTGATAGATCCCATGTCTTTGTACCTGCATTCCAGAGCCCCTTGGTTGGATCCTGTTCGCCCTTTTTGATGTCTATGAGGTATAAATCTTCCGATTGATAAACGTATTTTATTTTTCCTGTTTTCCAGTTTTTTTCAAGTGTCGTTTTTGTAAACAACAGCTGTTTATCAGGCCATACTAAGTAACCCACCTGATCTAGAATAAAGAAATCCCGGACCTTAATCTCATCCAATAGATTGCCGTCCTTGTCGATGTATAACCAGTCATAGGCCCAGATATCATGGTCATAGTTAAACCTGCCCAAAATAAAGTAAGGTGAATTGTTAACGGAATAGACAAGGGAAACTTCTTTCAGAAAAGCAATCTGAGCTGCAGTGGCCTGTTTGATCTGTTTTGGAAAGGCTTTTTCATATTGCGGGAAAGCATAGATAGCCCCCGTATTGTTGTCTTTCAATAGTTTAGGGACTGAGGGCACATAGCGCTCCTGATTAATGGAATCCAGCAGTAGTTGCTGGCCGTTCCAAAGCAGATCTATTTTATCCACGCCAATCAGATTGGATAAAATAGGCTGATCAAGTCGGATGTCATAAATTGCAAAATTATTTTCAGCCGGAGGGATATAACGGCCATTCTCCAACATCATATCAATTGGTGTACGGAGTTTTTTTAAACGTTGTCCCTTGAGCTGATAAATGTTTCCATTCAAAACGATATGCTGATCGTCCAGATGGTACACTGCAAAATTGTACTCGTTTTCATCGTAGGGAATATCTTTGTCCAGCAGGACCTGATTGGTTTCCAATACCCGGATTTCGATTTCTGCATAGGTACCTGTCTTTTTGATGCCACCTCCCAGGATATTCCAGTCCCATTTCCAAAAAGGAAGATTCTTCTCATATTCCCGACGTTTCATGAGCAATGTTATTTGGCCCAGTGGTTGTACACCAAGATCAGTATCTGAATATTTTTCAATAAAATCACCTTTCGAATTAATGAGAGCCTGTTGGTTCTGTTCATTTGAAACGATAGCATAACCTGTGGGCGTAAAGAACTCTGCACGGTGGAATTTCTGCGGCAATTGCCTGTGCAGTGCGCTGTCCACATAGATAAACTGTTTATCAGGGGTCTGCATTGGGATCCAATGAATGGATTGCGCTGTTGTTTTTATTGGAGATTCCTGTGCACAGGCCATTATACAAAAAATAGTTATTATACCTACTAATATTGATTTGATCATCTTTTTTCTTTTTAATCGAAATTGCCTGTCACTAGTAAGTGATTGAAAGTTTCAGTGTACTTTCAGTATACTCATGCAGGTCATTGCAGGTTCAATCCTATGCAATGATTTGAACCTGATGCTAAAGTAGTGGATAATAGCTTTCGGAAAAATAGCCGAATTCAGTGATTATGAAGCGAACTTGATCTATTGTAATATTAGGACATTGGGATTCTTTGACGGTGTGTTATTTTTTCGATGAGCCGATTAAATTGGTTAATCGGCTCAAGTGTGTGACTGCAAAAAGTATATCTCCATTGCGAAGACCTTAAAAGCTACTACAACAAGGGATCTGCAATACTCGTAAGTAACAAGGTATAATTGAACAACTTGGGCTTGGAAGAGCAGTACGTTATGAACTTATACCTAGCTAGACGACCGATTTTAAAATAATAGATTCAAGCGATATCATTATTTCTTCTCTACCGGAATGAGCTCCGCGCCTCCTTCTTGGGTCCGATACCAGTATTTATGACCCAGAGCATCTTCAAAATCGTGTGATACTTTTGCTTTATCTACAGCTTTGAAGCTTTTAACATCGGGGCCCTCAAAGATTGTATTGCCGACGAAAATATGCCTGGCATCTTTGGCCACAGCTCGTTTCAGCACTTCAAAGGTTTTCGGGTCGGCCGCTGGAAATACCTGTTCGTTATAATAAATATGATTTTTGTCTCCGGACCAAAACGAATTTCCACCAATTCCTTCCAATATTTTAAAACTGTCCGCATCGACATCAGCAAAGGCGAAACTTTTTCCTTGGATAATCACCAGCTGATCAATAATTATAGACTTTCTGTCTAGCAATTTAATGTTATCGGCTGTAGGCAAAGTCGTTTCCAGTACACCTTTGCCTTGATAACGTTCGTAATATAGTAACCTTTTGTCGTCTAAAAGAAGATATTCTTCGTTCAGGACATCAACCTGATCTGTTGAATAAGGGAGCGGAAGGATACTTTGCTGCGTGACCGCATAGAGCCTGTTTTTATCTTTTACAAAATTTTTATTCAGTATTTTAAATGTCGTATAATCTACCGCTATGGGTAAAGAATTGTAGAAATAGTGTGTATTATCTTTGGCGAGTGAAGGAATTTTGTCATAGAGCGTGGTATATGTTTCGGGATCTGCATCTGTCAGGACGGCAAGTTGTTGTTTGCTGCATTCCCCCGTGGCTGAAGGAGAGCCTGTGAAATGAAAGACATGATATTGATCCACAGGTATGTTCTGTTTGAGCTTAAAGGTCTTTGCGTCCACCAATTTTTGGGGACAGCCCATAAAATAGATGCTGTCTTTATCACGGGCATAAACACCAGCGATAACAGAAAAGCTTTTTACATCGGCCTCTATTTTTCTCGAACCACGCTCAAAACCATTGCCACCGGGGATAAAATAGATCGTTCCACTTTTTTTGTAGTAGTCTTCAGATAATGGGCTCACCTGCTCTTTGCAGGAAAAGAAAAAACCAATGCATGTACTGATAATTCCCATTTTAAAAATATGCTTCATAATTACCTCTGAATGATCTACTAGGTTGTGATTATTTAGGTATTACTATTCTTGAATATAGTGGACAGCAAAATCTATCCAGTCGGGAATAGATTCGTCCAAATAGATATCGGGCTGTATACCAATATTGTCAACAGGATACTGGGGCAATCTTGCTGATCTGTATGTTGGCAAAAACAGTTGATAATTATCGCAGCCAAATTTAAACTCCCGAATCGAACCATAATCCAGGGCTCCCATGCTGGGAGTTCCCATGATTTTTACCTTTTTACTTTGACGGCAACTGAATAGAAAATTCTCTCCTGAGCTGGCAACATTTCGATTGGCTAGGATCACAACCTGGCTTGGACTGTTCTGATTGATGGCGATTGTATCGATAAGTACTTTTTTATCCCCATAAAGTACAAATTTTCCGATATTGTCTTTGTATTCTTTGAGATCGTCCTCTATTTTTTTCGCTTCGGCAATAGAGTCTAGCCCCTGTTTTATATTTTTAAGCGCATAATCACGCAATCCATTGATTAGGGTATGGGTTGCAAAAAATTCAACACTCATAATCCGTATGGGATTGGTCAGAAGGTAGGGCAATAGCGGCTGGTATACATCGTCCGTTCCACCACCATTATCTCTGACGTCAATAATCAAACCTTTGCTATTTTCAATCTGTTCTTTATGTTTGATGATCAAATCCTTTACGGGCGCTATATTTTCATAGGCAAAGCTGCCAATCTTAATATAAAAAATTTCAGGGCTAATTGCTTTGGCCATTACTTCTTCTTTGGTTTCGATGGCCTTTTCGGTGCTATTGGTAGCTTTCTTATGAGGCGCTGTCAATGATCTTAAGACAATATGCTCATCTCGAAAAAAGTCGAGGTATTCCTGCAGCAATGTTACACATGTTTCGTTTTTGGCGTTCAGACTTTTCTTATGGAGGATACTTTTCTTTGCTTGATATAGATCGTCGTGCTGTTTCACCTTTTCCTTAAAACCGGGATATTCTGTTTCGATTTTACTGATCAGCTGTTTCAGCGCCTGGGAACAATTGCAGGCTGTCTGACCATATATAGGGTAGATTAGAAATGAAACACAAAAGGATAAAAATAATTTTTTAAGGTTCATTGATCGGTTTATTAAACTTAAATACTTCTTAATAACGGTACTGTTTTCTTTGCTACAAAAATACGGAGCATCCGCATCGCATTTTGTGGAAGTTTACGATTCGCTTCTGGCTATTTATGATTCGTCTACGCACATCGAAGCTTCTTGCTTTGCTCCAGCTATTTTTGGCGCATTAACATCGCTCTAATTTAATAAATATCCTATTATCCAGCGTCAAAAGATGGAGCTGTAATCAGCGGCAGATAATGCAGCCTTACAGTATAAGTTAAGTATCGATGAAGTATTGACTAAGTATCCTTACAGTATTTCATGGCGATATGAATATGATAGGTTGAGCAGTACTACAACTATGCGCAGGAGTCCTAGTGGAATAGCATCTGTAGCGAAACGGAGATAGGTTACTGACAGAGAAATACTATTATTCTTAAAAATATTTGTATGTGATATTTATAGTTTATATATTTGTATATATAAACTATCTTTTTGTATTGTAAAAGTGTTTTTTTATGTAAGTAAACACGAATATCTTCTTTGTCTAAGTGTCGGCAGGCAGATGGATATTTTTCACACGATCATTTGAAATTTCAATACATTTTTTAAATCTTGAATGCCGGCCTTTTCTACTATAAACCAAGGTGCGAACGTAAATGTAAGTTACCTATTGATTCTCCTATTAAATCACCTTGGTTAACGTTTCTATTTTTTTTACAATATAGCTATTGATTATTTTCAATTTTTAGTGCTTAACTATTTGTTGTGCAGTAGCCTATACACTAACAGATTTTATATCCATTAAATCATTTATTATGGAAATCAATAACCAATTGATCATCGGTCGCTTATCTCAGCGTATGGATTTGGATCGGGTTTATCTCGTTCGATATGAGTTTCTAGGACAGGAATATCACCACCTTATTTTAGCGCTGAAACCCGTGAGCGGGCTTTCGCACAAGATATTAAAACCAATTGTGGAATTATGTCTGATGGATCAGGAGAAAATTTCATTTGAATTGATTTTTACACCTGAATTGAAGAATAAGATCAAGATAGGAAGTTTATTTTATTGTTATGCGGTTTTACCGAAGCACGAGATTTTTAGTTCGGGTGAAAACAATACCGTTATCAGCAAACAGAAAGAGATACGTGGGATATTGGATCTTTCCGAAAAGCATTATGAAAAAGTGCTGGCTGCTTCTGCGGAATTTCTGCAAGGGGCACAAACATTTGCGGATACGGCGAACTATCTGCGGGCCTTATTTATGGTACATCAAAGTTTGGAAAGTCATTTAAAATTGCTTCAGGTTATGGTAGCGGGCAAAGGGAATAATGTACATAGTCTGGACAGCAGGATCAGAAGCCTTGATACACATTTCGCGATGTTTAAAACAGTATTTATTGGACAGGAGGAAGAAGAAAAAGAGCGTTTTAAACTCTTGGATAGTTCCTTTAATGCGGTCAATCAGAACAAAGACCTGGAGATTTCGGCTGTCGTTGCTTCGCAATTATATGATCATTGTATAGCCATGCAAGCTGCGATAGAGAAACTCTTCCGTTACTTCATGAGGGAATTGCAAACCGAATATGAAAAAAATGCTGCGAAAGAAGCTGAAAACCGAGCTGCACTTGCCAACGTTAATCAAGCTAAAGAAAAGGCATTAGCACTAACTGAAAGCGCATTTCATGCGTTCCCCTGGCCTGAGCATTATCAATCGGACATACAACAGCTTCTCCAGCAGGTCCGTCAGGATAATCAACCTGAACAGATTATGTTGCTCAATTATTATTTGAACAATGTCAATGGGAAGGGGTTGTTTGATTTTCTGCCCCGAGAGATAGGCAGCGCAACACTCTATTTGGTCGTCATTAAAAAAAGGGTTGGACCAGTTTATTTCCGTCAAGTTTCTTTCGGTCGGGCGACAGCAGTTATTTCATTTTTAAGCAGCAGCTTTATCGCAGCGAAATTGAATAAGGGCAGTCGTTTTTCACAAACAATATGGAGCGAATCGGTTGTTCTTTATCGTAATCCGGATTATAAGCCAGCCTATTCGCTAACTCCGGTACATTGGCCGGACACGCTGTTTAAAACAACCAACGCGTGGACACGCAATGCAAAGCTGATGGAGGATCTGGTGGCATTATTTTCAGATGCTCGTCTTTCCAGCAGACAACTGGCTGTGCTATTGTTAAATCAGCTGATTCTAATTGGAATACATAGTTACCTCTACCTACGGATCGGTTATACGCCAATGAACGCCACGATAGCTGAATTGATCGAATGGAGCTGTATCTGTGATAAAAAAGTGAGCGATTTTTTTACCTCAGATGAACCCGCTGAGGATATGTTGTTCCGCGAAATATTAAAAGACATGAAAGGGCGGGTATATGAGTTGCCTGCGGAATTGGACCAGTTTGAAATGGATTACTTTAAATCCACGGCCAATCGTATTGCAGCCTTTTTTGCTGATCTATGCGAGCGGAGTTTGAGGTATATGGAAATGAAATCGGGGATGGGAACAAATCAAAATTAAAGGAGAAAAAATGGATCATTCAATTACCAATCCTGTAATTGGAAAATTTCGAGCTGAATTTTCTATGGATTATGCAGGTACGATTTATCTTTTGATACTGAACCGGATAACTAGTGGCTATACCCGAGAAGAGCTGGCCTTTTTAATGGGGCAAGATGAAAACTATATCAAAGATATGGAGGAATTAAAAATTCCCATTGGAAATTTAGAGGTCATGGTACATCTCCATTTGGTATTTGATCGAGGGAAATTGCAGATTGATGCATATGATAGTCGATCTGCTTATCTGTTTGAGATGTCTATTTGGGAGGAAGACGGTGTCCGCTATTATCAAATGGAATATTTTATCAATGAGGTTGAGACCATTCTTTTTTTTCGACTTATGGAGGAGTTGAGAAAAAAATAAGTTTCGTAAAAATGAAACGATTGAAAAAGAACGTCTTGCTGTGAAGGTGCTGCTGAAAAAAATTTTGGATGCGGGTTACTTTAATAAATATTGTACGACCCTTCAGCTCTGGCATTGTGCTGAAAAGTATATCGAGGACAGAATTCGCGTAAACATTTTAAAGCAGGAACTGGAGGAAATGGTAGGAAAGAAAGGGGTAGCACCCCTACGTAAATCTAAGGCCAAAAGTTTTGGTTACCGCTATATTCAACACAAATAGAAAAATGGGAAATATACAATCCGTACCTCTAGTGGTACCTCGGAATTTTAAGCTGATCTGCGAACTCTATGGTATAGCGGTTCCTGCGTTTATACAATTGTTTTTGGATCATTACTCTTTTATCGATCAAAATTTTACGGATAACTCAAGCTACAATCTGGTCACCAGAGGGATTCGATTTATCGATAATATCTTCAAACTGGGAACAGATCCCCTTCCTACCAAATTGGACAAAGGGGAAAAAGAGCGCGGTGCAAAACTGATGCAACGTCAGGTAAAATTGGCCATAAATAGAAATTACAGCACCACGGAACGTAGAAATAAGGGGCGCGTAATCACAGGGGAGATGTATGATATCTTATCAAAAGGAAGGAAAATGAAAGATATCATTTATCTGGATGAAAATAACTATTTCAAACTCAACAAAGATTTATTATTGACCTGCATTTTAAACAATACACATCCGTCTCATTACATCAATGGGATGATGAAGCTGGTTTCCATACCAGATTGCTTGGCCCAAGCCCATTTGAACCTAGGCGAATATAATCCCATTCTAGGGTTTGTTATTCGGGTTCACGATGGTTACGGTGATATTGTCGATATGGAATACCGTAACACATCTAGATTTAAAAAATTTATTATGGAGATTCAGGAACTGAATAAACGCTATTTTTTTTATCGTAAGCTTGAAAAACGGGTTGTGGTCTATCAGGAATGGCTGGATGATTTTTTAGAAAATAGAACGGAGGATAACAAATTATAACAAACCAATGAAAACATTAGAAAATATTAATTTAACCACCGAATTTACACAGTTCTGTGATATCTTCAATTTCACTCCGGAAGAAGTGGTTCAGGAATTTATCAATAAAATTGATATTGTTCAGTACCTCTGTGACTTCCTTGATCCTGACCGCTGGGCCAACTTATTTGCTATGGAATATATGATTCACTATACGCAGTCTGAGGAAAGATTGCGCGAATGTGATGAATTTGGAGAGCAATGGGGAAAAATGATGGTGGCGGGTGGCGATGATCTCGTCGGAAAAACCAAGGATCTTCTTGATAAGTGGCATAAAAAAGTGCTTGAGGAACGAATTCAGGATATTATTAAGAGAGATAAAGAAGAAAATACGTAGTATGAAAACCAATACAACAACAGAGTCTTACGCCGGGATGATGTATTCACATGATTTTCAGCTTTGGTATACTTACGTTAAACGAAGGATACAAAAAGAGTGGCGACCTGAAGAACTTTCATTCTTACTTGGAAAGCCTGATCATGCTTACCAGGATTTTGAGGAAATGTTTGAAATACAAAAGTTTTTAACACAAGAATCCATTTTATTGGATCGGATATATGCAAGTTCACGGATCGAAGCCATGACATTCCATCGTGGACAATATGAAGTATCCGAAGAACGCCTGGTACGTCTTAAAATTGAGGAGGATGAGGTGAAATGGAGCTATTCTATTGCATTGCCCTGGACCTTGTTAACGAAGAAGAAAAAGCCTACAATTCCAAAATTAAATTTCGAGGAATGGAAACCCGAAAAGAATTTACAGCTTGAATCGGACGCCATGCTTCATGTTCGGCAGAAACTGGAAGTATTATTGGCCGGTAATTACTTTGAAGATGGTGCAACGGCATTGCAAATGTTTCGTGAGGTCGAGCATACGGGACTTGTACATTTACAGATTTTTCCCCGACATCTTAAGAATGTCCTCTATAGCTTTATTCAACAAAGTAAACTGGTTGTACGAAATGTGGAAAATAGCTATTCATTTTTTCTTCCTGATTTTAAACGGTCTAATCGAGGCATTATTTATTAGGTCAATAGCATTGAATTAAAAACATTCCTTATATTTAATTCAATGAGTGTGATCAATACAAAAAATAAGATAAAAATAGTGCCAGCCATCCTAAAAGGAGTGGTGGGTACTATTTTTATCTTTGTTGTTTTAACCGTGTTGTCTTACCAAGATAGATTACCGGTGG
This sequence comes from Sphingobacterium sp., assembly GCA_031277685.1. Classification (GTDB taxonomy): domain Bacteria; phylum Bacteroidota; class Bacteroidia; order Sphingobacteriales; family Sphingobacteriaceae; genus Sphingobacterium. The sequence continues at coordinate 35,224 of JAITLV010000255.1, read as the reverse complement.
ACGGTAAGCTAACGATGGGATTTCCTTGCACGTTCTATTCCAGCGGAACTGGGTATAGTCCCGAACTGGATGAATACGCAAGTTTCGAAAATTTTGAACTACTCAAACTACTTGGTAATATCCTTTTTGCAGTAGTTGTATACATGCTATTGCGGCTCTTACTCCGCGCGCTCTTTGCTCAGAAGAAGAGCTGAGTGCTTTCACTATTGTTATCCTTTTGTTAAGGGGATATGGCTTGCTAACTCGGTTTAGTTAAGAACTATTAACCTTTTGTTGATACTACCTTCATATTGCATTTGTAATCTTGTACCCATAAATCAAATGCACTACTTATGAAAATTAAAACCAACAATGTCTTTTGGTTATTATGTGCTATTGCAGCAAGCTCATCCGCTGTTCAAGCTAAACCTCTTACACTGATCAATTCACAAATTCTGCACGTGCAAAATCCCGTTAGCGGCCGCGTGGTCGATGCACAGGGAAATGCAATTTCGGGAGCAACGATTCAAAATGTGAAGAGTAAAAAGACCGTTCAGTCCGACGTAAAAGGAAATTTTCAGATCGAAGCTGAAATTGGGGACAATCTTAGTATTTCATTTATCGGTTTTGCCAAATTGGTTCAACCTGTCGTTAAATCCAATGGGCAAGTCTTTTCCCTGCAGGATAATGAGAATACACTGGAGGAGGTTACTGTTTCGATTGGATATCAAAGGATTAGAAAGTCAGATGTCACAGGTGCTATTGCTAGCGTAAAGGCGGAAGAGCTGAATTTGAGCGCGCCCAAATTATCACAAGCAATAGTTGGTAAAGTAGCTGGTGTACAAGTGATGCAGACAAGTGGTGCTCCATACGATGGAACTAAAATGCGTGTCCGTGGTATGGGGTCGATTAACGCTGGTTCGGATCCATTATACGTTATCGATGGATATCCAGCAGGGAACAATTTAAATATCAACCCCAATGATATTGAATCCTTTGATGTTTTAAAAGACGCAGCCTCGGCAGCGATCTACGGATCTCGTGGAGCCGGTGGTGTTATATTGATTACAACCAAACGTGGTAAGGAAAGTAAAAGCAATGTTGAGTATGAAGTGCTGGGAGGATTCGGACAGCTCTCCAAAAAAATTGATGTCTTAAACGCCGAACAGTTTATTGATCTTTTGATCGACGGACGAAACAATTCCTATAAAGATCTTCTAACAAAAAACAATATTGCATGGTCAGACGCGAGACGTTTTGATGATAATAAAACCCGTGTATTGAATGTTCCGGGCAACGCTGGATCGATAACTATTCCTGAAGAGTATTATGATTTTGCAACGGGTACAGCAAAAAAATCAAAATACGATACCGATTGGCAGGATGCGCTATACCGTAATGCGCCTTTTCAACGTCATAACCTTTCAACGTATGGCGGTAATGAAAAAAATCGTTACTTCTTGAGTGGATCGTATCAGAATCAGCAAGGTATCATGCTCGGAACGGATCAGAAAGTATTTAATTTCCGCGCCAATATTGACAGTAAAGTCAGTAAGAGAATGACGGTTGGAGCTAATGTGTCCTTCACCTACAACGATAACAATGAGGTGACCACAGGTCGATATGATCGAAGCCCATCCATGGCTGCCCTAATATACTTGCCAACGTTACCTGTTTATAACGAAGATGGGACCTATGCAAAATACCTGATGGCTGATCTTTCAGCAAACAATTATGGTATCCAAAATCCTGAAAACCCATTGGCCTATGTCACTGAGATCAAAAATAATCGCCGTGGAAAAAGAGGTTTATATAATGCCTTTGCTGATTTCTCCATTATCGAAGGCTTAAATCTTAAAGTAAATGGTGGTTTGTCTACTTACGACGAAAAGTATGATTATTTCCGTCCGACAAGTATATCAGATGGAAACAACAAACCATTTTCACCGCAGGCAATTTCTGCAGCCTATACCGATGCCAAGACAAAAAATGAGTTGGATAAATTGCTGGAGACAACGTTAAACTATAACAAGACTTTCGGTGACAAACATCAGGTATCTGCTTTATTGGGCTATTCTGTTCAACGCACAGATTACGATTATCAGGGCGTAAGGGCTAACGGTTTTAATAATAATGCAATTGGTGAAATTACGGACAAGGGAGCGGATCCTTCTAATTTCCAATTGCTAAAGGATGATACCTTCAAACGTATTACAACGCTCCAGTCATATTTTAGCCGTGTAAACTACAGTTTTGATTCGAAATATTTCCTTTCAGCTTCCATCCGTACCGATGGGTCATCGCGCTTTGGGCCGAACAGCAAATGGGGAACTTTTCCTTCGGTGTCGGGAGGATGGACGCTCTCCAAGGAGGAGTTTTATACGGATTGGTTAGGCCAACAATCGACGGTTAAGCTAAGAGCGAGCTGGGGACGTAGCGGCAACAATAACATAAAAGAATATCGTTCTGTCTCTGTATTTAACTCGCCTGCAGGTGTTGTTTTGGGAGATAAAGTGGAGACTTCGTATACTGCTGGAGACCTATATGACCCCAATTTAAGCTGGGAAACTACCTCGCAATACAATGCGGGTCTTGATCTTGGACTATGGAAAGGCCGCTTAAACATTATGGCTAATTTTTATTTGAGCCGTTCCTTTAATTTATTATTCGATCAACCAATTTCCGCGGTATCTGGTTCAACGACAATATTGACAAACTTGCCAAATTCTAAGGTACAAAATAAAGGCTTTGATCTACAGGTCGACGCAACGCTAATTCGTAAGAATGACTTTGAACTTGGCTTTAGCGGAAATATCAATGTAAACCGTAATAAGGTGTTAGATTTGGGGGGATCATCGACGATATTAACGAATGGAGCTGAGCGCTCTTACTTGACCCATATTACGCAGGAAGGTAGTCCTATTGGTATGTTCTATGGCTTTAAAGTGCTTGGCGTAGCAACAGAAGATAATTACAAAACTGTCGCGCCTTCTGCGGCTTCAACAACACCTCTACAACCCGGAGATCTTTACTTCGAAGATGTGGACGGCAATGGCATCGTCAATGATGCTGATAAAAGAGTCATTGGCAATCCGCATCCGAATTTTACCTATGGCTTTGCTTTGAATGCGCGTTATAAAGCATTTGATATACGTGCTTCTTTTAACGGCTCTCAAGGGAATAAAGTGTTGGATGGCTATGATTATTATCTCTATAACATGGAAGGTTCCGGCAATCAATATGCGGATGTGGCACAACGTTATCGTTCGGCACAAAATCCAGGTAATGGTAAGGTATATCGCGCATCACGTGGTGGTACACAAAGTAATAGTACACGCCTTTCGGATTTTTATCTCCAAGACGGTTCATTCTTGCGGATGACAAACATTGCATTGGGCTACAATCTTCCAAAAGGTCTAGCTGAGAAATTAACGCTATCAGGGATAAGGGTTTATGCTACTGTCGACAATCCGTTTACAATTTCCAAATACAAAGGCTACAATCCAGAACCGGATTATAACCAACGTGGCAATTTAACTCCGGGTGTGGATTATGGACTATATCCACTGGTAAGGTCCTATAATCTTGGTGTGAAAGTAACTTTCTAATATCGTTGAAAAAAGCTGACAAACCCATTATTCGGGAAGCGGTCGGTTAATAAAAAATAATGGAAGGAACTTGAAATTGGGTCTTTCCAAACTTATAAAAAATTGAACAGATGAAAAAAAGATATTTATTACCCTTTGCGTTGTTTGTTTTATCGTCATGCAGCAAAGATTTCTTGAACCAGAAAGATCCCAATGCAGTGCAGATCGGTGATTACTTTAAATCGGAAAATGATGTGCTCTTAGCGGTTAACGGTCTCTATCAGTCCCTACGTTCGGGAAGCACAATTGGTGAATCGAGCACTTTATACAATGAAGAACGCTCAGACAATAGTGGACGCAATGATAACCAATCCAATGCTGGGGAGCCTTTCCAGTTCAATGACTTTTCATTGCTGCCAAGTAATACCTATCTAAAGACACATTGGTCGGCCATGTATACGGCAATTAGCCGTTGCAATATTGTGCTCTCTCATGTGGATGAAGTGACTTTCTCCAGCGAAGAGTTAAAAGGGCGTTACATCGCAGAAGCAAAATTCGTTCGCGCATTATTGTATTTCCATATGGTACGTAAATTTGGAGATATTCCATTATCTACGGTACAGGTGATCACTAAAGAGCAAGCAAATGAATTGGCTTTCCGTCAGAAAGAGTCGATTGTTTACGAGCAGATCATTAAGGATTTGACGGAGGCATTGTCCAGTAATATTCCCAATACGCAGAAAGATTACGTCGTTGGTAGAACATCAAAAGCTGCCATCAATACAATCCTGGGGCAAGTATATTTAACTTTGGGGGCAACGCAGACATCGGGGAGTGCAGAAAATTTTGCAAAAGCAGAACAGTACCTTAATGCAGCGTACCAAATGCGTACGTTTGGCAAATTGAACGAAATACCCTATGCGGATGTTTTCGATGTGACCAAGAAAAATAGCTGCAAAGAGCTTGTTTTTCAGATCCAGTACAAGCAAGGCGACCAAAATTATAGCTCGAGTATTGCCCGTAATTACCAAGCGCGGGGGGAGACTATCAATTCACGCTATAATTCTACAGGTTCTGGCGAAGTCGCGAAACTAGATTTGATCAAGGACTACGAGCAAGACGATATACGAAAAGACTTTTCCGTGAAGTTTGCGGCGAATACGCAAGTCAACGATTGGTTTGTCACTAAATTTAGGGATAATAGTGATGATGCAGGTAGCAATGGTTGGGGTGGAAACGACTGGATCTTGATCCGTTACGCGGATGTGATGCTGTTGTTGGCGGAAGCAAAATATCACTTGGGCAAAGATGCTGAGGCTATTGCGCTATTGGATCAGGTACGTGAGCGTGCAGGATTACCTTCGTATGCTCTGTCCATGTTGAACAATGACTATCGCACAAAATACCCAACATTAAAAGAAGCGATTTTACATGAACGCCGTGTAGAACTGGCTTTCGAAAACCAACGCTGGTTTGATCTGATCCGAAACTATAATGCACAGGAACTGGTTACTTACTTTAAAACGAAAAACCAGGCGGATTATGGTAATGCTAAAATCTCCAATATTTCCACAAAGGATAGATACTATCCAATTCCTTTCGATGAATATAAGTTGGATCCACAACGCATGTATCAAAATCCAGGCTATTAATCTATCAGGGTATGGTACATATCATTAGAAAATTTGTTTGGCTGGCTTTGGGAATATGCTGTATGCATGTTTCCAAAGGTCAGTTCAAGCATACAACAACGGAGCCTCAGGAATGGGTGATCAGTAAGAATTATTATGCAAGCTATCTGTTGTTCGTAGATTCTGCCTTAACGCGACAGCTTTGCGCATCCAAAGCACTTTCAGGATTGCTGCAACAGCGATTGGATCGTTTCAAAAATAGTGGTCATTGTACAGATCTTAGCTGCTACTTGGATGCTTTTAAATGGAATGATTCGGAGATAGAAGTTGTTGCAGCGCAAATTTCGGGTCAGATAGGCCGTAGTAAAAAATTGCAGGAACTGGTCGAGTCTAATTTAATCCCATCGAAGACCTATGGTCTACAAGCGGATCAAACAGCACAAGCCTACTTTAAAAAGGCATTATTGCAAGATCTGAGAGCAATGAACTACGCTATTGATGTCTATGGCGGCGGCAAGAAACCGAATTATCCGAAGATTGATTCTATCGCTTTTGATGTGCATCGTAAGGCTTACCTTCAGCTCTTGGACGATGTCCGTCAGGATGTGCTAAAAGATATTCCGACGGCTCAAAAATCCTTGTTTATGACCATGATGACTGCGGTACGCCTGTTGGAAATTAATGAGCGATGGGACGCGGCACAACTAGAACCACTGATCGAACTGGAAAATAAAAAGGCATTTGAACAGGTGAAGAAGACGGATTTTTCCCATTATCCTTATAGCCTTCTGTTGACCCTCGGTGCTGGTCCCGAAGTGTACGGTCAGCCTATTAGTCCTGGTGGGATGTTGCGTGCAAGAATGGCTGCTCGCAGTTATTTTGAAAAATTGGCTCCATTTATTGTGCTTTCCGGTGGAAGGGTACACCCTTATAAAACAGCTTATATCGAGGCCATTGAAATGAAAAAATATCTAATCCATGTCATGAGGGTTCCTGAAGAGGCGATATTGATCGACCCCCATGCTCGTCATACTACAACAAATCTGCGTAACACAGCACGTATCCTGTTGCGGTATGGGTTTCCGAAAGATAAATTCGCTATTGTGAACAGTAGCAAGCTGCATATTGATGCCGTCGAAAACATGGCAGATCGTTGTATACGGGAATTGGGCTATGTTCCTTATGTATTAGGAAAACGAATTTCGGATGTTATCATCGAATTTCGGGCAAAAGAAGAAGCGTTGACGATAGATCCGGATGAGCCATTGGATCCCTGATGGATTGTTTGAGATATATTGGAAAAAGGTATATGGATGATGTCCATATACCTTTTTTGCGCTAAGATCAATTTAATAAAATTGACTTTCCTTCTTTTGCCGATTGTTTAGCGGCTTCCAATATTTCGACTACGGTTACATTGTTACTGATAGAACTTAAATCTGCCTCAGATAACTGTTTTTGTTTTAATACATGCTCCAGATAAAGAATATGATTTTCAAAATAGGGTTGATCCGTTGCGATAACGGTTGGCTCTTCGTTATGCTGTACATATTTCAATAGCTTTTTATCATTTTTTGCATAGAGCTGAGCCTTTGTTCCGAAAACTTGTAGATCCTTGACACTATATGGCCATGCCCAAGAGGCCTGGATGATACCTGTACTGCCATCCCGATAGTTTAAAATAATCGTGGCATCATCTTCAACTTTTGGATAAACATCGGGCTTCAGTCGCTGCGTAAAGGCTGTAACAGAAATAGGCCGTTCCCCATTTTTGATCCATGTCATCAGATTGGCCCCATAACAACCAAAATCCATTAATGCTCCGCCGCCATTTTTTTGTGGATCAGTCAACCAATCTAGGAAATAGCTGCTACATCCGATCTCTTTCGGCCCCTCATGCCCATCTTTTACAATCATACGTGTAATGCTTCCCACTATATTTTGATCGACCAGTCGTTTGAGCTGTTGGTTGCTCTTGTACCAAGTCGTTTCATAATTGACTAAAAAAGCTGTTTTATGTTGTTGGGATAGGGATGCAATACGTTTGGCATCAGCCAGTGTTGTTGCCATTGGCTTTTCCACCATGACGGGTATTTTACGTGGCAGGCAAATTTCTGCTACCTTAATATGTTCGTCGGTGGGATTGTAAGCGAGAACCACATCGGGTTTTACTTTTTTAAGCAGTGAACCGAGGTCAGGATAGAAAACGGACTTGGGAAGATTGTATTGTGCCTGAATTTTGCTTGAGAGCATATCGTTTCCTTCCGCTATTCCAACGATATCGACTTTTTTCTCTTTGTATAAATTCAATAGGAGATAGACATGGTCATGGTTGAGCCCTGCGACAGCGACTTTAAGCAAGCTGTCAGCATAGGCTACATGCTGAAATAGCATGATCAACAGAAAGCATATCTTGATTACATGTTTCATGGTATACTGTTTAGGATTAATAAAGATAACATTTTGAAAACTTTAAATCACCTAGTAGATCCAGTCTATCTTTGGATGTGATTGTATTATTTCCGATACGATATCAAAATAGGTTTGCCCTTTTCCGGCTTGTAGATCGGCTAGTTTTTGCTGAAAATAGGCTTGATTGAACGTTGCATTTGCCGTTAATTTTTCCAGATAGTAGCTGCGGGTAGTGGCAACACCCAATGCCGTCCGGCTATGGTCTATGTCTCGCCAGATGATGGTCTGCTTTTTTGCCTGCTGCAGTATGCCAAAGCCACCATAGAGCAGGTCATCAAACCCATCCAAACTGCCAATTTTCCAGTTCTCACCAGCCATATAGACCCGATTGATCTCAGCATAAAAACTTGGAATATTGGTAATAGATGTGCCTTCAATGAGCACAAAGCCAAGATCAGCATATAGTGAAATCAGTTTTTTAAAATCTTCCCAAAGTGCAGATGCTGCCATCGGAGATGTGGCTTTTGACCATTTGTCCGCAAACTTAAAAAGGGCCGGACGAACGGTATCCTTGTTTTTCATCAACGTGGCAAAGGGTTCTTCCAATGTCATTGCATGGGTTGGGCTGACCAAAATTTTAGCGATAGCAGTTAGTTGATTTCTTTCAATTGTCTCCATCTGTCTAGCATTAGATTCTTATAGCTAAAGGACTAAAAAAAATTGACTTAACGAAATCGTTTTCGGCATTTTTAAAAAAAAGCCAGCGCATTTAAGTTTACATTTATGGATAAATCTAATGAAATGATCTACCGCATAATTTTCTGTCGCATACTTACTGTACTAAGTTTCCTTTCTCCAATTGGAATTTGTGTATCTGCTCAGCAGCGGCCCAATGTGATCGTGATTCTAAGTGACGATGGTGGCTACGATGATTTTGGTTGCTTCGGAGGTGAAGAAGTTCATACCCCACATATTGATGAACTGGCTAAAAAGGGTATCCGTTTTCAGTGTGCTTATGCATCAGCATCAGTTTGTGCACCATCTCGTGCTGGTTTGCTCACTGGACGATATCAACAACGTTTTGGATTTGAACACAATATCTCAAAAAGACCTACCCATGGTACCGCAGTAGAAGATATTGGGATGGATACCTCCGTGGCGACAATAGCTGATTTTATGCGATATAATGGTTATAAAACAGTTGGTATTGGCAAGTGGCATCAAGGAGATGGCCCCCAGTTTCATCCGCTTAAACGAGGATTTGATCATTTCTATGGCTTCATTGGCGGGGATCGTTCTTATTTTTCGATTCCCGGAAAAGTAAAACCTACGCAGATGTTGACCGATGACGGGCGTGTTGTGCCCGAAGATTCTATACATTATCTGACCGAAAACTTGGCGGATAAAGCAATTAGTTATGTTCATCGTTATCGTCAACAACCGTTTTTTATGTACTTGGCTTTTAATGCTGTGCATACGCCAGTGGAGGCACCTCTATTACATAATGATAAATATAGCAAGGTCGCAGATCCCGTGCGTAGGGCTTATTTGGCCATGCTGGAAAATATGGATAGCAGTATCGGCCGTCTAATAGAACAGCTTAAAAGAGACGGCCTCTATGAGAATACCTTGATTATCTTTATGAATGATAATAGTGCGGCAACAAATAACGGTGCTGATAATGGCCAGTTGCGTGGCTTGAAAGGCTCAAAATGGGAGGGGGGTATACGTGTACCGATGATTATACAATGGCCAGCAAGGCTGCCGAAGGGACAAGTCGCTGATGCGATGGTATCAGGCATGGATATTCTACCGACAAGTATAGATGCGATACGGGGAAAGAACATTCCAGGACAGCAGCTAGATGGGGTTAGCCTCTTGTCTTCATACAAGACCGTAAAGAATGGACATGATTATCTGTTCTGGCGCCGGGGAGTTGCTAAGGCTGTTCGTCATGCAGAGTGGAAATTAATTGTCGTCAAGGATGATCCAATGCTTTTTTTTAACCTAAAAGACGATATTAAAGAGCAGCATAACCTCGCTGAAAAATATCCTCGTCGGGTTAGGGAAATGTTGGGTAAATTGGCTGAGTGGGAAGCAAAGATGGCAAATCCAAAATGGCTGAGTGCTGTCTTGGATAATGACCAGAACCAGCTTATGAAACATCGAATGGACGTTGTAGGACGTGCAGAAGAAAGAAAATATCCTTAGTGGGATGAAAATAAAAAATGAATGAAAGCTATACTTATATTTTTTGTATCCTTCGGACTACTCCTGGCAAAAGCGCAGGACAAGCAAACATTTGATCGTATCAAAAAACATGTCTATGATGATGAACACTCAAGCGCTATGTCAGCTAACAATAGGGCAACTGTTTGGAGTAATCAGCTGACTGAAACAGGAGCGTGGTCTGATATAGACTATGCTAGTAAGTCCATCTCACTCTGGCCCCCAGGAGAACATTTGGAGCGTTTGAGAGCCTTGATCTTAGCCTATGTATCTCCCGAAAGTAAATCTTATCAACAAAAAAGACTTTATGATAAGATTTTACTAGCGGCCAAGTATTGGGCGAATAACCGGTTTGAATCAACAAATTGGTGGCATAATGAAATTGCTTCTCCCAAAGCCATTGGGGTCTGTCTTATCCTGATGAAATTTGGAAAGGAGAGGATTCCAGCGGCAGTGGAGGCACAGTTGGTCAAACTCATGGAACGGGGTGACCCCTATACAAAAACAGGAGCCAACAAAAGTGATATTGCCATGCATTATTTCTATCGTGCACTGATTCTGGAAGATGAAAATCTATTGGCTTCGGCTATGGAACAGTTACTTTTTCCGATCCAGCTGGTGGATGGAAAAGAAGGTCTGCAATATGATTTTTCCTATTTACAGCATGGCCCCCAACTGTACATTGCTGGTTATGGAGAGGAATTTTTAAAGGGAATTTCCAAAGTAATGGCTTATGTACGTGAGACAAGTTATGCTGTTGATAAGAACAAATTAGACCTATTTGAAAAATTTCTATTGGAAACTTATCTTCCGATCATACGATCGCGCTATATCGACTTTAATGTGCATGGACGTGGGATTTCGCGTCCCGATATACTGCGTAAGGATCAGGAAGCCGCTATATTGCAGCAGATGCAGTTGATCGATCCTGCAAAAAATGATGTATGGAAAAAAGGGATAGCTAAGCTGGATAGTCTTCAGTCTTTTGATGCTGTGGACCAAGCTGTACACAAGCATTATTGGAAAGGAGATTATACAACGCATCTCCGCAAACAGTTTCATTTCAATGTGCGGATGGCAAGCCACCGAACGAACAAATCCGAATCCGGAAATGGTGAAAATATGCTAGGGAAAAATATGACGGATGGGGTGACCAACATTCAGGTATTTGGACCTGAATATTATAATATCATGCCTGTATGGGAGTGGGATAAAATTCCGGGCACGACAACCCGGGATTATCGGGGAGACCAGGAACTGAAGGAGCAATGGGGGAAACTGGCGGCTAATGGATTCTCTGGTGGAGTAAGCAATGGTCAGATAGGCGTATCGGCTATGAAGGTAGCATACGATAGTGTCTTTGCACAAAAAGCTTGGTTCTTTTTCGATAAAGAGATTGTCTGTCTGGGAAGCGGAATTACCTGTAGTGCTAGGGAGCCTGTTGTAACAACGCTGAACCAAACCTGGTTGAATGGACCTGTGGTCTGGAATGGGAAAGAGCCGCTTTCGGCCGATTCTCTGCTTAGAAATGTGAAACAAGGAGAATATATCGTGCACAATAGGGTCGGCTACTATTTCCCAAAGGCGATGAAAGTGGGTTTGACAGCAAAAGAGCAATTGGGCTCATGGTATAGGATCAATCGCTCCCGATCCAAAGATCCTGTTCGTGGAAAGGTATTCAAACTATGGTTTGAGCATGCGACGGGTCCTGTCGATGGAACTTATGCTTATATTGTTGTCCCGGGTATTGAACGAATGGATAAGACCGCTATGCAAAAACTGAAAATTTGGCACAATACTCCCGCTGTTCAAGCTGTAGAACATCAGGCGCTAGCAGTCAGCCAAGCGGTAATTCATCAACCAGGCACTTATCAAATTGGAGCTTGGTCTATCCAGACAGATAAGCCTGTCATTTTGCAAATTACGAAGGATGATGATGTCTTTAAGCTTGATGTGGCAGATCCTTTCCAAAAAGAAAAAACTGTACGTCTCCATCTCGTCAATAAAAAAGGAAAAGTAAATGAGACTGTCGAGATAGCGTTGCCGCAAGCTGAATATGCAGGTAGTACGGTGTCTAAAACAATGTTGTCCAGTCATTAATAACTCTTCATAAAGGCAATAAAAAAGGGAAGTATCTTGAGCAGAGATCTTCCCTTTTTTGATGTGTTCCAATCTTGTACGCGTTTTAAGATAATTTGTCAGAAGCACATCAATTTCAAATTATAGAAAATTAATATTTATCCCGAATTAGAATTCAATCCGGTAGTTAATGGTCGGTATGATACCAGTCCACTTTTGTGCTTCAATGATGCGTTTGCTGAAATTGTAATGCATACCAACTGTATTTTCTCGATTGAGGATATTTTGAATATCCAGGATGATGAGATGGCTTACCTTTTTACGGTTGATTCGATAGCTTGATGAGAAATCAACCCGAATATAAGGATCGGCGGTCAATGTATTGATACGGCTCTGATCGATGATCTCCTCATCTAAACGTAAGGATTCTTCTTCCAATACGGGTGAGTATTTTCTTCCGCCAGCATAGATCAGTTTGGCATTCATGCCAAAAAGGTTGTTCTTATTTTTCCCTACAGTCCATTCTTTGCCCAACAGTAGGTTGCCAACATAGCGTGTGTTAAATGTCGTATTGTATTCTTTACCATTGAGCGCTTTGAATTTGGAATCAAACAGCGAGGTAGTAGCCATGAAATAATAGCCCTTGCTAAGTGATTTTTCGAGGGTAAACTCAATACCATAGTTTCTACCCGTACCTTTGTTGACCAATTGGCGATAGGTCGATGTACCGATTGCCGAAATATCCGATACATTGAGCAGGGAAAAATTCATCGCTGGATCTGAAGATACCGGAACATCATATAGATGCTGATAATAGACTTCAGTCTTGAATCTCAGGGTACGACTTAGATTCTTTTCATAACCAATAACGGCCTGAGCGGACTTGGTCGGGGAAAGCGCTTTGTTGTCAGTTGCATTTTGATCGGTTCCACTTTTTGCGAAATAGTAACTAAGCGGTTCCAAACGATTGTAAAGACCTGTACCGAAGGATATGGTCTGATCGGGTGCGACTTTCCAGTTTAATCCCAATCTAGGTTCGGCAGTCCAAGACTTGCTCAACGCGAAATAGTTGGCATGTACTCCGGTATTCAACGTCAGGCGATCGGAGAGCTCGGTTTTGAGCTGGACAAAAGCATCGTAGGTACTGGTGCTTCCATTTTCATTGATCCGTTCCTTTAATGCGGCAAGTTCTGTATCGTAGGTTAGGGCATAAAGATCATAGCGAAGCAGGCTCGCATTGATACCTGCACGGATCGTATTTTTCTTGCTAGCCCTGTAATTTAGACTACCGGCATACCGAATTGCTGTATTTGTAAATTTATCTTTGTGATATAAACTCGCGACATAGTCCTGTGTCAGCGTGTCCGTTGTATTGGAATTGCGACTGACTGACATGGATATAATGTTATTAAAATACAGTTTTTCATTGGCAATGTATTGATGTTTCAGACCGACACTTCCTGCATTGAACCCTAAATTCATGTTTTGTGCATCTGTTCGTTCTTCCCATTTCTGATAGTCATGTTCAGCGGTTTCTTTCAGTTTTCCAAGTCCAGCGATCCCAAATAATGAAAATGTTCCGGCTTTTTTTGTTGGAAATACAAAATTGAAGGAGAGATCCTGGTACTTGGGAATACCAGTATCGGAAACTTTTATGCCTGCTTTTTCCAAGAGGCTCAATGAAGAGTAACGATAGCTAATGAGATAAGAGGCATCACTACCTTTTTTAAATGGCCCCTCTAAGGTGGCACCTACCCCCAATACACCAACGTTAAACGTATATTCGCGTTTATCGGTATTCCCTTTTCTAAATCTGAGGTCAAACACCCCCGAAATGGCGTTGTTGTATTCGGCCGCTAATCCTCCGGTATAAAAATCGGATTTTCCTAAAACCATTGTATTGAGCATACTGATCCCACCACCTGCGGCTCCCTCGGCACCAAAATGGTTGGGATTTACAATTTCAATCCCCTCCAATCGCCATTGTAAACTTTTGGGCGAATTTCCACGTACAATGATTTCATTATCGTCGCCACCAGCAACGACTCCCGGAAAGCTTTGCGCCATTCTGGCTGGGTCAAAGAAGGCTCCTGCATAACGATTGGTCTCCTCAGGTGAAAACGAACGGCCACTGGTCATCGCCATCTGATTTAAAGGCTGTTTTCCAGTATTGGCATACACCACAGCTTCACTTAGCGTATTTGCCTGCGGTTCCATTTCAATATTAAGGATGTTCTCTCGTCCCGAAGTAATAAGCAATTCAGATAATTCCTCCTGTCTGTAGCCCGCCATACGTACCTGCAATACTTGACGCCCTACCGGAACTTGCAAAAGCCTAAATATGCCCTCTTGATCTGTACTGACAGATTTTGTATTGCCATTGGCGGATAACACAATTGTGGCACCAACAAGCGGTAACCTTGTATTTTTGTCCAGAACGAGACCTTTAACTGTTTCTGTAATAATTCGTCGGTTTGTTTTAGTCGAATCTTGTACTTGGGCAAGTGATTGCGATGCGTGGGTCGCGAGTGCAATTATTAAGATTGATGTTAGTTTCATATTGATTAAGCTTTATTTTTATGACAGCTAACTTTCACTTTACCCTTAGCACCAATGTAAAAATTTTTTATCTCCTCTCTTTTCGCCAAAAACAAGTGTTGCTAAAAAATGTTACTAACAAAAACTGTTTTGTTATTCAGTTAATTAACATTGTTATCAACATTTTTTTATATGCGATTGCCTGGGGTGATTCTATTGAAAAAAGTAAACAGTTAATTGGGTATTTCATATAGAAAAAATCCGGCTAACGTTGGCTTCCCGAGAATAAATGACTGTTTTTTTCAATCTATGTAATAGATTGAAAAGATGGACATAAGGTAGCCGCACTGTGGACTTTACCTCTGTTTGAAACGAAATTGATAAGCATGTAAACCTGGTATATGGATGGGATGACAGCTGCGTTTCAATCGTATTCAGGTTATCAACAACAAGTATTCTTATACTAAGTAAGTTAACATCGTTATGCACAGAAATAGAATGCTTTTATTAAAATAGCGCAGACTAAGTGCCGATTATTCCGGCTAGACCCTTTTCGAAATGACCAATTTTGTCTTAGCGACTGGAACTGTTTCTGTCTCAGCATTCGGGATATGACTCAAAACAGATTATCCTGGGCTTTGGGCTGAGGCGATTAGGGATGATGTGGGCGTTGAGAATATTCAAAAATAAATTGTTTATTTTATCTGTTTGGTTAAAAAATAAATTGTGCTGTAGCGCTGTTGCTTATGGAAGCGTTATCTAATCAATAACTAAAATAAAGCCAGCATGAACAAATTAGTAATCGGAATTTTTGCCTTGATTGTTTTTACCAGTTGCAGTAAGGATACGGTTAATCCAGATGAAATCGCTCCTAAGGATATTAAAAAACAATTGGAAGCTTATGATTGGATTCCGGCAATTGTGATGAGTGATGGGAAAAATGAACTTCATCAACATAGGCCAGAGGAATGTGAGCTGGACAATCGCTATACATTCTCTTTTGGGAAAGATTCTCAAAAAATGTTAATGGATGCTGGTACACAATCATGTGGAGAAGATCAGTTTACATTTGAGAAGGTAATTTTCGACGGAGCTAATAGCAGAACATTCACTTACGATAAAGATAAAAATAGTATCAAGTTTATAGATAGTCAGTATGATAGTTATGGTGTACTTATTGATGATGACTATTTGGTTTTGACCTCCCGTAATAATAATCCGACGGCTTATGTAAAGTCAATAGAATATCACTTTAAGGGTAAAAGTAAAACAGTGAAAAATTAGTAGCATTCCTATAACACTAGAATGGAGAGACGGCTTGCCGTCTTTTTCTATTTTATGATCCCGGTGATTTTTTTTACATGTCCTACCTTTTTATGTGTTTTGTGTTTCTCATTACATAAATTTATCTTGATTATTCTCTTTAAATCCTTATTTTAGTCTTTTGGAAACCGGTTGCATAAAATCCAATAACATTAAACTACATGAAACTCCGAATACTACTTTTAACGACGATGTCAACATGGCTTTGTCCGCAGATCCAGGCACAACAGCTACCTTATAAAAATAATCATCTTACTACCGAGCAGCGGGTCAGTGACCTGTTGGGGCGAATGACGGTTGACGAAAAGGTGGGCCAGTTAAGCAAATTGCTTGGATGGGATATGTATCAAAAGAAAGGCAAGCATATTGGTGTGAGCGATAAATTGAAGAAAGCCGTAAAGGAGCAGCATATCGGTTTGTTGTGGGCGACGCTGCGGGCGGACCCTTGGACACAAAAGACACTTTTGAATGGTCTTAATCCGATCGAAGCCGCACGAGCAACCAATGCCATTCAACGATATATGCTGGATAGTACCCGTTTGGGTATTCCTTTGCTTTTGTCGGAGGAAGCTCCGCATGGACATATGGCGATCGGTGCGACTGTATTCCCAACAGCAATTGGACAGGCAAGTACATGGAATCCGAATTTAATCAAACGGATGGCCTCCACTATAGCACAGGAAACCTACGCCGTAGGCGGAAAGAACGGTTATGGTCCAGTCTTGGATCTGGCAAGGGATCCACGCTGGTCCCGGACCGAGGAAACATATGGTGAAGATCCTTACCTGATCGGACGTATGGGGAGCGCCATGATCCGAGGTTTTCAGGGGGATAAACTCGGACAGGAGGATAAAATTATTGGAACGCTGAAACATTTTGTCGCTTATGCCGCGCCTGATGGTGGTCATAACGGAGAGTCGGTATCATTTGGTGAACGGAGCCTTAGACAGTATTTTTTACCACCTTTTGAGCATGCTGTTAAATCTGGGGCAGGATCGGTTATGACCGCTTATAATAGTATCGACGGTATTCCTTGTTCGGCGAATCCGTGGCTGTTGAAGGATATTCTTCGGAAAGACTGGGGCTTTACGGGATTTGTTGTATCTGATCTATTGAGTATCTCTGGACTCAATGGTGGGCATGCAACAGCTGCTACTGCCGAAGAAGCTGCTTCGCAAAGTATTCATGCCGGATTGGATGTTGATTTGAGCGGATCGGGATATGGCCCAAATCTATTGAAAGCTGTACAACAAGGTTTGGTAGAGCCGGCTGTACTGGATACCGCTGTTGCCCGTGTATTGCGCATGAAATTTAATCTGGGGCTATTTGACCGGCCTTATGTAGATGAAAAAATCGTCGCTCAAAAAGTTGCGACCGTGCAAAATAGGGCTGTCGCAAGGGACGTTGCCCGAGAGTCCATTATATTGTTAAAAAATGAACGAAATATCCTGCCATTAAGTAAATCGCTGAAACGAATTGCTGTTATTGGTCCGAATGCGGATAATGGTTATAACCAATTGGGGGATTATACCGCTCCACAGGCTGATGGTAAGGTACAGACTGTATTGACAGGTATTCGTGCGGCCTTAGGCAAAGGGGCACAAGTTGATTATGTAAAAGGTTGTGCTATTCGGGATACCACAAATTCTGATATCCCAGCTGCGGTAATGGCAGCTCAGCAAGCGGATGCTGTGGTCCTGATCCTGGGTGGATCAAGCGCACGGGATTTTAAAACCTCTTACCAAGCGACGGGTGCTGCAAATGTAGATCCGAATACAGTCAGCGATATGGAGAGTGGCGAAGGATTTGATCGCGTCTCTTTAGACATGATGGGGGATCAATTGAAACTGATGAAAGCAATCCAGGCAACAGGAAAACCTGTTGTATTGGTGACTATTATGGGAAGGCCACTAAATCTGAACTGGGCCACGGAACATATTCCAGCAATCGTGAATGCCTGGTATCCCGGACAGGAGGGAGGTTTGGCCATTGCAGATGTTTTGTTTGGCGATTATAATCCGGCCGGTCGGTTACCGATTTCGGTACCGCGCTCTGTAGGCCAGCTTCCGGTACATTACAACCATACCAAACCTAAACATCACGATTATGTGGAGATGTCTGCCAAACCTTTATACGCTTTTGGCTATGGATTAAGCTACAGTAAATTTGACTATAGCACTCTACAGGTAGGACTGACTGAAGGTGCCGATAATTTTGTTTGTACGATCTCTTTTGATGTGGAAAATACAGGTAGTCTGACTGGTGATGAAGTGGCACAATTATATGTTGTCGATGAGGTCAGTTCAGTGGTAACCCCCATTATGCAGTTGAAACAATTCGAACGCAAAGCTATTGCAGTGGGAAAGAAAGAACGATATACTTTTCAGTTGAGCAAAGACGACCTTAAACTGTGGAATGCAAATAACACCTGGAAAACGGAAAAGGGAAAATTCAAGCTGCTGGTTGGGGCATCATCCGATGATATTCGATTGAAAGGGGAGATGGAGCTAACGAAGGATTATTAACCTCATAACAAAACTAAAAGCTGGCCTGAAAAGGCCTTATAAAAAAGAGACCCCTCCTGGAAGATCTGTTGGGAAGAGATTATCTGCGGCTTATAACTCTTACATGAATAAAATATGATGGGTAACAAGACTAAAAATAACACTATCTGTTTCATTCGGATGGTATGCTCAGGTAAGTTCACAAAAGTTGGTTTTATGTATTGTGTTTGATAATGATTGTAAAAAAGGAGGGCGATGTGTGACGAGCTACATCCGCCGGTTTTAGGTTGTTCGATAAAAGTCGCCAAACCTAGCTGAAATAGCTACTTCATGTCCTAATAAAAAAAGCAGCTGTAGGTCATCCAGCTGCTTTTCTTATTATTTGCTTTGCAATTGAATTGCGGTAGCATAGTTAAACCTTGTGCTCGGGCTCCTCAGTGTGATTTGATTGTCATGTTGCGACCAATCCAACCGGCCTTTATGCCCTAGAATCGTAATCTTCTTTACCTTAAAATTATCGGGTACCTGAAAGACATATTCATTCGGTTGCTGATAACTGTCTCCCTCAGAAAGGTGAAATACATTCACAATTTTACTGTCCTTACTTCTGGTGTAATAGTAATCATCTTGATGATAAGGAGCGATGGTGCGTGTGGCATAAACAGCACTTTGATTGATTTTCATCCATGCAGCTAGTTCATTTAACCGATCATAAGCGGCCTGGTCATAGTCGCCTTTAGGGCCGGGAGCAATGTTAAGTAGGTAGTTACCCCCTCGGGAGATAATCTTGACGAGCGTCTCGACGATTTTCTTTGTTGGTTTGTAATTATCATTGGGAACATAACTAAAAGAGTTTCCCATAGTGATACAACTTTCCCAAGGGATATCCAATGGATGCTCGGGGATAGCCTGTTCCGGCGTTACATAATTTTCCCAGTTTCCTGGGACTGTGCGGTCGACAACAATGATACCGGGTTGATTTTTTCGGGCCATGCCACCAATGCGGTCCATATCAATATTCTGATCCGTTTTGATTGTCTGTTGCCAGTCTACTGACTTGTCCACCGTCTCTAAGGGGCGTACCTGTCCGCCATCCAACCAAAGGATATCTACCTTTCCATACTCAGAAGTCAACTCATTGATCTGATTGTAGGTGAAGTCTTTGAATTTCTGCCAACGATCGGGATATTTTTTTGGGTCGTAATTTACGTTTCTATCTTTTGGCGGGAAATAGGACCACCAATAATAATCAGAATGCCAGTCTGGTTTTGAAAAATAGGCGCCAATTTTAAAACCATCGTTACGAAAGGTATTGAAGATTTCTTTGGTTACGTTTGCCTTTGGATTAGAAGAGAAAGGAGTTTTACTGGATGTGATTTTATAATCTGATTCCTTGGTGTCGAACATCGCAAATCCATCATGGTGTTTGGTTGTGAAGACCACATACTTCATCCCAGCTGCTTTGGCTGCATCGGCCCATTTTTGCGGATTGAAATCCGTAGGGTTGAAAGTTGTCTGTAGATTTTCGTAATTTTTGAGGTATTCGAAGTATGTTTTTCCGTGCTCGGGTTTGCGTTGAGTCCATCCCTCATCTTCGGGGCAGATACTCCAGCTTTCGACAATTCCCCATTGACTATAGGTTCCCCAGTGCATGAAGAGACCGAATTTCATGTCTTGCCATTGTTCGAGGTTTTCAATTACTTGGGGATCGGTAGGTTTTTGATAGCCCCCGGAAACATTGTGCGCTTGGCCAAAGGCTAAAGTAGAGGTGGCGGCCAACAGTGCGGTTGATATAATGGTTGTCAGTTTTTGCATGTATAAATATAGTGAAAATGATAAAAAGAAAGCCACCCGAGAGTGGCTTTCTATGAGTAGATGTAGTGTCGATTAATTGACGTCCCAGAATAGTTTTATATTTGGGCTGTCCTGATCTTTTACCTCATTATAGTTGGTTGTATTATAAGTAGCCTCCGTTTGTGGCAGAGTTAACTTAAATGGTATTGTTTTCTGTCTGTCAGAATTAAGCGTCGGAATTGTAAATTTTGGATAATCCAAACGTCTTTGTTCCGACCAGTTCTCTACAGCTTGGAACAAGTTGAAATGTAGCCACTTTTGGGTTGCTATTAATTGAATTTTATTACTAGCAGCATCCCAGTTAACTGCTTTGACAAAGTTTTCGATGCTTGCTGCGGTCGGTTTATTTGGAGCCGCCACAAACTGCTCGTCACTTTTTGTTGATATATCGTAGTACAAGTTTACTGATTCTCTTAAACCATTTTCAAATGCCTTTTTTGCTTCAGCATCATTGCCCTTTTTGCTGTAATATTCTGCCAGCAGAAAGTTAACCTGTGACGCGCTGATCAAGATGCCAGGGAGGTATTTATTACGTGACAATGTATGCCTGTTATAGAAACTTAATGTTCCTCCACGTGCTAAGTTTGACTGTTCATTTTCGCCTAAACTCTGGTCTAAACCAAGATATTTTCCAGCCGATTTTTCGCCTTTTTCAAATAAGATGGGCAAACGAGGATCTGTTGTTGCAACCATGGCATCAATCATTGGCTTACTGCCAAAGTTAGCATACCAGCCATCTGTTTCAAATGCCCCCCTTATATCTTCCGATTTAATATCGGAGTTGATATTAAAAATATCAAGCTGTGCATTATCCGTATTGGTCAGTATAAGCGGGTTCTTATCTTGGGCTTCAATAATACTAGCAATTTCAGTTTGTGCTCTGGCTGAAAATTGGCTGCTTTCGGAAACGCGGGTCAGCATTCTTAAGCGAAGCGAGTTGCAATATTTTTTCCATAAGTCCATATTACCATTGTTAATAAGGTCCTGCGTTCTAAAAGCTCCGGCGAATATAGTTGGGACTTCGAGGTCATTCAGTTCCGCACCAATAGACTTCAGGTCATCTAGCATTGTTGTATAGATATCTGTTGCTTTGTCATATTTAGGGTAAGAGATCGTGTAATCCCCATTATTGGTGTTTAATAACCCGGCCTGAGTCCAAGGAATATCCCCTACAAGATCTACCATCTGTTGGGTCTGATCATAGAATATAATTTTTGCAGCAAGAAGTATGACTCTTTTCTCCGCTTTTTCTTTTTCATTTTGCTTATCAAAAAGTCTTAAAAACTCCTTGTATTGTGCTAAGCCTGCATAATATTTATTCCAGCGTTCTTCGATAGCTGCGGATCCGGGAACCAATTGATTGGCTTGGTTGATTGAGCCTAGATTTTGAATGTAGAGATTGATTGTCGGTCTTAATGTAATGAAATAATTCCCATAAGTGGGTATAATCAATGCTCTAAAATCATAGATCATGCCAGTGAACTGTTTCTCAATTGATGTCTGAGCGGCCTTTGAAGGGTCATTATAATACTCCCCAAATGAGCTTTTTTTACAAGATGTTATTGTCGATAATGCGGCCAAAGTTAGCCCCATAAATAAAACTGATTTTTTCATTTTCATAAAATTAGAAGCTAGCACGTAGCATTAAACCATAAGTTCTTGTTGCCGGTGAAGTACCCGCGTTCGATACACTGTTAATCCAGTTGGATCCGCCTGTCATCTGTTCTGGATCAAGGTCTTTGATAGATCTATAGACAAAGAATAAATTACGTCCAAAAGCAGATAGTTGGATGTTTTTAGCTTTTAGTTTGTTCGCAACCGATGCAGGTAAGCGGTAACCGATTGAAATCTCCCGCATTTTCACATAATTGTTCTTTTTCACATACAGTTCATAACGCGATTGTGAGTATTGTGGCCCACCCCAATTATAGGTGTTTGCATAGTAAGTTGCTTGCGAAATAATGTTGGTGTTCGAAGAACCATCTGCTAGAACTCCGTCTAAAAGCATACCGTCGTGATAAACTGTTTCACCATTTGGCCCAGTTGTTGCGTTTGTTGCGATACCAACAATACTACCATTGGCATTTTTTGCTTGATAGTAACTAAGTCCACCATGCTCTGCATCCATATTATTCAAACTTTCTTCAAGTAGGCCTCTACTGATCATCCAGTTGGTACCTGTAGGCATAACACTACCTCCAAGACGGAAGTCCATCAAGACATCGAGAGAAAAGTTTTTGTACGAAAAGTTATTGATCAAACCACCAACAGCTTTGGGTAAAGCATTTCCGGCTTTTATCCATCTATCCCCATCTATTTCATAAAGTCCATTTGAGGAAACAACCCGATTGCCATTTTCGTCCATTTTGGTCGGTCTGACCATAATATCGCCCATTGATTGTCCAACGTTGGCGACGAGTTGCGCGGCGTTACCGTCATAGTCTCTTAGCAGAAGTGTGGATGCGTTTCCTGGAAGTGATACGACCTTGTTATTGTTCATCGAGAAATTAAGCGTTGAACTCCATTTAAAATTCTCTTTTTGTATCGGTGTTCCATTGATGGCAAATTCCCAACCAGTGTTGCGTAGAGAACCAACATTGGCCAGTATCGAGTTTGAGCCACTTGAAATAGGTAAGGTATAGTTAATGATCTGATCTTTTACTAAACCATTATAATAAGTAACATCTAAACCTAAACGACCGTTGAGCATTCTGGTTTCTAAACCAAATTCTATTTCGTTTTTGGTCTCGGGCTTAATATCTATATTTCCAAAGCCAGTTGTGGGTAGCGTCGAATAAATCACTGAGGCACCATTTGTAACCTGAGGACCTAATGTTTTTACGGTATAAGCAAGTGCACTCTTATAGATGTCAGGATAACTACCCACAATTCCCCAAGACGCTCTAAGTTTGGCGTAATTAAAAAATTCTGGCAGCTTTACAGCATCTGACAAGATAAAGCTTGAATTGACTGAAGGATAATAAAGAACGTTGTTCTCAGGGTTCATTGTAGAAATCCGTTCACGACGTAATGTACCTTCTACATTCCAAAATTGTTTCAGGTTAAAGTTCAATGTTCCAAAAACTGCATCACGCAACATATAATTGCGGTAGTTGTAACGATCGTTTCTTATAGGTTGATTTAACGATGCATTGACATCGTACCAGTCGCGTACAGTTAAACCACCACTGGTCTCATTTTGTACATAGGTATCTTGAGAACGTGTTGCCGTATAGCCAGCGATGACCCCTACCTTGATATCTTCATTGATATTTTTATTATAAGTTGCTAAGAGATCCGTGTAATAAATATTTGCGTTTTGGTTGCCCAAAGAAAATCCACCAGAATTTCCAAATTCCAGCGGAATTTCATTTGGCTGTCTGCTTTCCGTGCGTTGTGAAGTTACATCTGCTGACACGCGTCCTCGAAGTGACAAATCATCGGTAATACTCCAGGTTGCTGTATATGACCCGATCAGACGATTGGAATACTCATCATATTGTTTAGCTTTGGTATCCCAAAGAAAGCCTAACACATCACCACGGTAACCAAAGTAATGAATATCCTCATCTGGTGTGAGGGATTGTGTGTTTGGATCTTTGATTACATACTTGTACCCCAAACTTGTTCTGTATTTATTCAGGTACCATTCTGGATTATCAAAAGTCGAGATCATACCAGCAGTATTATTGATTAGCCTATCAGTTAGAAAAGGTCTATTATGGGTGTGCTGATTGACAAAGTTGACAACAACATCGTTTTTGAATTTATTCCAAAGGGTAAAACTTGCATTTAGATTGGCAACATTCTTTTTGTTGTATGAATCCAATGCTGTCATCTGATTATCCTGGCGTGTTAGAGAGAAACGTATATTGGAATTTTCAGATGTATTGCCGATCGCGAGATTGAATATACTGTTGTTGGGGTTATTAAAAAATTTATTATATGAGTTTTGTGCGGAATAGGGTCTAACCTGACCATCCCAAGAAATAATGTCTTTACCATCGAATTTTGGGCCAAAGTTCAAGCTGGTATTCATTAGGCCACGAGTGATACCATTGACTTTGTCTTCGTCACCATAATAGAAAAAAAGATCATCCGCCTGTTTTACGTCGTTATAAGCTTTGGAGTAGCCAGGCCCTCTGACATCTTGGAATCTGGGCAGATATGCAATTTGATCATGAGTATATGTCGCATTAAAATCAACGGAGAAGCCTTTGCCAGCTTTGCCAGATTTTGTGGTAACCAAAACGACACCATTCATTGCTTCTGATCCATATAGCGCTGCCGCTGATGCACCTTTAAGGATGCTGATGTTTTCGATATCTTCCGGGTTTAAGTCTTCCAAACCATTACCCCTGGCGCGCTGATCGCCCCAATAATCGGAGTTGTTAAATGAGGTCTGGCGCATGGGTACCCCATCGATAATCACTAGTGGCTGGGAGTTTCCAGTGATTGAATTGGTTCCGCGGATATTGATATTGATACCTGAGGTAGCACCGCCTGGGGCAGCAGAAATGCGGACACCAGGTGCTTTACCATATAAAGCGCCTGCAAAGTTGGGTGATCCGGTTTTTGTTAATTCTTTCGAATCTACGGTACTCATGGCATAGCCGAGTTCTTTTGGAGCCCGTTTAATACCCATGGCTGTAACGACAACTTCCTCCAAGGCTGAGGCGTCTTCGGTTAGTGTAATGTTAAGTGTTTTGGTAGATCCTACGACAATTTCCTGGGATTTATATCCGACTATAGATATACGTAAGGTCTCGCCCTGTGAGGCTTGGATCGTAAAAGATCCGTTTGCTGCTGTCTGCGTCCCTCTGGTTGTCCCTTTTACGGAGACGGTAGCACCCGAGATCGGTCCTTTTGCATCTGAAACTATTCCAGTAATGCTCTGCTGCGCATAGAGTGATGTAGCACTAAATAGTGTACATAAAGCCAAACCCGCAGTTTTTTTGTAAAATAGACTCATGTTTTAGGTATTTGTGTAAAATATTAGTTTATAATGCGTTCGATGAATTTTTCGATAACTAAGGCAGTTGTTCCAAGCTGTTGTGCACTGCTGTGTAATGTTGAGATGCTGAGCGTCGTTTTTTTTGCAATCCGCGGAATACTATATTCGTTGACAGCAACCTGAATATGTGGTGCCAAAATCTGACCTATTTCTGCGCCTCTGCCACTGATGATAATGCGATGTGGGTTTAGAATGTGAATAAGTGTAGAGATTCCTTTGCCTAATAGGTATCCGATTTTTCCGATATTATTAATGGCTACCTGATCCCCGATCTGTACAGCTTCAATCAGTGCCTCAACTTTATTAATATGCTGTACTTCCAATTTCTCATAAATCGAATATTCCCCTCTTTCGATATCTTTTTGAATATTGCGAATAGCAGCACTGATAGATGCCTCCACTTCCAGGCATCCTCTTTTTCCACAGGAACACAATGTTAAGGTATCAGAAAGTGGTATATGGCTGAATTCTCCTGCAAATCCCGAAGTTCCTTTGAATATGTCGTCATTGATGAGTATGCCTAGTCCAACACCCCAATTCAGATTGATTACAAGTGAATGGTGGGAGTCTTGAGCTTCGCCGAATTTTTTTTCTGCCCACGCCACACAGCGTGAATCATTGTCTATGACAGCTGGGATTTTAAATCTGTGTTCAATTTGTTCACGGATATTATATAACGGTGATTCCTCATGATAGGATTCATTCAAGCCTGTTTCGGAATTAACAAAGCCAGGCATGCTAATTCCTATTCCTATCACTAAATGAGTTTTTATTTGATTTTTTGATATAAAATGCGCTAATGAATCCATAATTAATGCGGATGCATCCGGCATTCTCAGATCAATGGGAATATTATCTTCCGTATAGAGTAATTCCGCTCTCAAATTTGATGCGGCGATAGAGGTATAGAACTGATCAATGGACACACTTAAGACGATATGGTTTAAGTCTTCATTTAACATATACTGAATTGCTTTTCTGCCTCCAGTAGAAGCCGCATAGCCTTTCTCTATAATGATATCTTTCGTTAACAGACCGTTTAATTGCTTGGTAACTGACGGTATACTTCGAGACAATGAATTTGCTATCTCTGCAATCGGTTGCATTGGACGGTAATACAAATTTCTTAAAATATCGACAATCATAATTTGGTTCAACTTCGTTAAGTAATTATTCGATTTCTGCGTTTAAATGATATTATTTATAATATCATAGTTAGTTTGTGCAATAGTTTGGTCGCATATCTCAGCTAGAATTTGACCTATGCTTATGTTATAAGAATAAAGATATGTAGTATTTCTATTAAGTTCAAAATTCTTTTTAAAATTTTTAAAAAGAAATACTGGAAATATGTTTTAAATACATAAGATGGCTCGTTTTAGCGTGGAATAAGAAATTTTGGTTTGTAACATATTATTTTGAACTCCGAAGAATGAGGGATAATTCCACAGAGTAGACGAATCTATAGATAATGGCTGTTAGATTATACCTTCTTTCTTTTCTTAAAGATTAAGAATGTTTGTTTTTGCATCAAACAAAAGATAGTCGAATTGGTTATAGTTATAATACGGGTTAACCGTTAACCAGCCCTATTTATTCAATTATAAAATAATCAATTATGAAAAAAACACAGTTCTTCAGAAGTTTGTTGTGCGTAGGTGTTATCCTTTCTTTCGGATTCACAAAGACGGATCTAAAGGTAGATGCGAAGAGTCAGCCACAAGCTGTATCTAGAAAAGCAATAGTATTAAGCGCAGCGGTTTTGCCAACTGTACTTAATGGAATATGGAGCGAATCTGCTACAATGGGTTCAGGATCAATGTCGCCTATGAATTTTGTGGCTTTATACCCCAACAGATGTACCGATGCAATTGATGCTGAATGGCAGGTATCGCCTTCGGCAACAATTACATACGATTCGGGCTTGGATTGTCTTGTTGAAAATCGAACTGGTGTACGTATACAGTTTTCGAATAGCGGTACTTATACTGTTTCGGCTCGGGTAAAAAACAAAGATGGGGCCTGGACGAATTGGGCGTATACAACAATTACCAAGATGTAACATCTGGTGGTTTTGTATTCGGAAGAGTTTACAACGTTAAAAATCAATATTAAAAAGGGGAGGCAAAAAGCGTCCCCTTAAAATTTAAACCATGCACTTCTTATAGTTTGCTTTTTATTTTTTTAAAGCTGAATATAGTTTTTATTGAGGTGCCTAAATTTAGGTGTTTAGCTATAAAAAAAGCCAGCTTTTAGCCGGCTTTTTATAAATTATTTAGAAGGGAAAAACTTATTTCTGTTTTGCCCACCATAATGGTGTGTAGACAACATCGTCACCGCCAAGTAGAGCTACAGCCTTTGCGTAATTTGTTTGATCTGCATTACTAAAGGAAGAAGGATAACTTGTTCTTTGTGGGAAGAAGTTGATCTGATTCTTTGTATAGTTTGAACTTGTCAGTTGTGGCATGGTTGCAATATTCGTTTCAACAGCAGGGTTTTCAAAGAAAGGAAGTCCCAGTCTACGGTGATCATTCCATGCTTCAAGACATAAGTAAGGAAACGACGCAATATACTTTTGTGTAATGATTTTTGTTAGTTTATCGTTCTTTACAGTTCCGTTTTTATAAATCGTGTTCTCTGGATATTTGATTGTGGCTGTCCCTGATGCATTAGTGTAACCGTCTATGTATTTTACTGTGAATGACGAAGCAGGTTCAGTTGTATGATCGTATTTTACAGATGTTCCAACACGGTTATAATTCTCTGATGCTACGTATTGACTCAAGTAAGATGATGTTCCCCAATAATCAAAGTTTTCAGCAATACCTTTTTCGTATGCGGCTTTATCAGACATCGGTGTGGCCCAACCTCTCAATGCAGCTTCTGCTATCAAGAAATAACTTTCCCATGAAGCGAAGAATAGGCGTTTTTGCGTACTTGTTCTGAACTTATTGATCATACCAGGAATCCGTCCATTTTGGCCTCTAAAGACCATGTTGGATGATTTTGCACCCCATGTACCGGCACTAAAAGCGTTCCAGGTATACGAAGTTTTAAATTTTAATGTATTGCCATCTGGTTTTTTGATTTCTGCGTCTTGGATATTAGCTGCAGACCAATATTCGGGATCTGAGGTATGCCCGGGGATAAAGAAAGCCTTGTAAGCACGCGGATCCATTTTATTGGGAATTCCATCTAAATAATAACCTTGGCTTGGATCATTGGACATGGTTGAGAAGTTGTCCAGATAACGAACACCAAAATCATCTTCATTTTTTATCTTGTTAACTACTGAAGATTCAGTAAATTGATCTGCCGATTTGATCCCACCTAATCCGATAAAGATATTATTTAAAGTAGCAGAAAGCAACTGTGTATTCCATGAACGACTCATTACACCAGTTAATGGATCCCAGCCGTCTTTTTCCTGAACACCAAAGTTCTGTGCCGCATTATCAATGTATTTGTTGGTTTTGACAGCATCTTCAAATTCGGCTTTTGCTTTATTGGCATCTACTTCTGATAATCGCATTGCTAAGCGCATGCGCATCGAATTCGCATAACGGATCCAGTTATCCCAGTTAAAACCATAAGCTGCATCGTAATTTTTTATATCTTCTTTAGCAACCGCTGGATCAATTTTTGACTGGGCATCTTTCAGTTCTGCCAATAAGTAATAGTAAACATCTTTTACCGAATCAAACTCTGGATTAACCCCTTGAAAACCTTTTATAGGGATAGGACCAAAGTTATCAGTTAATTCGCTTAATAAATAAGCCCGCCAAATTCTTGCAACTTGCATCATATTAGCATTTGAAACTGTCGCAGTACCATTTTCGATTTTCTTTTGACCAATTTCAATGGCAGAGTTCGCATTGTTTAGCCAACCGGAAATACGGGACCAATATATATTATTGAATTCATCACTTTGCTGACCAATATTGAGAAAATTAAAATATTGTTGATGTGCAGCCGTTTTCCACGCATAAACAAACAGGCGCTCAGCAATTTCAGGATCTTGCTGTGCTCCAATTATGGAATTGTTTAAAAAATATTCTGGTCTAACCTGTTCATCGTTAGCCGCAGTGGGATCTATGTTGATATCCTCTAGTTTTGTACAGGAGGTTATTGCGCTTCCTAATGCTATTGTCAGCGCTATTTTTGATAGTGTATTTTTCATAATAATTCAGATTAAAAACCGATGGATAAGTTTAAGAAATAAGACCGTGAAGTCGGAAATGATAAATATTCAAATCCAGTTGCATTTGAGCTTATTGCATAAGTAGATTCAGGATCTACGCCATTTGCATAACTTTTTAACATCGCTAGATTGTTGACCGATACGCCGACTTTCGCATTTTTTACAATGGACGATTTTAGTGCTGATTTTGGAATTGAATAATTTAATTGTAAATTTCTAATTCTCACATTGGTCGCGTTGTAGATGTTTTGCTCTGTAATTCCTAAATTGCCAGTGGATCCAGCGACTGTTTTCCAATAATCTTCTGGTGTAACCTCTACTTTGCTTTGTTCGTATTTTCCATTATTTAAGATAACGCCATCAACGACAAATTTATCACGATTGCCATTGACTACGGTTTGGGCTGAAGATCCATTCAGTTGCAATGCTTGTTGCGAGCCTGAAAAGAATTTTCCTCCAAAACGTCCATCAATTTGAAAGCTTAGACCGAAGTTTTTATAGGTGAAGGAGTTTGTTATACCGGCAAGTGCTCGAGGAGTTTGATCGCCTAATAAAACCGGATCTCCGGGTGCATTTTGTGGTAGACCAGTTCCGGTTAGTATAAGCTTACCATTATTGGGGTCATTCGAGTCTTCAATACGTAAGAATTTTCTACCGTATATTGCTCCATATCTATCACCTTCCGATGCATAGATGAATGTGTTGTCAAATCCCCCAAGTGTTATGCGTTTAGATTCTGGATGCAATTCAATAATCTTATTGATGTTTTTGGAAACGTTAGCATTTAAATTCCATCTAAAATGCTCTTTTCTTATTACTTCTGCATTTAATGTTATTTCAAATCCTTCATTCAATATGTTACCAGCATTCGCTTTGAAAGATTGATAACCCGAAAGATTATTCATTGGAATATTAATCAGCTGATTGGTGGAGTTGTTTTTATAATAGGTCAAATCAAGTCCGAGCCTATTGTTAAGAAATCTTGTCTCTAAACCTACTTCAATTGATTTTTGAAGCTCATTAACCACTCTGTCATTATAAAGAACATCCTGTTTCGACGCAGTTGTATTATTATTTGGATCATTTCCGATTCTATACGTATTATACAGTTGATAAGGCTCCATATCCCGCCCTGTCTGTGCGTAAGAAGCTCTAATTTTTGCAAAGCTGAACCAAGCTGGCATGCTGCCTGATTTATTAATTAAATCGGAAATAACCAACGATGTGCTAACCGATGGGTAAAAATAGCTGTTCACATCTGGATGTAATGTTGATGTCCAGTCATTTCTTCCTGTTAAGCTGATATACCAAAAGTTGTCATAATTAATATCGATATTCCCATAGAAAGAGTTTATTTGCTTTTTGCTAATACTCTCGGTGAAGCTCGGATTTCCGATATTATTATTTATTGCAAATAGATTGGGAACTCTTAAATTGCCAGCACCAGCACTTAAAGATGTACGATTACGATCCATAATCTGTCCGTAAACTGCTGCGCTACCACCCCATTTTCCAAAAAGATTATCTTTTCTAGCCTGTAAACTTACGATGTAGTTGTTTTCATAAAACTTGTCGGTTCCTGTACCATAAGAATTGTTAATATGTGAACCGGTATAGGTCTTATTCTCATTTTTAGTTGAATAATTATCGGATCCAACACGCACATCTGCGCTTAGCCAATCATTAAAGTCGTATTTAACCGTGGCATTCATGAGATAACGATCACGGGTGTCGCGGCTCAGTTTGTTACTCGCAGCCCAATAAGGATTTATTCCTGAAGTTTCAAGATACCATTTTTGTGGGACACCCAATTCATCCATTCCATCTCTAAATTGCGTAATATCTAATGTTCTAGGAAAGGTTAATAATTGGCCATAATAGTTGCCTGGATTTGACCCGCCGACAGCTCTGTTGTATGCCATATTGCGCATATACTGTACTTTAATGTCCGTGGTCCACTGATTGCGCTGACCGAATTTCGCATTTACGCGGTTTATTAAATTCAAACGGTTTAATTTCTGGCCAGGCGATTTGCTATTATCATGTAAATAAGTAGCAGAGGAATAAAGATTGACTTTATCTGATATGGCCTGTTGGAAATTAATGTTTTGCGTAGTACTGAAACCGGTTTTAAAGAAATTTCCAATATTATCATACGCTTTTAGCGTAGTTTTAGAACCATCCCATAGTTCAACTTCTTGGCCTGTTATTTTCTCTCCCCAAGAACTCGTAGCGAGCTTTCCATATACTCCTCCCTCACCCTGAGAAAAGTCACTTTGCAGCTTTGGAGTCATAAAAATATTCTCGATACCAGTAATGGTTGAATAGGAGATACCAACACCATCTTTCGCTTTACCGCTTTTGGTTGTAATCAAGATTACGCCATTTGAAGCACGAGATCCATAAAGTGCTGATGCGGCACCACCTTTCAAGACCGACATACTTTCAATATCTTCAGGGTTCAAATCTCCGAGACCACCGCCCATATCTGCTGACGGATTCCAGAAATCGTTATTTGAGGCACCGACAAAGTTATCCATAGGTACCCCATCCACAACGATCAAGGGTTGATTATCTCCCGAGATCGAGTTAAATCCACGAAGAATAATTTTAGATGAGGAAGACGGTCCACCGGATCCTTTAACGACTTGAAGACTGGATACTTTACCTGCTAAAGCATTGGCGATATTATTTTCACGTGCATCTGTCAATGCTGTACCTTGTATGTCTTGAAAAGAATACCCCAAACTTCTTTTCTCACGTTTTACTCCCATTGCTGTCACAACAACTTCACCTAAAGTGGATTCGTCATTTGACAGACTAACATTAATCGTTTTAGTTGTGCCAACCACAATTTCTTGAGGTTTATAACCCACCAAGGAAATGCGGATTGTCTCGCCTTGGGCAGCTTGAATACTAAATTCCCCGTTTGTACCTGACTGGGTCGCTCTATTTGTCCCTTTTACAGAGATAGTTGCACCCGATAATGGCCCCTTGGCATCTGAAACTTTTCCAGAAATACCTTGCTGCGCAAAAAGCGATGTAGCACTGAAGAGTGTGCACAACGCTAATCCAGCTGTTTTTTTGTAGAATAGACTCATTGTTTAGTGTTTAATTTATTAATAATTATTTAGTTAGGATGCTGCCAATATGGTTTTCTACGACGATAGCAGCAGTACCTTTTATTTGGGCGTGTTTGTTTAATTCTGACATTTCAACTTGTGTGGTCTTGGCGATTTCAGGAATGCAAAATTCGTTAATTGCAATCTGAATCTGTGGATTTAAAATCCGCCCCAGTTGGGCGCCGCGACCACTAACGATAATTTGTTTGGGATTTAAGATATGGATCAGCGTGGAAATTCCTTTGCCTAGCATATAACCTATTTTTCCCAGATTGTTGATCGCGATTTGGTCGCCTACGTTGGAAGCTTCTATTAGGGCATCTATTTTGTTGAGATTACTTTTTACAAAGGTGCTGTAAATCGAATATTCATTTTTTTCGATATCGCTCTCTGTATTTCGGATCGCTGCATTTAAGGAAGCTTCGACTTCTAGGCAGCCTCGTTTGCCACAGGAGCAGAGCGTATTGTTGTCTGAGAGTGGGATATGACTAAATTCCCCAGCGAATCCTGATTCTCCTTTAAATACAATCCCATTGATGATAATTCCGAGTCCAACGCCCCAGTTTAGGTTAATAATCAAAGAGTGCTCAATGTGTTTTGCTAATCCGAATTCCTTTTCCGCCAGGGCTATACAGCGCGAATCGTTTTCGATTACTGTAGCGATCTTGTACTTTTTCTCTATTTTGCTTTTGATCTTATAGAGTGGGTGGCTAACAGGATAGGATTCGTTTACGCCAAGTTCTGAGTTTACAAAGCCAGGCATGCTGAGACCAATACCAATAAGTCTATCAAGGGTTATGGCAGAGGAAGTTAAGATTCGCTCAATTTCTAATAGGAGTAAATCGGAAGAATTAGTAGATTGTAATTCCAAGGGAATATCTCGGTGCTCAACAATTGTATTTTGGCATAAATCCGTTAACGTAAACGTAGAGAAATATTGATCGGCTGAAACAGTTAATATGTAGAAATTTAATGATGGGTTAAGCGAAAACTGTATCGGACGCCTTCCTCCTGTAGATTCTGCAAACCCACATTCGACAATGATCTTTTCCTCCAACAGACGATTGATAACCTTTGTAATAGAAGGTGTGCTCTTTGCTAGTTTTTTAACTAGTTCTGCTATAGAGACAGCTGTATCAAAATAGAGGTTTTTTAATATTTCTTTTTCCATTGGTATTGAAGCGTTTCATAAAAGTCGGTTAAACTTTTGTTAAAGATATATTAAAAAAAATGTAAGTTCCAAAAACTTTTTAAAATTATTTAAGAAGTGCCTATTTCCGTGAAATAACGAGTTGCAATCGTTTGTTTTTGTAACAATCCTGTCATTAAATCTATTCTTCCTGTTTATGCGATTATTAATCAAATTAGGCATAAAAATGAATTTAGAATACCTTATATTTACTCGCTAATCACTTAATTTATGATGAAACAACGTTATTATTCGCTTGATGTGTTTCGCGGTGCTACTGTGGCACTGATGATTATGGTTAATAATCCCGGGACATGGGCGCATATGTTTGCGCCGCTGAAACATGCAGCCTGGCATGGTTGTTCGCCAACAGACTTGGTTTTTCCTTTTTTCCTATTTGCTGTGGGTAATGCGATGTCTTTTGTGATTCCCAGATTACAAGAAGCCGGTCCGGCCATATTTTGGAAAAAAGTACTTAAACGTACTGTCTTAATTTTTGCCATCGGTCTTTTTATTAATTGGTGGCCTTTTATTAAATGGGAAGGGGCGGAACTGGTTTTTAAGCAATGGGTAGATCCAAGTGACGCAAGTCGGGGTATTCGTATTCTTGGGGTATTGCAGCGTATTGCCATCGCTTATTGTTTTGCATCTATATTAGCTTACTACTTTAAAGAAAAGGCAATTATCTGGATCTCTACAGGTATTCTATTCCTCTATTGGGCTATTTGTGCATTCGCAGGTGGAGCAGATCCGTATAGCTTAGCGGGATGGTTTGGAACGAAATATGATATCGCTATTTTGGGATTGCCGCATGTGTATAAAGGCGAAGGTGTCCCATTCGATCCTGAGGGGCTGATGAGTACCCTGCCAGCAGTAGTTCAGGTTGTGTTTGGCTATTTGGTAGGTGTATTTATAAAAAAGCAGGGGCAGGTGGACTGGTTATGGCCTAAAGTGCCCGCTTCAAATGAACCGCACTTTAAATTGTTGTCGGGGATGTTTGTCACTGGTTTTATTCTTGTGGTTCTGGCCTGGATCTGGGCACTTGGTTTTCCAATCAATAAAAAGATCTGGACGAGTTCCTATGTGCTCTATACAACAGGACTGGCGACAATGACAATTGGTGGTATGATTTGGTTTATCGAAGTACAGGGTGTCAAGAATAAATTGACTCAATTTTTTGATGTATTTGGCAAAAATCCATTATTTATTTTTGTGTTGAGCGGAATTTTGCCCCGTTTTCTGGGCTTGTTTCGGATCCCGGATGGACTGAAGGAGGATGGGACGGAGAAATATACAGACGCTTTTGCCTGGTTTTATAAATATGTTTGTGCTAAAGTTCCTGGAATTCCAGAAGTCGGATCCTTTGTGTATTCACTGTGTTTTTTAACCTTGATGTGGGTAATCTGCTATTGGCTGGACAAAAAGAAAATATATGTCAAAGTATAATGGAAGTGAATAAGTTATGAGTAGAATTTGTTCATCTCAAAAAAAACACTACCTTTGCACGCAATTAATAAATTTTTTAACGCTTTAATATTATTCAAGAGATGTATTTAAGTAAA
>JAITLV010000251.1 GCA_031277685.1 Sphingobacterium sp. | reverse complement strand
CTTTGCTGAGACAGTGTTCTTCCCAGGGCATTTCGATAAGCCGGCTATGCGCATTTGGTGGAATGATACACTTTGATGTCGGCAGGTAAAAATGCTGTTTATTTCCACTTCTCAAGGTATCGCGTAGGTTGGGGATTTTTTTGAGGCAGCGCTGCAAGGCCGCAAAAAATGCTTTTGCGGATTTGTCAGCTTGCTTCATAATCTGCCGCAAGTGGATGATTTCTCTTGTCCGATCCGTTTCATAACCGCCGCTTCCTGCGATGGTATATTCGGCTATGGGCGAATCGTAGAAGAGACCGGAGCTTGTGATGGCCTCCTGATCTGAAAAGGGATAGGTGGACAGGAAAAATCCATAATAATCCGCGGATGAAAAGCTGTCCAAAAACGCCGAGTGATTTTCCTTGCTATATTTCATATAATTCCGCTTGCCCGAACGACGGTTTATCG
The DNA here is from genome assembly GCA_031277685.1 of Sphingobacterium sp. Lineage (GTDB taxonomy): Bacteria > Bacteroidota > Bacteroidia > Sphingobacteriales > Sphingobacteriaceae > Sphingobacterium. The sequence continues at coordinate 21,511 of JAITLV010000251.1, read as the reverse complement.
TTTCAATATAGGCCTGCGCACGATGTTTTTCCATCGTTTCGCCGCAATACTGAAAAAACAGCTCGGCAGGTATAGCTATCCAAAAGTACTGGCTCATTTTCTTTCCTGTGTTTTATCTAATGTGTACAAAATATTTACTGAATTGCACAAAACATAATGCGCAGAACTGGTCATACAGAACGTAAATATACTAAAAGAAACGTTGTGGGATCTGAGCTTTTTTGCAAAGCATAATTGAGCTTTTTTACCAAGTTGAATAAAAATGCTACCCCTAAATTTGTCGTGTTAATAACAACAAAATGAAAACAGTCAATAAGATTTACAGCAACGGGGAATTTGTAAGCCCGCATGGAACGGAAATTTATAATCTTATCAATCCGTCTAATAATGAAAAGATCGGTGAACTCACTCTAGCGGATGCAACAGATACGAGAAATGCCATTGCTGCCGCAAAATTCGCCTTCCGCACATTTTCAAAATCCACCGTTTCGGAACGTATTGATTATTTAACAAAACTGAAAACGGCAATTGAGAAGAGAAAACAGGATTTTATAGATTCGATGATCGAAGAGTATGGCGGAACGCACCAATTTGTCACCATGAGCAACGCACATACCGGAGCTTGGTTTGACAGTAATAGGACGGAGACGACGTATAGCGGATAGCAGCAAGGTCGTCTTAGCATCAGCATAGCCCGGCTCGGAGGTGAAAAATAAAATATCGGATCGTCCTTCTACAGGACTTAGTTGTATTAGCTCTATATAACGGCGTTTAATATGACGACCAACCAAGAAGTAACCGAACTTTATATAACGACAGTTTAAATCGAAATTGACCGTTACGATACCTTTAACGAGTTATGTTTGGTTTACCATCAAATAGTTTTTTGAATAGTAAAATAACCTTTTTATAAAATAAATACATGAAAATGAGAATAGTATATGCAGTCATGATATGGGTTGTCTTGGGATTAACGTCTCAGCTGATGGCGCAGGACTGGATGATTGATGGGCGTCCATTTAAGACGGTGGTCAGAAAAGAAAAAAATAAGCTTTTTCTTGAAAATGGTTTATTGCAACGTGCTTTTCTAGTTGGAGATGGGCTAGCTACGATCGCATTGGAAAATCTTATGACCGGGCAGAGCGAGCTGCGGGCAGTTCGTCCCGAAGCTTCGCTAACGATTTCGGGGAAGGATTATCTCATAGGCGGAATGAAAGGTCAGCCGGTAAATAATTACCTGGATGAGTCCTTTTTGACACACATGTCTTTTGACAAAAGTTCCTTTACGCTAAAAGAATATCGCATCGAAGAGACACAGGCCAGATTCCCGTGGAAACCCAACAATGCCTGGATTTCCAATAAGGAACCTTGGCCCGCACCAGGGAAAAGGCTTGTTTTTATATTTTCGCCATCAGCAACTGCTGACCCGGCAATCCGTGATTTGGAGGTAAAAATCTTCATCGAGCTCTACGACGGAGCGCCGATCATTTCCAAATGGATGGAAGTAATCAATCGGGGTAGTCAGGAAGTGAAAATTGAGGGGTTTAAATCGGAGCTATTAGCTTTGGTCGAAACTGCGCCCAAAGTACATTATGGGGAACCGCACGAGATCCGCATGACGGCACTTGAACCCGGTCATTTTACAAAAGATTTTCGGAAGGCACCTGTACAGACGGATGCCCCCAGAGATTATATCGATCGTTTCACCCAGTTGTTTGTGGTGACTGATTATGCAATGGGTGGCGACATGGAAGCGATGAAAGACAATCCGGCGGTACGCTGGGTATTCGACCATCCCGAATATGAATGGACCGGAATACGCTACTATGGACAATATAAGCCTGCCCGTCTTGAGGTATCGCCATTGATCGGCCCGGGATATAGGATCAGTGCCGGCCAGAAATTTGAATCCTGTCGTGCATTTGAGCTTTTGCGGGATGCAACCGATCAAGAACGTAGAGGACTTGCGGAGCGAAAGTTTTGGCGGATGATGGCTCCCTGGACTCAGGAAAATCCAATATTTATGCATGTTCGTAGTTCTGAGCCCGCTGCTGTAAAACAAGCCATAGATCAGGCCGCTAAAGTCGGTTTTGAGATGGTGATAATGACCTTTGGAAGCGGCTTTAAGATTGAAGACAAGAGCACGGCATATCTGGATACCATGCGGCAGCTAAGTGCGTATGCGAAGGAAAAGGGGATTGCCATTGGCGGTTATTCGCTATTGGCGAGTCGCGGGGCAAAAGAGGATGTGGCCACTATTAGCCTAAAAACAGGTAAACCTGCAAAAACGCGTGAAGAAGGTAGCCGTTTCGGTCTTTCCCCATGCTTGGCGACAGATTGGGGAAAAGATTACTTCACGACCTTACAGCATTTCTTTAATTATACTGGGATGAATGTATTTGAAAATGATGGTTCCTATCCGGGCGATCCCTGTGCTTCAACCTCGCATTCAGGACATCACGATTACGATGACTCACAATGGAAGCAATGGGAAGCTATCCGTGATTATTACCAGTGGTGCCGTGCGCAGGGAATCTATCTGAATGTCCCAGACTGGTATTTCCTGTCAGGATCCAATAAAACCCCAATGGGATATGTGGAAACGAACTGGTCCTTGCCCCGTGCGCAGCAGGAGATTATTGAACGCCAAAACATTTACGATGGTACCTGGCAGAAGACACCGAGTATGGGATTTATGTTCGTTCCGCTGACACAATATCATGGCGGTGGCGAGGCAGCGACGATCGAGCCTTTGCACGCGCATTTGGATCATTATGAGACGAGGTTGCGCAATTTATTTGGTGCGGGAGTTCAGGCATGTTACCGCGGACCAAGACTGTACGATACAGATGATACAGAAAAGGTCGTCCATAAATGGGTAGATTTTTATAAGACCTATAGAGCTATTTTGGATGCAGATATCATCCATCTCAGGAGACCAGATGGGAGAGACTGGGATGGATTTCTGCATGTTTCACCGAAACTGAAAAATAAAGGTTTTTTATCACTTTATAATCCCTTGACAGTGCCGATTAGTAGAGAAATTAAAGTTCCCCTTTATTATACGGGACTTACGGATCAGGTTTTGGTATCGGAGGAAAGTAGGTCTATGAAAAAGTACAAGTTGCAGCGGGATTATTCCATTAAATTGAAGGTGACAATTCCTGCAAAGGGATATATATGGTATTTATTTCAATAAATAACCGACGTCATACCATTCAGCGTTATTGCTGCCTGTTGAACAAGGTTGCAGCAGGAAATTTTTGGTTTGATTAAGATCTGTTCGTTATGGGAGCAACTTGTTTGATTTTTGTAAGCTATTGTTTCCATTTCGTTAATACGGTGGCCGGCTGATGTTCTAATTTTGTCCTATATATAAATTCAATATGAAGACAGAGAAAGTATGGTTTATAACGGGGGCATCCAAAGGAATGGGGCTGTCGTTGGTCAAAAAACTCCTCCAGGAAGGCTATAATGTAGCGGCAACAAGTCGAGAATCTCAGCGTTTGATAGACGCGGTCGGGCCTATTGAAGGGCCGCAGGTCTTGCCCTTGGAAGTGGATTTGACAAGTGAGAAATCCATCGGTGAAGCTTTTGAACGTACGGTTGCACACTTTGGAAAGATTGATGTTTTGGTGAATAATGCGGGCTATGGGATTGGTGGAGCTGTTGAAGAAATAAATCAGGAGGAAATCAATGATAGTTTTGCTATTAACGTTATGGCCGTTATCAAAACCATGCAGTCCGTGATGCCTTACTTCAGGCAACAGCGGTCAGGCAATATAATCAACATTTCTTCAATTGCGGGATTTGCTCCGGGAATAGGCTGGGCAATGTATGCTGCCACAAAATATGCAGTGATGGGCCTTTCAGAGGTTATGGCAGAAGATGTGAAAGAGTTCGGTGTGAAAGTGACGGTGGTGGCACCGGGAGCATTCCGGACTGAGTTTCTGGAAGAAAGCTCTCTTGTTTTTGCCGAAAATAAAATCGAGGGCTACAGTGCGATCAGAGCCTCGCACGAAAAATATGCCGCCATGAACGGAACACAGATCGGTAACCCCGAAATGCTGGCGCAGGTTTTAATCGATCTGGCAGCGAGTCCGAACCCGCCGGTACGGCTATATCTCGGCAGCGACGCCTACCGCAGGGCAACTGAAAAGATTCATCTGCTTTCACAGGAATTGGAAAGCAATAAGCCTATTTCTTATTCAACTGATTTTAACTGAAAATCTTAAACTAAAAATAAAAGGCGCTGTCACGATTGCGAGGCAGCGCCTTTTTGTTTGATTTTCGTACATTTATCCTATGGAAAAAATGCAGTCACTGGAGGGATTTTACCAGTCTAAATTTGACCGGGTCCCCGAAAATATCCGACATGGGGTGGGGCATTTCAATGTTTTTAAAATAGATGAATATATAGGCAAGCATGGCAAGCCAGTGGTCTACAGTAGGAAAGATTATTTTAAGATTACCCTGATTATCGGTAGAAACAGAATACATTACGCGGATAAGGTCATTGAAATTAAAAAGCAGGCCTTATTTTTTACAAATCCACAGATCCCCTACAAATTTGAATGGATCGACGATTATAAATCCGGATTTTTCTGTGTATTTACGGCATCATTTTTTCATCATTTCGGCAACCTCAACGACTACGAAGTTTTTAAACCCAATGCAATACCTGTTTTTGAGCTTACGGATGAGCAATTGGAAGATATAAAACAGGTGTACCTGAAGATGCAGGCTGGTCTGGATTCGGATTATGCGCATAAATATGATCTGCTGCGAAATCTCGTGTTTGATCTGCTTCACTATACCCTTCGGATGGAAACGGCTTCAAAAGCTGAAAAGCAGCAGGCGAATGCTGCTCAACGGATTACCCATATGTTTTTGGAGCTCTTGGAACGTCAGTTTCCGATTGAAGATGTGGGGCAAGGGGTAGGCCTTCGTTCGCCCGCTGAATTTGCGGCTCAGCTCGCCGTTCATGTCAATCACCTTAATCGCGCCGTCAAGGAGATCACTGAAAAAACAACCTCCATGATTATTGCAGAGCGTCTCTTGCAGGAGGCGAAAATATTGCTCAGACATACCGAATGGAACGTCTCGGAAATCGCTTATTCTTTAGGTTTTAAAGAGGCGACTCATTTTAATAATTTCTTCAAAAAAATGATGCAGCTGACACCGGTCCAGTTTCGGGAAATGGATTGATTATCCCGCGCGTACACCATTTTTGGAACTTGCCACGCTTACGGTCTAAAAACACTGTATTTCGGTCTTGCACATTAGAACAATGTAAACGTATGCGCTAAAATTTTAAAGATGACTGCGGCAAAGTTAAAGCTTGTTAAGGTTCATCCTTCTTCTAAATTCAAGCGGTGAGACCGCTGTTTTCTTTTTGAATAAACGATTGAGTGACTGTGGCTGTTCAAAACCCAGTTGATAGGCAATCTCGGCAACGGAAAGTTTGGACCTAGACAGGAGATCCTTCGCTTTTTCAATGAGCTTTTGTTGGATATGGTTCTGTGCGCTCTCACCGGTCTGTGAACGTAATAAATCGCTTAAATAGTTTTTCGACATATGGAGCCGTTCGGCAAAATACCCTACCTGTGGTAAACCGCTGCGTTCAGTTTCGGCATTAAAATAGTGATCCAGCAATTGTTCGAACCGACTGACCAACGGGACATTGTGCACCTTACGTGTAATAAACTGCCGGTTATAAAACCGCTGCGAATAGACCAGCAGCAGATCGATAAAACTAACAATGGCATCCTGGCTATAGCTGTCAATCGCATTTTCATACTCGCTCAAGATCCCTTTCCCGATATTTCGGATCTGCTCTTTTTCGCGGTCGGACAGAAAAAGTGCCTCGTTGACTTCATAGTCAAAAAAACTGTAGCTGCCGATTTTGTTTGCCAGGTCATAGCTGCGGATAAAGTCGGGATGAAAAACCAGGGAATAGCCTACCTCGGCTTGGACGGTCGTTGGATCAATGCTTATGGTCTGGCCGGGTTTAAAGAAGGTCATCAGGCCTTCCCTGAAGTCGTATTGATGTGGCCCATATCGCAATACGCATTGCGCATCTTCTTTGACAGAAATGCAGTATAGATTGAGCTGAAAGGTAGTCTCCACCACAGGATGGATAGGCTTGTTTTTCGAAAAATCCGTGATGCTAAAAAGCGGATGCTGGGGCTTGGGCAGCTGCAATGCTTCATGATAGTCAGCGATGCTATTGACCCTGATCAGTACTGATTCTTTCTTTGACATGCTATTGGTACCTGTTAAATAATAAACGAATTTAAGGAAAATGCCATGCGCTTGCTGCAAGCATGGCATTTAATATTTTCTAGGGCTGCAGGGGCATACTGACATCCCGGGATCCGGTATCCAGTCCGACCGGCAGAATAGCCTCAATGCGTTGCAGTTCTTCGGCTGTCAATAGGATGTCAGTCGCTGCAATATTCTGCTCCACATAGCGCACTCTTTTTGTACCCGGTATCGGCACGATTCCTTTTTGGATCAGCCAGGCAAGGGCCAGCTGTGAGGGAGTAACGTCTTTCTCTTTCCCAATTTGCTCAAGTTCCCGCACCAGATCCAGGTTTTTATAAAACTGTTCGCCCTGAAACCGGGGGATAAGCCTGCGGAAATCATTTTCGGGGATATCGTCTGGCGACTTGATCTCGCCCGTGATAAATCCGCGGCCCAAAGGGGAGTAGGCGACCAGACCTATGCCTAGCTCATTTGTCAGTTCGTATACACCATTGGTCTCTACCTCACGTCCGAATAAGGAGATTTCATTCTGCACAGCCGTGATCGGAAAGGTCGCATGTGCTTTTTGAATTTGTTCGGCACTGACTTCGGAAATACCCAGGTACCTGACCTTGCCCGCTGCAACCAGTTCGGCCATTGCACCCACGGTTTCCTCAATTGGCACATTGGGGTCTGGACGGTGCATATAATAGAGGTCAATCACATCTGTATCGAGATTTTTCAGCGAGCGCTCAATGGACTTTTGGATATACTCCGGCCGACCGTTGATACGCCAGGTCACCTGATCGTTATCATCAATCTCAAAGCCGAATTTGCTGGCTAGGATAAATTCGTCTCGTTTGCCGCGTATAGCCCTGGAGATCAGCCTTTCGTTTTCAAAAGGTCCATATAGATCGGCCGTATCCAAAAAGTTGCCGCCCAGTTCCAGTGACCGGTGGATGGTGGCAATGGATTCTTGCTCGTCGGCCTTGCCGTAGATATCGCCTGTGGACGCAAAACTGCTCATCCCCATGCAGCCTAGGCCTATCATTGGAATCTCGAGCCCCTGCTGGCCTAATTTTCTTATTTTCATCTGCTTCTTATTTTTTGTTATCCAAAATTACGAAGGATGGCCTGCCAGTACTTACCCCAATTACGGAATCTTGTAACCGAATTACGGATCGCAAAAATGAGGTGAGCAAAAAAGAACTATAATGGTTTGATTTTTTATGTCCTGGGCATATTACTGTGTTTTTTTGCAGGTGAAGATTCGATGATGCTGTTTCGTTGATTTGGTATCTACCCTTAATTTGGTTAGAAATTTCCTCAATTTGGCTACAATTCACCGTCCATAGATGAAGAACTTTGTCTTATAAATTTAAAATAATTTTAACATGCAGACAAATGAAATAAAAGTGGCACTTGTCACAGGCGCCAATACTGGTGTTGGTTTTCAGATTGCCAAAGCTCTTGCTGAAAATGGATATCATGTGTTTATCGGATCACGGAATTTAAAGAAAGGAGAAGATTCCGCTAGCCGAATAGGGGGTAAAACGCAGGCTATTGAGCTGGATATAACCGACAATAATTCAATCAAGAATATTGTAAGTAAAATAGAAAATGATTTTGGATACCTTACTTTGCTCGTCAATAATGCCGCAATTTCAAACGCAGGGATTCCCGGCCGTACCATGTGGCAGATTCTTAGTGCCCAGAAGGCAAGCGTCACATCAATAGATGAGATGCGTCAGGTATGGGAAACCAATGTGTTTGGCACCCTTGCCATAACACAGGCATTGCTACCGTTACTGCGGAATGCAAAAGCATCAAGGATCGTAACAGTTTCAAGTTCACTAGGTTCACTAACCCTCAATGCAGATCCAGACAATACCTTTCGGAGCGGATTTGATGCAGTATATGGTGCTTCTAAAACAGCTTTAAACGGGGTTTTCCTTTCCCTGGCAAATGAGTTGGAAAATACAAATGTTAAGGTAAATCTCGTAAGTCCGGGCTTTACAGCCACAGCGCTGAATAACTTTGAAGGCACGGATACGGTGGAGGAAGGATCACTTGAGCCGATACGCGTTGCGCTGGCAGAAGATATTCCTAATGGGAGTTTTACTGGACCGGCTACCTATCGCACAGCACAAGGCGGTCAGGTTCCATGGTGAGGAACATGGAAACCTGTAACAATACGTTGCAGGTTTTTTTTATAAATTTATTGTATGAAAAAGAAAGATGATAAGTTAAAACGCTTTATATCCATTTCAGAAAGCCATGAAGCTTTTGGCCTGCCAAAACCTCAGCATCCCCTGATTAGCTTGGTTCATTTCAATCAGGATAATCCATTCAATACGGATATGGCTCCAATCTATGATGTCCTAAGTTTCTACAAAATAACGTTTATAACAAAAAACAGCGGAAAACTCAAGTACGGCAGGGGTTACTATGATTTTAATGAAGGAAGTATGCTTTTTTTTGCGCCCAATCAATTGGTTGGTAGCACAGAGTATAATAGGGATACCTATGCTTATCTGTTGCTGATTCATCCTGACTTTTTCCTCGGTTCTCCCTTAGCACATAAAATTAAGAGGTACGGCTATTTTGCCTATTCTGTGAATGAAGCGCTGCATTTATCTGATCAGGAAAGAGAAACTATGATAGCGATCTTGAATATCATGAAAAATGAACTGGACAATCGGATAGACGAATTTAGCCAAGAAGTCATTATTTCCCAGATTGAGTTAATGCTGAGCTATGTCAACCGATTTTATAAACGACAGTTCATTACCCGGAAAAATGTAAACAATGATATTTTACAACAGGCCGAAGCGCTGCTCGATAATTACCTAGACAATGATCATCCGGTTATTCAAGGTGTTCCTACTGTACATTTTCTTTCAGAACAGCTGAATCTTTCTGCAGGTTATCTAAGCGATATGCTGCGTGCGCTCATTGGTCAGAATACCCAGCAGTTTATCCACAATAAACTCATTGAAAAAGCAAAAGAGAAATTATCGACTACACAACTTACCGTAAACGAAATCGCTTACGAATTGGGTTTTGAACATGCACAGAGTTTCAGCAAACTGTTCAAGAAGAAAACCGCCCGGACGCCACTGGAATTTAGGGCGATGTTCAATTGATATCAGCATATGGAGTTTAAACCCATATTATTTAATCGGTTGGGGTGAACTGTTTTTAAAATGGAATGAAAGAATGGATAGTGATCTACCAGTAGACTTTCCTGAGGCAGGATATAAATGGAATGAACTGGGCAAATTGGCCCAGAAATTTTACAACGATTATGAAAATCCGGATTTTGGAGCCTTGTGTAAGCGACTAGATGCCACAGTCTGCCATATCCTAGATTTGATCAGGCGAAAGTCGAATCATGAATTGTATGCTGTCACTTGGTCTGATAAATGGATTTTGGGAAGAATGATACCGTTCAATACCGCTTCTCCTTATCTCAATGTCAAAAGACATATTCATCAATGGAAGAAAGAATACTTCAACTAAAATAACCTATTCTGATTGCGGAATCTTACTTTCGCAGTTTTTTATAAGCCAATTTAATGTGTGTTTTAACGGTATTGACCGAAAGGTTGAGTCGTTCAGAAATATCTTTGTATTTCATATCCGAACAGACACTCAGCTGTAAGATCTCCCGCTGCCGGTCGGGCAATTGTTGTAAGTCACTGTATAGTTTGTCGAGCTGCTGCTCGTAACCCGTTCGGTAATCGGGATCTTCACTGTCGTCCAGCAATTCGTCGGGCAGACTGCAATGGACTGTTTTCAAGCGTTTCTTTAAAAGTGTCAGACAACGATTGCGGATGGCGGTCTTGGCATAATGCCCGAAATCGCCTTGTATATTGCCCAGCAGCTTGCGTTCCCATAGCGCGTAGAAAAAGTCCTGCACAATATCTTCGGCTTCGGGCTCATCCTGCATATACTGATTGGCTATACGGCAGAGACTGCTATAATGCTCCTCAAAATAGGTCTTTAAATCTGTTACGTCTACACTTTTCTTTCGGCTAAACATCTCTTATGTATTATTATATTAATTAAGATTAATTATAAATAACATGCAATAATACGGTTTAATATTGGTTTGGGCAACTTAATTTGGCAAATTAGGCCGTTCTACCGTGATCGGCTGTGTACTTAACGCTTCCAGAAACCGAATAATTGCTTCTCGTTCAGCGAGATTAATCTGCAGCGGCTTTAAGAGCACAGACTGTGCAGGGTAAAGGCTATCGGTAAGCATGCTGCCCCTTGCTTTGGGCTGGGGCATACCCGCCGTGTACTGGTTGAGCAGCATGGAAAGGTCCGAAAAACGGCCGTCATGAAACCAAGGAAAGGTGCGGGCTGCATCGCGTAGGGATGCAGTTTTGAAAGCGCCAACGTCTTCTTTCTTGCCGGTCACTTCGTAGCGCCCCAGGTCGGCATTGGCTTTGCCATAGTTGCTGAAACCAAGGTTGTGAAACTTGCCATCCTGGAAAAACGGACCGTTGTGGCAGTTAAAACAGCGCGCCTTGGTGCGAAAAAGATGTAGCCCCCAGACCTGCTGGTCGGAAAGCGCGCGATAGCGTCCTTTGAGGAAATTATCGAAGCGCGTAATGTTGCTCGAAATGGAACGTTCAAACAGGGCCAGTGCTTCTTCTAGTTGGGCGGCGTGAAGCTGCTCTGCTCCGAAAGCGGCCCGTATATAACTGCGGTAGCCCGCGATCTGGTTGATCTGCGCCAGCGCAACGGGCATGGGCGTATTCATCTCATTCGGATCCTCAATGGGCGAGTGGGCCTGGGCTTCGAGGCTCGCGGCGCGTCCATCCCAGAATAATAACTTCTGCGACCAGATATTCTGCAGGCTGGGGCTATGCCGCCGGCCCTGACGGTGGCTCTCGCCAATGGCGCGCTTGCGCCCATCGGCCCAATGCATATCGGGATCATGGCAGGAGGAACAGGAAATCTGCTTCGAAGCACTCAGTCGGGGATCAAAGAACAGGCGCTTTCCGAGTTGTAGTTTTGCCTGGGTCTGCGGATCTTTATCGCTCCAGATCGGTGGCGCAGGCAGCGGTGCCCATTCCACATAATCAACCTGAGCATCCACATCCGCCTTTGGCCACTCGTTTAAAGGCCGTTCATACAGCGAACGCAGCCAGGTAAAATCGGGCGGCTCATCTTCTGAACTTGCAAAAAACGAGGAGAGTAGCACGATAGCTATAAATAAGGGCAGCAATACCTTGATTTTCTTCATGTCTGGAATTAAAAATAAAGATGAAGACTAAGGTTCGTCTGGTTACGTGCTCTGCCCTGTAGCACTTCGTCGCTGCGGGGGGCCTGCAGCTGCATCGTCTGTGCATGGGCCATCCAGTTCATGCCCGCAAAGCGGAAGTACTGCTGAAAACCTGCCTGTAGCTGCCAATAATTAGTTTTATCCAGCGCAACATCGTTTTTGATGACCTGATCAATAAACGCATTGCTGCTGCGTGGGCTCTGGCTAAAGGCTGTGCTATATGGACTCGAATAGCCCAATCCCAGTTCCAACAGTTGATGCTGTTGCTTACTGAGGGCATGCCGCAGCTGGATATTGGCCTGCTGCCGGCCGGCCTCGCGCTGGATCAGCATATTGCCGTCCACCTGATTACGGTAGCTGAGGGTTTCGCGAAAGGAAAATTCAGTATGACGCCCCCATATCGGCAAACGATAGTAAAGCGCTAGGGCGGCCATGCGACGCAGTGCTGCATAATTGTTGCCCAGCAGGTCAATGTTATAATCTTTGCCCTTGGATTGTGCCGCCTCGAGGCGAAGGCCCCAGCGCTGCTGTGCCTCCTGCAGATCCAGATAGCCCTTCCATTGGTCAACGTCATAGTCTCCATACATGTCATAGCCATCATAGCGTCCGGATGAATTACCACGGTCGTATTCTTCGTGGATACGTTCGTAACTAAGGTTCAGCCGGCCTGTCCAGCCCTTAGCTTTGTAAAAGAAAGCCAGTCCACCGCCGCTGAAATCCTGGTTGTTGGTATAGACCCGATCCGAAAAAGAGAGTGCATTGCGCATGGTACCATAGCCATTGATCAGCCAGTTGAGGTATTCGGGGTACTGACTGGATTCGTAGTATTCCTTATTGCGGTAATCGACCTGCGACTCTTGTTGTCCATAGCCCCAAAGTCCACGGATTTCCAGACCAATCTGCTTATTTTGCCATTGCAATGCCGGGCTAAGCCGGAGTTTAAAGTGTTTGAGCAATGCACGGGGATCGTTGGTGCTGAAATGGTCGCCCATGCCGTAATCGCTGGAAATAGAAGCACTGAGCCCCTTTGCCAGTCTATGCATCAGATGCGTCTGTATAGCGTAGTCGGTTTGTTGATAATGTACCGCTCGCTGGGAACCGTAATAAAAGGGTGTAGTGAAAGCGGCGTCTTTCCGATGCCCCCAGCGGATACTGTCGAGTTTACTGTTGCTGTAGCTAAAGCTGCCCCAGAGCAACATTTTATCGGTCTGTTTACCACCTTCGGCCGTAAAATTGGCTGTTTTGGAATGCTCGGCTTCCTGATAGGGACGATATTTCCCGTTTTCAGTGCGATAACGCAATGTGCTGATGCTGATTCGTTTTCCCATATCCTGCTGCAGTAAGAGTACACTGGATGCTTTGCTGAGCTGGTAGCTGCTGTTGCGCAGCATGGACAGGAGCAATACCTGGGTGCTACTGTCGGATAGGCTTTGGCTTTTACCTTCGGCTACTGACGGAGCGGAACGCTCGCGGGCAGCACGATCGGGTACCCTCTTATCTTTAAATGCTGCTGCCGGTGGCAAAGGCTTTTCCTGAGCGAGTGAAGCTCCAGCTGGAAATAGGACGGCTAGGCTTAGGCAAAGGGGTAGAATGCGATGAATGGTCATGTCTGTACTTACTTTTCTTTAAATCCTCCGGGAATGGCTGGCATAATCGATTCGAAGTCATTGCTGGAATTGTTGGTATCCTCCAGGATACGGCGTCCGTCACGGACTTCTTTCACCTTGCGGATGACAGCCTGTGAACTATACGAACCCAGCGGTGCATAGGTAAAACCGGCATCCAGTTCGGCGCTCAGTTTCTTGGGCAATCTTCTGTCCGCAGTATTGGGCTGTGTTTCGACAGCGTCGATAATATACTTTTTGGGCACGCGTGTATAGAGCGTTTTCCCTTCTATGGTACTTTCCTTTACTTCGGCATATTTTGGCCAGTTGGCCATATCTGACGGAGCTCTAAAAAGGGCATAGCCGATGCGCCCGATATTGTCCATCATCATGGTCTTGCCAAATTTTTGGATGACGACAAGGCTCTTTTTTCCCGGTGTGGGAATATCAATCAGCGATTCACTTTCGCCGGGCTCAAGATAGGGTGTGGTGATCACTTCAAAATCGGCTTTACTGAGATCGACGGTGAGATCGGGCCGGCTTACCTGATAGACTTTCCCATTTTTATTGGTAAAGGGTGACTGATGGTTGATGGCACTGCGGGCAACCACTAGACCCTGACCAGGCTGCACGGGATAGGTCTTACCATCGCCCGGAAACATATAAATGGCCTGCGCATAGAGGTAATCGGTATTGGCATTGGCTGGCGCCGGCGCGGTGCCCACCGCTTTGGTCCAGTCAAACTGCCCACTCTCCAGCAGCTTGTCTGCCGCACGGTAGGTGGTGGAAAGGCGTCCATACACAAACATCATACACAGGCTATCGGCATACAGTACCTTGTCGGAATTGTTGTAAATCTCAAAAAAATTGTCCCGTAAAGCGGCCGCCTTATAGAGGTCTGAGCCGGCATAATAAAGCTGCTTGATCACCCAGTCGCCTGTCACGGACTGGCGTAGGACAAGGTTAAGCCGCGTTACCGCGCCACTAGATATACCGACCTGGTAGCTTGTGGCGGCTGCATTGAAGGTCACCTCGCTATCCACATGCGCACCGAATGCCTGCTGGTAGGCCGCAGGTGAAAAACGCTTGGTGATTTGTATATCGTACTTACCATTGCTGACGTAGTCAAACCGGGCAATACCTGCAGCATTGGCCTTGGCGCTGTCCACCTGGTTGGTGATCAGGTTTTTGAGCTGAACCATATAATCGCCACCATTGCTGACAGACAGTTCATTATCATAGGACACCTGAACCTCCAGTGTAGTCGCTTTAAGTTCGGAATCCAGCTCCCGACGGCAGGCAGTTCCGGCAAGCAGTGCCAATAGGCTGCAGGAAAAAAGGAGTATAGTTGTTCTTTGCATAAATCGTATGATTAGAGTTTTAAACTGATTTCACCGCCAAAAGATGGTGGCGCATTGAGCACGACACGATTTTCGGTGCCGGGCACAATATAGCTCGGGCGCCAGTTGAGCATATTATAGACATTGAAAGAAAAGCGCAGCTTTTTGTTGATGTCTTTGGATACCCGCAGGTGGATATTGCCATATTTGATGGCATGCCGTTCGCTGTTCTTGGTATTGGTCTCACCCAGGATGGCCAGGTGTCCATAGATGGGATTCTCGGGATCGTAGTGTTCGATGGCGTGAAAATTGAACTTGTTATCATAATACCCGATCGGTTCACCCGATTTGCCATAGCGCTTTGTATGGGTCATTAATGGGAAGTCTGTCACCAGATTGATCATCAGTGCCAGGGATGGGATATGGGTCTGTGAGGATAGGGTGGCGCGGATCTGCTGATTGCGGTTGTTGTCCGGTGCAAAGACCCCAAAGATCGCTTCCTGCGTGTAGTCAATACCGTCCAGGGAAACATAGTTTAAGTAGGGGGATTTATCGTAATAATACGAATTGGTATAACCTGAGCTTACCGTAAAAGAAGTCGCAAGCCAGCTGATACGTGCTGTACTGGCCATTAGTTCGATCCCATAATTGGTCGATTCCAGGCTATTGATAATCTGTGAGTAGGAACTTGTTTTCTTGCTGGCCAGACCGGTCGGACTATAGGTCGGCTTGCCATTGGCATCGAGCTTATACTGATACTGTGGGATCACCCATTCCTTAAAAATACTTTTGGTGGAATAGCCATTGCTGCTGACCTTGCGGTATGCTGTCAGGCTAAAATTTGCTTTCCCTTTGCGATACTGGTAGCTCAGTTCCTGCATATTGGAGGTGGTAGCCTTCAGGTTTTCATTGTTGGCATAAGCCAGGTCGGCATAGACGAGGTAAAGGCGCAAATCGGGGTCGTCGCTTGGAAAATCTATCACTGGAATTTTGAAATAGACTGGTCCCGGGTAGCGGTGAGCCAACGACGGTGCTTTGCTGGCATAGCCCCAGGCAAATCCAAGACTCGAAGATTTACTGAGTTCATAACGGGCATTCAGCCGTGGTGACAGATTCCAGGCACCGGCCTGATGGTCGGCGCGCATCCCTAACCTAAAGTACAGGGATTTATTGGCCACCTGATACCGGAAGCTATCTTCCAGATAGAGGCCGGTATTGAGCATGCTGGGTACCTGCTTGTAATTGTAGCTTTGTTCTTTTGAACTGCTGAACAGTGGGCGCTCCAGATCGATGATCTGTCCGCGGCCTTTATTGGCTGAATAATAGGCATTACCGCCGATACTCAGCGCGTGCAGCGTATGCAGGAAAGGTTTGAGCGCGGTCAGGCTAAAGTTGGCATTGGCCGTAATGGGCTTACCTTCAATGGCGGTCACACCGAGGTAGTTGCCGGCGGCCCACTGCGCTTCATAAACTCCTGGCGATTTGACATCTACATACGGAAAGCTTTCCTCATTCATCAGGTACTGCATGGAAGAATACTGCCGTCCGGCAGAGACTCCCGCGCTGAGGTTGAACTGGTCAAACCAGCACTTTTCGGCAAAGGTATACTGATAGCGGTCCGTGACGTTGACATTGAAATATTCAAAGGTCGATTTGCGCATAGCACGGTCATCGAGATCTTCCTTGGCACCATCCAGATTGCCCGATACTGTAAGCGAGAAATTATTTTTAGAACGTGGATTCAATTGTAGGGTATGGGTCAGGGAACCTGTCAGGCGCTTGTAGGCTTTGAGGTTATCCCGCGGATCATTGTTGGCCTGGAGGTAATTGCCATTGATATTCAATGCGCCCCATTTCTTGGGCAGTAAAAACCCTTTGCCAAGGCTATACTGTGTCGTTCCTTTGCGGAATGAGGTTCGGAAATACCAGGGCGAACGTCCGGCCTGGGTATTTATAATCACCGCACCGTCAGCATAATCGCCATATTTGGCGGAAGCAACACCGGAAATCACCTCGATGCTTTCGATATTGTCGACACCCAGGCTGCGCATATCCACACCGCCATAGGCATTATCACCGCTGGTGGTATTACGGTTATTAAGACCCAAACCATATTCGCCGGCGATATAGGGATTGAGAAAACCGTTGGCACCGGGATTCAGGCTCTGCATATTGGCATTATTGCTGAGCTGCACGCCATCCATATAGTAACTGACCGAAAAGGCATTATTGCGATTAAAGATATCGGTATCCCAGCTATCGCCTGATACAGATCGCAGCGTCAGCATATTGGTCTTGGCCATGTTGGTTTCGGTGACGGATTTGCCGGGAAGCATATTGAGCACATCGGCAAGGCTGATGGCCTGCGTGTTTTCAATGGTCTCCCGGTCAAAGACGATGGAACTATTGGATGAACGGCGCATATCCCGGTTGCCATCCACTTCTACGGATTCCAGTTGCAGGGTAGCTTCCTTCAAAACAACCGAAACGGTATTTTTCAATTCCGCCGGACTGACCTGTAAGCTCAGGCTCTGCTTGCCGATGTAGGTAAACTCCATCAACAGGGCCGTATTTGCCGGTGCGGCAAAGGAAAAGTTGCCCTGTTGATCACAGTTTGCCCGCCATTGCAATTCGGGGACAGCAACCGTCGCAAAGGGCAGTGGATTGTTGTTTTCATCGCTGACACGGCCCTGAACTTTTATCTTTGCCGGTTCCTGTTTTCTGGAAGCCCTTGAAGGTTTTGTAATCAATAGGGTATTGCCCTGCCATTCCCAGTGCAGTAAATTTGGATCAAGCACACCCTGCAGATAGTCATTGACCTTTTCATTGTTGGCCGACCGTCTGATCGTGGGATGCGTATTGACTTCCTGAGGCAGGTAAATCACATTGATATGATACTGGTATTGCAGGATACTGATCAGTTCAGCCACGCTGCGTTTGCCTCCATCGAGTGTAAGCTTTTGCTGCTGGGCCAGACTAAGTCCCTGGATACTGATGCTTAAGAGGGCTGCAAGAAAGTTCTTCCTGACAGCCTGGGATCGTATGTTCATTTTAGTAGTATGCTTTTCTGGTCGAAATGGATATCGGATTTTCCTACACGCCGTAGTAGCGCGAGCAATTGGGATAGGGTCATATCCGCTTTATCTTGGTAGATATTAATCAAAGGGTATTGTTTAGCAGGGTTGGTCAGCATAAAGGAAAGGTCGTACTGTGCCGCCAGCTGCGCTAGGACTTCATTTAATGGCATTTGCTGAAACACCCATTTTCCGCTACGCCAGTCAAGCACAGCATTGGCGTCAAGCTGTTGGCGGCTAGCTTTTTGTAAAAGCGGATCAAAGAAAAGGCGCTCACCCGGTACGAGCATGCAATGGAATGTACCTTGCTTAAACCGGATACTGCCTTCGGCCAGGGTAACGGCTAGCTTGGAGCTGTAGGCATTGACATTGAATAACGTACCCAGCACTTCGATCTCGGCAGCACCAATGGTCACGCGAAAGGGACGTTTGGGATCTTTGGCAATGTCAAAGCTGGCCTCACCATGAAGCAATTGCACGTTTCGGAGATTTTTGCCCAGAGGCTCGGCATAACGTAGGCTGCTGTTGCCATTCAAGACCAGCACGCTGCCATCGGAAAGCCGGAGGGTTTTGGTTTCATTATTACGCGTAGCCACCTGAATCATCTGAACAGGTTTTTGCATTAAAAGGGTATAGTATATAGCACACCCGGCTATCATACATAAAACCGCTGCTGCACTGAACACCTTGCGTGCCCGACGCTTACGTTGCGCGGTTTTCTGAGTGATACGTTCACTGATATTTTGCCAGGCCTGTTTTTTGTCATATTCCATAAATACGGATGCTGATTTATATACAAGACGGACTTTTTAAAAAAAGGGTGAATGTACGTTCACCCTTTTTTTAATTTTTTAGTCCTATAGGCAGAACAATACCTTTATAAAAACAATGAAATACAGCAACAAAAAGGTGATATACCTAACGACATTAGCCATTGCACTAGGCAGTTGCAGCAAATCAAAAATCGACGATACGGCTGGCCCCGAACCTACTCCTGAGCCAAAGCCGCAGGAATATTATTGGTCGTCGGTATCCTCCGGACAGGCGCACGCTCTTGCTTTGAGTGAGGAAGGTGCAATTTATGTCTGGGGCGATAACTCCGAGGGACAGCTGGGCAACGGAACTCAGTCGGTGATAGGCAAACCAACAAAACTGGCCGGTACACAAAAATGGGCAAAAGCCTCAACAGGCTATGCGCATAGCTTGGCCATCGCTGCAGATGGAACATTATGGGCCTGGGGTAAAAATGACGAAGGCCAGCTGGGCTTGGGCAATTATGGTGATGATGTGCTGGTGCCAACACAGGTGGGAACGGACAAGGACTGGACAGCATTGGCCGTAGGGGGCAGCTATAGCCTTGCGCTTAAGAAGGATGGCACGCTCTGGTCCTGGGGCAGCCACTCCAGCGGTAGCCTTGGAAACGGGCAGAGCAGTGGTCGCACGACAGCTCCAACGAAGGTGGGTACAGACAGCAATTGGAAAGCAATCTATGCTTTCAACAACTGGGGGGCATCTTTCGCCATCAAAAGTGACGGCTCGCTCTGGGCCTGGGGTAAAGGCCAGAATTATATGCTCGGAACAGGCAGCACCACGAATCAACCGGCACCGATTAATGTCGGTGTTGGTAAAAAATGGAAAACCGTCGCCAGTGACCGGAGCAGAAATACGTTCGCCATCGCTGAAGAAGGCACCCTATGGGCTGTAGGCCGTAATAATAAAGGACTATTGCAATTGGGAACCACAGGCTCGCAGACGGAATTCACCCAGGTGGGAACTGACAAAGACTGGGAAAATGTCGCCACCTTCAACCTTTCCTTTTTGGCAACAAAAAAGAATGGAGATCTTTATGCATGGGGTGACAATACATATGGCGAACTGGGAAATAGTACGATTAATCCGACATCCAATGATGAGCTGGCTTTGAAGTCAATTACAAAAATCCAGAACCAGTCTAACGTAAAATCCATGGCCGTAGGTTTCAGCTTTTCAGTATTGCTCAAGGATAAGAGTAAAAGTCTGTGTATTGCAGGTAGTAATATTGGTGATTTCCCAGCACTGGGTACCGGAAGCGCGACCTCGGCACCGATATTGACCCATCAATGTGATATTACCTTGTACTAGACGTTTGGGTATGTGCCTGATGAGCAGTACGCAGCGACTGATCGTCCCTGTTCACAGATCAAATAAAAAGCCCGGGATTTATCAACCCGGGCTTTCATCTTATTCTGATCAGGCGCTTTTAGATGCAGACTTGTTAGGTCGCCATAGCCGCTGATCGTCTTATTCCAATCGTTTTAAGCGGAACAATAACTGTTGCACAGCCTCCTGTGCGTCGTCGATAATGGATTGGGAGAAATTTTCTTTAAATAAGCCTTCCCGCTTGCTTTCCACTTGTTTATAAAAGTCCTCAATATACTTGATATAATTGCTTGGCTTTGAAGTTGCCGGAATGACG
This sequence comes from Sphingobacterium sp., assembly GCA_031277685.1. Taxonomy (GTDB): domain Bacteria; phylum Bacteroidota; class Bacteroidia; order Sphingobacteriales; family Sphingobacteriaceae; genus Sphingobacterium. The sequence goes on along the minus strand of JAITLV010000251.1, from coordinate 1,493 downwards.
ATATCCAGTGTGCCTTCCAAAGAAAAGGTTGTCTCAACCAGCCTGTCGGTAATCTCTATCAGGGAATCAATCGCTTGATCCAGGGAAATATGGGCTTCATAACTTCCTTTTCCGGTGATCGACCAATGGGTTAACTTCAATGCGTTCCTAAATGAAATCATTTCTCCTAAAAAGTTCGCAATCTCCTGTTTTGAGTTCTGTTGCTTTTTTGCCATAATTTTATTCTTTTATTTAAAGGATGGATTTACCTTTTTAGATATAACAATAGATCATTGTGCAGAGTTTTCCTTTTCCCGGAATATTTTTACGCAAGAAAATACCTAGTATCCCAAATGACTGCAACGAAAAGATTATGGGACAGACAGTACCACATGTAGCGGACTCTTTATAGGGACCTAATCTTTTGCCGCATTGTTCCAGAAAGCATCTTCATCGGCTATTTTTTCTGAAAATAACCAAACTTCTTTAATCTTGTTGTCTTCGATCCGCAATAAATCAATTAATGCGCAATCATTTAAGGAAGCTATACTGGCAATTGAGATATCGCTAACGAATTGTGATTGATACTTGCCGAATATGAAACAATAGAGGAATAAGATCGACAAAAATTGTAATTTTCTGGAAGATAGAGCTCTTAATAGCGCATATGACAAATTTAAAACAATCATGATGAGAAAATATTTGTATATCATGTTCCTTTTTATTGTTGCGCCGGGAAGCCTGTGCGCGCAGACGGTGACAACTAAAGTGGTTCCGATGCATTTGGCAGCAAGTTTTGCCCGTGTAAAAGAAGCCATTCCAACTATGTCCGGCCAGTTTGTGGATAGCAAAATGCAGATCACAGCACTAGGTAGTACAGATACGACGGCTATCTTTGAAATCGAGGAGCAGGGTATAAACATTGAAACTCTTGTGGATAACGAAAAGGAGTACAATAAATTAGTCCTGGCGGCGGCAAAAGACGTTTCCAAACCAAGTATTCATATGTTATATAATTACGCGGTAAAGGATAAAAAACTGAAATTGACGCCACCGAGAAAAATCTTTTTCTCTCCGGAGTATGGGTTAATCTGGACGGTGACCATAAGAAAAATAGCAGAAAAGGAAACTGAGCTTTTACTGAAATATAAGTCGCTGGCACCCACATTTGCAAAGAAGATCGACAGCGAATTTGAAGGTGATATTTATTACAAAAACAAAATTGTAAAAATTGCGGTTAATGATAAGCGAATGCGCCACCTGATCAATGAGATTTTGATCAATCAGATGCACCTTGACAGGGATTATCCGGCGCCAACAAATCCAATGCGCAATTAGGTAGGATTTTCTCATAGCTACGGGCAAACGCTGTGGACAGGCTATTTCTTTTTTACATAGATGTACTTTATACCATACCAGGCCACTTCATCATGCTCATTTTTCATCTGTTCAGGGCCTTTAAAAAAGAATTTATTATCATTAAAATAGTATGTATCGGATATTTCACCAGCATA
>JAITLV010000226.1 GCA_031277685.1 Sphingobacterium sp. | reverse complement strand
TTAGCTTTTCTTTTGTGATCCCGCTGGGATTCGAACCCAGGACCCATACATTAAAAGTGTATTGCTCTACCAGCTGAGCTACGGAATCCTTTCCGTTTTTGAAAGTGATGCAAAGGTAGAATTTCTTTCGATATGCTCCAAATAATAGGTTCTAAAATTTGACTGATCGTAGTTAACTGTCTAGTAAATAAAAAGATTATTTTTTACTAGCTCTTCTTTTTTGCATGAATTATTCGGTTCGCGCCATTGATATCTTTGATTAACTGAACTTGCTCAAAGCCTTTTTTTGATATCAGGTCTTTGGTTTCTGGTCCTAGATACTGATTGATTTCGAAATAGAGATCTCCATGGGGAGCTAAGTGTTTTAACGCAAAAGATGAAATCACATCGTAAAAGATCAATGGCGCACTTTCTTCAATAAATAAAGCGAGTTCGGGTTCGTAAGCAAGCACATTTTGCTGCATGTATTGTTTTTCATTTGGTGTGATATAAGGAGGATTGGAAACAATGATATCATAGCGTTGATCTGAAAAGACATAATCCCATTCTAAAATATCAGCATTGATAAAATGAATAGCTTCACCTAAGCGCTGGGCATTTTTTTTTGCAGTTTCAATAGCCTCTTTTGAAATATCTACACTGGTAACTTGTGCCTGTTTTAGGTGCTTTGATAATATAATAGGGATACAACCAGAGCCAGTTCCTATATCGATTACCTTTAGGTTAGTTGAGGTAGCATGTGTTTTTATAATCAAATCAACAAGTTCTTCCGTTTCTTGTCTTGGTATTAGAACGGATTCGTTGACTTCGAAAAATTCACCATAAAAATCGGCCTTATTTAAAATGTATTGAATCGGCCTGTTTTTCTTCAGATCCCGAAGGATATTTTGAAAGCAAATGGCATCTGATTCTGCTACTAAATCGTCTTTTTTCAACTGATAGGCTATCCTCTTTATATTTAATAACTCCTCAATAACAAGAAGAAATATGGATTTTATTTCTTCTTTGTCATATACCGTCGCTAATTCATGTTGAAATGATAATTCGAAATCTTGAAGTATTCTCATGTGTCAAAGGTACGATTTTCATAGATTTGCATTATGGATATGCACAGGCAATATATGCAACGTTGTTTGGACCTCGCTCAGATGGGTGCAGGGTCCGTAAGCCCGAACCCGATGGTGGGGGCAGTGATTGTTCACGGAGATCAAATTATAGGGGAGGGCTATACATCACCGTATGGAGGTCCTCATGCTGAAGTTAATGCTGTAAGTCAGGTATTAGATAGGTTTGGCAACGCGGGAAAAGAACTGCTTGCTGCCAGTATATTTTATGTTAGCCTTGAGCCGTGCGCACATTTTGGTAAAACACCGCCTTGTGCGAATATGATTGCTGAATTAAAACCATTGAAAGTTTTTATAGCCTGTCTTGATCCTTATGCTAAAGTCAATGGTAAAGGTGTTGAGATTTTAAGATCTGCGGGTATTGAGGTGGAGATTGGGCTCTTGGAAAAAGAAGCAATGTGGCTCAATCGTCGATTTTTTACACGAATTAGTCAACATCGGCCATATGTTATTTTAAAATGGGCACAATCCAAAGATGGTTTTATAGGGCAAGAAAATAAGCAGGTTTGGATTAGTAATGCTGCTAGTCAGCAATTGACGCATCGTTGGCGTGCTGAGGAAGATGCTATATTGGTTGGAACAAATACGGCAAGAATAGATAATCCCAGTTTGACCGTTCGTCATTGGAAAGGTAAGCATCCAATTCGTGTACTAATAGACCGCGATCTGGCTATTTCTTCACAAGCTAATATCTTCGATGAACAAGCTCAAACGATTGTATTTAATGCGAAAAAAACAGATTGGCAAGGGCATATTAAGTACATTGAACTTGAAAATTATGGCTTATATCTCCCCCAAACTATTCTTTATCAGTTGTATCTGATGGATGTGCAATCCATTATTATTGAGGGGGGGAGGAAGACACTACAGGCTTTTATTGATGCAGGACTGTGGGATGAAGCACGTGTATTTCAATCTGACGAAGAGTTACATTATGGTATTTCTGCCCCAGTATTAAATGGACGAATGATAGAAAATCGAATGATTTCCAGTGACTTGCTGTCTGTTTATGTGAAATTGTCTTAAATAAATTGTATATTTAAGAAATTATAAATCATAGCCGGTTAGCTTAATTTCTTAGTTTACAATTATGGTGGTGACAGAAAACTTAATGCAGTTTGTCTGGAAACTACGACTGTTCAATACACTAAAATTGAAATCTAGTGATGGAGAGCCGTTGACTGTGATAAACCTTGGTCAGCATAATCTTGATGCAGGGCCGGATTTTTTAATGTCTCATATCGTGCTGGGGGACAAAGAGTGGTATGGAAATATCGAAATCCATATTCGTTCGTCGGATTGGGATCGGCATCACCATCAGGATGATGATGCCTATAATAATGTCATTCTTCATGTGGTTTGGATAAACGATAAGGTCATATATCGAAAAGATGGAAGTACTATTCCAACGATGTTACTTTCATCTTTTGTAGATCCGAATTTACTAAATAGGTATTCAACGATGATGAATACAACAAACTGGATTCCCTGCCAGTCACAACTCAGCTCGATTAATTCCCTGAAAAAGACGATGTGGTTAGATGCTTTATCCTTTGAACGTTTAGAAATGAAAGTTGAAACCATCTTTGACTTGTTGGCTGACCATGAAAATGATTGGGAAAGGGTTTTCTGGATTTGGCTGTGTAGGTGTATGGGGCTGAAAGTAAATGCAGATACATTTCATGAGCTCGGAGAAAAACTTCCATTATCCTTATTACAGAAGTATCGTTCCGATACGTTAAAGATTGAAGCGATATTTTTTGGGGCTGCAGGCTTTTTATCCGAGGAAGGAGATGATGAATATACAAAATTGCTTTATAACGAGTTTATTTACCAACGGCGTGCACATGAAATTACTGTGGTCAATGGAAAATGGAAACGACTGAGAATGCGACCATACAATTTTCCCGAACTTCGAATAGCACAACTGGTAGCCCTATTTAATCAAAAATCAGTGAGTCTTTCAATGATTTTAAGTTTGGAGGATATTGCGGATGCTCGATCGTTGTTTGGTATTGAGGAATTAAATGAGTATTGGAAATGTCGCTTTTCACTAGGCAAAAGGACTGCTTTTGAACATGCTGGGAAAATAGGTAAAAATACCATTGACGGCCTCATTATTAACGTTGTAGTGATTTTTCTTTTTGCCTATGGGAAGTATTACGGAATAGATAAATTTATGGATAAGGCTATTCACTTTTTGGAAATGCTTCCGGCGGAAAAAAATGCGATTACAGCACGCTTTGAAGATTTCGATTGGCATACAACGAATGCCTCCCAAAGTCAGGCGATATTGCAGTTGAAGAAATCGTATTGCGATAAGCGGCACTGTCTTGACTGTAGGATCGGTGCAGAAATTTTGCGGAGCGGTTAATTTGCCAGTATTTCCGCAATTTCTTTATACCCTTTCTCTAAAGCCAGATCAGCCGGACTTAAGCCTGCGAGATTGACAATTTTGGTGTCTGCGCCAAATTCCAGTAAGGCAACAATGAAGTCTATATTCCCATGTTGGGCAGCAAAATGTAAGGCCGTTTCCCCAGTTGCCTGCACTGCATTGACATCGGCATCGGCTTCGATGAGCATCTTACCGATCTCTTCATTATTATTTGAAGCGGCAATGTGTAATGGGAAAGCGAGTTGTTCGTTGCCACTTGCTATATTTGGATTTACGTTTTTGGATAATAAAAGACGGACAATATCAGCTTTATTAAAATAGGTTGCTAATAATAAAGGTGTAAAACCATGTGAAGACCATTCATTGACAACCGCGGGGGCTTGTTGTATAATTGCCTCCACATAAGAGGTTAATCCTGCTGCACAGGCCTCGTGAATCGTCATTGTTTTGGTATGCTGTAACAGTATTCTGATAATCTGTGGTTTGTTATAATAACAAGCTAATAATAAGGGGGAAATGCCATGGCTGGTTGTTTCTTGTAATAATTCGGGGTTTCCAATCAATAATCGATCGATGTCGTGACTTTTACCCTCTTCAATATATTGTTCTAAAACAGAAAGGTTCATTTTCAAATGTAATTGCGTAACTCTCCCACTAAAATAGCTTTTATTAATGAAAATAATTGTTTGAGTAGCGAATTTATTTATGGAATTAGATTGTTGTCATCGGTAAAAAAAATGACATGACATAGCTAATTGGTTAACAAATCGGATGCGGATTGGGCTGAAATAAGCATTTTTTTAAAATTTTTATACACAAATGTGTAGTAATTGACATAATATTTTTGAAAATTAAAAAGTAGATGTACTTTTGTTAAGCCCCTCCCAAGGGCATGTTTTTCATAGGTAGATGTAGGGTCGAGTGTTTCTCACTTCGACCCTTTTTTTATAGCTTTGTTTTATATTTTAAAGAAATGTCCAAAAGAAAAATCGTTGTTGCTATTACAGGGGCGAGTGGCTCTATATATGCTAAGTTATTGCTGGAAAAGCTAAATTCACTAAAATCTCAGCTTGCTGAGGTGGGGATTGTGATGTCTAATAATGCTAAGGATGTATGGCGGGCCGAATTGGGCGATGAGAGCTATCAAGATGTACCTTTCAAATTTTATGATAAGAATGATTTTTTTGCTCCTTTTGCATCAGGATCTGCGCGTTTTGATACAATGATTGTCTGTCCCTGTTCTATGGGCACCTTGTCAAGAATTGCTTATGGAACTTCTTCAGATCTTACTACCCGTGCTGCAGATGTCATGTTAAAGGAAAGGCGAAAGCTTATCTTGGTCACGCGCGAAACACCATTAAGTATTATTCATATTCAAAATATGAAACTGGTTACAGAGGCAGGTGGTATTATTTGTCCAGCTTCTCCCTCTTTTTATAGTTTGCCAAAAACATTGGAGGAGTTGGCTGAAACTGTGGTAGATCGAATATTGAGTTTGGCTGGATTTGATTTTAAACATTATCAATGGGGAGAAAATTCCTAGTGAATGTTGGCTGAAATCTATTTTTAGTGTTCTATAATAAAATTGTATTTTGTAACTTTGTTTCTCGAAATGAAGCAGTCACAAGCATCAAGCGAAAAATCTATTTATAGCTATACAATTTATAGTGGTAGATTTGTTTTTGGTTTGTTTTCATTGTATCCACTGCATGCTTCAAAATACAATTTGCATCCTATTAACTTCAATCACATTCATATATGAAAAGCTTATTGATTACTTCTGTTAAAGTAATTTTGCCAGGTAACGCGTATCATCAACAAACTGTTGATATATTTATCGAAAAAGGGAAGATTGCACAGATTGGAAATGCCATCAAAGTAGCTGAAAAAAACGTCGAGACGATCGACGGTACAGGTAAGATCTTATCCCCTGGATTTTTCGATTTACATGCCAATTTTGGGGAACCGGGCTTAGAGACCAAAGAGGATATCCGTACAGGAACGGCAGCAGCTGCTGCTGGTGGTTTTACTGCTGTTGCGGTGATGCCTAATACCGAACCTGCAATCCAGAGCCGGTCTGAGGTTGCCCTGCTGGTCAATGCCGCGAAAGGTAATATTGTCGATGTTCATCCCATTGGTGCCATCAGTAAGAAACGCGAAGGGCGGGAAATGGCCGAACTGTATGATATGAAGCAAAATGGTGCGGTGGCATTCAGCGATGGGAATAAGAGTGTTCAACAAGCGGGTCTGATGAGCAGAGCTTTACTATATGCAAAAGGATTCGAGGGACTGATTTTTTCACATGCCGAAGACGAGTCTATGGCTGGGGGAAATAAAATGAATGAAGGAGCCATGAGTACTTATTTGGGTATGAAAGGGATTCCTAATCTTGCGGAATCATTGATGGTGTCTCGTGATTTGTATCTAGCGGAATATACTGAAGCTCCAATCCATTTCGCATCAGTCAGTACGCCTGAAGCCGTTGATCTCATTAAAAAAGCGAAAGCTAGGGGAATACGGGTGACATGTGACGTTGCAGCACATCAGTTGGTATTTACGGATGAGGATATCATTGGTTTTGACAGTAATTATAAAGTGAGTCCACCTTTACGGACTAAAGCGGATGCTAAGGCGCTGATAAAAGGAGTTAAAGAAGGGGTGATAGATGCCATAGTTTCACAACATACACCACAGGAAATAGAATTTAAAAATGTGGAATTCCATATTGCTAAAAATGGAATCATTGGATTGCAGACGGTATTGCCTTTGTTAATTCGTGCAGGATTAAACGAAGAGCAAATTGTCAATAGCTTGGCAGTTAAGCCGAGACAGATCTTAGGTCTCGATGTTCCTCAGATTAGGGAAGGGGAAGTTGCCAACCTAGTCCTATTTGACCTTGGTAAGTCTTGGAATTTTGATGAAAAGACAAATAAATCCAAATCTAAAAATTCTCCATTATTCGGACAGACGTTGAAGGGCGCTGTCGAATTGGTTATCAATAATAATCAAATTACTAAAAACGATTAAATCATGGAAACAAATATAAAAGCAGCAGTTGAAGCAGGTGTTTTAAATTATGGAAAGATTGATGGGATTGCTAACGCCCCAGAATTTCTAGAAAAACTTATCCAAGTCTTCAATACAGAGGCTACCTATCTGGAGAAATTGGAACTGCTAGATCAAACTTTTGACGACTACCCATTGTTTGATGAACTTCGCGAGGTCTATGTTGACCTATTATTGATGAATTTCTTTTCTAGCGACGTGCTCAAACTTGAGGAGGACTATCTGGATTCAGAAGAATGGGAAGCGATTGAGGATGAAACAATAGATCGGGGAACTGAATTATTGAATATCTTTCTCTATCTTGGCGAATGCAAGGATGACGAAATCGAGCCGGAATTAGACGATTTCTTGAAAGAGTTTTTATTGGTTGATGAGGATGAGTTTCAAGATGAACATGAAATTTACGAAGATATTATTGCCAACCAGATCCTTGTGGATAGTCCTTATGCAGAAATAGCAAAAGTAGCAAATGGAGTTAATCCGAGAAGTGAGGTATATGAATTGTTTTATCCAGTAATGAGCTTCTTTAGCGAGTTGAACCCAAGTGATAAGCAATTTGATGAGTATGCAGCGGCATCAGGCAATAAAGCGTTTGATTTGGCTCTATACAAAGTTTTAAGTACTTATTATAATAAATAATTATGGCTGATTCAATCAATCCCAGCAATGCTGGATTCGATGCGGTAATTGACAAGAAAAAGAGTATTATCTACGGCATCATTTTAGGCGTCATTTCTTTTATTCTTGGGTTGATCGTTCTATTCGTTGTTAAAGATCTGAATTCCTTTTGGGGAGTTATGTCAATGTCATTTATTGTCAATACGGGTATCTTTGTAGTTATTTCTGCGTTATTCTCTTTTTCTCTTCGAAAAGCAAATGGGGGGTATTGGAGTTTTTCTATTGCGCTCAAATCGATTTTTATGATGTTAGCTATTTCGACTATCATTTCAACTATTGGAACACAGGTCTATGTTAATTTCATCAATCCTACTTTACAGGAGAAGGTCGTGACACATACAATTAATGTGACCATTGAGTATATGGAAAAAAATAATGTTCCCGATGAAGTCATTGATTCGAAAATCGCTGAATTGGAAAAACAAGTCGAGGAGATCGGAAAGATAACCTTGGGGCAGATTTTTAAGGGATTGGCCATTACATTGTTGTTCCAATTTGTATTTGCTTTGCTATTGTCTGCGCTCTCAAAAAGGGAAAAACTGGCGTTTTCGCAAAGTGCGGAGTAGATTTTTATAAAATAAAATATAGTCTCATAAGGTATTACTAAGAAAAGTAATACCTTTGTTTGTATTAAAATAGTACATTTTTAGCATGATTAACATACACATGGATATTTCTGTTGTTGTTCCATTATTTAATGAAGAAGAATCTTTACCCGAATTGACCGCCTGGATTGACCGGATCATGACGGCCAACCACTTCTCTTATGAAATTATTTTGGTTGATGATGGTAGTAAGGATAATTCCTGGAAGATCATTGAAGAGTTGAAAACAAAAAATGGTAATATTTCGGCCATTAAATTCAGGCGTAACTATGGTAAATCTGCTGCTTTAAATGTTGGGTTTGCTGCAGCACAGGGAGATGTTGTCATTACGATGGATGCAGATTTACAGGATAGCCCTGATGAAATTCCTGAACTATACGATCGTATCATGAATAAGGGCGCGGATTTAGTTTCGGGCTGGAAGCAGAAGCGATACGATCCATTGACTAAAACAATTCCAACCAAGCTTTTCAACGGTGTGACCAGATCTATGTCCGGTATTCATAATTTGCATGACTTTAATTGTGGCCTTAAGGCATACAAAAAGGAAGTCGTCAAAAATATAGAAGTATATGGAGAAATGCACCGATATATTCCTGTAATTGCAAAATGGGCTGGGTTTACAAATATTCAGGAACAAATCGTTCAGCACTATCCACGTAAGTATGGCACCACGAAATTTGGGCCAGGTCGCTTTGTCAAAGGTTTTTTAGATCTGTTATCCATATTTTTTGTCGGAAAATTTGCGAAAAGGCCAATGCATTTCTTTGGTGTCATGGGCGTTATTAGTTTTCTGGCTGGTTTATTTATTTCGATCTATCTCATCTGTCACAAATTGATGAGCATAGCCAGTGGTACGCCATTTAGAGATATTACTGATCAGCCCTTATTTTTCTTTGCATTGACTGCGATTATTTTGGGAACGCAATTGTTTTTGACTGGCTTTTTGGCTGAATTGGTCTCAAGAAGCAGTTCAGATCGAAATGATTATCAAATCGAAAAAGTCATTTAATTAGCTATGCGTATTGTGATTCTGGGCTCAGCCTATCCGTTGAGGGGAGGAGGGATTGCTTCTTTTAACGAACGATTGGCATCGCATTTCCAAGAGTTGGGCCATGATGTAGATATTTATTCTTTTACGCTGCAGTATCCAAATTTTCTTTTTCCAGGGAAATCTCAATATTCAGATGAACCGGCCCCAATTGGTCTGAATATAAAAATAAAAGTTAATTCCATCAATCCGTTGAACTGGTTTAAGGTTGGCCGGGAATTAAGGGATGCTAATTATGATTTACTTATCGTTCGTTTTTGGATGCCTTTTTTTGGCCCGTGTCTTGGTACTATCCAACGTCAGGTACGTAAGAATAAACATACCAAGATCGTTTGTATCGCTGATAATATTATCCCTCATGAACAGCGCTTTGGGGACAAATTTCTAATCCGTTATTTTTTGAAATCTGTGGATGCTTGTGTGACCATGAGTAAAAGTGTTTTGGCGGATTTAAAGATGTTTAACCCCCATATGCCAGCTGTCTATACGCCACATCCATTGTATGATAATTATGGTGCACATTTAAGTAAATTTGATGCACGTAAATTGCTTGGCATCAGTCAGCAGGATAACATTATTTTGTTTTTTGGGTTTATCCGTCAATATAAAGGTTTGGATATTTTACTGGAGGCTTTGGCAGACAAAAGGATACGTGATCTAAATGTCAAATTGTTATTGGCTGGTGAATTTTATGGAGATCCGGCGCCCTACTTGGAACTTATCAAAAAATATGCATTGGCGGAGGTGATCTATATGCATACCGATTTTATTCCAAATCAAGAGGTAGGCCGATATTTTTCGGCTGCCGATTGTGTGGTGTTACCGTACCGTAGTGCAACGCAAAGTGGGATTACTCAAGTGGCCTATCATTTTGATTTACCCATGATTGTCAGCAACGTAGGTGGACTCCCCGAACTGGTACAGGACAGTTATGTGGGGTATGTGGTAGAACCCAATGTCAGTGGCATAGTTGATGGAATTGTATCTTTTTATAAATATGAAAAAGAAGCACAATTCAGGACAAATATTATTGACGAGAAACAAAAATATAGCTGGAATACCTTTGGGAACGAGCTTCTTAAGTTGGTAGAATAGACGGTAATAGTAGGCACAATAACGCAATTATAAAATATTCCTTTTAAACTATAATTGTTTTTTTACCTGTGGCTAAACGTAATAAAAGCGTATAGATGAATATATTTGTATATAAAAGCAAATTTATCTAAGTTTGGGATACTGAGGAAGAAATTAAAAAGAAGGAGAGATTTTGTTGCCGTTTACACAGGGTAGTTTAACAAAAATAGAAGAGTTTTTTAAAGAGCAGGGCTATAAAGTTAGGTATGAAAAAGGTTCATTCCGTACAGGAGCCTGTATGTTACAGGCGACAAAAGTTGTGGTCGTGAATAAGTTTTCGAATTTGGAGATAAAAATTCAGTCTTTATGGAATATTTTAATGGATATAGAGATTGATTCGGAGGCTATTTCTGAAAGACTTTTTCCAATTTATGAAGATGTATTGAAATCAAAGACAATAGTTTGAGAATAACATTTTTAGGAACCGGAACATCACAGGGGGTACCCGTAATTGCGTGCCAATGTCAAGTATGTCAATCGCTAGATATACATGATAAGCGATTACGGTCTTCTATTCTTATTGAATACAATGATCATACGATCGTGGTCGATACTGGCCCTGATTTTCGTTATCAGATGTTAAGGGAGAAAGTCATGCATTTGGACGCCGTGTTGATGACACATTCCCACAAAGATCATATTGCAGGATTAGATGATGTTCGGGCGTTTAATTATCAACAGCATTCCTCGATCTCTATTTATGGTACTGAAGCATTGCATGAAGCTTTAAAACGTGAGTTCTACTACGCATTTACGGAGGTTAAATATCCTGGAGCTCCTCGATTGGATCTCGAAGAAATTAAAGCCGGCGAACCATTGCTGCTATTTGGGAAGGAAATTATGCCCATTGAAGTACTCCACTATAAAATGCCCGTACTTGGGTTTAGGATAGACGATTTTGCCTATATTACTGATGCCAAATTTATTGCCGAGGAATCGAGAGAATTGCTGAGAGGTGTGAAGGTACTTGTGGTGAATGCCTTGCAGAAAGAATCTCATATATCTCATTTAACATTGCAGGAAGCGATTGAATTTGCACAGGATATGCAAGCCGAAAAGACATATTTTACACATATAGGACACCGAATGGGGCTACATGCTGAGGTGTCAAAAGAGCTTCCTCCTAATATGTACCTGGCGTATGATCAATTACGCATAGATCTTGATCAATCCATTTAATATAAAACCATAGACCATTTCTTGTTGTTATACTGTATAGAAAACAGAATAGACATTAAATTATTCAGAAATGGGAAACTTATTATACATTATCGCTGTTATTTTGGTTATCATTTGGGCGATCAGCTTTTTTGGAGGTTATACCGGCGGAAATATTATCCATATCCTTTTGGTTATTGCAATTATTGTCGTGCTATTGCGTGTTATCCGCGGCAATGCCTAGAGGAATAGCTACTTCATCAAATCCAGGTAAAACTGGGCAATTTGTAGGTCTTGTGGATAGGTGATCTTTATGTTTTTGGAATCACCCTCAACAATTGAAATATAATTACCCAATTTTTCGACTACGGAAGCGTCGTCTGTAAATAAAGGATCTTCCTTTTGTTGGTATGCCTTTATCAGCAATTCTGCATGAAATACCTGTGGAGTTTGTACCAGCCAAACCTGATTTCGGTCGGTAGCATTATTTGAAGTATTATTACCAATACGCACTGATTCGATACTTTTTTGCGCTAGTACAATGGCTTGATGTTCGTAGGCACCTTGGAAAGCCCTGGCAATTAATGCTGTGGACACAATAGGACGTGCGCCGTCGTGTATGGCAATATAATCTTTGGCTCCTAGTTTAAAGCTTTCCTGAATATAATCTATACCGTTTTTTACACTTTCAAAACGGGTGTTACCACCAAAGGTCAAATGTAGAGGTGTACTATATTGTTCTCTTGAACATAAATCCATCCAGAATTGTTCCATGTCTTTACTGATCACAAGTACAATTTCAGAGATATCTGACGATTGATGAAAATGGTCAATAGTATGCATTACCACGGGAACACCGTTTAAATCTAGAAATTGTTTCGGTAAGTCGCTGTTCATCCGACTTCCTATTCCTGCGGCAACGATAATGACAAAATTCATAGACAGAGTTTGAATGTTTATATTTAAAAAAACGTGGATAGTTTGTTGCTACCCACGTTTTAAGTTATTTTTTTTCCAGAGTTGTTTAGATGATCAACATTGCATCACCATAACTGTAGAATCTATATTTTTCTTTTACTGCAACCTCATAGGCGTTCATTACGTTTTCATAACCCGCGAATGCTGCGATCATTACCAATAAAGTAGATTCCGGAGTATGGAAATTGGTAACCATTGAATTTGCAATACTGAAATCGTAAGGTGGGTAGATAAACTTACTAGTCCAATCTGAAGCAGCCTTCAAGTGATGATCTGCAGAAACAGAAGATTCGATCGCACGCATGGATGTTGTTCCAACAGCACATACACGACGTTTATTATCAATAGCTCTATTCACTACTTTTGCAGCTTCATCCGTGATAATAAATTGCTCTGAGTCCATTTTATGTTTAGTTAAATCTTCCACTTCCACTGTCCGGAAGGTACCAAGACCAACGTGTAGTGTCACCTCAGCGAAATCAACTCCTTTAAGTTCCAAACGTTTCATTAATTCTCGCGAGAAGTGAAGGCCAGCAGTCGGCGCTGCTACAGCACCTTCATTTTTAGCATAGATTGTTTGGTAGCGGAATTTGTCTTCTGGAGTTGCTTTACGTTTTATATACTTAGGCAGTGGTGTTTCTCCCAATATCTCAATATTGCGACGGAATTCCTCGTCAGTGCCATCAAACAAGAATCTGATTGTACGTCCGCGTGAAGTTGTGTTGTCAACGACCTCTGCAACTAACAAGTCATCATCACCAAAATATAATTTATTGCCCACACGAATCTTACGCGCTGGATCAACTAATACATCCCAAAGACGAAGCTCATTGTTCAATTCGCGCAACAAGAAAACTTCAATCGTCGCTCCAGTTTTTTCTTTATTACCGTAAAGGCGTGCTGGAAAAACTTTTGTATTGTTTAATATCATAACGTCTTTGTCGTCAAAATAATCCAATACATCTTTGAAAATTTTGTGTTCAATTTTACCAGTATCTTTGTGTAAGACCATCAAACGTGATTCGTCACGGTTTTCAGAAGGTTCAGAAGCAAGTAATGATTCTGGTAAGTTGAATTTAAATTGAGATAACTTCATCTTTAATGATATATATTTTAATGTCTACCTTTCAGTGCATTACAGTGCACCGAATACCAGGTTGCAAAAAGCATACAAAGTTATAACTTTTTTAGGTATCAAAGGCTCTAATTTCTAATTTATGCATATATTTTTATTGATTTTGACATTAAATCAAAACTATATTGTATTTTAGAATGCAATTATGTTATTCCTTAGATTGATATTGGAGAGTTGTCAGTTTGCGTTTTCGGCGTTGAAGGACAATCGTACACGTACCATGCTTTCCCTGCTGGGCGTGACTATTGGTATTTTTACCATTATTGGTGTTTTCTCGGCGGTAGATACCTTACGGAATAATATTGAGGAATCAGTAAAAAAGATAGGCAGTAAGACACTTTATATAGAAAAATGGCCTTGGGATGGTGGCCCAAATTATCCTTGGTGGAAATATTTGAATAGGCCAGAACCTACTTATAATAATTACCAAGACTTAAGAAGTCGAATGACAACGGCTGAGTACATGGCTTACATGATCAATATTGGCAATACAACAATCAAATACAAAAATAATTCGGCACAAGGTTCTTCTGTAAATGCTGCAACCTATGAAAACTTGTATATTCAAAACTTAAATATTGTTGATGGCCGATATTTCGCGGAAAGTGAATCCAGGGGTGGTGCTCTTGTTACTGTATTGGGAGCTAATATAGCAACCGGTCTTTTTCCAAATGAAGAGCCCGTTGGTAAGTATATCAGCATGTTAGGGCGGAAAATTCAGGTAATCGGTGTGTTAAAAAAAGAAGGTAATGGGGTATTAATTAATACTTCACCGGATGATACCGCTTTCATCCCATTTGAATTGGCTCGAAACCTAGTTAATTATGATAACTTTTCTCCGAGTATAGCGATGGTAATCAAATCGAATTATACCCTGGGAGAGGCTGAAAGTGAAGCGAAGACATTGATGCGTTCGATTCGTCGCATTTCGCCACAACGTGAGGAAAATTTCTCTATTAATCAGACGACAATGATCACTGGAGCATTAGATCAACTCTTCGGTATTATTAATCTTGCGGGGTTTTCCATCGGGATTTTTTCAATTTTAGTTGGTGGTTTTGGTATTGCTAACATTATGTTTGTTAGTGTCAAAGAGCGCACACATATCATAGGTATTCAAAAAGCGTTAGGCGCTAAAAACTTCTTTATTTTATCGCAGTTTCTTATTGAGTCTATCGTACTTTGTCTACTCGGGGGAGGGATAGGTCTTATGGTGGTGTATTTTTTAGCATTTATTGTTCAATTAGCAACGGGAGTTGCTATTGTCGTGAGCTTAAAGATGGTGATGCTCACGGTGTCACTCTCTACCTTCATCGGCCTAATATCGGGGATTGTACCCGCTTTAATGGCCTCCCGATTAGACCCTGTCGAAGCTATTCGAAGTAAATAGATATGTTATGGCAAAGAAAGCTCAATTTTCGATATTAAATGGATTTTGGCTTTTGCTTTTCGCTTACAGCTGCTTCCTAATGACTGAGATCACATGGCGTTATCATCTTTTTGCTTTGGATGCTAATTTTCTAATGATCAAACAGACCGAAGTTGAAGAATTATGGTGGTATAGGTATGCCTTCTATACACATGTCTGTACAGCTATACTTGCCCTGCCCGCCGGTTTTACCCAATTTAACTCAAGGTTACTGAAGAAATATCCCCACTTGCATCGGGCCATCGGCTATGTTTATGTCATCAGTATTTTAGGGCTTGCGGCACCTTCTGGTTTCTTGATAGGTTCTGTTGCCAATGGAGGATTATTTGCCATCATCTCTTTTGAGTTGCTTGCACTGGGCTGGTTCTATTTTACTTGTCAGGCAGTTCGTCTAGCAGTACAAAAGAAATTTGATGCACACCGTGATTTTATGTTGCGTAGTTTTGCGCTGACCTGTTCCGCGCTCACATTACGTTTTTGGAAGGTGATTTTGGTCTATTTATTCCATCCCAATCCAATGGATCTATATCAGCTTATTGCCTGGTTGGGCTGGGTGCCTAATTTATTACTTGTAGAGTTTATTATTTATCGAAAAAATCATAATTTACGAAGCCATTATGATGTACTCCAATCATAAAAGGCCTGAGTTGATTCATTTAACAAAACAAATTATATAGCGATGAAAAGGAATATCTGTTTATTATTCGTACTTTCTGCCCTGATCGGTTGTAAGGATGGGACAAATAAGAAGGCTGTTGGGGCCAAGGTACAAGATTCTGTTGTTGTCGAACGTGAAGCGCATCAGGAGCTTTATGGTAATTGGGTAGGCGATTTTGTGATTGATGAAAGTTTACTGGAAGATGGAGAAGGTTTATCCAATACGGATTATAATCCAAAGATTAATCTGACGATCAAAAAAATCACGGATAAGGGGAATGTGTTCGGCCAAAATGTCGTCAAAGGAAATCTTCGGTCTTTGACCGGAAAACTTGAAGGCGAAGCAAATGCCATGCAGTTACTTTTGGATGAGCCGGGAGATAAAAAATCAGATGGTCGTTTTGAAATAAAATTGAAAAATGACACACTCATTGGAAGCTGGGTAGCCTATGACCAGGGGGTAAAGATAAAAAAGAGAAATTTTAAATTGCTGAAAAAACAATTTGCTTATAACCCAAATCTGATGTTGAATAACCAGGATGAAGAATATGGAACATTGGTAGATTGGATCAACGCAAAAAAGACAGAAGCTACAGATCAGGATGGAGATTCTACTTATACATATGTAATGGAATATTATCGTTCGGCATCCCCCGCGGTATTCAAGATAAATGCCTCCAAACAGAAATTGGTGGAGAAAGACTTGAAAAACCTGAAAAAGTTAGATCTGGAGATTATTCGGAATACAATTTTTGCGCGACATGGTTATGCCTTTACCAAGCCGAGTATTCGGCAGTTTTTTGACCCTGTGGACTGGTATGTTCCAGTCTCGAAAGATGTGAGTGCAGATTTGAGTCCGTTAGAAAAGGATAATATTGCACTCCTTACAAGATTTGAGAAGTATGCAACGGACAATTATGATACATTTGGACGATAACTCGCGGCTATTTTTTATGCTGTGTTACAAGTTTTAAAAAAAGCGGTCGTATGTTGTGCGACCGCTTTTTTATTTCTTATTGAATTTAATCCGCTTATCGTTGTTCATTTCGAATGGAAATCGCATTCTTATGTGCCTGTAGTCCTTCGAGCTCAGCCAGTATTTCAACCGTAGATCCAATCTGTTGAAGCCCGGTCTCGTTAATATGCTGAAATGTTATTTTCTTTACAAAAGAATCAACTGAAACACCAGAATACGAACGTGCGTATCCAGAGGTAGGTAAAGTGTGGTTGGTTCCTGATGCATAGTCGCCCGCACTTTCGGGCGTAAGGTGTCCCAAGAAGACGGAGCCCGCATTGCTGATATGGCGTATCAGGGATTCCCATTGATCGGTTTCGAGAATAAGGTGCTCGGGCGCGTATTCATTTGAAAATTGTATAGCGTCTTGGAGCTTGTCAACAGTGACAGCATAAGAGTTTTCAATAGCCTTTGAAGCGAGTTCTTTACGTGGCAATACCGCTAATTGAGACTTCAGCTGCGTGTTGACAGCATCGACCAGCGTTGACGAAGTGGCAACTAATACGGCTTGACTGTCTACACCATGTTCAGCTTGCGCTAAAAGGTCTGCGGCGACGAATGCTGGATTGGCCGATTCATCGGCAATAACAAGTACTTCAGATGGACCAGCTGGCATGTCAATGCTGACGTTGGTAAGCCCTTGTATGATGGATTTTGCCTTTGTGACAAATTGATTGCCTGGCCCAAAGATTTTATCAACTTTTGGTATGGTCTGTGTACCGAATGCCATGGCAGCAACGGCTTGCGCGCCGCCAACAAGATAGATTCTTTTGATGTTTAGTAATTTTAAACAGTAGGCGACGAATCCATTAATCTTTCCATTGGATTGCGGAGGAGAACAAACCACGATCTCTTTACATCCAGCTATTCGGGCTGGGATACCTAGCATCAGAAGGGTACTCGGCAAAACGGCTGAACCACCCGGGATATAAAGCCCCACTTTTTCAATCGGGCGTATTTCACGCCAGCATTTTACGCCGGGCATTGTCTCTACGGTACGTTCCCTTTTGAGCTGTGTACTATGGAATCTATGAATATTTTGAAATGCAATTTCTAAAGCACGCTGCTGGTCACGGTGGATTGTAGCGGCTAGATCATCAATATCCTCTTCATCCAAAAAAAGCTTGTCAAGTTGTACTTTGTCAAATTTTGAAGCATACTCGCGTAAAACAATATCACCCTGCGACTGTACCTGCTGGATAATATCCTGAACTACCTCTTGGATAGCATTGTTCGGATCAGTATTCCTGGCAACCAATTGTTGCAGTTCCTTTTTTCCTAAAGATTGATAATCATATTTTTTTAACATGGTTTTAAGAATCAGTCAAGTTTAAAGAATGATTTTTTCAATAGGCATCACAACGATACCTTGGGCACCTTCCGCTTTTAATTTATTGATTTTGTCCCAAAAGTCGTCTTCTGTAATTACAGTATGTACCGCTACCCAGCCTTCTTCAGCCAACGGTACTACTGTTGGGCTCTTGACCCCGTGCAATAACGATGTGATTGCTGGAAGGTTTTTTTTCTCGACATTCAAAACAACATATTTGGTTTCCTTAGCCAAGAGAACTGATTCAATGCGTTGTACCAATTCTGTTAAAATTTCATTTCCTTCAAGCCCTTTTCTACCAACTAAGATTGCTTCGGAGTTTTTGACATCAGCAAAAGGTTTCAGACCATTACTTTTTAATGTTCCACCTGTTGAAACGATATCACATATTGCATCACTAAGACCTAGTCCAGGTGAGATTTCTACTGATCCCGATATCAAGCGTATATCGGCATTGATTCGGTATTCGTCCAAGAAGTTTTTAAGTATATTAGGGTAGGAGGTTGCAATCGCTTTGCCGTTGAGGTCTTTGATATCTTGAATAGGACTATCTTTTGGTATCGCTAGTTTTAACGTACACTTTCCGAATCCTAGCCGTTTAATATAAGCTACTTTTGATTCCGTTTCGTCAATGATATTTTCACCAACAATACCCAGATCTGCTATTCCCTGTTCAACATAACCTGGGATATCATCATCTCTGAGGAATAGTATTTCCAAAGGGAAATTGCCTACAGTAGTAATTAAAGAGCTTTTGTAGTTTTCGAAATCTAAACCACAGTTTTTCAGTAATTGAACAGATTTTTCGTTTAACCTACCCGATTTTTGGATAGCAATTTTAAGATTTTTCAACGCTTTATAAATGTTAGCAGTAAATTATTAATAATAAGAAATCAAACA
>JAITLV010000121.1 GCA_031277685.1 Sphingobacterium sp. | reverse complement strand
TTGGAAGTGTGCTTACAAGTGAAGAAGCTGTTTCCTGAAGTCCCCATTATTGCGTTGAGCAATTTGGCCGATCGCAATCTTATTTTTCAGTTTATGCATAATGGTGGAAATGGGTATATAGTAAAAGATGTGTCTAATGACGAGTTTTTACACTGTGTACAACTTGGACTGAATGGGAAGGAAGCTCTTTGTAATCGTGCGAAAGAACTTTATGCAGGGGCAGCGTTTTCTATGCAAGATCTTCCACGTTTAACACAAAGAGAAAAGGAAATTTTAATCATGATTTCCAATGGTCTTACCAGCAATCAGATTGCTGATAAACTGTTTTTGAGTCCTGTGACGATAGAAACCCACCGCCGTAACCTACTGACTAAATTTAAAGTAAAAAATATGATCGAATTGGTTCAACTTGCCTTTAAACATAAACTGTTGGGGTTATAATTTGTATTTACCGTTCTAATGTTCCCCATATCCCACATGGTCTAACTTCCCTTTAAAAACTCTAAATTGGATGATAAAATAGGCGATAACGAGTATTGCCGCAAAAATAAACCAACCCAAGCCCACGGAAAGACCATATTCGTGAGCGGCCGCATTTTGTATGGTAAGTGATGGATTTATAGCATTGGTTGATGGCAGCAAGGTTGGAAACATCGACGCTACTGTAGTCGCGAAGCTCCCAAGTATAAATAAGGATGAGAAGAGAAATCCTGTCCCATCTTTTTTAAAAGTTCTGATCCAAAATTGTCCGATTAAGCCAATGGTCGCAATTAAAGGGAATATCCAGAGCCAATAATGATGCTGGAAATTATCTAAGGAAATAGGTTTTACATAATGCCAGACATAAGCCGATAGGACGACCAGTAACAGTAAAACGAAATTCAGTTTAAATATGCTGTTTTTTAGACGTTGATTTAGTGTACTGGAAGTTTTTAATATTACCCATCCAGCACCATGGATAGTCAGCGTGACCACTGCTACTAAACCGAGTATTATCGTAAACCAGTCAATAATGCCTTGATGCTCAGCCAAAGGATCAAATGTTGGGTTCCAAAGTGCTAGAAAGAAGTAATGTGGCTCTTGTGTAGATACGCCATTTTCAACCATGCCTAAGTTGACCCCACGAACGACGTTCCCTAGGGCTGCTCCAAAAAAAAGCGCAAGGAGTAAACTAGCCAAACCAAAGGCTTTGTCCCATAGGGCCTCCCAAAGCCGGTGATGTATTTGCCCTCTTAGTTCGAGACTGATCGCTCTAAAGATCAGTAACCATAATACGAGCATTAGAGGAAGATAGAATCCACTAAAAGATGAAGCATAAAGTGTGGGAAAAGCGAAGAATAAGACACCGCCAGCAGCAATAAGCCAAACTTCATTTGCATCCCAAAATGGACCAATTGCATTTGTGACAGCCTTTTTCTCCTGTTCGGTCTTTGCGAAAAATAAATGTACAATCCCAGCTCCAAAATCATACCCGTCGAGGACGACGTAAATGCCTAACATAAAAGTCAATACAATAAACCAGAATATTTCCATAGTGCATTAGTTTAAAGCAATGTGAGGTTCAGGACCTTTTCTAATAATTTTCAATACCAACATTAAGAATAGTAAGCCCAACAGAATATATAGTCCCACAAATCCCAACAGTGTAAATAAAGTATTGCCCGAAGATACAGTAGGTGATACCCCATCTACCATACGCATCAGATTGTAGACTAACCACGGTTGTCTTCCGAGCTCCGAAGTATACCATCCTGCAGTATTGGCGATATAAGGAAAAGGAATCATAAACATGATAATCCATAATAACCATTTGGTCTGATATAACTTATTGCGCCAAAGCAAAAATGTTCCCAATACCATTATTCCAATAAATATTGTCCCTAGCCCGACCATGATGTGATAACTATAATAGAGCCCTGGGACATTTGTCGGATGTACAGCATCGTCAAATTCATTAAGCCCTTTGATTTCTGCATCCCAACGCTGATAGGTCAGAAAGCTTAAAACATTGGGAACAGCAATTTTATTGTCCAATTTCTTGTTTTCCATATCAGGTTGGCCGATCAGGATGATTTCCGAACCACCTTTCTCAGTTTTGAAGATACCTTCCATAGCCGCGAATGCTGCCGGTTGATATTTTACAACATTTTTAGCTGCTAAATCTCCAGTAGGAAATGCGAGCATTACAGATGAAATTGCCCCAAAAATAACACCGCTTTTAACAAATATCCTTCCAAATTTGCTATGTCGGTCACTCAAGAGATAGAACGCTCCGATAGAGGCTACAAAAAAGGAACTGGTGACTAAGGATGCGGCTTGGTTATGGAGATAAGAAGGCCATAGCCATGGGTTACTAAATAAAGAACTGAAATTGTTAAGAACAAACTTTCCGTTTTCCATAATTTCATAACCAACAGGGTGTTGCATCCAGGAATGCGTAGCGATAATCAAGAATCCACTCGCCCATGACCCAATGAACACCATTAGACCTGCAAGAAAATGTAGTTTGTGTCCGAGCAATTTTTCCCCAAAGAGAAACATACCCAAAAAGGACGACTCCAGAAAAAATGAAAACATACCCTCCATAGCTAAAGTTTGGCCAATAATTCCGCCGGTAAGCTCCGAAAATTTCGCCCAATTTGTGCCAAATTGAAATTCCATGGGTATTCCAGTTACAACACCCATCGTAAAGTTGAGGGCAAAGATCTTCATCCAAAACTTTGAGGCATTGTTGTAATCTTCATGATGTGTTTGTAGAAATCTCCATTTGAAATAAACAATCATCAGTGATAATCCCATGGTCAATTGGGGGAATAAGTAGTGGAATGTGATTGTAAAGGCAAATTGAAGCCGATTATAGAGAATCATATCTTCCATGGATCCGGATTTTGGTTAAAAGACATTTAAATATAGCCAATTTTTTTGTCGTAATTAGTCGGTAAGTGTTTTATTTTTTCGTCAGAAAATAAGATTTAGAATAATATTCGTCGTTGTTAGTTCCTGTAAAATTTTTTGTCTTATCTTCGCCCAGATAACAGGAAATAGCGAAAAGGTAGCATAAGAGGCATGAAAAAAGCGATAATTTTGATAGGTGTTTTGTTGATACCTATACTTTTTATTGTACTCAACAATAAGGATAGAGGTAAGATTGCGGCGGATAATTTTATATTTTTGGATAAATTGTCCGATTATGGTTTGTTTCAGGGGAAAATGGCCGATCTTATCCCCAACGATCGTGCTGTCTCTTACGAGCTAGCTTCCGCATTATTTACCGATTACGCAGATAAAAAACGCTTTATCTTCCTTCCCAAGGGGACACATCTTGTCGCTTCAGATGATGGGCTGCCGGTTTTTCCAGATGGCACCATCATCAGTAAAACCTTTTATTATCCACAGCAAGCTAATGTGCAGGAACCAAAGTCAATCTTGCTGGAAACACGTCTCTTGATTAACAAAGATGGACAATGGAATGCTGCTACATACCAATGGAACTCAAGTCAGGATGAAGCTTTCCTCTTAACCGATAGTGCATCAGTACCTGTTTCATTTTTGGACAATGAAGGTGTAAAACGACAAACAAATTATATCATCCCTTCCCGGACGGACTGCATTGCATGTCACCGTCAGGGGAACCATATGCTGCCAATAGGCCCCAAAATCAAAAACCTAAACCGGATAGTTGTGCATAAAACAGATACGCTTCAGCAGCTGGCATATTGGCAAGATAAAGGCATAATTGATATGTCACCCTTGAAGCAGTTCAGTTCGTTACCTAACTATGACGATAACAATCAATCTATTGAAAAAAGAGCCCGCGCTTATCTAGAAGTAAACTGTGCACATTGCCATAATCCCATAGGAACTGCCTATATGACTATGCTTGATCTTCGATTCGAAAGTCCGATAAATGAAACCGGAATTTGGCTCAAACAAGCGAAAATTATCGGAAGAATGTCTGTGTTAGGTGAAATGCATATGCCCCAAAAGGGAACGACCATACTTCACGCTGAAGGAATAGCATTAGTCAGAGATTATCTTCATAAATTGAAATAAATAACTTTTTAATTGTAGCTATTTACGTTGTATCGCGTATGTGAGACACAGACTACCGGAAAGTTTTTATGTTTATTTAATAAAGTCTACTTGATTGATAGATTATATTGAAATAACTGTTATATTTGTTTCTGTTATCAAAGTGTTGCATCTAAAAGTAGGCTCTTTTTTTATGTGCGCAAAATGTTAATGTATTATGGAATATATCATTATTAATAGACACATTCCCGAGCGACATGACAGTCATTGGCCGCTAACTCCCCGCTGCTAAATACGACGAATGTGTAAGGATAAATTTCCCTTATCTTTTCTCAAATTGACAGATGGGGGCGGTGCCTGCTGCCCCCAATGTCTCTAAAATAGAAACAAGTTTTCGATTGGCGTTGGCACTTGTTGCTATTTTCTTATCTTGTAGCGATATTTCCAATTAACTAATGCTATCATGATGCGATTTACTAAATTTTTCATGGCAATGACCATGTTTTTTGTTGCTACTTTTGTTCACGCTCAACATAAGAAGAAGCCTAATATTATTTTGATTCTTACTGATGATCTGGGCTATAGTGACATCGGTTGTTATGGCAGTCCAAATATTTCAACTCCTTTTTTGGACTCGATCGCTAGTAAAGGGGTAAGGGCCACCAACTTTATGGTTTCAACCCCATCCTGTACACCCTCACGCGCATCTTTATTGACGGGACGATATGCTTCCCGTTACAATCTTCCTGCGCCGATTGGTCCTGGATCAAATCTTGGCCTACCAGATGAGGAAGAAACGATTGCCGAATTGTTAAAAAAGGTAGGGTACCGAACAGCATTAATTGGTAAGTGGCATCTAGGCGATAAACAATCTTATCATCACCCGAATAAACAAGGATTTGATTTTTTCTATGGGATGTTGTATAGCCATGATTACCGTAATCCTTATGTGCAAACAGATTCAGTTATAAAGATCTTTAGAAATAGAAAGCCAGAAGTCATAGCGCCAGATGACTCGGATTTAAGTGCATTATACCATAAGGAAACGGTGGACTTCATAGAAAATCAAGATAAAGATCATCCATTCTTTTTATATTATGCGCATAACTTTCCTCATCTTCCGCTAGCTTTTGCCAACAATAAAAATAAGTTTGCTGACCAGCAGAATGCTGGTCCCCTTGGGGCCGTTATGCGTCAGTTGGATCATAATTTTGCTGAACTTTGGAAAACTGTAGAGAGAAAAGGATTAGCAGACAATACAATTTTGATCTTCTCAAGTGACAATGGACCTTGGATAGCTTATCCTTCACGAATGTCAGACGATCATGCGACAAAAAACTGGCACGTAGGCACAGCCGGTGTATTTAAAGGATCGAAAGCTGAAACGACTGAAGGCGGTGTTCGTGTTCCATTCATTGTGTATGGAAAAGGATATGCACAGGAAGGCAAGGTCATCAGACAGGCAATCAGTAATCTGGATGTATTGCCGACAGTGGCAAAATGGACAGGAGCTTCTCTTCCTAAAAAATCAATTGATGGCCAGGCTATAGATTCTCTACTGAATGGTAAAGCGGAAGATCTAAAAACACCACATCGCCCGATATTTTTGGTAAACTACGGCCATGTTGAAGCTGTTCGGGCTGGTGATTGGAAATACAGACGGGTAGCAGCAGGTGTCAATCAGATATCCGGAAAACCTTATGATGCTATTGAGGAGTTACATAACATTGCTTGGGATCCAAGTGAGCGAACCAATATCTTAGCGGATTATCCAGATAAAGCAGCGGAATTACGTTTACTGTTTGAAAGCTTTGATGGGAATATGAAGTAATTGGTTGTATAGAGCTACTAGTACTTAACTTATGACCAAGTTGATACCATTTTCGCCAGTAAACCCCTATTAACAGTTACTTTATACGGTTTTAACAGGGGGTTAATAGGGATTTAGCCTTGTTATACCCCTATTACCCCCCCCTGTAATATCCCTGTTAATACCCTATTAATTTCGAAGTTGGTGTTAATCTATGGTTAATTTGTGCCCCAGCTACTAAGTAGATAAGTAACAGTTGTCTAAAAAGTAACGTAAGCCTGTCATAAGTGGGGCAAATCGACTTTAAAGCAGCTTGAAATCCCCCTCTTTGACATCGCGGCTATTGGTGCCGATGTAGACTTTAAAATCTCCCGGTTCGGCAATATAGTTCAGATTATTATCGAAGAATTTGAGATCTTTTACTTTAATCTCGAATTTTACAGTTTTTTGTTCTCCTTTCTTCAAAAATATTTTTTGAAATCCTTTTAATTCTTTTACCGGGCGAGTAACCGAGCCAACCAAGTCTTGGATGTAGAGCTGAACTGTTTCTTCGGCATCATAATTTCCTGTGTTAGTGATATCAATACTCGCTTGAATAGTGCCTTTTTCAACGATTGTATTTCGATCAAGACGAATATCACTATAAGTAAAAGTCGTATAACTTAGTCCATAGCCAAAAGGGTAGAGCGGTGAATTGCTTACGTCTAGATAATTCGATTTGAATTTTTCAAAATCACCTGAATTCTCATAAGGTCTTCCCGTATTTTTGTGTGCATAATAGATGGGAATCTGCCCTACGTTGCGCGGGAAAGTAGCTGTAATCTTTCCAGAAGGAACAATATCCCCAAATAATACGTCTGCAACAGCCTTGCCGGTTTCTGAGCCTCCAAACCAAACATTTAATATGGCTGGAACATGTGCATCTTCCCAGGTAAGAGTGAGTGGTCTGCCTGTAAATAATACAAGTACAACCGGTTTTCCTGTTGCTAATAGTGCTTTTAGTAAATTCTGCTGATTTTTGGGAATATCCAGTTTTGAACGACTGGAGCTCTCACCTGACATTTCTGATGATTCACCAAGTGCAGCAACCACCACATTAGATTGTTGGGCAACTTTTACGGCATCCGCAATGATTTCCTCTTCTTTTCGGGGATCGCGTGCTATTGTTCGGCCAAACATTGTCGCATGTTTCTGATAGTTTGGATCTTCCAGTAAATTGCTGCCCAGATGTGTGAGGATGTTTACTTTATTGCCTAATACCGCTTTCATTCCTGCTACTAATGATTCTGTTTTGTCTAATTCTGCGCTTACGCTCCAGGTTCCTGGCATATTCGGTCCTGAGTTCGCTAAAGGGCCAATGACAGCAACTGTCCCAGATTTCTTTAAAGGAAGTGCTTGTTTTTCATTTTTGAGAAGGACAAATGATTTAGCTGCAATTTCTCGGGCTTTCGCATGATTGGCTACAGAGCCAATGACAGTTTTTGCACGATCTTCATTGCAATATCGATAGGGATCTTCAAATAACCCCAGTTTATATTTCGCTTCCAACACAAAACGACATGCTCTATCGATGTCAGCGATTTTGACTTTTCCGTCATCGAGTGATTTTTTCAACGTGGTCAGAAAGCCCTCGCCAACCATATCCATATCAATTCCGGCATTTAGGCTCAAAGCAGAAACTTGTTGTAGATCACCAAGTCCATGTGCTGTGAGTTCGTTGACAGCTGTGTAGTCTGTTACAACCAAACCTTTAAAACCCCATTGTTTACGTAAGACATCTGTCATTAACCATTTGTTTGCCGAAGCGGGTACACCATTGATATCGTTAAAAGAGGTCATGATACTTCCTGCACCGGCATCTAACGCTGCTTTATAGGGTGGTAAATATTCATTGTACATGCGATGAAGACTCATGTCTGTACTGTTGTAGTCTCGCCCACCTTCTGCAGCGCCATATAACGCAAAGTGCTTGACACAAGCCATCATGGTGTTATGTGCTGCTAAATTATCCCCCTGAAAGCCATGGACAATAGCCTCAGCAACTTTCGAACTTAGGTAAGTGTCCTCGCCAGCCCCCTCAGAGATACGTCCCCATCTTGGATCCCTGGAAATATCCACCATTGGCGAAAATGCCCAATTAATACCATCCGCTGTCGCTTCCTCTGCTGCTATACGGGCCGATTGTTGAATTAAGTTCATATCCCAGGTAGCAGCAAGCCCCAAGGGAATAGGGAATACAGTACGATAACCATGAATAACATCCATCCCGAAGATAATTGGAATCTTAAGTCTTGACTGCTTGATTGCTATTTCTTGAGTTTTGCGAATTTTGGCTGGTGTACTCATGCTGAAAATGCCACCGATCTGGCCATTTCTAATTTTTGTTTCGACACCTGTGGAGACAGTTGTTCCCGTTGTCGCTTCACCACCGGTGACTAGATTAAGTTGTCCAATCTTTTCTTCGACGGTCATCTTAGCCATAAGCTGATCAATGAAACGGTCCATTTTCTGATTGGATTGGGCTGGACTTGTATGCCAAGCTAAAAATGCAAGAAGGAAAGTACCTACTACTTTTTTCATCGTATTATTTTTTTTGTGCGTGTGGATTTTGTATTCCTCGCAACATTGTAAGTTTTTATGTAGAACGTTCAATATACTCCTTGAACCGCTCTGATAGGATGTAATGTTGTTTTCGTGGGTGGAACCACTTTCAACGTGTGACGAATTGAAAATGATTCCGTAATTTACCACTACTTTAAGTAAGGACTTGTAAAACCAAGTTTTTTCAGTCCTTGTTGAATCTCTGGTGCCTGCATAAATAAGTCCCAGATTTTTCCTGTTCGATAGTTCTCAATCATGACAACAATAGGCCCCTGATCGATGGCTAGATAACGCTGAGGGAACCAGTTTGACGTTTCACTGTAAGCATCATAATAGCCATATTTACCCCAGATTTTATTTCCCAGCTGTTTGTTTAAGTATTGCGCAAACTGAATGCTTTCATGTGGTGTATAGGGCATGGAAGACAAGGCGGCTGTAGGTGATATCACACCGGGGTCGTTGTCCGGGTGATGTGCATCGTAGCCATTAATAGAATAACTGGCCGTCCAGCCCCAGCCTTTATCTGAGCCATAACCTTTGTAACCTTTTGGATTCAGGTCTGCGTAGGCCAAATTTATCTTGGCGTGGTTGCTTGTTGCTTCCCAGTAATCTGCATACTGGTCTTTTAATCCTTTGGGGCTCAGTCCTAAATAGGAGTAATGCTCCCAGAAAAGTGGGCCAACTTCACCTTCTTTGGCATTGTGCTTAAGTACGAGTGGAATATCATATTTTTTAGCTGAGCTTTTAATAGCACCAGATCTTGCCCAGCCCTCATGATATACATTGGGCGCGATAGGATAAGTGGGAGAGGAGGCCGCCAATATATAGGTGATAAGACACTCATCATATCCTCTGACGGGGTGGTTCTGTTGAAAGTTGAATTTTGGACTCCAATGCCAAAAGATGGTATTTTGCCCATTTGTATAGTGATTCCAATTGATTTCTTTCCAGAGCTTATCCGCTTTTTGGGCAACTGACTGTGCAGAATCGCCTTTATCTTTTAGATATTCCCGAATGGCAATCAGACCTTGAGCTAAGAATGCTGTTTCAACAATGTCGCCACCATTATCTTTTTCGCTAAAGGGTTTCGCTGTACCCAGTTCCCCATCATACCAGTGTGCCCATGCACCTTTGAATCTTTCGATTTTGCCCAAATAATCCATGATGTGATCCAGCTTTTGAACCCCTTGTTCTTGGCTGATAAATCCGCGTTCCATGGCGACAATCATGCCCATGAGCCCGAAGCCACTACCACCTATCGTCACGACATTACGATCATTTTGGGGATAAACGCCATCCATATGGATGCGTTCTCTAGCAAGGCCAGAAGTCGGCTCGGCACCATCCCAAAAATATTGAAAAGTCTGTTGCTGAATATTGGTCAATAGCGAATCTTCGTTGATTTGGTTTCCGCTGGTTGAATCAATGTTTGAGGGACTGTCTGAATTACTATTAGTAGCGTTTTGGCACGAACTGCTGAGAAGAAGGGCCAAAGCTATACCGGTAAGGGCCGGATATGCTATTCGTTTTCTCATGGATAATATTTTTAAGAGTCTTGAAAAATGTCCAAACGATACTTAAATCGTTTGGACTGCGTTATTTTTGAGTGTATTACCAACCTGGATTTTGTCCCATTTCTGGTGTCTGTATACGCTGATTTTCTGGAATTGGAAATAAGAACATTTTGTCCTGAAATACTTTTCCGTCAGCAGCCATTGCTGGTTTGGCCTGCTTAGTACGAACTAAATCAAACCAGCGGTCGTGTTCAAAGGCCAACTCAAGACGGCGTTCTTTCCAGATCAATTGACGGAGCAGTACTTGGTCAGTCGTCGTTACGTTGGCTAATTTTACGCGTGTCCGTACGGTATTCAAGGCATTTAGCGCTTCGCTGCTATTGCCAACCTCATTTGCTGCTTCAGCGAGGATAAGATAGATTTCACCTAAACGAAGGTAACGTATATTTTTATCGGTATCTTCGGCACCACCGTTTGCAGAAGAATAGGCTTTTTCGTTATACATGGGATTTTCAACCCCATCGTCGATTACTCGACCATCGTAGAGTGTTTCACCCCTAAAAATAATGGTTGCATCTCGACGGATATCATCTTTTTCGGCATTGAAGGCATCCAATAAATTTTGACTGGGGATATTGAAGCCCCAACCTAGAGCAACTGCGCCGCCACGAGGAGCTTGAACTTGACTATATTGTTGGATACCGTGTGCAATGGATGTTCCCCGTGCCTGCCATTCAAATAAAGATTCAGGGCCATTTTCTCCTGCTAACCGCCAAATTGTTGCGTAGTCTTTTTCCAGGCTATATCCACCTGAGTTGATGACAGTTTTGGCCATATCAGCTGCTTGTTGCCACTTATTTTGATACAAATATACTTTTGATAATAATCCCTGTGCAGCGCCTTTGGTGGCTCGCCCTAAATCCTTTGCAGCATATGCCGATTTGATTGGGAGGTTTTCTATTGCAAATTGTAAGTCTGCTTCGATGTAAGCATAAACTTCTGCTGCCGGCTCGCGTTTGATATAATCCCGTTCTTGGATAGGAACATCGCCCCAACCACGGACTAAGTAAAAGTAGTTCAATGCCCGAAGAAATCTGGCTTCTGCGATCAGCCTGTTTTTATAAGTCTCATCAGTAAGGCCATAATTTTCTGTATATTCTATTGCCCTTGTAGCGCGACCGATTGACTTGTACCAGCGGGCCCACATGGATTGAAAAGATCCTGCTGTGGAGGTGTAGGTTAGATTGTCCAAAAGTAGTTTGTCACCTCCCGAATCAGTTGCTGAGCTCCCTTTGTCAGCATTGTCAGAAATCATTTCGGTTATACCTAAATAGGAGAAGGAATAATCCCAATCGGTAAACATACCGTAAACACCGTTGACAAATTGTTCTGGAGTGTAGACGGTTCCACTATCATCCGCTTCAACGTTTTCTTTTGAAGGAACGTCTAGAAATTTACTGTCTTTACAAGAGTGTAATGTCAAACCTGCGCTGAGCACGATTGCTATATAGAGTTTATTAATTTTCATGTGTTATAATTTTAAAAATTAAAATTGCATGTTAAGTCCAAAAAGGAAATTACGGGTGGTTGGGTAAGCAGAAAGCTCGATACCTGAAGTTAGGTTTGGACTGCCATCGCCAGCCAATTCAGGAGAAAAGCCACTATAGTTGGTAAACATAAATGGATTTTGAGCTGTTACATATAACCGCAATTTTGATTTTGAATTATAAAGTTTGTCAAAAGTATAGCCAACAGTGATATTATTAATACGGAAATAACTACCAGATTCCAGGAAATAACTTGATGCCCAAATTGCGCGTTCAGCACCTGGATGTACATTGGTTGAACCTGGTCCCGTCCAACGGTTCTCAAAGGTTGACAGTGCAATATTTTCTCCCCCATCTGTACGCGTGCTTTTCATTCCATTATAAATCTTATTTCCTGCAACACCATAACCCGAGATATTGAAATCAATTGCTTTGTAATTGATGCCTAAATTGATACCATAGGTTGAGCTTGGTATAAATGAACCGAAGAATTTTTTATCTCTTGTATCGATAACACCATCCCCATTTTGATCTTTATATTTTAAGTAACCAGGCTTAGCTGGGCCAAAAGAAGGGTTATTGGCGATATCATTTGCATCCTGAAATACCCCGATTGATTCAAACATCCACCAGGCATAGATTGGTTGTCCAACCCGCAACTGTTTTGTGATTTCACCATTATTTAAACTTCCTCCAGTAGCACCGTCATACGTATGGACAACATCAGTAACCTTGTTACTGTTATAAGAATAATTGACGCCGACAGCATAGCTGAAATCTGGTGATATGCTTTTGTTCCAATTTAATGCGACTTCAATACCTTGATTGAGTACTTTGGCACCATGTGCATAATAATTTTTTTCATCTGGTGACGAATAGATAGGAGTGACGTCGAGAATGGTATTGGTATTCTTTTTATGATAATAATCTACTGATCCAGATAGGTTATTGAATAATGTGAAGTCAATACCCGCGCCAGCTTCTTTGGTGACTTCCCAGCTTAGATCAACAGGCGGGGTACCTTGGGCACTGCCATATACCATATTTTGTTCGGGACCAAAAACATAGTTGTAATTGGAACTTTCTGGGCTGGAGAAAATATTGAAGACATTTAAAGGAATATTCTGATTACCTAAATGACCGTAGTTCGCCCTGACTTTTAGGAAGTTGATCCAGCTGATGTCTTTCATAAAGGCTTCGTTGGATGCAGTCCAGCCAAAACCGAACGATGGGAATGTACCCCAATATTTGCCACTGTTACGAAATACACTGGATGCATCCCGACGCAATGTAGCTGTCAAATAATAACGGCTGTCATAGTTATATTGTACTCTACCGAAATAGGAGGCAAGTGCACGTGGGGTATAATATGTTTGACGACTGATTAATTTGTATTCATCAGAAGCCAAGTCAATATTCCAGTATTGTTCCTGACCTGGTACATTATAACCAGTCTGGCTGTTCATGCTATTGATGTCATATTTTTCACGGGACATCCCTACAACTGCCTCAATATTGTGTTTATCAATGGTTTTGTTGAAAGTTAGGAAGTTTTCCCATGACCATCTGAATTGCTCCAGATTTTCGTATTTGAGGCTGTTGTCTGCAAAAGTTACATTGCCCTCACCACCATTTGTTTTCTCCTCGTAAAAATTGGCTTCGGTTTTTAATGGGTTTGCCTGTAGCCAATTGTTTTTAATGTTGTTGAAAATACGTTGCTTAGAGTAGAACTTGTTGGCACCTACGCGCGAATTAAATTTTAAATAATCTGTAATTCTAAATTCACCTTCAAAACTCCCCTGAAGCCGTAATGTATTGGTGCGGTCATTTTGTCTTAATACTTCATAAACTGGATTTCCGATGGTGTTCAGATTTCCGATGGTTTGTCCAGCAACACCGTCAATCCCGACAATCCCAGTTGTTTGATTGACACGGCCAATGCCATATCTTCCATTAGAATATAATAATGGAACCAATGGTGACTGTTTATAAGCTGTGGTAAAGGCGCTATTGGGTTTGGGAGTGGCATTGGTTAAAGTCAGGTTTAGGTTTTGTGAAAACTTTAACCGGTTGTCTAGGAATTTATAAACATTGTTGTTGCGAATCGTATTCCGAACATATTTAGAACCTTCAAGGATTCCATTTTCGGTGAAATTATTGGCAGAAATAAAATAGTCTATTTTTTCGCTCCCACCTGCAATGCTGACCGCATTGTTAAATACCGTCCCCGTTTTTGTTAATTCATCATACCAGTCAGTGTTATTGGGTTGATTAGCCTTTAGTTCCCAGTTTTTTACACCCAATGAAGTTAAATTTTCATTGAAATAGGTTCTGAACTGTTCACCATTAGCCATTTTGATCGGGTTGAGGATTTTCTTTATGCCCGCATAACTTTCATAATTGATATTGACAGAACCGGCTTTACCTTTTTTTGTTGTTACTATAATAACACCATTTGCAGCTCTTAAACCATAGATTGATGCTGAGGATGCATCTTTCAGTACATCCATGGATTCAATATCTGAAGGGTTGATGTTATTGATGTCATCTTGAGCAATACCATCAACGATATATAATGGATTTCGTCCAGATAGAGCGGTTCCTAAGCCCCTGATAATGACATTGGGCGAAGAACCAGGAGCCTCATTGGCAACAATATTCAAACCTGCAGCCTTACCTTGAATGGATTGCATCGCTGACATCGCAGGCTGTTTGGCAATATCTGAAGATTTTAGGGAACTAATTGATCCGGTGAGGTCGGCTTTCTTTTGTGTACCATAACCGATTACGACAACTTCTTCCAGAGCTTTGTTCTCATTTTCGAGAAAAACACTGAGTTGTGTTTGATTTCCGATGTATACTGTTTGTGTGCGATAGCCTATAAAATTAAAAACTAAGGAGTCAGTAGGAGTTGCGTTGATCTGAAATTTACCCGTTGCGTCGGTTTTTGTAGATACTGCTTTCCCCTTGATACTAATGGTGACCCCTGGCATCGATATCATGCTGGAGCCATCTTTGACCACTCCCTGAATAGAAGTTTGTCCATAGGCTACCGAGACGACCATGGATGTCAAAAATAATGCGGATAGATTCCTCATATCGTAAAATTTTGCTGTTTGTTTAAAAAATTCATTGGTTATTCCTTTCGCAAATATGTTGATGTAGTACAAGTTTGCCAAAGTTTAACATTTGCACATCACTACTACAGTGATTTTTTGCTTTCTCAATATGAATTTTATATTATTTTAAGTGTTTTATAGTGAGGTGTTTATGTGTTGTTTTTTGATAAAAAAAAGAACGCTTTAGTGTTGTTTTTACACTAAAGCGCTTGTGTGGTAATGATGTAGTGTTTGTAGCGAAATTTTAACGTTCTAATAGGAATTCAGACAGGTTCTTATCTGTTGGAATTCCCAATTTCTTTCGTAAACGATAACGTCTGATCTCTACTCCACGTGTACTAATATTAAGTAAAGAGGCGATCTCTTTACTGGACATATTGAGTCGTAGATAAGCACATAACTTCAGATCATTGGGGACAAGATCTGGAAATTCATGCTTTAATTTCTTAAAGAAATTCTCATGTGATTCATTGAAACTCTTCTCAAAAATGTGCCAGTCTCGATCATCATTGTGGGCATCTTCTATGAGCTTATTGATTTTTTTCAATTCATCGGAACTGAGTTTGTTCCCTTCGGCATCTTTAAGTTGTTTGAGTTCATCATGGAGATTGTTCAACATTTCATTTTTATAGACGATATTGAGTGCAGCGTTGGCAAGCTCCTTGTTTTTTAGATTGAGCTGATCTTCCAGCTGTTCGTTCTTCAATTTAATCCATTCTTTTTCTTGCTGCTCAGCATCTCTTTCCAATGCCATTTTCTTTTCTTCTAGCCATTTTCGCTTGGCTTGAAATTGTCTTCTCCTTTCCCGTTGGAGGTTGAGATTGTAAATACTATAAACTACGCCCACAGCAATCAGGATATAAAAGATTTTTGCCCACCACGAAAGGTACCAGGGATATTTAATTGTAAATGATATGGTTTGTATTTCAGATGTTAAACCAGTATTTGTTCTTGCCCTTATTTTTATAACGAAATCTCCGTAAGGTAAGTTTGTGAAATCCTGATAAGCAGTCTCGTTCCATTCGGACCATTTATCCGAATAACCATCCAGGTGATATTGGTATTGTAGTGGAGATGAGGAATAATAGGGACTTGAGAAGCTTATCCGAAGGTTATTCTCAGATGAAGCTAATTTAAGGTCTTTACCCGGTATAATCCTTTCTCCTGTAGTAAGATTCGTCAATTGAGCAATCTGAGGTAGAGGTAATATGTAGTTTTTATTTTGACTTGAATTTCGATAGATGGCAAAACCATCGTCTAATCCAATCAGATAATAATGATTTTCGATCGGTAGGATGTTTTCATAATTATTCATCATACGATCTTGTAATGGACTCAGTAGGTTGGAATCTATTTTCAGTTTTCCTTTACTATCAAAATCCACCTTGGCAATTTTTGTTTTCCGAATAAACCAATAACTGTTGCTATTGATTGGTATGATCTTATTTGAGTTTTTATAACTCCCTAAAGCATTATTTAATTCGCTGGCATAGCTAAAGCGTTTGACAATATTATCAAATTGCATAAAACCACTATCTGTTGCAAAAACAAGATTATTCTCCAAAGTATAAATGCCTGTAAATCTTCTATTGGATGCAAGGCTATCTTGCTTTGAGATAAATTGAATTTCCGCTTGTTGGTAATTGGGATCAAAGCTGATCAATTGCACCTGTCCCCAGTCACCGATCCAAAATGAATGATTGTCTTTCTGCGCTAAAAATCGAACAGGTTCCTTGATCGAAGAGAATTGTTGTACAAATTGGATTTGTGTACCATCAAAAATGAATTTTGATAACCCGGTATAATTCCCTTGTAGAATATTTTTTGTTCCAAAGATAGGCTTGAATATCCAGCCCCCTGTAATTTTCGAAATCTTTTCCAGTTTGCCATCAGTCAGTTTAAAGGTGCCTTCATTATGACCGCAGATCAGGTCATTACCAAAAATAGCCAATGTCCATACTTGGCCATTGGAATTGGAGACTTGAGCAAAATTTAAGGAATTATAATTGTTTAATCCCCGCCAGTCACTGACAAATAAGCCCTTATTTGTACCTAGATAAATTTTCCCCTGATATATAATTGAAGTGTATACGGTGCCGATTTTACCGACAAAGTCGGTATAAAAGGAGAGCGAGGAGTTGATTTCAATCCGGTCGATTCCATTATCCAGTCCTACCCAGATATTTTGCTGTTTATCTTTTACAATGCTCAGGACAGTATTGTTCTGTAAGCCATTGTTTTTATTGATGTGCTGGACAACCTCTCCATTTTTATTGATAATAATTACCCCATTTTGGATAGTTCCAAAAGCATATTGTCCGTCATATAAATAAATGCCATTATTTATTTGAGATTGGCTTAAGATAGCATTCGCAGGGATTGACCAAGATTTAATAGTGCCATTGGATTCCATCAGATAAAGTCCATGATGGGCAGTTGCAATAATTGAATTGCTTTTATCAAAAGGTAATATTGCTAACACATTTTTGTCTCTGAGCATTTCCTTGCCTTGGACAGGAACTAATTTGCCCGACTTGAATTCATGTAAGCCGCTGGGAAGCTGCTCAAAAAAAAGCTGATTATTGAGCTGATGTGGAAACAGGAACGGTTCGCCTTTCGCTGTGAGCGCCCGAATGGTATTATTCTCCCAGATATAGGACTTGGAAAAAGTATGGAAGAATACACGATGATCCTCAACGATAATTTTCCAGATTTCTTCGTTCGGGAAATAGGTGTTGTCTTTGACAAGCTTGGATAGGCTATGATAGGTCATATCCCCAAATGCTTTTGAAGTCCAATAACCAAATTCTCCCCGTCCGCCAGTGTAGACCCGCCCAGCCTTATCAACCGCGACACTGCGAACTGTAGAATGATTGGGGAGTGGATATATACGCCAGTACTGACCGTCAAACCGCAATAAACCTTCTGTATTGGCGCTATAGATTCTTCCCTCATGATCAATAGCCAATGACCAGTTTTGATTCCCCGCTTTGTATTGGCTCTTTTTATATTGCTTGACAAACGGTGTGCCCGTGGGTATGATCGTCTGGCTGTAGCCAGAATTCATATTAAGAATAAAAAAAGCACAAAACCAAAAGATATAGGCAATGCTATATTTTTTTGATATCATCTAATTCCTCACTTTAAATTGATTTGAAAAGCAATATATAGATTTTATCGCAAATGGGAGAATACTAGTGATAGATGAATATTATTATAGGCATTCATCTGCTTTTTTTTACATAAAATAGTCGAAATCGTTTTCGCATTTTTAATAGCTCAATTCCGTGAAGTCTACTCGTTTTTTAATTACCTTGGAAATTAATAACCAAAATAAACACAAAATGACTTGATCAAATCTCAACACATTAGATTTGGATTCAAACGAATTGCTCAAGGAGTGAATCCATCATTTAAAACGTAAACCCAAAACACTAAACAGTAAAATTATGAAATCAAAGCTTTTCAGAAGGGGGCCCTGTGCGCTTATTCCCTATGCTTCCATGGCCATATTCTTATCACCGGGATTGTCATTAGGAATGACGGGAGATGTGGGCGGCGGCATTCACCTTCAAATTAATCAGGAAGAGACGGAGATCAACGGTAAGGTCGTCAACAAAGACAATTCTCCAATACAAGGGGTTTCCATAGCGGTGAAAGGATCGAGCAATCGCAGCACCCAAACCAATGATAAAGGAGAATTTATACTAAAGGTACCTGCTAATGCCACATTAACTTTTTCATCCATAGGTTATGATAGACAAGAAATTAAACTCGCAGCAAATCAAAGAACAGTACAAATTACACTACAATCGAACGAGTCATTGATGGATGAAGTTGTTGTTGTCGGCTATGGTACACAGCGAAAAAGCGATTTAACAGGTTCTGTATCTTCTATCAATGCGAATCAAATTAATGCGTTCCCATTGGCTGGTACTGCCCAAGCCTTACAGGGCCGTGCCCCCGGTGTTTCTGTGACCAGTACGAACGGTGAACCTGGTAAGGCCCCGCGGGTACGCATCAGAGGGGGAAGTTCCATAAATGCAAGTAGTGACCCATTATATGTTGTTGATGGATTTCCCGGTAGTTCTGCACCCGCACCTGAAGATGTTGAATCCATCGAAGTATTGAAAGATGCTTCTGCAACTGCTATTTATGGATCAAGAGGAGCGAATGGGGTAATCATGATTACGACAAAAAAGGGTCGTTCAGGTAAACCAGTCATTGAACTGAACAATTCCTTTGCTTCGCAAAAAGTAGGCAAACGTCTTGCCCTATTAAATGCGTCAGAATTTGCCTCTTATATCAATGACGCTTATAAAAATGCAGGTAATAACAATGCTCCTTTTCCCGATCCTCAATCGCTAGGTGAAGGAACTGATTGGCAGGATCTCATTTTTAGAAACGGAAACCAGTTAAATAATCAAGTCTCTGTATCTGGCGGGAGCGATAATGTCAAATACTATACTTCTGTCAGTCATTTTGGACAAAAAGGAACTGTAATTAATTCGGATTTTAGAAGGATTTCCGGAACTTCCAATCTCGAAATGAAAGTTTCCGACCGAATCAAGATCGGAACAAGGTTACTTTTTAACCGGAATAAGTTGAATGGTGTAAGAACCCAAGAGGGGAGCAGTGGGACGACAGGGGCAGGGGTGATCTCGGCCGCATTGCGGTTTGAACCTACACAAGGAGTTTACGATTCGGACGGGAAGTATACGCTGAAGCAGTTTGGAGATCCGCATGACAACCCGGTAGCTGCCGCTATGGAAAGGAAAAATGAGGTGATTACTGATCTGTTTCAGGGAAATGGCTTTGTGGAATTAGGAATCCTGAAAAATTTAATCTTTCGTAGCACCTTTGGTGTGCAGGTGAGCAATCAACGTACAGGAAATTATGTCTCGAAAGAATTGGTCGAGGGACGAAACTTCGGCGGTGTTGGATCAATTGCGGCACATAAAAATACCAATTTGATCAATGAAAACTTTTTGACCTATACGCAGACCTTTCACGAAGATCATAACCTAAATGCGATGGCTGGTTATTCCTACCAAAGTTCTAGAAATGAAACCTGGCAAGCTAATAATCGAAACTTTATTTCAGACAGCTTCAGCTATTGGAATTTGGGTGCCGGTTCCAACTACCAAAACGCATCTTCAAACCTGGAAGACTGGGTGATGTCTTCTTTTTATGGTAGGTTAAACTATAATTATAAAAATCGCTATTTTGTTACTGCCACGGGACGATACGATGGTTCCTCCAAATTTGGAGACAACAATAAATGGGCATTCTTTCCTTCTGGGGCATTAGCCTGGAATGTGAGCCAGGAGCCTTTTTTACAATCAGTTACTTGGCTGAGTAATCTAAAACTACGGACAAGTTATGGTGAGACTGGAAATTCAGAAATCGGATCCTATCAATCTTTAGCGAGATTCTCTCCAACACTGACAACGATGGGGGGAAGTCCTGTAAACGCTGTGCGCCCGACCAACGTTGCCAACCCGAATCTAACTTGGGAAACAACGAAGCAGACGGATGCTGGTTTGGATATTGGTATCTTGAAAAGTAGAATCAACTTATCTGTAGATTATTATTACAAAAAGACAATCAACCTATTGTATCAGGTACCATTGCCGCTCTATTCCGGATTTACAACGGCACTCCAGAATGTAGGCAGTGTACAAAATAAAGGCTGGGAATTTGGCTTGCAAACAACCAATCTCAATGGTGCTTTTGGATGGAAAACAGACTTTAATATTAGTTTCAATCGAAACAAGATTTTGCAGCTTCCGGGCGGGGAGATCCGCTATAATACAATTCCGGGGCATATGTTGTCAACAGATTCACAATTGTTGCGTGAAGGCGAAGTCCTGGGTGCTTTCTTTGGATGGGTTACAGATGGAATTTATCAACAGGGTGATGATTTTAGTGCACAACCAAATAAAAAACCTGGCGATATTCGTTACAAGGATTTATTCGGCCGAGATAAAAATAACCAGTTGACAGTGGGTGCTAATGGTGTTGTGAATGCTGATGACCGAACAATTATTGGTGATCCAAATCCTGATTTCACCTTTGGTTTTAATAATGACTTTAAGTATAAGAATTTTGACCTGAATATATTTATGCAAGGAAGTTATGGTAATGATATGTTGAATATTACCCGGATGGAATTAGACTGGATGGCCGGGAAAGGCAATGCAACGAAAGATGCACTCAGGCGCTGGACAACTGATAATACCCATACTGACATTCCCAGAGCGAGTTCAACCAACAACCCGGAAGTATCTTCTCGTTGGGTAGAAGATGGTTCATATCTACGTTTAAAAAACCTTGCATTGGGTTATAATTTTTCAGAGAAATCGCTTGAAAAGATTCATCTAAAATATTTAAGAATATATGTTAGTGCGCAGAATATATGGACATGGACCAATTACACAGGCTTTGATCCGGAAGTTAGCTACCAGGATTCAAACCGAAATATCGGATTGGACTATATGGGCTATCCTAATATTAAATCGTATACTCTTGGCTTAAATCTGAGGTTTTAATACCGTTAATAACCTTGAGGACGCTATTGATGAGCAAATTCAAGACAATAATATAATCCGAGTGTATTATTTCAGTTAGCAACTCGAAATACGCACTTGTTAATAATTCATACGAATGAAAAAGATAACGATATATCGTATTATGCTTACAGCACTGTGTATGACCAGTTTGGTTTCGTGTACAAAATTGAACGAAGAACCCATAAGCATTTTGGATCCTAAGCAATATTTTAAGACAGAGGCAGATGCAGAAGCGTCAGTTATGGGAATTTATGGGCTGTTGGCCAACGCAGACTTTTATGGACGAAGGTTAACTATGGTTCTCCAACTACTGGGCGATGACTGTGATATCGCAGATATTGGTACACAGTCTAGCCGGATTCAGTTGAACAGCTTTACACACGATGCAAGTAATCAAGATTTACTTGCTGTATGGAAGACTGCTTATTTGGGTATAGGGGCAGCAAATGCCGCAATAGATGGGATTCCTGCAGTCAAAATGAATGAGAATAAAAAATCAGCGCTTATCGCTGAAGCGAGATTACTACGCGCATTATACTATTATCACCTCGTTCAGCTATTTGGTGACATTCCGTATATCGGTGAGTTCGTCAGCGATCCAAGCCAGGTGATTGCAATTAATAAAACTCCGGCGGCAAAAGTGTATGAAAATATCATTGCAGATTGCGTGTATGCCATTGCGAATTTACCGGATACTTATGCGAATAATAATAAAGCTAGACCATCCAAGGGCGCGGCACAAACCTTATTGGCTTCCGTGTATATGGTCTTAAAAAAATGGGACGACGCTGCTAAAATGGCTGAGTCTGTGATCAATGATGCAAATAAATACCAATATGCGTTGGTAAAAGATTATAATAGCCTATGGGACGCCGATCTTGGATTTCAGTCGGAGCATGTTTGGGTAGTAGATTTCTTGGGTGGGATTACTGGAGAAAACGCGTCCAATCAGGATTATACAGCTCCAATGACTGGGGTAAGGGATGCCGATATGCTGGGGTGGAGTGTTATCGTTCCTTCAAACGGTATGTATGCTAGTTTTTCAGACTTAGACCCTCGAAAGAAAATTAGTTTCTTAACTGAAACGCCAGTAAAGGGAGTAATGACACCTTATCAAAAATGGAAATGGCCCCGTATCCACACTGCAAAATGGTGTCTACATCCGGGTACGAATGCCGGAGCAGATGGCTCAGATTCAGATATTAAACATGTTATATTTCGTTATGCAGAAGTCCTTTTAATGGCTGCAGAAGCTTTAAATGAGAGTAAAGGGGGGCCAACAGACAAAGCTTTGAGCTATATCAATGCCGTTCGGGCCAGGGCGAGATATACCCCACAAGGAATACAATCTTATCCCGCAGATTTACCTGTTGACATGACACAGGATGCCTTTAGAAAAGCAGTACAGGAAGAGCGTCGTGTAGAATTAGCTTTTGAATGGAAGAGATGGTACGATATCAAACGTTGGGGGCAGGTTGTGGATGCATTTACTAGACCTGGCGCTTATGAGAGCCAGCCAAAAGTGAAAGATTACCATGCCTTGATGCCTATTCCTCAGGATGAGATCGCCCGTAATTCAAATTTATTGCCACAAAACCCAGGGTATTAAGGCTACTAAGTAACTTTACAATAGTACAAATAAAAAGAGAACAGCATCCAATTTAAAAGCGAATACTGTTCTCTTTTTATTTCACCAAAAAGTACCGCAATAAGCGCTTTTTGTGAACCATATAGAAAGCTGAAAAAGCTGTTTTTTTTAAATCCGTTTAATCTGCCTTAAAATCAGTAAAAAAGCTATTTTTTCCACCTATTTGAACAAAAATTACCCTGTTTAAAGCAGGCTATTTTTGATCTTTGGTTTCACTTATTGAGTTAAAATAACCAAATAAACCAAGACAACTATGATAACACCGATAACCAAAACGGTAGGAAGAGGGTTGCTTTTGTTTTCACTGATGAGTATGGCAGCACCCAATGTGTTTGCCCAGGCGCAGCTGAAAATATCCGGAAAAGTAACTTCTCCAGCGGGCGAACCACTCGCAGGAGTAACAGTACAGATTAAAGGCGTGAAGAACGGAACGGTTACAGATGCATCCGGTAATTATCAGATTCTGGCAAAAGATATTGATGTGCTGATTTTCTCGCTAGTTGGTAGAGAAAAAACTGAGATAGCAGTTGATAAAAAGGATCATATCAATCTTATATTACAAGAATCAAGTAGCCTGATGGACGAAGTCGTCGTCGTAGGTTATGGAACACAGAAAAAGAGTAATTTGACCGGGGCTGTTGCTGCGGTGGATGGGAAAACGTTGAATAAGCGTATTGCAACGAATCCCACGCAATTACTACAGGGGCGTATGCCCGGTCTCCGTGTGACGCAGGGATCTGGAGAAGCGGGTAATGAAAATGTGAATTTACAGGTAAGGGGCTTAGGATCCTATGGCGCCTCGTCTGCTCCATTGGTCATTGTGGATGGAATTCCGGGAAGCTTAGAAAATCTCAACCCACAGGCAATCGAGAATATCACGGTATTAAAGGATGCTGCTTCGGCAGCCATTTATGGAGCCAGAGCTGCAAATGGTGTCATCCTGGTGACAACAAAACAGGGTAAATCGGGGAAAGCTCAGCTTAGTTACGATTATAACGTCGGAATTACAAAGGCCTCAGCATTGCCTGATTTGGTCTATAATTCGGTTGATTATATGACCCTATATAACCAGGCCGCGAAGAATTCCGGAACAACCAATGTCAATGCCTTGTTCAGTCAAGAAATGATTGATGCCTATAAGAATGCAACGGATAAAACGCTTTATCCAGATTTCAATTGGTTGGATGCTGTATTTAGAACAGTACCTGTGCAGACACACAACCTTAGTCTCAGTGGTGGTGCCGGCGGTACAAGTTATAATGTGATCCTCGGCTACGTCGATCAACCAGATATTATGATCGGAACCTCTTTTAAGAAATATAATTTACAACTGAACCTAAGCTCGAAGATCAATGATCGAATAAGTTTCGGTTCAAGTATTACCCTAAATTATGGTGATCGAAAATACCCAAGAAATGGAAGCGAGGATCAATTTCTCTCAACGATAAGTCAGTCCCCATTATATGGACCTGTACTTCCAGATGGCAGTGGC
The DNA here is from genome assembly GCA_031277685.1 of Sphingobacterium sp. GTDB lineage: Bacteria > Bacteroidota > Bacteroidia > Sphingobacteriales > Sphingobacteriaceae > Sphingobacterium. Next base: position 125,411 of record JAITLV010000121.1, on the reverse strand, counting down.
CGATATACTTCAAGAGCATATCCATTTCAATCACCCAATAAAAACCCGGTAGCCGTTGCTGAAAATGCATTCACTCGGCTGAACAATTACTTTATGCAGGGGAATATTTTCGTTAACGTAAAGCTGTTGGATGGTTTGGAATGGAAAACGAGTGGTGGTCTGACCTATGGTTTTACGAAAAACTATACCAACAAACCACTGATTAATCAATACATGTGGTTTGCAAAACCAGACGAACTTCCAGCGCGGCAATTGGATGTAGGTGGACAGGGACTGGAAGTGACAGATGATAATAACGTATATCCTGTTGGATATACACAATTGACTTACGATAAGTCGTTTGGCGATCATAATTTGAAAGTGCTTGCCGGAACTCAGGCCGAATATAATAAAGCCCAAAAATTATTCGGAAGCAGACTGCAGTTCCCAAATAAGGATCTACTTGAATTGGATGGCGGTGGAGCGGGGCAACAGTCCAATAGCGGGATTACGAACGAATGGTCTCTAAGATCCTATTATGGACGTTTGAACTATGACTACAAAGGCAAATATCTGCTGGAGGGGAATGCCCGTTATGATGCTTCTTCACGTTTTCCCGAAAATAGAAAATGGGCTTTTTTCCCTTCTGTATCAGCAGGATGGAAGATTTCTGATGAAGCTTTTTTTGGTTCGCAGCTGAAAGAGACTATTAACGAATTCAAACTGAGAGCATCCATCGGAACATTGGGTAATCAGAATATCGGAAACTATCCTTATCAAACTGTTTATAGTTCCGCCTTTGCTTATCCATTTGAAGAAACATTACAGCAGGGGGCACGTCAGGTTGCTATGGCAAACGAGCGCATAAAATGGGAAAGTACCAAAGTCCTTGATTTTGGTTTTGATCTCGGATTTTGGAATAATAAATTGACGGCATCCTTTGACTGGTATAATAAAGTAACCTCCGATATTCTGTCACCATCGACAGCGTTTCCATCCTACATCGGCCTCACGGCACCGACGGTAAATTATGGAACATTGCGTAACAGAGGTATTGAGCTTGGACTTCAATACCGTGAAAAAATTGGTGAAGTTTCATTGACCCTGAATGGAAATATTCAAGCAAACCGTAATAAAGTCATAAAATATGGCGCTGAACGTATTTCAGGAAATACAATCATCCGTGAGGGCTTGCCTTATGGTAGCTTCTATTTGTGGCAAAATGTAGGCATATTCAGGTCGGAAGAGGAAGTAAAGGGGGCTCCAGAACAACAGATCCCAGCAAAACCAGGTTATCTGAAATTTGCTGATATCAATGGTGATCAGGTGGTGGATAATAACGACCGTACAGTCGTCTCAGGTGCTTATCCTGATTTTGACTACTCATTCAACGCAACTGCCGTCTGGAAGAATTTTGATTTTACGGCTTTTCTCTTCGGATCGCAAGGCCAAAAAATATTTGTTAGTGAATGGGGTATTATTCCATTTAGACAGGGGGGAACCTTCACACGAGATTGGCTGGACGCTTGGACACCGGAAAACCCCAATGCCTCACTGCCTATTGTGGGATTGGATGAATCTCCAGCAGCAAATAATGTAAGAAGCGCCTCTACATTTTTCTTGAAAGATGGTTCTTTCTTGCGGCTGAAAAATGTTCAAATAGGCTATAGTATTCCACAGCACACTTTATCAAAGGCAGGCATTTCAGGTCTTCGCATTTATTTTGCAGCGGATAATCTGGTTACCTTTTCAAAGTTTCCGGGGCTAGATCCTGAAAGAGGCGTTTCATCCAGTGGCGGTGCGACATCAGGACGTTATGTAACCCATCCTCAAAATAAAGTGTTTGCATTTGGTGCGAATATTACCTTCTAAAAGATGAAATCATGAAAAATAAAATCAGAATCTATTTATACGCATGTTTGGCAGCTGGTACCTTGTTCAGTGGTTGTACGAAAGATTTTCTTAATAAAAATCCCACGGATAAAATCCCTGAACAGTCATTCTGGAAAACCTCAGCTGATGCTGATCTCGCGTTATCGGGCTGTTACGAATTTTTATGCCGCGGATACAATGCGACCTCTTCATCCAATGCCCGGGGAGGCTGGGGAGGAGCAAGCATGTTTTGGGACGGTCTCTCCGATGATGCATTTGTATCAAGTACATCAAATAATTTTAATACAATTTCTAGGGGTGGATTGACCTCTACGACAGGGGGGATTCAAGCAGAAGGCTATGAAATTTCCTATCAGGCGATAGCCGCATGTAACCGGCTGATCGTTAATATTGATCGTATCACCAGCATGAGTCAGCAGGATCGTGATCGGTATAGGGCCGAGGCGCGTTTCATAAGAGCTCATTATTATTTTTTGCTAACAAATCTTTATGGAGATGTACCATTGACACTTGAACCATTAGGGATGGACGATGCAAGCGCGAAACTGGGTAGAACAGCGAAAGATAAGGTGATAGAAGTAATTTTGGCGGATCTGGATTATGCAAGTGAGAAACTACCTAACACGGCATACAAAGGACATGCGGTCAGAGGAGCCGCACTGGGTTATAAAACACGGGTCTTGGTGAGCCAAAAGAAATGGATCGAGGCTGCCAGCATTGCTAAACTGATCATAGATGAAAATAAATTTTCGATTTATCAGGGTGGTTATCGGGATCTGTTTAGAAAACCAGGGCAGACAAATAATCCAGAAATTATGTTTTCGGCGCGATTTTTACCACCTAATATGTATAGTCCGGCCGATATGATGTATTCCTATCTGAAAACAATACAACCCTTGAGTTATCTGGTGGACTCTTATTACTGTATTGATGGAAAGGATATTAAGACTTCTGCTAAATACGATTCAATCAATCCTTTGGAAAATAGAGATCCCCGCTTGAAAGCATCTATTATTTATCGAGGTGTATGGCGTGGAACGACAGCTTCTTCTGCCTTTGATCCTGTTGCGGAAGGTGTTTTGGGTGGGTTTCTACCCCGAAAATATATCAACGAAGCCAAATGGCCCACGAGCTATGCCACACAAAGTGATCAGGATTGGGTATTTCTTCGTTATGCTGATATCTTATTGCTTTATGCAGAGGCGAAAAATGAGAGTGGAGGACCTGAGCAAACGGCTGTCGATGCCTTAAATCAAGTGCGATCCAGAGCGGATGTAAAAATGCCTTTACTGCAGTTTAACACAGCGTTGACGAAAGCTGAATTCCGGAATATTATTCGCCAGGAAAGACGAGTTGAGCTGGCCTTGGAGGGGCAGCGTTACTTTGATTTAAAACGCTGGGGAACAATTCAAAAAGTGATGGATGCCATCAAGGATCCCAATGGAGCTCCAAGAATATTCAGAGAACGGGATACCTTGTGGCCGGTTCCTCAGTCTGAAGTGGATATTGCAAAAAGTTTGGGAAATGATAATTTTAAACAAACAAAAGGTTTTTAAAAGATAATAGGTATGAGAACTAAACTTCATAGGCATAGCATAGCTATCCTGCTTCTTCTGATCTTAGGGATATGCAATAGTATATCCATCGCGCAAGAAAATAAGCTCCCTGATAGCTTACGGATGAAATGGTGGGAAGAGGCCAGATTTGGCATGTTTATTCACTGGGGGGTATATGCGCAATTTGGCGGTGTCTATCAGGGGCATGAGCAGGCTAGAGGCGGTGCAGAATGGATTATGAACCGGTCAAAAATTCCAGTGGACGAATACCAGGCTATGGCTCGCCAATTCAATCCCGTCCAGTACAACCCCGACGAATGGGTACGTATGGCAAAGGATGCGGGCATGAAATACCTTATTATTACAGCTAAACATCATGATGGTTTTGCATTATTTGAAACAAAGACCAGCAAATGGAATATGGTAGATGCGACACCTTATGGTAAGGATCTGTTAAAACCGTTGGCCGCAGCCTGTAAGAAGTATGGAATCAAATTGGGGTTCTATTATTCACAGGCACAGGATTGGAATAATCCGGGCGGCTCAGCGGCGCGGAAATTAATGCGTGAAGGCTGGCCTAATCCAGACTCGGCTAAAATTGATGCCTATACCTTAGCGCATAAGGGCCGTTGGGATCCAAAGCAGGAGACTGCGAGTTTTGATGATTACATCAAAAATGTGTCTGTACCACAGGTGAAAGAACTATTGAGCAATTACGGCGACATTTCTGTATTGTGGTGGGATACACCGACGAATATGACTGATGAAGCTGCAACTATGTTACAGGATCAATTGCGCCTGCAGCCTAATATCATCACCAACGATCGTTTGAAGAGACCAAACTTCCCCGGCGACACAAAAACTCCGGAACAGAAAATTCCAGACTGGAGCGAACTGGAGGGGAAACATTGGGAAACCTGTATGACCATGAATGGAACCTGGGGATTCCGTACATCTGATCATAAGTGGAAGCCGGCAGAAACATTGATTCGTAATCTGGTAGATATTGCCTCAAAGGGTGGAAATTATTTGCTCAATGTTGGACCCAAACCCGATGGTACCTTTCCACAAGAAAGTATAGACCGATTGGAAACAATAGGTAAGTGGATGAAAGTCAACAGTGAGGCCATTTATGCAACAAAAAGTAGTCCTTTGCAGCCCTTTGAATGGGGGAGATGTACAATGAAAACCCAAGGAAAAAATACCTTGCTTTATATTACAGTCTTTGACTGGCCGCAAGACGGAAAAATCATCCTTCCTATAAAGAATAAGGTTTCAAAAGCCAGTCTTTTGGCAAACGGTAAAATACTACAAGTAAAGTCGCAGGCTGATGAGATCAAAATTGAGGTTCCCAAACAAGCAATTGATCCAGTTGCTACGGTGATCAAAATTGAAATAACAGGAACTTTAAAAAAAGATAAGGTGTCCGCTGCAAAAAAGATGAAAACCGGGGCTTTAGACGAATAACCTAGCTATAAGGATTAAGAAAAGAGAATCACGTTAATGATAAAAGAACATAAATTTTATAAAATACTTGCACTGCTTTTGGGGTTCGGAGCTTTACAGCTCCAGGCGCAGGAGTCAAAACGAATTGATCAGAACTGGGACTTTCTAAAGAGCGACCTTGGTGGCGTTTGGGAAGCTGTGAGACCTGTTGGAGCGGGTAATCCAGAATCGGTACCGCTATGGCAAATGGTTAGTTTGCCTCATTGTTACAATGCGCTGGATGCTGTTGCCCCAGATGTCAATTATTATCAGGGGCCAGCTTGGTATAGGAAAACATTGGCCATTGAAAATCCTTATCCCAATGGTCGAACTTTACTTCATTTTGAGGGGGCGGGTCAAAAGTCTGTGGTATATATCCATACCATAAAAGTCGGTGAGCACGTGGGTGGATATGATGAATGGACCGTAGATATTACGGAAGCTGTTGAAAAATTTAAAAAAACAGCCGCCTATAAAACGCAATTTAAAGGGAAAATACCTATTGCTATTCGTGTAGATAATTCGCGGGATCTGGAGATGATTCCCTCGGATTTATCCGATTTTAATCTCTATGGAGGTATCTATCGTCACTTGAATCTGAAATATGTTCCTCAGGTGGCTTTAGAAAAGGTGTTCGTGGCACCGAGTGTGGATCGGGATGGGAAACAAGGTATATTACAGATCAGTGGTCGGATGCTAGCCCCCTTGTACAGTACAAGTTTTGATGTCGAAACACAGCTTTATGATCCCTCTGGTAAATTGGTGTCGAGTCAAAAACCTACCATCAGTGCAGAAGGAAGTCAATTTGATTTTGGGAAACTGACTGTAAAGAAACCACAGTTGTGGAGTCCCGATCATCCGGCATTATATCGCCTGGTGACAATCGTCAAAAGTGATGGGCAAACGTTCAGAGAAGAGAGTCTCTTTGGTTTTCGACATATAGCGTTTAAAGATAATGGTCCCTTTTTATTAAATGGAAAACGGCTTTTGCTTCGGGGTACTCATCGTCATGAAGATCATGCTGGTGTAGCAGCGGCGATGACGGATGCGCAGATTCTGCAAGAAATGATCATGATGAAAGACATGGGCGTCAATTTTATTCGATTGGGCCATTATCAGCAAAGCCGTAAAGTTCTTGAAGCTTGTGATAGTCTTGGTATTCTTGTCTGGGAGGAAATTCCTTGGTGCCGTGGAGGCTTAGGGGGCGAGGTCTATCAGCAGCAGGCAAAGCGAATGTTGACCAATATGATTGAGCAGCATTATAATCATCCTTCAATTATCATTTGGGGACTCGGTAATGAAAATGATTGGCCGGGTGATTTTCCTGAATTTGATAAAGAAAAGATCAGATCATTTATGCGCGAATTAAATAGCCTTTCCCATCAATTGGATCCCAGCCGAAAAACAGCGATAAGGCGCTGTGACTTTTGTAAAGATATTGTTGATGTGTATTCACCCTCTATCTGGGCTGGTTGGTATCGTGGCGTGTATACGGACTATAAGGCTGCGTCGACCGAGGAAATGAAAAAAGTCAAACATTTTCTTCATGTGGAGTGGGGGGGAGATAGTCATGCCCGACGCCATGCTGAAGACCCTGATCGGGCATTGGCGAAAATAGGCGGTGACGGTACGACTGATGAACGGGCTGGGGATGCGTCACTGGTCGGGGGAGCGGCAAGAGTTTCCAAAGATGGTGATTGGAGTGAAAGTTATATCTGTAATCTGATCGATTGGCATCTAAAAGAACAGGAAACCATGCCTTGGCTTACGGGTACTGCCTATTGGCCCTTTAAAGATTTCTCTACACCTGTACGACCAGAGAATCCGGTTCCGTATGTTAACCAAAAAGGTGTTGTGGAACGTGATTTTACCAAAAAGGAGTCCTATTATGTATTCCAGTCGTATTGGACGGAGAAACCTATGCTGCATATCTATGGACACACATGGCCGGTCCGTTGGGGAGAAAAGGACGAAAATAAGATGATTAAAGTGTATTCAAATGCGAAAGAAGTCGAACTATTTATCAATGGTGAAAGTCAAGGGATAAAGAAAAGAGATAGCAAGGACTTCCCTGCTGCCGGACTACGTTGGATGGTGAAATTGCGTGAAGGAAACAATCAGATCAAGGCTGTTGCCAAAAATGGTAAAGAGCAGCTGATAGACCAAATTGAACAAGTATATCAGACACAGCGCTGGGATAAGCCTGCAAAATTACGTTTAGAAGAAATTGCCCGTGAAGGCGAGATCATAACGGTGCAGGCACAAGTGCTGGATAGGGATAATGTTCCCTGTCTGGATGCTAAAAACTGGATCTATTTTGGTGCAACGGGGGATGGCGAATTGATCATTGATCAAGGAACCTCAGCAGGATCGAGAAAAGTGCAGGCTTACAATGGAAGAGCTTTGATACGTCTTCATTTGCCTGCTGGAAAAACTGTTGTATCAGGACGTCTGGATGAATTAAAAAGTACTTTGTTGACAATCGAAAAATAAGGATCATGATAAAATTAAATGCTAGTCTGAGTTTGTTTCTATTGGTTGGTATGACGGGGATGGCAAATTACGGTCTCGCGCAGCAAAATGCCAAAAAGCTCGAGCTGTGGTACGATAAACCCGCATCATATTGGGAAGAAGCTTTACCCTTGGGTAATGGTACGACAGGAGCAATGGTCTTTGGGGGAATAGCGAAGGATCGTTTTCAAATTAACGATAATACCCTGTGGTCAGGGGAACCTGAGGCTGGTAATAACCCCGATGGACCACAGATCTTGCCTTCAGTTCGTGAGGCTATTTTTGCAGGTAAATATGAGGAGGCTGCTGTACGCTGGAAGAAAATGCAAGGTCCCTATTCGGCGCGCTATTTACCAATGGGTGACCTATGGTTAGATTTTCATCACGATGAGAAAGCGGTAAAAGATTACCGGAGAAACCTGGATCTGAAACAGGCGCTTAGTACCATAAGTTATGTATACCAGGGTGTTCGATACCAAAGGGAAAGTTTTGTCAGTTACCCAGATAGGGCCTTGGTCATTCGTCTGAAAGCAAATAAGGCTAAATCAATCTCATTAGATCTGTCCATGACGAGTAAACTGAGAAGTCGTGTTTCTGCACTTGGAGACAATATACTGAGCCTGGTGGGCAAAGCACCTAGCTTTGTCGCAAATAGGGATTATGAACCCAAACAAGTTGTTTATGACAGTATCTCTGGAAAAGGCATGACCTTTGAAATGCGGGTCAAAGTAGAGGCAAAGGGAGGGAAGGTACAACAAGATAAAGATAGGCTTCGTATTATCGGTGCCGACCAAGTGCTATTGGTCTTGACAGAGGCGACAAGTTTCAATGGTTTTGACAAGTCACCCAGTCAGGCTGGTAAAGATGTAAAAACAGCTGTTGACAAACTATTGAAACAGATTGGATCAAAAAACTTCCAAACGTTGCTAGCTGATCATCAAAAGGATTACAGGAGCTTGTTTAACCGGGTGGATTTTCAATTGGCTGGTACCTCTACACATGCAAATTTACCGACCGATCAGCGGATTATGCAGTTTTCAAAAGGACCAACAGATCTAGATTTATTGACTTTGTATTATCATTTTGGACGTTATCTGTTGATTGCCAGTTCAAGACCAGGAGGAAGACCTGCAAATTTGCAGGGAATTTGGAACGATCATGTGCAACCGCCCTGGGGAAGTAATTACACCACAAATATTAATACAGAAATGAATTATTGGTTGGCCGAAAATACAAATCTGTCCGAATGCCATTTACCTCTCTTTGATTTTATGGAGGAGCTTGCTGTCAATGGCGCCAAAACTGCTGCTGTAAATTACAATATAAAGGAAGGCTGGGTCGTGCATCATAATTCGGATCTATGGGCCAAAACTTCACCTCCAGGGGGGTATGACTGGGATCCTAAAGGTATGCCACGTTGGTCTGCCTGGCCAATGGCTGCTGCCTGGTTCAGTACACACCTCTGGGAGCATTATCGCTTTACAGGAGATAAGTTTTTTCTCCAAAATAAAGCTTATCCACTAATGAAAGGTGCGGCTCAATTTATGTTACATTGGTTAATCGCTGACCCTGAAAATAACTATCTGATCACAAATCCTTCTACTTCGCCTGAAAATACAATTAAAATAGCTGGCAAGGAATACCAATTAACGATGGCATCCACCATGGATATGGCGATTATTCGCGAGTTATTTACAGCGGTTATTCGCTCCAGTAACGTCTTGGGAATTGATCCTGAATTTAGATCGATATTGGAGCAGGCAAATGCAAAATTGTATCCTTATCAGGTGGGGCAATATGGTCAGCTGCAAGAATGGTTTAAAGATTGGGATGACCCAAAAGATCAACATCGGCATATCTCACACCTGTTCGGATTATACCCTGGTAACCAGATTAGTCTGACAGAAAATGAGGAACTGGCCGCTGCTGCCAAGCAGTCTTTGCTTATGCGGGGTGATGTGAGTACAGGTTGGTCGATGGCCTGGAAAACAAACTGGTGGGCAAGATTACAGGATGGAAACCACGCATATAAAATTTTAAAGGATGCACTGAATTATATTGATCCCAAACTGGACCGTGCTCAAATGAGTGGTGGCGGTGCATATCCAAATTTGTTTGATGCACATCCACCTTTTCAGATTGATGGTAATTTTGGCGCAACAGCCGGAATGACTGAGATGCTTTTGCAAAGTCACGATGGTGCTGTCCATCTATTACCAGCCTTACCTGATGAATGGTCGGAAGGGTCTATCAAGGGAATAAAAGCAAGGGGAAATTTTACAGTAGACATAGATTGGCATAACACCAAATTACAACAGGCACTTATTGTTTCCAATATTGGTGGTATATGTCGGTTGCGAACCCCCATTCCTGTAAAAGTAATCGGACAGGATGGAAATAGACCCTCCATCGCTGACAATGAATTGCTGTATAAACCCAACCCTTTGAAATATCATATCAGTGATCGAACTAAACTACTGGCACTACCGGATAAAAAGACCTTTGAAATCGAATTTCAAACGGTCAAAGGCAAAACGTATCGTATTATTCCCCTATAATTAACCGAAGGAAATGAATTCAAAATCAATTTTTAAACTGATTTACGTTTGTATTGGGATTGTGTTGCTTCCCGCATTAACAAGAGTGGAGGCACATGAAGGACCTTTCGATCGAAAAATAATAACAGTTTTGCGTCCTATTATAAGAAAACAATCTAAATGGGCCATGAAGCAAAAACCTTTGACAGTGACAGCATACCCCGCTGTACGAAGTTCTGGCGGCATTCATGACTTTTATTCTGAGGGTGATTACTGGTGGCCAGATCCAACAGACATTAATGCACCCTATATTCAACGGGACGGTATGAGCAATCCTGCGAATTTTGTTGCGCATCGAAAAGCCATGATCCGCTTTAGTCAAATTATTGGTGCGTTAGCTTCTGCTTATCGTATACATCCTGATAAAAAATATGTACAACAGGCACTTGTTCATTTGAAGGCTTGGTTTATCGATACAGAAACGATGATGAATCCAAATCTTCTGTATGCTCAGGCTGTGCAGGGGCGTTTCACAGGTCGAGGTATTGGTATTATTGATACCATTCATTTAATGGAAGTGGCACAAGGGGTAAAAGTCATGGAAAATGATCCCAACTTTCCACAGTCAGCCAAAGATGCTATCCATCGTTGGTTTGTCGCTTATTTACGCTGGTTGACAGCGCATCAATATGGTAAAGATGAAATGAACGCGGCAAACAATCATGGAACCTGCTGGGTGATGCAGGTGGCTTCCTTCGCTAGTTTAGTACAGGATAAGGCCTTGCTTAACCTGTGTAGGGAACGCTACCAAACAGTTTTATTACCTAATCAGATGGAAAAAAACGGTAGCTTCCCGCGAGAGTTGCAAAGGACAAAGCCTTATGGATATTCCCTTTTTAATCTAGATGCGATGACAATGATTTGCCATATCTTGTCCACAGAAAACGAATCGCTGTGGATGTATACTTTGCCTGACGGGCGTACAATCAGGAAAGGGATAGATTTTATGGTTCCTTACATCAGTGATAAGAATAAATGGCCTTATCAGAAAGATGTCATGTATTGGGATCAATGGCCCATCGCTCACCCCGCTCTTGTTTTTGCATCAAATGCTTACGATGACAATGCCTATTTGCAGATCTGGTCTGATCTTGATCATGCCCCAACAGAAGAAGAGGTTATCCGTAACCTGCCCATTCGCAATCCTTTAATCTGGTTATAGTTATTTTAATTAGATAGAAATTTCACCAATTAACCTTTTATTTAAACAAACCTAAATGTAATATGATTTCCAATTTGAGTCCGTTGCGACCAAAATATCTAGCTATTTTGAATCGCTTTGTTATGAGCAAACAGCCTGTCATTTGGATAATGTGCCTGATCAATATGCTCTATTGTATTCAAGAAATAAATGCGCAGACTACAAGTCAATTAAAAAGGGCCTGGGAGCTTGCTGATCGGCAGTCCCAATTGCTTTATAAGGAATTGCAGTTGGTAAAAAAGAACGATTCCGCGCTAGCATCTCCACGTACACTGGACGAAAATAACGATTTGGTTGCGGTTAAACGTGGAGACTGGACGAGTGGTTTTTATCCTGGTGTTTTATGGTATTTATATGAGAAATCGGGAAAACACAAATGGAAGGAGCTGGCAGGACAAGTAACAGCCTCGGTAGAAGACGAACAGTATAATGGAAAGACCCATGATATGGGCTTTAAGATTTTTTGTAGTGTTGGCAATGGTTATCGGCTAACTGCCAATCCACATTACCGGGATGTTATCATCCAATCTGCTAAAACCTTGGCAACACGATTTAATCCAAAGGTCGGATGTATCCGTTCCTGGGATCATAATAGCCATCGTTGGGATTTTCCAGTTATCATTGATAACATGCTTAATTTAGAATTGCTTTTTGAAGCGACCAAATTAACCGGAGATTCCACCTATTATCATATTGCAATAAGTCATGCCAATACGACCATGAAGAACCACTTCAGATCGGATTATAGCACCTACCACGTCATTGATTATAATCCGACAACAGGAGCTGTACAACATAAAAATACGCATCAAGGGTTTAGTGATGAATCGACCTGGGCGCGGGGGGAGGCATGGGCACTTTATGGATATACAATGTGTTATCGTGAAACAGGTGATCCTAAATACTTGCAGCAAGCGGAGAAAGTTGCGCATTGGCTTTTTGCTCACCCACATATGCCTAAGGATCTAATTCCCTACTGGGATTTTGACGCACCCAATATTCCACAAGAGCCTAGGGATGTGTCAGCAGCTACCATCATCGCATCAGGCTTATTGGAATTAAGTACATTCAGCAGTCAAGGGAAAGATTATTTGAAAAAAGCACGTACCATATTGTCCAATCTAATTGATAATTACATGTCTCCTCCAGCTAAAAATAAAGGTTTTATCTTATTACACAGTACCGGATCAAAGCCTTCCAATTCTGAAGTGGATAAGCCATTAAGTTATGCCGATTATTATTTTTTGGAAGCCTTGCTCAGAGAAGAAAATTTGCGTTCGGAACGAACACAGTCAAGTTTGGTCAGGAAAGATCCTGAAGGAAAATTGATTTATTTCCCCGATATTAACGGAAATAGGATTCCAGATTTCAGTAGGGTTGGCTATCATCAGGGAGATCAATCCCTTCCTCAGGTTGACAATGTCATTTCGTTGCGTCCGACAGCCGATGGAACCGATCAGCAGATGATACAAGCCGCTATTGATGAAATCTCCGCAAGACCACTCGGTAAAAATGGTTATAGAGGAGCAATCCTTTTGAAAAAAGGAGTTTACAATATACCAGGGAGTTTACAGATAAAATCCAGCGGTATCGTCTTAAGAGGCGAGGGGGAGGCTGAAGGAGAAACCTTATTACGTGGAACGGGACAACAACAACGTAGCTTATTGAAAATTGTCGGTGATGACAATTATGTTGAAGATCAGTCTAAAAGTCGGAGGATTGCAGAAAAATATATCCCCGTTGGTAGAAAATACATCATTGTAGACGATAGTCGTGATTTTCAGGTAAACGAACAGGTGCTCTTATCTTACGACCTGAATGAAGCTTGGATAAATGCGATCAAAATGGATCAAATTGTACCTCGAGAAGGGACAAAACAATGGACGACCAAAGAATATAACTTAAAATTTGAACGTAAGATCTCCGCAATTAGCGGAGATACACTGTTTTTGGATAATCCAATTGTCATGGCTATAGATCCGCAATTTGGTTCTGCATCAGTAGTTCCTTTTACGTTTCCTGGACGTATTCAGGAAGTTGGTGTAGAAAATTTACGTTTTGAATCCGAATTTGCTAGTGCAACAGACGAAAATCACGCCTGGATTGCAATTGATATGGATAAAATTGAAAATGCATGGGTGCGGAATATTACGGCTCGCTATTTTGGTTATGCTGCCGTGAGCCTTGGGGCGCTCGCCAAGCAGGTAACCGTAACAAAATCTAACTGTTTGGATTCCAAATCTCAAATTACAGGAGGACGGAGATATTCATTTAATAATAACGGACAACTCAATTTATTTAGCGCGTTATATACGACTGAAGGAAGACATGATTATGTGACTGGGGCAAGAACTTTGGGGCCAAATGTGTTTAGACTGTCCACTGCAACAAATACTCACGCCGATATTGGGCCACATCATCGCTGGGCTGTGGGCACACTATACGAACAAATTGACACCGATGGTGAAATTAATGTTCAGGATCGGGGTAATTGGGGCAGTGGACACGGTTGGGCCGGAGTGACGCAGGTTGTATGGAATTGTCATGTTAAAAGCGCTACTGTTCAACAACCTTGGGCATCAGGGCAAAATTTTGCAATAGGCCTGCGGGGAGAAAAAAGCCAAGGTAGGCTTAAAGGCAGAGTTACTGGTTTTTGGGAAAATCAAAATAAAAAACTGCTAATTCAATCACTTTACGAGCAACAATTAAACGATAGATTAAATAAATAACTATTGGTGTTTATAGAATGGAATGAGTATTTTTAGCTCATCCATTTCAATTATATTCCTCATGATGCCATTGCGTATTTGTATTCTTTGGGTATTTAGTACTCTTTTCGTCCTTTCCATTGCTCATGCTCAGGAAAAGAACTATCGTTTTTTACATTTGGATGTAAACGAGGGCTTATCACAAGGCAGTGTTTTTGCCATCGAGCAGGATCATCTCGGCTTTATGTGGATCGGGACTCGCGATGGTTTGAACAAATACGACGCCCGAAAATTTACTATTTATCGAAGTAATCCCCAGGATAGTCTTTCGTTAGAGCACAACTTTATACAGGCAATTACCGAGGATAATAGGAATCGTTTATGGGTAGGGACTACTGGCGGTCTTAATCTGTACAATCGTGATGCGGATAATTTTACACGTATTCTCCTACCTGTTGTTGAAAGTAGCAGTGGTAAAATTGAAGTGAATGTGCACCAAATCTTTCAAGATTCAAATGGTGTAATTTGGATTGCGACGAATGTCGGATTGTATCGGATAAAAGAAGGTGATCATTTACAGGCTGAACTCGTCTTTAATGAAATTACGGTAGAAGGTAGCAATGGACGTTCATATTTCAGAAATTTTAGAACGATCTATGAGGATCGGAAAAAGAGATTGTGGTTTTGTACGGATGATGCTATTGTAGTCATGCAGTCAGCCGCTCAGGATGGCAACCGATTGAAGGTCTTACGTACCTATTTCAATCAGAAGGGGTTGATTAATAAGGTCAATCAACGCTTCCAGGCAGTGCTGGAATTCGCCCCTGGTATTTTTTGGATTGGAACAAAGTATAATGGGATCAAAATAATCAATGAAAATACAGGTGAAGTTTCTTCCCTGATTGGTGATGACAGTCACACTGCAAACTTGGTAAATCAGGACGTGAGGTCCTTAAAAAAAGCTGAGGATGGAAGTATTTGGATAGGAACATTCAATGGTCTCTATCTTTACCAAAATGGGAAATTAATATTTATACAGGCTGATGATAATAGTCCCAATAGTTTAAGTAATAACTCTATTCGACCAATATTTCAGGATAAAAGAGGTTCTATCTGGATTGGAACTTATTTTGGTGGTATCAATATCTATGATAAAGACATCCCGAACTTTCAGAATTTCACCCATCAATCGCGACGAAATAGTTTGAGCTATAATGTTGTCAGTGCTTTTTTGGAGAATCCTAATGGACAACTGGTTATCGGAACAGAAGGCGGAGGATTGAATTACTTTGATCGATATCATAGTACGTTCTCTAATGAAAAGCATGATAAAAATAATATGGGAAGCCTCAGCCATAACAATGTAAAGTCGATCTGTCGTGACCGGGCTGGCAATGTATGGGTAGGTACCTATGATGGCGGACTGAATTTAAGGCGTAGTGGACAGCAGGAGTATGAGCATTTTCGTTTTGATCCAAATGTTGTCAATGGATTGGCAAACAACAATGTGTATGCGCTGTTGGAAGACCGGCACGGTGATCTTTGGATTGGAACATTTGGCGGTGGTTTGCAGGTGCTCAGAAAGGGACAAATGCCCGGTCGTTTTCAAACTTTTAATGTGGCTGGCAGACAGTTGAGTTCGAATATGGTACGGGCACTTTTAGAAGATTCTAAAGGTAATTTATGGATTGGAACCTCCAACGGGTTAAATTTGAAAATTGCAGGTACCGATAAATTTATCTCCTTTTTTAATCACAAAAGCGACTCGCTTTCTATCAGTGGCAATGATATCATCAGTATTCATGAGGACAGAAAAGGTCAGATCTGGATCGGAACTTATATGGGCGGTTTAAACCGTTATGTACCCGAAAAGAAAGCGTTTAAACGTTTTAATGAGCAAAATGGTCTACCTGTCAATAATGTTTTTGGTATTCTAAGTGATCTAAAAAACAAATTATGGTTGAGTACGAATACAGGTATTACCTGTTTTGATCCACAGGCAGGGAATGTCAGAAGTTACACGAAGGTTGATGGCCTCCCAGGCAATGAATATATACAGAATGCCGCTACGATATTGCGGGATGGGAAATTTGCTTTTGGTAGCTTTTCAGGCTTCACCTTGTTCAATCCCGATAGCTTAAGTGTCAATAACTATGTTCCACCAATACAGTTTACGGACCTTAAATTATTTAATCGAACAGTTCGACCAGGATTGGATGGCGTAATTCCAAAGGATATTTCTATGATGGATGAATTGGTGCTAGATCATAATCAGAACGTCTTTAGCCTCGAATTCAGTGTACTGAATTATGTGCATCCTGAGAAAAACCAGTATGCTTATTATTTAAAAGGATTTGATCAGGAGTGGAATTACGTAACCAATCCAGTAGCTACCTATACCAATTTAGATCCGGGTAATTATGAGCTCTGGATAAAAGGATCCAATAATGATGGTATTTGGAATGAAAAAGCAAGAGTTCTGAAAATAAAAATCCTTCCGGCGCCGTGGAAAACATGGTGGGCATATATGGGATACTTTTTGATTTTGAGTTTTGTCGTATTTTTGATTATTCGTTTTTTTCATGGCAGGAACATGCTGAAACGTGATCTTTTGATCCGGCAAATTGCTTCGGAAAAACAAGAGGAATTACATGAAGCTAAATTAAACTTCTTTACAAATATTTCCCACGAATTCCGTACACCGCTATCCCTGATCATTGGGCCATTGAATCAATTGAAGACGGATCATTCGCTGTCTGCGTATGCAAAAGAACATCTAGGTTATGCTACCCGAAATGCAGATCGTTTGATGAATTTGGTCAATCAACTACTTGATTTCCGAAAACAGGAAGGTGGCAAAATGAAATTGTCCTATCAAAAAGTCTTGCTGTCCGAATATCTTAAAAATATTTTATTAAACTTCCATTTTATAGCGGAGAAAAACAATATCCAATTTTTTCTTGAAAATAATATTTCAGTTGATTATGTTGCCAATTTTGACCCGGAGCAATTTGAAAAAGTATTGGTTAATCTAATCTATAATGCGTTTAAATTTACGGATAAAGGCGGGAAGATCAAGATACAAGTTGAATTGGAGCGTAGCGGAATTGATGATAGTAATACCGAGCTACTTGTCTGGGTGTGGGATTCTGGTCGAGGTATTCCTGAAAAAGACATCCCGTTTGTGTTTGAGCAGTTCTATCAAGCAAATACAGAGGGGTTTGCTGCCACAAGTAGTGGCATTGGCCTTGCATTGTCACGATCGATTATCCAGTTGCACGGAGGTTTATTGACCGTTGAGAGTAATATCGCCAAAGAACCTTTAGCTTACAATACAGTCTTCCGGATTAGTTTACCTCAGCAGTATGTGTTGATGGATACATCTTGTTCTGCAGATCCTTTAACTGGGATAGTGGGCACTCACAGCGATAGACAAACCAATGAATTGTTGGACGATAGTGAGACTGTTGATGTAGAACATGATCGTACAGAGGAAGATAAACCAATTATACTTGTTGCTGAAGATAATGTGGAACTTCGCTGTTTTCTTTCCGAGAATTTAAGGAAGAAATATTTTGTTTTGGAAGCAAACGACGGGAACGAAGCGCTTGCATTAGTTCACGCAAGGCAACCAGACATTATCATTTCGGATGTGACCATGCCTAATTGTGATGGTATTACACTGCTCCAACAGATTAAAAACGACAATACTACAAATCACATACCTGTTATTTTATTAACCGCGCGAACTGCAGATCCGTATATTACTGAAGCTTTTGAAGTTGGTACCGATGATTACATCACTAAACCATTCAGTATGCCACATCTGATCCAAAAGATTGCCAATATTATACAGACAAGAAGACGTTTGGAAGAGAAATTTGTTCAAAACTACCTTTTGGGTGGGCAAAGTACGGAGACAACTGAAAGAACGCGCTTTTTGGATCAGGTATTGGCCATAGTGGAGGAAAATTTGGGCTGTGAAGACTTTGGTGTACTGGAACTAACCAAAGCAATCGGTGTGAGTAGATCTGTTCTATACCGTAAAATAAAGCAGCAAACTGGTTTGAACCTCGTCGAATTTATCAATATGGTTCGTCTAAAAAAAGCAGCTCACATACTATTGAGTAATACAGAATTGAGTATCAGTGAAGTCGCTTATCAAGTTGGTTTTAATGATCCAAAATATTTTAGTAAGACTTTTAAGAAATTTTATAAGGAAAGCCCCCGTACCTACGTTGAGAAATTTGTTGGCAAGCAAAGTTAAGATAGGCTATAGAAAACAAAAAAGGTTTTCAAACGGGGAGAATGAAAACCTTCAATAACCAATTATAAACCTAAATTATGATAGTACAAAGGTAACTTTTTAAAAGTTATTTTGAAAATAAAATAATCACCTTATTGCATCATGTGGCTTAAAATTGACAAAACTTTTTCTGTGTTTAAATTACAGCCTATTCGTTTTAGCAAGCTTACTGATGAATAGCAGCGTAAAGAGACCCAGTAGCGCAAATAGGGCATAACCTAATCCGATTTCAAGCTGAGAAGAGGGATTGATTAAGCTAACAGTACCATAACTTAGTGAAGAAGTCACTAAGTAGGTAATACCACCTACTAATCCCCCAGCAATACCTGCTGATAATGGAAAACGACCCAGACAATAACTGAAATAATTATTAAAGATAAATCCAGCCGTGCAGTGAATGACGAATGCAAAAAACGTTAAAGTATATAAGTTTGCCAGATAAGGGGACACCACGATCATTAATAATACTAAGGTGATTTGAATAAAATTGGCTATTCGCAATTTGGGAATGAGAGCTCTTTTGATTAATGCTTTGCCAAGAAACCCTCCGCACATCCAGGCTAAGCCCATAATCAGGGAGGTATAGCCTGTCGTGATCGCTCCATAACCCAATTGGTGCTCAATAAAAAATGGACCACTCAGGTTGTAAAACATGACCAGACCATACGATATTCCGCACATCAATACCCCAAATGTAAAGTCTTTGGTCCTTAACATCATATTAAATTCGCTGATAAGATAGTTGATATGTAATGGTTTTTTTTGTTTGATCGTTTCACCGGAGAAGATAAATTCCAGCACGAAAAGTACTGCACTATAAACAGCAAGCACGAGGAAATTGGAACGCCAGCCAAATTGTGTTTGTAGATAGCCTCCAATAAATGGAGCGACGATGGGACCAATAGACCAGACGATTGTCATGATGCTCAAATAATGTTTACGCTGCTCACCCTCATAAACATCCACAAAGTAAGCTCGTTTGGAGATAACAACGAATGCTGATAAAATGCCTTGTAGAATACGCATAGCATATATAGTCCAGATATCTTTTGTCGTTGCTGTAACCCAAAAACTAAGGATAAAAAGGAATAGTGAAATTAGGTTGATACGATATCTTCCCCACGCATCCACCAAAGCGCCTGTGAAGAATTGAGCGACACCATAACTGATCAGAAACAACGATAGTGTTAGTTGGATACGACTTTCACTGAGACCAAGCTCCAATGCCATTTGAGGCATTGAGGGAAGGTAGATATCGGTAGCAAGTCCTGTAATGGGGACAAGGGCGAAAGCAAGTATGGTTGGGATAAAAGATCCACCGGGTTTAGTCTGTTTTTCCATCTTGATAATTTGTCGACAAAATTAATTCCAATGTGGGAAACAAAGAATATATAATTCAAACAAATTATTGTGAAAATCAAACAGCCGTCCTACCAGATCTCAAGTAGAACAATGTTGGTAACGTCTTGTACCAACATTGTTGTTAACCCAGGTTAATAACCTGGATTCTGTTCGAGAATGGCTTTCCCAACCAGGTCAATTTCTGCCTGTGGAATTGGAAAGATATTCATGTAATCTTTCGGCGATAAAGTTACTTTTTGTGAAACTTCAGAAGTTGGATTGTAATTGCGTTCTTCTACTTTCATGACTGTCGTCATTTTTCCTTTGCGAACCAGATCATACCAACGTTCGCATTCGAAGGCCAGTTCAACTTGTCGTTCATCAAGGAGGACGTTGATAAATTGTTCCTTATCCGTTATCTGATCAAGGCTAAAGTTGTGATTTTGATCGCCAAATGCCCGCTGACGGATTTTATTGAGCTGCGTGACAGCGTCTTGCAGTTTTCCGTTTTCGTTAAGCGCCTCTGAGTAAAGTAGAATAATATCGGACAGCCGAAGAACAGGGAGATCCAATCCTGCAGCCATTGCCGTTTGCTTAACAACAAATTTTGAAGCATAGGGAAAATAGATCGCGTTTTGTCCACCCGAGGCAGCGGAGAGATATTGGGCTTCGATAGTCTTGGAAAGTCGCTTATCTCCTAAAAGAATCTTTTTATGCAAACTCCAGGATGGAAGAGCGACCTCGGATCCGCGGGATACAAGGTTAAAAATTCCACCATTGGGAACAAATGCTGTCGATAGATCCTGCCCATTAGTTCCGTCCGTGTAACCGATACTGAAAAGAACTTCACTGTTGTTCTCATTTTCTAAAGACCATAACTGGTTATAGTCATTGACCAATGTATAGTTGCTGCCATACCTATTAAAAAACTGGCCTAACACAGTTTCGGCATTCACCCAATCCTTTTTAGCAATATATACTTTACCTAACAGTGCTAGGGCAGCTTCTTTGCTTGCCCGATTTCTGGATAAGGTGGATTTCAAGGGGAGTTTTTCGGTGGCATCTTTCAGGTCTTGAATGATTTGATCATAGATCAGCCCAGCGTTGCTTCTTTTATACTGTTTGGCTTCATCAATAGTCAACGCAGTAAGCACATTTGGCACGGAACCAAAAGTTCGTACAAGGTCGAAATAAAATAAAGCACGCATAAATTTGGCCTCACCGATATGTTGATCCTTTTTGATCTGGGTATAATCCTTGGGTTTGTCGATGTTCAAGATCACTGCGTTGGCCCTAAAGATACCTGCGTAGCTTTCTTGCCAATATGCGGTTAAGATGGGGTTGGTGGGTGAAATTGCCAGTGCATCTATTTCTGGTATGCCTGCAAATCCTGTATTGGTAGATCCATAGAGATTATCGGAAGGAAGTTCCAGCAACTGGTAGTCATTTGGCTTCCGGTTTTGCATTTTGGCATAAATTCCCAGAACGGCCTTCTCCAGATCATTGGCATCATTGTAATAGTTGATATCCGTCAATGATGATGGAGGAGTGGTATTCAATAGCTCATCTGTACAACTGCCAAACAGCAAGCTCGAAGTCAATAGCCATATTATTGTATTTGATTTCATGGTACATTTACATTAGTAATTAAAAACTGAGGTTTAATCCGAAAGTATACACTCGGCTCATAGGTTCTGAACCTACATTATACCCGGGAGTACTTCCAATACCACCAACTTCACCTGCTGTATAACCTTCCGGATTATAGGCATGGA
This sequence comes from Sphingobacterium sp., assembly GCA_031277685.1. GTDB lineage: Bacteria > Bacteroidota > Bacteroidia > Sphingobacteriales > Sphingobacteriaceae > Sphingobacterium. The sequence continues at coordinate 104,059 of JAITLV010000121.1, read as the reverse complement.
AGCCTTTTTTTGTTATTAGGAAAGCGTTGTTGACCGAGGTAAATACGCGCAGGCTTTTTATGCCCATTTTTGATGATAAGTTTGTTGGAAAGCTATAGCCAAAATTGATGTTGCGTAATGCCAGGAAAGAGGCATCTTCGATGTAGAAATCAGAATTTGCGTTAAAACTCAATTGACTCAGAGATAAAGCCGGAATATAGCCATCCCCGGGATCATCCTTCGACCACCAGGAACCTGCGACAAGGGATTTTCTCATATTGCCCAAAACAGAACCTTGGTAGAATTGATTTTCAAAATTGTACATTTTGGATCCCAATACGGCTTGTAAGGTAAAAGAAAGGTCGAAGTTTTGATAGGAAAATGTGTTGGTCATTCCCCAATAACTTTTTGGCATAAAGTTTCCTAGAATTGTGCGGTCATCGGCATCTATTTTTCCATCACCATTGATGTCTTCATAAATGGGATTACCAAGCTTTTCTCCGGCGAGTTTAGGTAAACTGTTCAGTTGCTCCTCCTGCTGGAAAACCCCAATGTGCTTATAGCCGTAGTAAGAAAACATGGGTTCGCCAACACGTAATAGCCAGTTCATACCATACGAAATCGAGGTCATCCTTTCATTGACACCACCCAGATCAACGACTTTATTCCGGTTGAATGAGAGATTGAAATTTGTATTCCATTTCAATTTTCCGATCAGATTTTTGCTGTTTACATCAAATTCAAAGCCCTTGTTTTCGATTTCGCCAATATTTGACAGCGAGCTTGTAAATCCAGTAGTACCGGGGATAGAAACTTGATAGAGTAGGTTTTTCGTGCGCTTGCGGTAGTAATCCGCAGTTAGCGAAAGGCGGTTTTGCCAAAAGGCAAGGTCAATGCCCAAATCAAATTCATTGTTTTTTTCCCAGCTTAGTTTATTATTGCCAAAACTGCTTTGGGCAAGCCAATTTTGCGTTTGATCATTGACTGTATATAAGCCACCGGTTACAAGTCCCAAATAGGCAAAATCACCGATGTTCATGTTACCTGAATTTCCAAAACTCGCACGTAGTTTAAAGTCTGAAATAAGATCTTGATCGAGCATAAAACTTTCCTTGCTAACGCGCCATGCGGCGGAAGCAGAAGGAAATACACCCCATTTATTATCCGGGCCGAACCGTGATGAACCGTCAGTACGGATGGAGGCGGAGAGTAGGTATTTCTCTTTGTAAGCATAATTTGCTCGTCCAAAATAAGAAATCATCCCCCATAATGATTTTAAGGTATTGCTTCCGTTGGGATTAACCGTAGCATTGTTCAATGTTTCTATAATGTTGTTATTGAATGTTCCATTGACTGCCAGAAGATTAATATTTCGGCTTGTCGCTTTTTGAAAAGAAGCACCGGCCATCAAAGAGACATCATGATCTTGTGCAAAAGTTCTGTTGTAGTTCAGTGTATTTTCATTCAATAGTGTAATTATGCGTGAATCTGTGGCACTTCCGGAGGAAAGACCTGTGTTGGATGCCCAAGATGCCTGAAATTTGTCACTGTTGTTGTAAAACATGTTGGCGTTCAATGTCGTCTTCAACGTCAGTCCATCGAGAATTTTGTACGAGGCATACATATTCCCTAAAGCGCTTAAGGTCTGTCCCTGATTATTGGTTCCCATCAGGATTCCCATTGGGTTGGCCTGTGAGGATACATTGAAGCCCCAGTAATCGCGTGCTTTGGGATAACTGCCATCTGGATTCTGAACGGCGACAAAAGGTGGGTATTTGTTGTAAGAGTCCATCGTCAAAGGAGATGTCCGTGCCGATTGATAAGTAGGGTTGAGCATTGCGCCAATCTGAAGTCTGTCATTGACCTTCGTATCTACAGAAGCCCGCATGCCATAACTCTTAAAAAACGTATTGAGCAAGGTACCTTGTTGATCCTTATAGACAGCAGAGATATAGTATTTTGTCTGGTCAGTCCCGCCTGTAACGGAGAGGTCATAACTTTGAAATGGTGCATTTTTTGTTACGGCATTTTGCCAGTTGACATCATTACCGTTTAGTATCGCTGGATTCACCTGATAGCCTGCAGGGCGCCGTGAATCTCCCCATAGTGGCAGACTGCTATCACCGCCTACATAAAAATACTCCCGGTTTTGGTATTTGATGATGGCGTCATAATATTCCTTGGAGCTCATAAAATCATCATGCAATATTGGTTGGGAAAAGCCTGCCAGGACATTTGCGCGTACAATAGGTTTGCCCACTTTCCCGGCCCGTGTAGTAATGATGATAACACCTCCAGAGGCTCGTGAGCCATATATGGATGCTGCGGAAGCATCTTTTAAAACTTCAATGGACTCAATGTCATTGGTATTGATGTTAGACCAACTCGCACCAGGGAAGCCATCCACCACTAAAAGTGGGTCATTCCCTGCAGAAATAGATCCTATCCCACGGATGCGTATCACCGGAGCCGCTCCGGGTGTACTTCTGGTCTGCGAAATATTTAATCCAGGTAATTTCCCCTGAAGGGCTGTTTCAGGTCTTGCGCTCGGTACCTGGTCCAAATTTTTATTTTCGATTTTTGATACCGAGGCTGTTACAGAGCTTTTTTTGATTGAACCATAGCCAATGACAACTGTTTCTTCGAGCTGCGTCGCTGATTTGACTAGCGAAATAACAATCGATGCAGCTTTTGTAAGGGTGATATGATCGCTTTCATACCCTACAGAGGTAATGGTTAATGATTCACCAGGGAAGGCCTGAAGTTGAAATTTTCCCTGATCATCTGTCGATATCGACTTTCCGGTGGATGTCCTTATCGTTGCTCCGGCTAACCCAACATTAAGCTGTTGGTCCTTGACCAAACCAGTGTAAGTAATTGCTTGTTGGGCAAATGAAAATAAAGGGCTAACTCCACATGCTGCTAGGAACAAGACACAGGAGATATTGGTTAATTTTGCCATAATTTAGTTTATAAGTAGGTCGGCAATCGGTTATTTTGAACGCAAGAAATTTTGTACGAATGCATCATCATTTAGGTCTGGGTAATCGTTGTAGATACGCTCAATCTCTTCTTTTTGTCCGGGAGATAGTTGTTCATTGGGATTGAGACACCAAGCACCCTTCATTAAACCTTGACGAACAAGTACTTCATGGAGACCTGGGATACAGCCATGGAATGCATGTGCCGGATCAAAAAATGCTGCATTACTGTCTGTTACTGCGATTGCCTTACTTAGTAAAAACTTAGCTGTCGAGTTATCTGGGTGCTGTTTGTAACGCTTGATCTCTTCTAGAAGCATGACGGCTTTCTGGGTCCAGACCGCCCAGTGTCCCAGCAAGCCACCTTTAAAATCTAACTTAACGATGTTCCCATTTACGGGAAACTCATAAGTCGTCATCAGGTCATTGACGATATTGTCATCGTTACCTGTATACATGGCAATCTGATCATGACGGCTTGAATTTGCAAGTGCACGCATGACATCCAGGGTTTGGTAACGATTGAAAGACGCGCATTTTATGGCGACGACATTGTCTATCTCAACAAACTCTTGCCAGAATGAATAAGAAAAGATACGGCCACCAACTGAGGGTTGGAGATAGAATCCAAATACAGGCATAATAGCTGCAATTGCGCGGACACGATCCAGTATCGCTTTTTCTGTCCAGCCCGCCAGCCCACCCATGCTCAATAAACCAATGTCATACCCATATTTAAGCGCAATATTCGCTTCCTGAACCGCCTGTTCAGTTGGACCACAAATCCCTGCAATCTTGAGGAAGGGGCGATGGAGTTTCGCTTTGTCAACTTCTTCGCTGGCCCATTTGAGTACAGGCTCGAAAAGATTAATTTCAGGCTCGCGGATTTCAAATTGCGTGGAATGTACGGCAACAGCAATCCCTCCGGCTCCACTGGCGATATAATATTGCGTCAAAAGACGTTGATGCTCCTCATCAATACTACGGTCCGGATGGAGTGCGAGCGGATGAGCGGGAATAACAGTGCCTGCCCAAAGGTGTTTTTTTAAATTGGCATCTAATTTTTTCATGAACATAATTATTTATTGTACGCTGTCTATCTCTGTAGCAAACTGGAGGATACTGCAGCTGATTTATTTTTGGTTTCAGGTCCTTTTTGTCTAGAAACAAGTGCCTCCTTAAAACTTTCCTTTTCTTTCTTGAAAATGCGTGTCTTTGTTCCAGAGTTCGCCACCACTCATCAGCCAGTGTGCAGTGATGTCGATAGCTTCCCGGATGGTCGTCCTTGGATAGCCAAAGAGGCGGTGGCATTCAGAGGCATTATTGAGCAAAGCAGTTCCTGCAGGGGCGTTAATATAGATTGGGCTTGTTTGAAAATGCTCGGCAAAACGCTCGGCAATCCAACGGATGGACAGTATTTCAGGACCAGTAACATTTAGTATTTTAGCCGGTGTCTGACAATGTAGTAAAGATCTTAAAGCGATTTCATTGGCATCACCTTGCCAGATAACATTGACATTTTCGGTTGTCAGATCTATAGGGAGTTGTGCTTTTACAGCTTTTGCAATTTCGACCAAGACACCATATCTAAAGTCCACAGCGTAGTTGAGTCGGTAGATTAAGGTGGGCGTATTGTTTTTCTTGGCGAAGTATTCGAACATACGTTCCCGGCCCAAACAAGATTGTGCATATTCACCGACTGGTTCTGGTGTTGTTTCTTCAGATACACCCGCTTGGCTGATGGGGACAAAAGGAAGTACATTGCCCGATGAAAAAGCGACAATATTAGACTTTTTGAAATGTGAAGCGATCATGCCAGGAAGATAAGTGTTCATTGCCCAGGTGAAGTCTTCGTTTCCTGTTGTGCCAAATTTATGACCGGCTAGGTAGATTACATTCGGAACCTGTGGCAGCTCTTTCAGTTGTTCGGGATCTAATAAGTCACAGGCAATTGTTCTTATCCCCAGGTCTTCTAATTCTTGCTGCAGTTCATTTGTGGAAAAGCGGGATACACCAATGATCTTTTTATCAATGCCAGCTGCCTGAATTGCCCGTATCGCCAGTTTGGCCATACTAGGTCCCATTTTACCTCCGATTCCTAAAAATATGATATCACCCTGTATTTTTTTTATGTCTTCAATGAGCGCTGTTGAAGGTGCAAGCAGCTGATGTTCTAGTGATGCTAAATTTGTGTTATCCATGTTATGTTATTTGATTAAATTATAGAAGTTGCTGATGGCGAGTAGTACGAGTAGTATAAGGCCTAATATAGCCCATAACTTTGTCAGTGGTTTGTTGTGGAGATGTCCCATAATCTCCTTATCGTTGGCAACAAGGAATAGAATAATACCAATAAAAGGTACGAGGAAAATGGTGATACTTTGGGCAAAGACAATGAGCTCCAAAGGCAAATTTCCAAAAATCAGCGCGATGACGGAGCCAAAAATCATAACCAGGGAAATAAATAATTTTACTTTTGGATGGTTTAAGTTGTTGCCATAACCAAATGTGTCGCCCAGTAATGAGCCGCCGAGAACAGCATTTCCAATTAAGGAAGAAAAAGACGCCCCAAACAAGCCGATAAAAAAGAGATGGGAAGCGTACGTTCCTAAAAGCGGTTCCAATGCACGGCCCATTTCAGCTGCTGAGCTAAGCTTGATACCTTGTGGATGTAAGGTATTCGCTGCGCAGACCATGACTGCGGCACTCATAATACCTAGAATGATAATGCCAATGCGACTACCCATCAGCTGCTTCTCTATCGTCTGCTGACTGGTTGATAATTTACGCCTGGATTGTACGAGATAGCTCTGGTAGAAAGCTCCAACAATTGAAAAACAAGATGCCGTAAATGCAATGATGAGTCCAACAGAGCCCAGTGGGATGCTGGGTATAAAACCTTTGAAAAAGTCGGCTATTGGTGTTTTTATCATGATTGCAGTCGAAAGAAATGCGAATAGCATGAGGATAATCAGTGCGAGCATTAATTTTTCCAATAGCGCATAAAAGGATTTGAAAAAGAGTAACAGGATCCCGATTACATTGAATACAATGATCCAAATCTGTGGATTTGTTCCTGTTGCTTCTGAGATTGAAATAGATACACCTGTTGCATTACCCGATTGGAAGCAAGTGGCCACAACAAAAATACCGATGCCAATGATAATTGCTGTTGTCTTTCCAAATTTATTGCGGATTAAGGTGAGCAGTGATTCATCACGGGCAATTCCAATTCTTGCTGCCATATTCGTGAAGACTGTCATAAAACAGATGGCAACAACGACGACCCAAAGTAGTGAAAAGCCATAATCTGCTCCCATTTTTGAGGTAATAGTCATTTTACTTGGGCCGAAAACTAAAGCGGCAGTAATGATACCTGGCCCCAGAATAGATAACCAGTTCTTAAGTAGAGAAGGTTTAGGAGCTTGTTGTTGTTCCATAAATTTAGCGTAAGGAGGTTAAGTTTTGTTGGTTAATTGTAGAAGCATTATTTCCAAAATGTGTTCTGATGTAATTCGCAATTTCAATGACTTCCTCATCTTTAAGAAAAGAGAAAGCCGGCATGGCACCTTCATATTTGATGCCTTTAATTTCCTGACCGCTGAGACCATTTAAAAGCAGTTTCAATAGCGTTTTGTGCTCACCATTGACTGATTCCGATTGCGCCAATGATGGGAAGGTATTCTTCAGTCCCTTACCGTCGGATTTATGGCAAGATGCACAATAGGCATCATACAATGTCTGGCCGTTTTTTACGGTGGGAACTACACTGATTGAAGCTTCCGGTTTAATGATAGGGGCAGTCGCTTTAGTCGAGAGGCGAAGCCGGTAAATGACATCATCATCCGGTTTTGGAAATCCTTTTTGCGGATTCCAGTCCCTATTGCTCGAACAGAAATAGATATCGCCATTGGGGACAACCAATACGGATCGTAGGCGGCCGAACTGGTCTTTGAATAGAACGTTTTCATCTGTTATTTTTTTGCCATCGGCTGATAATTTCAGGATACGTAGGGACTGGTTTTTTAAAGTGGCTAAAATCAGGCTGTTTTTCCACTCGGGGATATTATGGTTGCCATAGTAAGCCATTCCTGATGGCGCCACAACAGGGGTCCAGGATTTAATGGGTTCTTGTCGAGCGGATAGTTTAGCAATTGCTTTTTCTTTTTCGGTATCAATCATGCCCTCAATTTGGGGCCAGCCATAATTTTTAAGCGGTTGGATCAGGTTGATTTCATCTTCTATGGCATCTCCATGCTCGGAGGTATAGATAGTACCATTGGCGTTATGCGTCAGCCCTTGCATATTCCGGAAGCCCCAGGCATAAACATAACTGTTTGTGATGGGATTGTCTGCTGGAATTGTACCATCTAAGTTTAATCGCAGGATCTTTCCGTTTAATGAACTGCTGTCCTGGGCAAAGGTATCACTTGCGGCATCTCCTGTTGCCCAGTATACTTTTTTGTCTGTTGATACAATAACCCGTGAACCGTTATGCCCAGTATTCCCCGGTATTTGAAGCAGGAGTTTTGGGTTGGATAAATTGCCTTCCAGGCTATAATCATAGCGATACAGATTGGAAAAAATAAGGCTATCGCTTTTACTGGTATATGAAAGATAGAGGTAAGCCTGTTCGTGTTCAGGTTGGTACAATGACATACCTAACAAACCCAATGTACGTTGATGATAGACGTCCTTTAAACTATCCACCAAGATGACATTTTTGGTTCGGATATCCAGTCTACGGATGCTGCCTCCAATTTCTGAAAATAAGATTGCGTGATTTATATGGTCGTATTGTAAGTCCCAGGGAACCTGTAGGCCGGCCGCTTCTTTTGAGACTGAAAGTATGCTGTGTTCCAATTGGACGCTATTGATTATTGTTGTTTCCTTTTCGTCTTGGGTAGAACAAGCGTAGAGGAGGGGCACCAATACCCATAGCCAAACATTGTTATTTCTTTTTTTCATTGTTGGTTCAATGGTTATTCTTTTGATTTATCTGGTTATGTCAAAATTAGATTATTAAAAATAAATATACAAAAAATAATGTAATTTGTATACAAAATTATTAGATACCTCTTGCTAAATACGATTTAGTTGTCGATGTTGTTTATTTTAATTATGATTTAACCGAGTTAATTTATGATTGTAAGTAAGAAGTATTTGTAAAAAAGTAAAAAAAATATTGAATTGTATACAAAAAATATATATTATTGTATTCACTATGATAAAGTAGAGGGTTGGTATCGTTGTGAATTTTCGACAATAAAGACCATCCTTAAAAATGCCAATAAACTAAAGAGCTTATAAATCATTTATTTAACCACTTTAACCTGAGTATTCATGATACTAAAACAGATTAAAATCCGGGATGTGATAAACAGGAACTGTCTTCTGGTCGGATTGCCGTTTATTTCAATGGCTGCATTCGCCGCTGTTCCATCTTTTCCACACCAGGAAAAGATCCCTATTCAGCATGTTTTTCGTTCGGCTGGAGGCGCAGTAAATTTTCAACAACTGATCATTGGGCAAGTACGGGACGTCAAAGGCCGACCTTTGGCGGGAGTCGAAATACGTAATCTCAAAAACTCAGCGGTGGCTGTGACAGATCAGGAGGGGCGGTTCAAACTGAGTGGATCTGCTTCAGATCAGCTACAGTTTCGTTTGATCGGTTTTAGTACAAAGGTAGTGTTGGCTCAGGACGCACAAGCTTTGGTGCTTGAGGTCAATGAAAGTGCGCTTGATGAAGTTGTTGTTGTTGGTTATGGTAAGCAAAAGAAAGAGAATCTTACGGGCTCCGTTTCGAGTGTTAAGTTTGATGAGTCAACTGTGAGTCGTCCAAATATGAACTTAGCTTCTGCATTGGTGGGTAAGGCTTCTGGACTTAGTATTGCGCAGACTTCGGGTAGTCCCGGTGCTGAAGGATTTGATTTGTTAATCCGTGGCAAGGGAACAATGAATGATGCTTCTCCTTTGGTTGTAATAGACGGGGTGCCTGGTGCGTTGAATGATGTTAACCCTAACGATGTAGAGAGTGTTTCGGTATTGAAAGATGCGTCCTCAGCCGCGATATATGGTTCCCGCGCGGCAAACGGTGTTATTTTAGTAACGACCAAACGCGGGAAAGGCGAGGATTTTACGGTGACTTACAATGGGTATTTCGGGCGGCAACAAGCGGCTAAAAATATCGATTTTATAAGTGATATGGCAACGCATATGGAGTTGGTTAATGAGTCGGAAGGCCGAGAAAAGTATAGTGCCGAATTAATTGATACCTGGCGAAAGGAATCTGCAGCCGGTAACCCGCTTTATCCCAATACAGATTGGTACAAAGAGATGCTAAATACCTCAGCGCTTACTGAGCATACGTTGTCTGTTCGCGGAGGGGGTAAAAAAGGGAATTTTGCAATGTCACTTGGTTTTCTGGATAATAAGGGGATTGTGGATAATTCCGGGTACAAAAAATATGATTTTCGGATAAATGCGGATACGAAGATCAAAAATATATTGACCCTGGGTGGAAATGTGTTTGGTACTTGGTCAAATCGGGAGCCATTGGATGTCAATAGCTTTTTCAGTGCGATCCGCAATACCACCCCTGGGGTGATACCACAATTTGAGGATGGACGGTATGGTGGGGAGATGTTTCCAGGCTTACCACAAGGGGCCAACCCGAGAGCTTATGTGGATAATATCCGTGGAGACTACGAGCGGCAAAAATTGGGGCTGAAATTTTTCAGTATCGTGAATTTTATGGAAAACTTGGAGTGGGAAAGTAGTTTTGGTTTTAATTATAATAACAACCGAAATTGGGAGTACGTGCGGCCTTATTCACTATGGAATTTGCAAACTGGATTAGAGTATCAGAAAAAGCCAAGTGTGAGCAGTTTGTTTAATGGTAGCATTCGCAATTATACAACAGTATTGAATACTTTATTGCGTTACCGAGAGACTATCGCAACGCATCATCATTTGGCCGTACTTGTCGGATTTGATCAACAGTATAACCGGATGGATAAATTTGATGCAAAAAAGAACGACATATTGGGTGATGACGCAATTTATATTTTGGACGCGGGCGCAAATCTTGAAGCGATCAATGGTTCAGGTACAGATGATGCCCTACAGTCTTATTTTGGCCGTTTGAATTATGATTTCAAGGGTAAATATTTATTTGAGGCAAATGCGCGCTATGATGGCTCGTCTAGATTTGCCAAACAGAATCGCTGGGGATTTTTTCCATCCTTTTCAGCAGGTTGGCGGGTAACCGAAGAAGAGTTTGCACAACCCTTGAAGGCTGTATTTGATGAGGTTAAAATTCGTGGTTCGTGGGGAAGATTGGGGAATAATCGGATAGGGGATTATACGTATCAGGTGGTGTACGGATCCTATTTGTATCCATTTGGTGGGCAGTTAAAGCAAGGGGTGGCACCTAAGGAAATTGCAAACAGTAAAATAAAATGGGAAACGACAACAATATCCAATATCGGATTGGATCTCGCTTTATTAAATAATAGGTTGACCTTTAGTGCAGAATATTTTGATCGTAATACAAGTGATATCCTGACGAAGATTCCTATTCCGATGGTTATGGGGAACTTCTCGCCACCCTGGCAGAACATTGCTGAGATGCGCAATCGGGGAGTCGATCTTCAGGTCGGCTATTTTGGGAAAATAGGGACTGACTGGTCTTATGGATTGAATGGGAATATATCGTTCCTGAATAATAAGGTACTCAAGTTCAATGGAAATAGATCGATTAATGAGAGTTATATTACAATGGAAGGGAAACCTTTTAATAGTTTCTATATGCTTGAATTTGATCGTATTATACAGGATCAAAGTGAAGTTGACCAGCTGAAGGCGGACGGTTATACCTTTGGTACATATGTGGGTGGGGAGCCTAAGCCCGGAGATATGCTGTATAAAGATGTTAATGGTGATAAGGTATTCAATGAAGAGGATCGGGTGGTTAAGAATTATTCTGGATTGCCCAAAGTTACCTATGGTCTAAATCTGAGTGCGGGTTATAAAGGTTTTGATCTGAATGTCGTGGCACATGGTGTGAGTGGTGTGAAGCAGTATTGGGGGAACGATGGTTTTAACACCTTTAATATTAATGAGGGATTCTTGCAGAACGCAGAAATCTTAAATCGTTGGACGCCGGAAAACCATTCCACGGAATACCCGCGTCTTCGTACCTCGGGAAGTGCTTTAAATACGGTGTATAGTGATTATTGGTTGCAAAATACCTCATTTTTGAGAATCAAATCGATACAGTTTGGATATGCATTACCAAAAGAAGCTTCGGCGAAATTTAAAGTAGACCGATTACGTGTATTTGCTAATTTGGAAAATTACTTCACATTCACAAAATTCAAAGGGTATAATCCGGAGAATGCCAGTGTCTCCTATCCTTTAATGAAACAATGGGTAGTTGGTTTAAATGTAACATTTTAAGACGAAAAGCCATGATTAAGAAATTTAATAAAATAATAATTGCTTCACTTGCGCTTGCTCTACTAAGTTCCTGCAGTGATTTTTTGGATCGAAATTCCTTGGTAGGTCTGTCGGAAGATAGTTTTTGGAAATCGGAGCAGGATGCTGTGATGGGTGTCAATACCCTGTATCATGCTAATAGGGAATTTACGAATAGTATTGTAATCTATGGTATGATGGATGATTTTACGGATATATCCTATCAGTCTTTTGCCACGGGGTTGACAACTGGTGTTTTTCCGGCCAACGCAGGTTTTTACCTTACCTCATGGGGTATATTTTTTAAGGGCGTGTATCGGGCCAATACGGCATTAAAAAATATTCCTGCCATCACCATGAGTGAAGTCGTGAAAAAAAGAAGTATTGGTGAAGCGAAGTTTTTTAGGGGATACTTTTATTTTAAACTATGGGATTATTTTGGTGGAGTACCTTTGTACCAAACACCTATTAATGTGGATGAATCTTATGAGCCTCGGAATACAGAAAAAGAGGTGTATGAGTTTATCGTGAAAGATATGACCGATGCTTATGAGTCATTGCCGGATACTTATGATGCTTCAAATAAAGGGCGGGTAACCAAGTGGGCAGCTTTGGCGATGCGTGGTAAAGCCCATCTTTGGGCGAAGGAATACGCGAAAGCCGCAGCAGATTTTAAGGAGCTTATGGATAAAAGCGATCGCAAGTTGCTGGCAGATTTCCATACATTGTTTCGGGTTGCCGGAAATAACAACAGTGAGGTTATTTTTGATGTACAATATATTGCAGAGCAGGGGCATGGTATAGCGACAGATCGTAATTATGGGAATGCGCGGGGGGCAACAACAGGTTCACAACGGACGAGACCTACACCTCAGCTGGTGAATGCTTTTGAGATGGAGGATGGGACAGCTTTTGATTTTGCAAATTATACCAATGCGAAAGGGCTGCCATTTAATCCAAATAGTGTAGAGGACTGGAAAGACGAGGCTTCGGTTCGTAAATTATTCGAAAAGCGCGACTCTCGGTTACAACAGTCTGTTGTCGTGCCATGGTCGACTTTTGTTGGACGTGGAGCGGTGTCTTATCTGTATAAATTTCCTGTCGCAAGTACGGATCCAAATGCCTACGTGCCTGTGTGGACAAATGGTAGTTATGCATGGCGTAAATTTGTGGAGACGGGTTCTGTCTATACATTGCAGGATAATATGCCTCAAAATTTTCCGCTGATTCGTTTGGCAGATGTATTGTTGATGTACGCGGAAGCGAAAAATGAGGCGTTGGGAATACCGGATCAAACCGTGTATGATGCGGTAAATACAGTCCGTGCAAGAGCCAAAATGCCTAATCTACCATCCGCATTGAGTAAGGAACAGATGCGCGAAAAAATACGTCATGAGCGGATGGTCGAGTTGGCAGGTGAAGGGCAGCGATACTCAGATATCCGAAGATGGAAGATTGCAAAAGATGTCGTGGATAAAGTCTGGATGACCGATTTTAATGGGACGCAGATCAGGCAGCGGGGTTTTCCGGATCACTATTATCTGTGGCCCATTCCACAGGCTGAAAGGGATATTAATCCAAAGTTGACACAGAATCCAGGCTGGGAGTAATCATACTCCTGGCTGTTAAACTAAATAGTTGTATTGTATTTTTGGTAATGAGTTTGATGAAAAGATATGTTTCGTTGTTTTTTGGCTTGCTGTTGACCTTGACTGCTCAGGCGCAACAGGAAGGGATATTGATCAATTTGAGTCAGGGGAGCTTTAATAAAAAAACGGTTGTACTTGAAAAGATGAGTGGTCAGAAGGAACGTGGGGTAGTTTTGAGGACTACTCCCGTCGCGGGATATCCCGATCGTTTGGCAGATATTGATGTCACGGTCCAGGTGCCGCAGGCAGGTTGGTATGTGCTGGAGTCGGAAGCCCAGCCTAAAGACCTTGAACGATTAATACAAACGGATAAAAGCGGCTTGCTGACAACAGTAGCCTATTTTCAATGGGGTGAACAGCGGGTGACAAAACGTACCGTCTATGATAAACTTAAAGGTGGGCGCCAAGAGTTGGGGAAATTTGAGTTACAGGGGACTACAGAAAAATTAAAGATCTGGCTCCCTGCCAATTTAATCTTGCAGGGTTTGCGTATCAAACCTTATGTCGCTCCAACTGCGCCTGTTGCAGCGGAGCATTATCAACCCGCTGTTGTGCCATCAAAGGAAAGGCCAAGGTTATGGGTGAACACGGAAAGTTTGCCTATTGTCCGCAAGCGGCTTTTGTCGGAAGAGCATAGTTCAGCTTGGATTAAAGTGAAAAACTCGGCTTTAATACCTTATCCCTTCATGACCAACAGTCTGCAGGAACTGTTTTATGACGAAAAGTTGGAGCATGTGATTGAGCAAAAAGCTTTTTATTACCTGATGACGCAGGATGAAAGTATCGGTCGGGAGGCTGTGGATCTGGCATCCCGCTATTTGTCGGTGTTGGAGTTTGGGAATGTGACGCATGGAGATATTACACGGGAATTGGGCAGGGCGATTTATACAGGAGCGCTAGTTTACGATTGGTGTTATCCACTGATGGATACAGATACTAAGGATCGTATGCGGAAGGACTTTAAACGATTGGTCATGGATATGGAAGTTGGCTGGCCACCGTTTTACGGTCTGGAGAGCATTATTAATGGACACGGCAATGAGGCGCAGATCTGTCGGGATATGTTGTCCTGGAGTTTGGCGGTATATGATGAAGATCCCGAGCCTTATAAATATGTTTCTTATAGCGTACTGGAGCAGTTGGTGCCTATGCGGAAGTTTGAATATCAATCGTCCCGGCACAATCAGGGCGTCGATTATGGCGGTTATCGGTTTGGCTGGGAAATGCATGCTGCCTGGTTGTATTATCGCATGTTAGGTTATCCGGTATTTGATGATAATATCAAAAATATGCCTTATTACTGGTTATACATGCGTACTCCAGATGGTAAAATGCTGCGTGATGGGGATATGTTCAATGTCAAATATAATTCCAGTGATGATTTTTATTGGAAGAATCCGCAAACCATGTTGCTTTGTTACGCGTATGCCGGAAATGCGATGATTAAGGCTGAGTTTTTAAAACAAGGTGGTTTGCCTGATAATCCGGTGCTGTTTCTGTTGTTGAATGATCCCAGTCTGAAGGCAGATTTTGATCGTTCGAAATTGCCATTGACGAAAGATTTTGGTCCTATTTTGGGATCTATGGTCGCCCGTACAGGTTGGAGCGAGGAAAAGCAGAGTGGTGATGTTGTTGCTGAGATAAAAGGTGGTGGTTATCATTTTGGAAATCATCAGCATGCGGATGCTGGAGCATTGCAGATTTATCATCACGGTATTCAGGTGGGGGATCTTGGTCTGTATCTTTCCTATGGCTCGCCTTATGATTTCAATTTTAATAAGCGCTCAGTGGCGCATAGTATGCTCTTGGTTCGTGATCCGGCAGAGCCACTGTTGTTCCGTACAAAGACAAACGATGGGGGTACACGTTTTAGTCAGCGCTTCCCGCGCTCTGTACAGGAGGTTTTAGGAGATTCCTGGTTTCATACCGGCGAAATCAGGGCTTCAGCATTTGGTCCAGATCCTATTCGGCCTGCGTATAGTTATTTTAATGTTGATCTTACGGCAGCTTATTCTGCGAAGGTAAAGTCTTATGTAAAAAGCTTTCTCTTTTTGAATTTGAATCGGAAGGATGTGCCGGCAGCAATCGTGTTGTTGGATGAATTGAAAAGCAATGACAGTGGTTTCCAGCCGTACTGGCAGATTAATACCTTGAACAATCCTGTTGTTAATGCAGAGGGGTTTATTTTGAATAGTCAATTTAAGGGAGTGAAGGGGGTGGCCTATGTGGATATGTTTAAACCTCGTGCCGATGAGAGAACGGTTACACTTCACGGTGGCGATTCTTCAGCGTATGTTTTCGGGGATCTGTATCAGGTAAAATCACCCTGGCCAGAAGCGAGAGGGACGAGGATTCGTGTTGGTCCCAAAGGTAAAGCAGATCGAATGAGTTATGTGACAGTTTTTCAGATGACAGAAAATGCAGGTGCTAAATTACAGGTGCAGTACGAGGAGAAAGAGAATTATTATTTGGTCCGCATAGCGGATCGTATACTGGTTGTGACTAAGCCGGACCGATATCTTGATCAGGCGATTGAAATTGCTGTGCCTGCTGATCAAGAATATGAGGTTACCGTTGTCGGGTTGAGAGATGGATTTTGGAATGTGAAAAATCCATCAAAAAATAGTAGCTTTAATATAAATATCCTTAAGGGGAATCATACGACCAGTTGGAAATCTAAGGCAGAACTATTCTATTTATCACCGGGGAGACAGTATGGTGCCCGTGAAGGAGCGTTTTAATAAAGGAATATATTGTTTAAGTTTTTTAAATGATTTTGTATTCTTATTTTTGTAGAAAATTGTATACAATATGAAAGAGGATTCGCTTGCCAATAAGGTTTATTCAGAAGTCCGTAAGAAAATTTTATCAAGCCAATTGGCTGGTGGGGCGAGGTTGGTTGAGAGCGCTTGGGCCGACAAGTTGGCTGTGAGTAGGGTTGCTGTACGCGAAGCGTTTATGCGTTTGGCGGGCGAAAGTCTAGTTGAATTCGGTGAAAAGGGCGGGTGTTTTGTCAAAAAAATGACCGTCGATGATGTGCGGGATATTCGTGAACTCCGCGAGTTGCTTGAAGTTGGCGCGCTAAAGATATTATTTTCAAAAAAGAATGCAGAATTAATTAATGACCTGGAGTTGATCTGTAATGATTTTTCTGATATGGTCAATAAAGGATATTATGGTGGGGCTTGTGAAGCTGATGTTCGCTTTCATGAGCGGATTATTGAAGGAACCTGCAATTCAAGGTTGATTGCTATCTATAAAAATAGTAATATCCCTTTATTTCACATGAAATTGGGTGCTATTCTAGGGCAGATGGAGGATTATTTGGATACGGAAAAGGAGCATCGTGCCATTGTGGATGCGTTAAAAGCCAATGACTGGAATAAAGCTTATGAGACCCTGGTTCATCATCTCGATCGTGGGGAACAGGAGGCGCTTGAGCTCGTATAAGGGAGATGATAAGAAAATACTCGAATGTAGGGGATATTATAATATCCCCTTTTTTGTATAATTTAACTGGAGTAATTGCCCTTTTTCTGCTTCAGTAACTATTAACCCCATTGTTCCTGAGGGAGCTATGGCACAGTTGGTAGGGTTTGTTCCTACTGTCTGAATTCTTTCAAGAACTTCGCCCGTTTGACTGAGGATTAAAACCTGCTGCGATCCATATAGTGCGATCAATAAATTGCCATCTTCATCAAAAGCAATGCCATCGGGGCCGACCTGGCCGCCTGCTGCTACAAATTTTTCAATTGAATCTATTTGACATTTAGCGCTATTCCATTGCATTTTCCAGATCCATTTGCTGCCAGTTTCGGCAACAAACAGTGTGCTGCTTTTCGGTGCAAAAGCCAGTCCATTTGGATAATACATGTTCTGGTGGATATTATGGAGGCTTCCGTCTGTCTTTAGACAACAGATATAACCAGTTCCGTCTGTTAATTCACTGCCAGGGCAGGTGAATAATAGGTTGCCTACAGTATCGAAACAGAGGTCGTTCGGCATCTTTAATGGTCTGCCATTTAGTTGATTCGCGATTGTTTTGCAGCTGTTGTTTATAGGGTCGTAGCAGCGAATGCTGTTGTGTTGTGCATCACAAAACCAGATTGTTTGATCCGAAGCAATTGCGATTCCGTTGGGGTGGCCGTCCACCGGGATGCGCTTATACTGTCCGTTCCGGTAGTGGATGAGGTTGCCACTTTCTTTTTCGACTAGCCAGATGTTTCCTTGTTGGTCAAAAGCAGGGCCTTCTGGAAAGTTGAGGCCGTCAATAAGTATATTCATTAGAATTATTTTAAAATATATTTTAAATGTATACAAAAATATTGTAATTTGGTATACATAAAATAAGAGGTATTAAATACAAGATTGCACAATTATTCTTTACAATGATGTGTAATCACCCCAATTATAACAATAATAAAAGCAAAACTTTTAATAGGCATGCAAGAAAACGAAAGATCAGCCGCAATACTGCGCGAGAATGCAAAATGGATACCAGGAGGTGTGGTGTCGTTGAACAGAAAGTCGGATCCGAATATCTGCTTCGTAAGGGGAGAGGGGAGCCATGTGGAGGATATCGATGGAAATAGCTATATCGATTATCAGGCTGGGTTTGCAGCTTCCTTTCTTGGTCACAATGATCCTGATGTCAATGCAGCAGTATTGAAAACACTACAGGAACAGCAGGTTTTGATGGGAGCAGGTCCTACATTATTGGAAGGGGAGTTCGCAGAATTATTCTGTGCTTCGGTACCAAATGCTGAAAGTGTACAGATTACGACTACCGGATCCGAAGCGACCTATCATGCGATTCGTATAGCTCGTGCGGTGACCGGACGGGATCATATTATTGTCATGCAAGGCGGATACAACGGCTGGCATAATGATGTGGCCTGCAATGTAATTAGTCAGAAAGCCGATGTAGGATCTTATCAACGTCCCGGCGAATATCCATTTGATTCATTGAGCGCCGGAGTTCCCAAAAATCACAGTGATTTAGTGCACGTTATCAATTACAATGATTTGGATAGTGTACTTTATGTGGTACAGAAGTATCAGGTCGCCTGTATTTTGTTAGAACCTATTTTGCAAAATATTGGTATTGTTAAACCACAGGCGGGCTACCTGGAAGGGCTGCGTAGGCTTGCAGATGAACAGGGTTTTCTATTGATATTTGATGAAGTTAAGACTGGTTTCAGACATGCTCTGGGGGGGTATCAATCCATCTGTGGTGTTCAGCCGGATCTTTCTACATTTGGAAAGGCGGTGGCAAATGGTTATCCTTTGGGTGTAATCGCCGGAAAGAAAAAGTACATGGATTATTTTGTAGATCCAGATAAAAGCAAAAGGGTGATGATCGCTGGTACATTCAATGCTTTTCCGCTGACGACAGCTGCGGCAATAGCGACATTAAAAAAACTTTCCAGTCCTGAGCACCAGGTGTATAAACATGTAGAAAATCTAGGAGCGCGTTTGGAACGGGGATATCAGGAAATATTTCCTAAATTAGGAGTACCATTTTATGTGGCTCGTCAAGGTTCGGCCTTCTGTACTTACTTTATGGATCATGCACCGCTCAATTTTCATGATATTCTGGACAATCATAATTTCGAATTGGACATTCAATACCGCAAGAATCTCATCAAAGAAGGCATCTTTAATTTCCCGGCTGCGATTAAACAAGGGAGTATTTCTTTTGCGCATACGGAAGATGATATTGACCGGACCCTGGAAGCGACATTACGTGTAATAAAAAATTTGTAATCCTAACTATGAAAATAACCGCTATAGAAACCTTTGTGTGCCATGCGCGCATGCGTAATTGGATTTTTGTTAAAGTTGTAACGGATCAACCTGGACTTTGGGGCTGGGGTGAGGCGACCCTAGAGTGGCATACACATAGTGTCGTGGGGGCAATTAAAGACATTTCTCAGCTGTTGATCGGTGAAGACCCTCGGCGTATAGAATACTTATGGCAGATGATGTATCGTCAACATTTTTGGCATGGGAACGGAATTGTCCGTGGAACGGCGATCAGTGGGATTGATATCGCTTTGTGGGATATTTTAGGTAAAATTCACAATGTTCCCTGTCATGAACTGTGGGGTGGCCGGGTACGGGACTATATTCGTCTTTATTGTCATTTAGGCGGTGGTCGTATGGAAGATTTTTATGAGACCGCACCAGACGATGCCAAACGTTTTGGTGATCTTGCCTTGAAGGCTGTAGAGGAAGGATTTACCGCCTTTAAATCGATGGCTGTCCCAGAAACAATGTCCTTAGAAGGGTTTCGTCCGATTAAATATGCGGAAGCCTGTGTGAAAGCGATGCGTGAAGCTGTTGGGGATGATATTGATATTATGGTAGACTGTCATGCGCGTCCTAGTCCACGGATGGGAATGCAGTTTGCTAAAGCCTTGGAACCTTATGGTCTGTATTTTTTTGAAGAACCATGCTGGCCTGAAACAATGGAAGATATTGCGCTTATTCAACGGTCGGTAGCAACGCCTATTGCATCCGGTGAACGTCTGATTGGTGTTCATGCATTTAGAGATATGCTGGAGAAACGTGCTGTAAGTGTTATTCAGCCAGATATTACACATTGTGGTGGACTATCTGAGGCTCGCAAAATTGCTGCTTTGGCGGATGCCTATCGGGTGTCTATGGCGCCTCATAATCCTCAGGGACCTGTAAGTACAGCTGCTTCAATTGAATTGGGTTTTGCAACTCCTTCTTATATTATTTGTGAAAGCGTGCATAGAGATGTTGAATGGCGGCAAGATGTCGTACGTGAAGGGTTTACGGTACAGGAAAAAGGCCGCATTGTTCTTCCAAACACAGGTGCAGGCCTAGGGATTGAAATTAATGAAGAAGAGGTGAAAAAGCACCCATTCCAACAGGAAATTTTACAGCGCACATTTTATAAAGATGGAAGTGTAGGTGACTGGTAGTTTTTAAGTCGATATGAGAGCAGAATATAAAAACAAAGTAGTTTTAATCAGTGGTGGACTTGGGGATATCGGTCGTGCAATGGCGGAAGCTTTTCTTGATGCGGAAGCAATAGTCTGTATTGGGGATCGCTTTGAAGCAGTCGTTGCGAAAGAAAAATGGGCCTTGCTAGCTGGCTCCCAGCCCCGGATCTATTACGATCAGGTCGATATTGCGCATGCTGATCAGGTGGAATCGTGGGTTGCCCGTAAGGAGCAGGAGTTTGGGGTATTATCAATTTGTATTGCCAATGCCGCTTGCGTGACGATAAAAAATTTTAGGGAGCTGAGCAATGCAGAATGGAAGAATGAAATGGCTGTCAATCTGGACGGTGCTTTTTTTCTGGCCAACGCTTGTGCGAAATCTTTTGTCAAAACTGGGGTTCGGGGGAATATTGTTCTTCTTGGTAGTTGGGCCGGGCATGCGGTGCATCAGAACTTACCTGCCTACTGTGTTTCCAAAGCAGGACTCCGTATGCTCTGCCAGGCAATGGCACTCGAATATGCTGCTGATGGAATTCGTGTCAACGAAATCGCTCCCGGTTATGTCAATGCGGGCTTGAGTAAAGTGGTTTGGTCAAAGGATGCCCTTTTGCAAGAAAAAGCGGCGGCAGTAGTACCCTTGGGGATGATCCTTGAGGCAGAAGAGATTGCACGACAGGTACTTTGGATATGTTCATACGATTGTAGGCACATGACGGGAACCAGTATTGTACTGGATGGTGGCCTTTCATTAATTAGACCATAAACGATGGAACAAAAGGACGTAAGAAAAGAAACGAAAGGAAGTTTGCGTGCAAAATTTGGACTGAGCCAATGTGATATTACACCACCGCTGGGAATTTATTCACGTAACTGGGGTGCTGCTACTTTTGACCAGGCTGTTGGTATACACCAATCCTTATTGATGCATTGCCTTTATATGGTGCCTATTGATGGGGGAGAAGCTGTTATATTGACTGCTGATCTAGGTTGGTGGAAGAACGCTGAAGATGAGCGAACGCTGCGATTTGCCCTGCTAGATCATTTCAATTTGGATGAATCGCAACTAATTTTTACCCTCTCACATACACATGCGGGACCAAGTATTTGTTCAACAGATATACAGCAGGCAGGGGGAGAGTTAATTCCGTCCTACCTGGAGTTCATAAAAACGCAAGCAATATGTTGTATAGAGCAGGCAAAAAACGAGCTGTTTGCGGGAAGCCTCCATTGGAACTATGGTGTTTGTGATTTGGCCTGCAATCGCGATCTGGAGATGGATGGCCAATATCTGATCGGGTTTAATCCCTTAGAACGAGCGGATCATACCTTATTACTGGGACAGGTATATGATGATATGGAAACACGGAAAGCTGTTATCTGCAATTATGCCTGTCATCCGACGAGTTTTGCACATGAGAATGATTTACTTTCACCCGATTTCGTTGGGGAAATGCGCCGTACGGTAGAAACTACGTTGAATATTCCCTGCTTGTTCCTGCAGGGAGCATCTGGTGATTTGGCGCCCAAACGTCAATATGTTAAAGATCCGGCTTTGGTTGAAGCCAATGGCCGCCAACTGGGGTATGCTGTACTTGCAACCTTATCGCAGGAGAATCATGTCGATCAATGCTGGGTTTTTGAAAAGGCTTTAATTTCAGGGGCGCCTTTAGCCTGTTGGAACTTTCAAAAACAGGCCGTATCAACTGAATTTAAACAGCTTGTACGGATTGTAAAAGTACCCTATAAAAAATTGCCAAGTCCTGAAGCTATTTTAGAAGAATACGAAAAATGCACTGATCGGGTGATGAAAGATCGTCTTTGGAGAAAATATAATACGCGGAAAACGATTGCTGACCAACGGGAGGCAAGTATTCCGGTATGGCTTTGGAAAATGGGCAATGCGGTTTTGGTTGCTCAGGCGAATGAGGCATACTCTTGTTATCAGTCAACAATAAGAGCTGAATTTCCCAACCATACGATTGTCTTTATCAACATAGCCAATGGTTATGTAGGATATCTCGCACCAGCACATCGCTATGATAAAGATATCTATGCTGTATGGCAGAGTCCTTATGAACGAGGTAGTCTCGAAATACTTATTGAAGAAACGAAATTAGGAATTCAAACATTACTGACCGATGAAGCTAGATTGGATTGATGTCATTATTTTTGCGGTATACATAATCGGTATCGTTGTATTAGGGCTGTACGCTTCAAAAAAGAGTTCTTCTTCTAAACGCGACTATTTTTTGGCCGGAGATAAGCTTCCTTGGTGGATGATTGGCGGGAGTATTATTGCTGCAAATATCAGTAGCCATCATCTTGTTGGTGCGATGGGGGCCGCTTATAGCCGTGGTTTTGTGGCCATCACCCTGGAATGGGGAGCGATATTGATTGGCTTTAATGCGTTGCTCTGGATATTTCTGCCATTTTACATACGCAATGGCTTTTATACGATCCCCGAATACCTTGAAAAGAGATACGGAAATGCAACGCGGGTACTCTATGCGATATTGATTTTGTTTACCTATGTATTTGTTGAGATCGGTGCGGTTCTCTATTTGGGAGGACTCTCTTTGCATGCTTTATTCGGTATACCTATCCTCTATAGCATTTTCGGAATGGCGATTTTAACGGGGCTCTATACGGTATTGGGGGGATTAAAAGCTGTTATATGGACGGAGATGGTACAGCTCGTTATTTTGGTGCTTGGCGGTATCGTTCTGACCTTTGCTACGATCAATGCCGCAGGAGGATTTCAGTCTGTGGTAGAATCGTCCAAAGATTGGAAAATGTTTTACCCGGCCTCTGATCCTGACTTTCCTTGGACGATGTACTTAGGTGGACTTTTGTGTATCAGCGTCTTCTATTGTGCTACCAATCAATTTATCGTTCAACGTGTATTAGCGGCAAAAAATGAATGGCACGGTCGTATGGGAGTTATTTTTGGTGACTATCTCAAATTTTTGGTTCCGCTCATCATCACGATCCCAGCTTTGGTAGCACCCAAGTTTTTACCGCACTTAGATCAGCCAGATCTTTTATTTGCGACATTGGTAGAAACCTTATTGCCTAAGGGCTTGGTTGGCCTGGTTATGGCAGGTCTGATCTCGGCGATTATGTCGCACATTTCGGGGGCGATAAATTCCTGTACCACCATACTTACCGTAGATATTTATAGTCAATATATTAATAAAAATGCGCGTGACGATCAGGCAATCCGTTTTGGTAAACGCGCTGGTGTAGTCATTATCGTACTTGGGATCATGAGTGCAGTGGTATTGATTAGTTATTCGGATAAGCCTGTATTTCTTTACCTCATGAACTTGTATGGTTTATTTACACCAGGTATAGCGACCATGTTTCTCATGGGAGTCTTTTGGAAGCGGACAACTGCACAGGGAGCATTAACAGCAGGGTTGTTGACGATCCCCCTGTCACTGCTGTTGGAATATGTTCTTCCAGAAATGCCATTTTTCAATCGGACAGGCATCGTGTTCTGGACCTGTATGATCGCCTGTGTATTGGTCAGTTTATTGACACCGGCAGTCCCAGATGGGCAATTGAAAAATTTGATATTAACCCGTGAATCTCTCCAGATGCCGGTAGCTGACCGTGCGGCTTATCGTGGCCTTCGGAATCCCACGCTTTGGTGGTTAATAATTACAGTTATGGTGCTGTATTTTTATGTGCGCTATTTTTAGCTTAACTTGTTGGACGATTTGTGTAAAAGCGTCGTTTATATATTTTTTTTCTAAAATAATATACTGCTGATGAGTCATTTGTTGTTTAAATTAAAGTCCGAAATAGAAGCTGTTTTTCCAAAGCTTGTCGAAATCCGTCGTCATATCCATCAGTATCCTGAATTATCTTTTCAGGAATACGAAACGAGTGCCTATATTCAAGAACAACTAACTGTGCTCGGTATACCGTTTGAAGTTGTAGCGAATACGGGTGTGGTGGCGATTCTGCAGGGCGAAAAATCAGCAAGCGATAATATCGTTGTATTGAGGGCGGATATTGATGCGTTACCGATTTATGAGCAGAATCAAGTGGATTATAAATCGATAAATGAAGGTGTTATGCATGCCTGTGGACATGATTTCCATACGGCAAATTTATTGGGGGTGGCGGCTATCCTAAAGTCATATAAAGCTGATTTCGCCGGGAAAATTATACTGTTGTTTCAGCCTGCCGAGGAAAAAATTCCCGGTGGGGCGATCCAGATTTTGGAGTCTGGTATATTGGAGTCTTTTGGCGGAAGGATAAAAGCTATTTTGGGAATGCATGTCAGTCCCCGCGTTCCACTAGGAAAAATAGGTTTGCGTGCGGGAAGATTTATGGCTTCAAGTGATGAGTTCTACATAACGATCAAAGGACGTGGTGGTCATGCGGCTGAACCTCATCGTGCCATAGATCCGATTATGATCGCGGCTCAACTGCTTACCAGCTTACAGCAAGTCGTCAGTCGTAAAGCAAATCCGGATATTCCTTCAGTATTAACTTTTGGCCGCTTTATCGGTGCAGGGGCAGCAAATGTCATCCCAGAGGAAGTCAAGTTGGCGGGTACATTTCGCACATTGGATGAAACCTGGCGACAAGAAGCCTTAGAGACAGTAGCTGAAATTGCAAGGACATTGCCGACAGCACTTGGGGCTACAGTTGATCTAGAAGTACGGCATGGTTATCCTGCATTGAACAATGATCCTGAATTGACCCAACACGTAAAAAACTGCCTACAAACAAGTATGGGTAATGAGGTTATCCAAGATTTGGATATCTGGATGGCAGCAGAGGATTTTGCGTACTACGGGTATAAATATCCGGCTTTGTTCATGCTGGTGGGAACAAGCAATACCGATAGTGCTACACAATATGGACTCCATAATCCACAGTTCAATCTCGATGAGCAGGCTTTTAAAACAGGGATTGCAGTGCTGGTGAATAGCGCCATTTCTTTAGTGAATGAGTCTAATGGATAGGAAGAACTTTTTACTTTCGGTACTTACTTTGGGAGTATCCTTTCCTACGAAAGCGATACTTTCGCCACTTCATGTTGATCCCATATCGCTTACACGAGACAAGAAAAAAATTGGGATTATTGGATTAGACAGTACGCACGCAATTGCGTTTACCAAAGCAATTAATACGGCCACCTCAGATAGTCTATATGGGCAATTTTCGGTGGTTGCGGCCTATCCCTATGGGAGTAAAACAATTGGCCTTAGTATGGAACGCATTCCTAAGTTCACCACTGAAATCCAGTCTTATGGTGTCTCGATTGTTTCCAGTATTGAACAGTTGCTCAAACAGGTTGATTATGTGTTTTTGGAAACCAACGATGGTAACTTGCATTTACAACAGGCCCTTGAAGTAATTCAGGCCAGAAAACCTTTATTTATAGATAAACCTATTGCCAATTCGTATGAGGATGCACTAAAAATCATGGCTGCTGCCCGGGTACACCGATGTCCTGTTTTCTCGTCAAGTTCACTACGTTATATTGTCGGCTTGCAGGATATTGATAAAAATAAAGTCATAGGTGCAGATGTGTATAGTCCTGCAGTGACGGATCCTTCACACAAAGATCTATATTGGTACGGAATTCATGGGGTGGAAATGTTGTTTGCTTTAATGGGACCTGATTGTACAACGGTTCGAACGGTACAGGAACAAGGAACCTCAATGTACATCGGTCAATGGGACGATGGTAGGATTGCCTCAGTTCGCGGTATTCGTACAGGCAAGGATGATTTTGGAGGGACAGTTTTTTTGAAAGATCAAATCATTCATTTGGGGCAGTTCATGGGGTATGGTCCTTTGTTGGATCATATACTTCCCTTTTTTCTGACAGAGGTAAGTCCAGTTGATGAGAAGGAAACCTTGGCAATATGTGCATTTATTGATGCCGCTGAACAGAGTAAACTAGCTGAGGGTGCTTCAGTTAAACTAAAAAAATAAATAATGAGGGGAGATCGTAAATCTGTTTGCAAGTCTCTAGTTACTTGTTACCGTTGTTAAAATATCACTATTAAAAATCGACGCTGGTGAAATAACTGTCTCTTCCAAAGGAATTTGATTACCGTAGCGTTCTTTTAGTTTACTTTTGACCTCGGCGCTGCTCAGATCAAAATCTTTTAATTTTTCTAACTTACCGACTTGAACTCCAGCACCACGTTGGTAGATTTTCCAGATCAATTCTGAACAATAAATTCTGTTGTCTGACCATTCAAAAGTGGCGTCATAATCTTTTCCCCGGAATTCTTCACCGATCTTCTTCATTTTTGCCAACACCGAGGTGGAAAGTATTTTATCAGCGTTTTTAAGTCGTTTGATCACATAGTGTTTATTCTTTCCTCTTGCGATCCAATCTGTCAGGCTAGTTACGGTCACTGGTTGTAGTGCTTCCAGCACATAAGGTTTTCCTTGCTCATGAAAAATCAGACCACAGTGGGAATAAGGTGAGTGAGTCGCCAATTGCACAGCTTTACACTGAGGAGAGATTGACGACTGAAAAATCATGTCTCCATCTTTCAATACCGGTAGTATGGCCCGATCAATGTTACTTTTTTCACTAGGTCTCGTTTTAGCCTTCGTTTCATTTAACTGGAAATAAGCGCCTCCGAGCAGTAAGCTACAAATAAGGAGTAAGGTAAATAAAGCTATTTTTTTCATGGGTTAAAGCGTTAAAAATATGATCCTAAGGCCTATTATCCCCGTTTAATTCAACAACGTGATCGTAAGCTAGCGAAATATACGGGTTTAGATACATAGTTTTGTTTTTGATAACGTGATTTCCGTGGGTGTTAGTATACTGAAATGATGAATTTTCATTACGCTATTTAAAAAGATTAAATAGTTTCTTTGCTTTTAGCTTTTGTGCAAGCTGAAGCGCAGACAGTGTTTCTGATTGGTCTTTGTAAACTTTTTCTGTCAAAGCACCACGATCCAAAAGATAGCTTACAATGGCCTTGTTTTTTAATTGTATAGCTTTGCCAAGCAAAGTACATTGCGTAAAGTAATAGTCAAATTTAACTTCGTCCACCCCTAATATATTTAAACTGTTTAAGGATGTATTTCGTATAAAATCTATATCAGCCTGTTCGATGGCTATTTTTAGTAATTCGAAATCGTTAAATTGTTTGTTCCCTGTTAGAAATGAAGTGTAGAAAAACTTTGCAACAGCATAGTTTTTACTGGCTAAAATATTGTGGATTGCATTGTAACTAAATTCCTCTACACTGGAAAAGTCATTTAACTGGCTTAAAAACAAGAGTATATTTTCTTTCGGTATGGCTTGCCAGGTAAGTTGTTTCAATTGATTTAAATCGTTTGTAGCAAATAGTGATGTCAGTTTCCTAATAAAGCTCAAGGTGAACAAATCGCTGGTTAATGTAAGATTACCTGGCCAGTTTGTACTATCCGAAATCTTGAGTTCACCATTGATGAGCTGATAGCGGACAGAAATTGGAACGCTCCCGTAGCTAGCTATGTTAAGATCAGTAGGGGTTAATTCGTATCGCTTCAAACGAAGGCTCTCAACCGTTGTGTAAGGAAATAAGTGATGGAGATTGAGTTCGATAGCCAGGAAGCTGCTGTCATTTACCTGCAAATTATAATGTAGATGTCCCGTATCACTGATCGAATAGGGGCTGAATTCGGATTGTTGAGCCTGTTGTGTAAATGCCGCCTTTGTATTTTTAGAGACAAATAATAGACAAAAAATAATTAAAAAGCTGTATATATACCATCGGAATAATACCATTGATTTTTGGATCATGTATTGTTTATTCATCATCATATTGGGCCAGAAAAGCATTGATTTCTTCCGTTAGTTTAAAAGAATCAGATTCCAGTCGGTCGATTTCAATTTGAATAGCTGGATTCGTTGACAATTCAAGCATTTTATGGTAGACTTGTGTGTCCAGGTCAATGCTGTCAAGCTTGAGTTGTAGTAAATATTGTCCCTCTTTGGTCTGTAAACACAGTTGATTGAGCGCATATTTCAATCTTGCGAGCTCAGCGATTGAATTGTTGTGGTCATTATCTCCTGCAAGACCATAATTTGGATATTTTTCACCCAATCGATGAAAAGCATCAAGGTATTCCTGTTCTGATAAGGAGTGTATATTCATATAGAGCAAATTGTAGGCATATAAAGCTTCCTGATTTTGCTCACCAATCGAAACGTCCTGATAATCGTCGACAAGTTGTACGATATCCTGATATTCGGTTTGTAAAATGATTTCAAGATCCTGCTTGATTAAATTTAATACATTCATGGGAATATTCTATTCTTATCGTTCGCAAATCTATGCATCAATCCGTTTGGACTGTTTGTCATAAAGACAAAGATCAGGTTTTAAATCAAAGATACTATCCCTGTATTCAGCTAATTTTCTGATGTTTTCTGTATAATTTTATTGCTTTTATCTTCAGTAAATTACAGGTATCATCGGTGTAGCTGAAAGATTTTAAGACGGGGGGATTTGACATTTTTAATTAATTGGATGTTTTTATTGAAAGAAATATTTTGTTTATAATCAGCGCTTTGTGATTTTATTTGAATTTATTGAGTAAAAAGTACTCAATGTTCTTTGTTTAAATGAAAATAATAACCATCTTTGTTGAGTATAAAGTACTCAATAGAAGTGAGGTAAAACACAAAACTATGATTGTATTAAATAAACAGCAGATAATCACCGAACAGTTTCCAAATGGGGAAACCAAAGTGAAAGATTTTGATCAGTTGATCGCGGCAGATAATCTTCTAGAGTTTACTTATCAGGAAGATGGCGATTTGATCCGTTTGTTTTTTGTTAAGAATAGACTTGACGAGGCCGAGGCAAGCTGTAGATTGTTGATTCGTTATATGCCTTATAGTCGAATGGATCGCAAAATTGATGGTGATCTGTTTACCTTGAAATATGTGGCGGCATTTATTAATAATCTGCATTTCGATCAAGTTTATGTTGTTGAACCACATTCGGAAACGACCTTAAGCTTATTGGAAAATAGTACTGCAATCTATCCGGCACTTGATTGGCTTCCGCAACTGATGGAAAAACTTCAATTTTCAGACAACGATCGCATTGTTTTTCCAGATAAAGGGGCTGCGGCACGTTATTTAAATAGTGGTTACCAAAATGTCTG
Source organism: Sphingobacterium sp. (assembly GCA_031277685.1). Taxonomy (GTDB): domain Bacteria; phylum Bacteroidota; class Bacteroidia; order Sphingobacteriales; family Sphingobacteriaceae; genus Sphingobacterium. Next base: position 74,845 of record JAITLV010000121.1, on the reverse strand, counting down.
TGTTTTTGAGAAAAAGAGAAATCCACAAACTGGTCGTATTGAGGCAATGGAGTTAAAAACTGGCGATATGATGGCAGGTGTCAAATGCATTATTGTCGATGATTTATGTTCAGCAGGCGGTACTTTTTTGTGGGCAGGTAATATACTGAAGGAGATGGGAGCCAGCGAGATTTATTTATTGGTGACACATTGTGAGCCAAGGATTTTTAAGGGCGCTCTGCTGAATGAGGACTCGCCGATTGACCGGGTGTTTACAACAGACTCTATGATGAATACAACACATCCAAAATTAAATTATATCAACTTAACAACTGAAAGCTATGTGTAGAGCAATGAGCAAAAATCCGATTCTCTGGACAGACGGTTATAAATTGTGCCATAAGGATCAGTATCCGGTACATACGGAATGGGTGTACGAAACCTGGACTCCCCGGATGTCTCGGATAGCAGGAATAAGTCATGTGGTCTTTTTTGGTCTACAAGGAGCCCTGGCCGAGCTGACGAATTCTTTTAATGACTATTTTTTCGCCCAGCCCGAGGATACTGTTGTTGCAGACTATGAAGAAGCTATCCGTGAAGTGTTTGCGAAAACCAATGCTAATTTTGCTACGACACATCAGTCACAGCATATACGTGATTTACATCGACTAGGTTATCTGCCCATTAGGGTAAAGGCCTTGAAAGAAGGAAGCTTAGTACCCATAGGTGTTCCGATGTTTACGATTGAGAATACGCATCCTGATTTCTTTTGGCTGCCTGGGTATCTTGAAACACAACTCTCGGCCTATATTTGGTCTCCGATGACAGCAGCAACGATTGCTGATCAATATCAAAGGTTACTGACCGGTTTTGCCGAAAAAACAGGAGATGTCAATAAGGTATTTACGCAAGCAGGAGATTTTTCCATGCGGGGTATGGGGGCTCCAGAAACAGCTTATCGCACCGCGGGTGGACATTTACTTAGCTTCGGTGTTTCTGCAACGCTTTCCGTCAGAGAATATCTTAAAACGTATTATGGGGCAACAGGGGATGTGATGATGTACACGCCTTCGACAGAACATAGTGTGATGTGCTCTTATGGGGAACGGGAGCTTGAAGCTTTCCAGCATTTAATTACTGAGGTATATCCAAGTGGAAATATCTCTATCGTATCCGATACCTATGATCTATGGCATGTGGTAGACCATGTATTGCCGCAACTGAAAGATCTTATCCTGGCAAGAGATGGGAAAGTGGTTATTCGACCCGATAGTGGTGATCCTGTCAAGATTATCTGCGGGGACCAGGAAGCGGATCTCCAAACTGTTCAAAAGGGTATTGTCGAACGTTTATTTGAGCTTTTTGGGGGTACGATCAATGCAAAAGGCTTTAGGGAGCTTGATACTCATATCGGTGTTGTGTATGGTGATTCCATTACAGTGGAGCGTGCAGAAAAGATCTGTCAAGGCTTAATGGATAAGGGATTTGCATCAACCAATGTGATTCTGGGCATAGGATCATATACGTATCAGTATGTGACACGCGATACTTTTGGCTTTGCCTTAAAGGGAACAGCGGAAATTGTCGACGGTCAGTTTAAAGCGATCCAGAAAAGGCCTGCAACAGACACCGGAAATTTTAAGAAATCCCAGCGGGGAATTGTAGCTGTTGTATTTGAGAATAACGATTTTCACCTGATCGACGATCTTAATCCAACCACCGTTGCGCTATTGAAAGATAATAATTTGCTCAAAGAATGTTATGCGAATGGTATATTCAGCAGCACAGATAACTTTAATGAAATAAGAAACAGATTGAAAACAGAATCAATTCGAGTCTATGGAAAATAAATTAAGAAAACCGTTTTTCATCAATGATGAAAACGTTGAACAGTATGCACAACAAATGGCATCTTGGATTGCGGGGCAGGTGAACTCGGCGCACCGTCAAGGTCTGGTTCTCGGGATGAGTGGTGGTATCGATTGTAGTGTAGTTGCCTGCTTATGTCACTTGGCTAAAGTAGATGTTCATTTGGTCATGATGCCTTATGGCAGTGATATGAACAATAGCAAGAGCTATGCGCACGCAATGGAACTGATTGCTAAATTTGATTTTCCCTATCATATCTTTGATATTCAGCCAGCTGTAGATGCATTGACAATTAACAACGAGGCTTATACTGCTATTTCAACGGAATCCAATCGTGTACTGAGCTTAGCCAATATCCGACCGCGCGTGCGTATGACTTATCTCTATCAGTTCGCGCAATTAGGTAGCCGCTTTGTTATCGGTACAGGCAATATGGCCGAAGCAACAGTTGGGTACTTCACAAAATGGGGTGATGGCGCTTATGACCTGAACCCATTGGCATTGGTAACGAAACAGGAAGTATACACATTGGCAAAATACCTTGGTGTTCCTGAATCCATTCAACAGAAAAGCCCATCGGCAGGATTGTGGGAAGGGCAGACGGATGAAGATGAATTAGGTATGAGCTATGCACAGATTGATGCATTTATTCTCACAGGAACTTCAGAAGATCCAACAATTGATGAACTTATCCGCAAACGTCAACAACAGTCAGCACATAAGTTTGCTGCGATTCCAACATTCAAAGGGTGATTGATGTAACAATCTATGTTTAAGATTTTATTCTCAAGAACAGGTGAAGTAAACCTTAAATGAGTAATGTCTCCACATCGAATGAATAGTAAGATATATCATATATAATGACTGCAAGATGAAAACAAGATATGAACAGATCGTTGCTGTAAAGGATATTGCTTCCGAAAAATTAGGGCGTATTCCGGACATATTGTCTTTGGCGGAGCAGGAGCAGATTTTGCCGGCTTCATCCGATAAAAAACGAACGCTGCTTTTGGCAATTGACGTACAGAATGATTTTATGGAATCCATCGGTAGCCTTCCTGTGGCTGGTTCGAAAGCTGATGTGCAGCGGCTGACCCAATGGATGTACAACAATATGGCCTCTTTGACACAGGTGATGTGTAGTCTTGACTGCCATTCGCTGCTACAGATTTTCCATGCCGACTGGTGGGTGGACAAGGAAGGTAGGCACCCCCAACCTTTTACCATCATCCGTTACGAAGATGTGATTGCTGGGATTTGGACTGTCGCCAAAGCAGATGATTTGAAAGAATCTTTGGCCTATCTTAAAAATCTAGCAGCCACAGGTAAAAAAGAATTGTGTATTTGGCCTTACCACTGCCTGGAGGGTAGTTTTGGAGCTCAATTGGAAAACCAATTTACCAATATGCTTTATTTTTACAGTGCTGTGCGCCAGACCAAACCTTTATTGGTCTACAAAGGACAAGATCCCTATACCGAGATGTATGGTATTATCAAAGCCGAATATGACGACGATAGATTTGTCAATCATGCGGTGCTTGATGCAGTTCGGGCTCACGATGCTATTTATATCGTGGGACAGGCTTCAAGCCATTGTGTTTTGTCATCCGCGATGCAGATATTGGAATATTTTGAACAGGATAAAGAAATTACTGCCCGTATTACTTTGCTGACTGATTGCATGTCACCTATTGGAGGCTTTGAAGAGACGACATTAGCCGCTTTTGAATCGCTGCAAGAAAAATATGGTATACAGCTAAAAAAATCCGTGGAGGTAATTTTATAATATGATGGGCCATTCTTCCAAAAAATATACTTACGAATACCCGAGACCCGCAGTGACGGTTGATTGTGTCATCTTTGGATTTGATAAAAATCAACTTAAGATCCTGTTGACGAAACGCGCGATCGAACCCTTTTTAGGAAAATGGGCATTTCCCGGTGGCTTTATCCAAGAACAGGAAACTGCGGATGCATGTGCGTTACGTAAATTGTCGGAAGAAGCTGGACTTTGCGATATCTTTCTTGAACAGCTTTATACATTCTCTGACTTAAATCGTGATCCTCGTGGTCGAGTTATTAGCATTGCTTATTATGCTTTGGTTAAACCGACAGCATATACCTTAGAAGCTGGACTTGACATCGATGCGGTGAAATGGTTTGACATGGAAGAGGTGCCGCTTTTGGCATTTGATCATCAACAGATACTGTCCGTTGCGATCGAGCGCCTAAAGGGGAAAATCCGCTATCAACCCATTGGATTTGAATTACTACCCACGAAGTTTACTTTACCTGAACTACACAATTTGTACGAAACGATCCTTCAACGTACAATTGATCGTGGGAATTTTCGTAAAAAGATACTAAGTATGGGGTTGTTGATTGACCATAGCGGTATGCAAAAGGATCGACATGCCCGTTCGGCAAAGATATATAGTTTTGATAGGATGAAATACGACGAACTGAAGGAAGCAGGATTTTATTTCGAAATCTGATAGGTATAGCTATATCCCCCAAATTCAGCATGATTTTGGGGGATTTGAATTCCTCTAATAAAATATTATCCCTGAAAGTCGCCACAGTCATGCACTTCAAATTGCTCAATTAATGCTTTCTGTGTGTAAAATTTAGCTATTCTTTTGTTTTTCAGGATAAATGGTTCACCTGTGATTTTTAATTCAAACACCGGTTCCTTCTCAACCTTCTGAAAAATAAACTCATTATGTTCCGTTTTTACATGGAGGATAGAGTCGTTGACGGCATAATTGAATTTCTTGACTTGATAAACTTCATTTGAATCGCATACATTCACGAACTGAATCAGATCTTTTGTGATCTTAAGTTCTGCTAGGTCACAGTTATAACAGATGCCCGAGAATTCAATACCATACTTTTTAAAGACATCCTTACTTTCAGGTTTTAATATGTCAATGGGGTAAAGAGTGTGAAAATGTTTTAAGGAATCTATAGCTGCCAATTCAGGTTTTGTTTTTGTCATCATTGTATCTGCGTAATCTGTTTTACCTTTTACGTCTTTCTTTTCCTGATGACAGCTAACCACAGACAGGGAGAGTACGAGCATTAGCACTGTTGGATATAATTTCATGCTGATAAGGATCTATTAAATATAAATGATCTAATATACACTTAACTATTGAAGGCTGATCGGCAAATATTGATTACCTCCGCTATTGGATTAAGTTTTCATCAATAGTTGCGCGTGAAATACTATATTAGATCGAAATATCTCAATGATGAATTATTTATGAATAAAGTGTATTTTTATGGCTTTACGCTGGTTTTGTGGCTATGCACAGCATGTCAGCAAAATCAGGCGAAAAGAACCGAAGCCGTGCCGGCAAAGGAAGTGAACCCAAAGGAAAATCCAACGACTGATTCACTTGTCTTTCAGGACAAAATGATTAGGATATATAAGATAGATTCCATCAGTTTTTTTAAGGGAAAAGAACAAGCTGACTACCATAGGGATACCATTGCTTCCATCAGTGATATAAATGTAGTGAAGAAGCTATTACAGGGAAGAGTCAAATTTGCAGGCTATTCTCCTGATAAACCAATGGAAATCGATACTTTAGTGGTGGGGAATTCACTTGCTCAGGTAAAATTCAATGATGGCCGAGTAGTAGAGGCCGGAAAAACAGACGGTACAATTGATCTCCTTGAGAATGTATTTGTTAAATATTTTCCATCCGAAGAGATTTTGCTATTGGAAGGGGGGCATACGACGGATCAAGCACTCGATTTGCGCCAGGGCAAATGGCATATTGAAGAGATAGGCAATTTAGACTACGTCTATTTCTCTAAGCATAAGAAATATAGGTTGAATGGGATGTTTAACGGACAAGAATGTTCCAGCTATTTTTTGCAAAAGGAAGAAAATGGGAATTATCTGACCTATGCACAGATTCCTTTAGACTGGGTGGATAATTTTGAATTATGCACCCTAAAGGAGATTTTTTGGAAAGATGATCAGCAGTTATATTTCCGGAATTTTTTCTACGGAGCACCTGACGACAAACGTGCTGCGTTTTATAGGGTAGCTATTATTTCGGAAAATTAGGACACCGATGTGAAGGCTATTTAATAATTTGATTGTTTTTGTGTAAAATCCTGCAAGAGAAAAAATCCCTGTTTTCAGCGAAGTGGTTTATTTAAGAATTGCTGTATTTTTACTGCCGTAGTATCGTATTTACTGTTTCAATGAGTTGTGTAAATACGAGTTTTAAGATCTTAGCATAGGAAATTAATGGCGCATCGCATTTATATCTATAATGTCAATTCCAAGACAAAAGAAACGTTTGAAGCATATCTGGCCGAGTGGAACTATGAAATTCCACCTTTAATGCTTCCCTTATTTTCTAGTACTATCCGGTCAAGAGGTACACAGCTTTATGCTAATAGGGAAGATGGGATTGCTAGGTTGCGCGATTTTTATACCCTATTGGCGAGTGTTTACCAATTGCATTACAAAAGGAACTTTAATGAACCTGTCAATAAAATGTTTGCATTTTTGGAGAACTTGCCATTCGACAGCTTTCAGATTGATGGACGTGATGTCTTCAATATGAGTCTAGAGAAACATGCGGAGCAGGCGAGTGATTGGGTTGATGAAATAAGGAATATAGGGGGCTGCTACCAACAAGCATTTGAGCAGCAAAGTCTAGATCCATTGCAGGAGGTCTTGAGACGTTCTGGCTACGAAACTTTTCTGGAAATGCTCGAGACAGAATGGATAAATTACGGTTTGGGAGTCTGGGAAGACTATGTTTTTGAGAAAGAGCAACCCAAGGTTTACGAGAAACATGGGAAACAAGGATTAAAGGACGCACATGGGAATATCCTGCTGGCTGCAAATTATGACGAAATATTCGAATTCAATGAAGCTGGTATTGCTCTTGTCGAAAGGGATCACTTATTTGGTTACATCAATGACCAGGGGAATGAAATCATAAGCTGTCAGTATGTTGAAGCATTTGATGCGCGTATCATAGATGCCGCTAACTATGCGGAAATTGAGATAGAAGGTAAGCGTGCTGTATTGAATATAGGGACTAAACAACTTGTACTGCCAGCAATCTATGATGAACTGGATTGGTTTGCCCGGAATTTTTTAAATGCGAAGCAGGGGGACGATTATTTTCTATTTACTGCTGATGGAACATCGCTTATTGCCGAACCATCGGCTGAACCTTTTGCCTATGATTACAGTAGTAAACTTTTTTACTGCCGTCAAAGAGGTACAATGAAACGAAAATACTTTTGTTTGGATGGCAGCTATTTTGGAAGTTTTCTTGAAGATAGCTTACAAGCTCTTCCCAACGGCTACTTCTGGATCAAACCCAATAAATTGCAACGAAAAATTTCGATCATTAGACCTGAAGGTACGGTACTTGACGAAGAAATTGATCGTATCATCGTGCTGGATGATTATCGTAGTATGGCTTACCTCAAAAATAAGCAATGGTATATCTACTCGTTGGCACATGATTTATATCGTCTAACCGACCACCATATTGACAAAATTTTGGTCGATAGTATCAAAAATTACCGAAAAGACGTCTTTGTCGTTATCTGTGCGGACTGTCAAGGGATATATGATGCTCATCGTGGTCAATGGCTGCTCGAACCTGCTGCAGCTTACCAGAAAATCGAATACTGCTATTTGGACTTTATGCGGATTCAGGAGCCTGGAGGAATACGTTATTTTGATACAAAAGTAAACAACTATAGTACGGTTTATGATTATGTCAGTGCGCCGATCCATGACCCACACCCTGAGGGTGACGAAGGGGAATTATTGCTTTTATTTAAAGGGGAGAAGCTATTTTATCTTGATCTGAAACGAAATATTGTTGAAATCTCCGAAACTGAATTTGGCCGTTTGTATGCCGATAGATATAATCTGCAGGGAGCCGACCAACGTTATTTTGTGCAATTCTATCAGGCGTGGACAAAACGAAAAGGTACAGGGTATGAATCCTATTTCGATAACGAGACGCTGTATGAAAAAGCGAGGAAGCTAAATAGGGATGGTAAGATGACAGAAGCGATCGCTTTATTGACTATAGGCGCGGACCGAGGGAGTGCAGACTGTCAGTATTTGCTTGGGAATATCCATAGCGACACAGACCATGAGGCCTTTCTGGACATTCCTAAGGCCATCGGGCTCTATGAACAGGCCATTGCGCAAAACCATGCCCAGGCTTATACAAATTTGGGCTTTATTTATGCCACTGGTTTTGGTGTACCACTTGATATTTCTAAAGCACTGCAATCTTATCAACAAGCAGCGGCATTGGGGGAAGCACAGGCCATGAGCAATATTGCCAATTGGTATTATAACGGTGAACACCTGGAACAGGATTATCTTCAAGCGCTGTATTATTATAAACAAGCTGAAAAAGATGGTATCACAAACGATGCCCAAGTGGCGGAAATTTATTATCAACAGAAAGACTATGCTAATTTGTTGCGTTATTTAAAAAAGGACAATGATGGACAATATGCGGCAATCTATTATGGGATTCTGTATGAAGAAGGCTGGGGTGTAAAACAGCATATCGGAAAAGCCTTACGCTACTACGAACAAGCAAATGAAAATGCTGTCTATGCGTATGCGGTAAATCGTCTTTTGCATTATTACAAAACCGGAGAATTTAAAGATGCGGATAAATATGCCACCTGGCTGGATTTTGCCAAAAACAATGCAATAACTATTGAAGAATAGAAAAGAATATGGCACATCGAATTTATATTTATAATACAGATAGGAAAGACCAGGATTATTTTCACCCTTATTTAGGGGAATGGAACTATATGCTTCCAGATTTGCTGCTCCCATTGTTTGCTGCAGATGCGAAAAACAGGGGCGGTTTAGTTTATACGGCCAAGGAAGCAGGTATCCTAAAATTGCGGAAATTCTACGATCTACTTATTCATGAATACAACTTAAGCTCCAATTCCGATGCAATGTCGGCCATTGAGAAGATGTTCGATTTTTTGAACGGACTTCCATTTGCATGCTTCCAGATTAATGCGAGCGATGTTTTTAATATGTCTGAGCTTAAACATAATCAACAGGCCAAGGACTTTGTGTCCGAAATTTATGAGAAGAATTTCTATTACGAAAAAGCTATAGAACAACAGTCGTTATCTGAACTTGATCCGGTTTTAAGCCGTTCGGGCAATGATTCCTTTCTAGCCATGTTGGAAGCGGAATGGAGCAATTACGGATTGAATTGGTGGAATAGCGAGGCGATCGATAGCCTGGATAACCAATTTTTTGAAGAAAATGGGCTTTGGGGAATACGCAATGCAAAGGACGAAGTGAAAGTTGAACCGTGTTACGAAGCTATTGGGGATTTTGACTATCTGGGATTTGCTGTTATAGTGAAAGATGGGTTATATGGCTATCTAAATCGAAAGGGTGAAGAGACAATCTCTTGTGTCTATGAATCCGCAGAGCCTGTACAAACCGGACGTGGCACGACTGTAGGAAAAGTCAGCTTGCAGGGTAAACATGGCTTGGTAGATGTGGAAAATGGAACCCTGATTATTCCTTTGGATTATGATGTTATGGCGGATTTTGCCTATGGGTATTATCAGGGAATACAAGAAGGGAAATATTATATTATTGAGGTAAGGGGGCAACATTTAAACAAGACGGGATCCGATGAGCCTTTTGAAATCGACTACAGTGGTTTTATTTATCAAAAATTGCCTGGTGGCAAACGACGGAAGTATTATTCCAACCATGGGATCCTTTTAGGAGAGTATCCTGAAGGGGTATTAAACGAATTATTGTTTGATTTTTACGCTGTCAATTTGAACAATAAAAAAAGGAAATCAGTCCATAAGCCAGATGGTACATTTCTGATAAAAGATGCTGCGATCCTTAATGCAAGCAATGGGTTAAATGCATTATACTACCTTGCCGACAATAACTATTTTCTGTATGATCTGGCTAGTCAGCATTTTCTTCTGGAAGATGTCAACATTAAATCGATACAGGGTGGTACAGACTTTGGTAATGGTGCCTATAATTGCTATATCATCCAGACGGATGGCGAAAAAGGGATTTACCATAGCGAGACGAAAAGCTGGCTGCTCCCGCTTTCGGCTCGCTATATTACAATCAACCATGCACTGATGGATTATTTTATCCTACAGGATCAGACTGACAGCTATTATTACTATGATACGGATCGGAGGGAATTGAGTGAATCCTTCGATTTTATTTGTGGTAGTGTACGGCATTATCAGGAATTGATGTTGTTGCGCGGAACGCAGCTTTTTAGTAAAGGATATGAGGGGATGGAAGAAGTACCGCAAGATCAATATGGGTATTTTATCAATGCGTTGGGGAAGCTGAAAGGAAAAGAATTCGAGGTTCTTGATCGTTTTTTTACAGCATGGAAATCAGATCGAGGAGTAGATTTTGAATCTATATATGATCCAGTTGCACTATATCATATGGCTCTGGAGCGCTATCGGAAGGGCGATTTGGTGAATGCGATCCGTTACTTTACATTTTCCGCCAATCAGGACAATGAAAGCAGTATGTATGAATTGGGTAATATCTACACGGATACCGATAGTGAAGAGAATCGTTTCCTCGATCTGAAAAAAGGAATTGAGAACTATGAGCGATCTGCTGAAAAAGATTACTCGGCTGCCTGGAATGCGATAGGCTACCTCTACCAGTATGGAATAGGGTATAAACGGGATCTAAAAAAAGCATTTGAGGCCTATAGCAAAGGTGCTGATCTCGGCAATGGATATGCATTAGCTAACCTTGGATACTTCTATTTTAGTGGAACTTATGTTGACGAAGACTTGGAGAAAGCTTTGAATTATTACAAAAAAGCAGAAATAAAGCTAGTTGAAAGTAATAGTAAGATTGCTTCGATCTATTATAGCTTAGCAGATTATGATCGGCTACTTGTTTATTTGAAGAAAGATAAAGCTGATAGCTATTCCAATATCTATTATGGCCTGATGTATCATGCTGGACTTAAATTTAAAAAAGACAGTAAGAAAGCAATCCATTATTTTGAACGGGCAAATGACTATGGGGTTTATGAATCAGCAACAGAAATTTTGTTGGATTACTATAAAAATGATGCTGATTATTTGAATCGGGAAAAGCATGCTTTCTGGTCGAAGTTCGCACGAGCGCATGAGTTGGGTATTGAGCCTAGTTTATTGCGCTGGGAAAGTGATGAGAAAATTAACAGTACAAATGCTAAGAACGAATCTGAAGGGAGTAATCATTCGTCCTTTTTTAGTAAACTATTTAAAAAGAAAAAATAACCACGACGATGCTGTCTTCCGCAAATTTAGATTTTTCCGGTTTGGTTGTTGACCTAGCCTTTATTGTTTTTTTGGGAGTAGGGTTAAGTTATTCCCTTATTCTAGGGATTATTCATATCATCCAGAAAAAGACGAGAACTTTTGGTTTTTACCTTCGTATATTTTTTATTGCGGGCATCGTAGGGCTTACCTTGGGTGCTTTCATCATTATGATGTGGTTACTATCCTTGTAGCTTCAGCTAGTTATTTTCAGGAGCATAGATCAATCCTTTGGTGAATAATGCCCCTGAAAAGAAATGCACGCTCTTATACTGATCTATTTTTTGCATTGACGATGTGCATCAAATGATGATTGCAGTGCCATGCATATAGACCAATATTTACTTTAAGTGAAATGTATCGTTTAGTGACAGGATGAATAAATGCCCGTTCAAGTTGTTCGTCACTTAGGCTTTTTAAAAGGATCTCCCAGCGTTGGTGTAGGCCTTCAAGTAATTTTAGTGAACTGTCTATTGGATTATGTTTTGCCTCCGGAAGTTCTGCCCATAGGTTTTCTTCATAGAGCTTTATGGTTGGATCATCTTCAGTCAGTGCTAATTTGAAGCGGACAAAACTATTCATATGGCTATCAGCACAGTGATGTACGACTTGTCTGATCGTCCAGCCATCGGGACGGTAACGTTTCTCCAGGGCAATATCCGTCAGGTCACTGACTTCAGATTTTAGTCGGATGGGAAAATCTGCTATTGTTTTAATCCAATCGCTCAATAATTGCTTATCAATAATATCTGGCACAGCGAAGCGGCCTATGGGGTATCGAAGTTTTTCTAATTCATGTTGCATGGTTTAAATTTAATGAAAATTGCATCAAGGTTTATATGTTTTGTCGGCAAAGTGGGGCAAGAGCTATTTTGAATTTTGTTTAACGAACTTATGTGATTTGGATGACCGGAAGAATTATGGTAATTTCGGCAAATCGAGACAGATGGTTTATTTTTTTCAATAGTTAAAAAAGGAAGGGACGTGACGGTCTGTTTTGAATATAAAGCGTAGGAATGAAGAGTCTAAATGAGTTGATTAATCCGACAGATTCAGGGTGGAATCTAGTCGAAGAATGGATGAAAGGAGCGAGTAACAGGTACGAGGTGTTACCCCGAAACCCCAAACGTGCAGATGAAGAGCTCCTAAGAGCTCAAATCACAACGAAATCTCCGATGGGTGCTATTATACATCAAACGGGAGGGATATTGATCGATGGTGGATGGCTACGGATTTTGGGGTCAGGCTCAGTTAAGTTGAATCGGGGTATTATGGAATGGAACAAGGGGAAAAGTTTTGACAAAGAAGGAGAGAAAGGTGGATTTTTGCTTATTGCAGATGATGTTTTGGGCGGCTATTATGCTATTAATGCTGGAACTTTGGGGGATGCTATCGGGCAGGTCTATTATTTTGCCCAGGATACGTTGCAATGGGAGAGCTTAGAATGCGGTTATTCTGATTTTATTTATTGGACACTCAAAGGCGACATCCGTCAATTTTATGAAACATTCAAATGGAAGGAATGGGCAGAAGATGTACAGAAATTAGACGGTAATCAAGTATTTTCATTTTACCCTTTTCTATGGACGGAACAGGCGCGTGACTTTCGTAAAGTTGATAGAAAGATTGTTCCTATTGATGAAAATTATCATTTTACGATGGAATTTGCAGGTAGCAGATAACTAGATCACCAATTGGTGATCAATAAGTTCTTTGCGGCTCGTAGACTGCATTTTTGATGTTTGGCATATGCTTTTGCTGCTCTTTCTTGAATTTGTTCATTGCTTTCACCGTTTATATATCCTGTTAATGCGTCATGGAGACTGTAGGCTTCTGGGCACATCAAATGACTTGTCCAAAGAATGGGGTTTACAGTTTCTTTGTCAATGTGTGGAGAAAAGTACTTTTTACTGTAGCAGGCTAAGATAATGGCGTTTCGTTTTTGATGATCCGGGTTTTTGAAATGTTGACTGAGTTGAAAATCCATCAGACCATCATGCCCTATATAAGCGTTAACTGTTGCATTTCCGGCTATTCCAATCGTTTTATGATCTACTTTCAGTGTGTCCTTCAACTGGCCATGAAGACCTTGTAGAAAATCAGTTGTGCACAGCTTGATCTCTTTTCCATCATAAGCGTCGGCAACGAGATAATAATTCGCCGATGTGTGTTTATAGATCAGACGTTCAAGTACTGCGCCATTTGCTTTATTTCTTTTTAAAAGTTTCCAGTCTTTACTGCGATTAAAATAGGTTTTAATACCGTATTCACAGCCCCAATAAAGGTTGTTCGCTGGATCTTGACCATTCCCGATTGCCTTGGGAACAGGCACAATGCCTTGATAGATATTGTCACATAAGGCAACAAGAACATGAATTGTACGTGTCGTGGAATCGTAAGGTTGAGCCACGGAATCACCAACCGGGCCATTTGTTGCTAGCCTTGAATACGTTGCGGTAGCTTGATCACATCCAAGACATAGGATTGTACTACCCAGTACCAAGATTACACTTAAGATTTTTACCATGTTATTTATTCGGTATCTGCTCCGTTGAAATTGCTTGCCCTTTAACGTCAAAGTAGGTGCATGTCATATCGTTTAAAGACACTACCCAACTGTTGATCCCTGTTTCAGCACAGCGTTGACAGAACGTATAATAATCTGTTTGACCTTGTTGATGTAGTTTGAGGTACATCAAAAATTGTGTTTTATTACATACTGCCGCTATCGATAAGGCAGTGTATTGCGGTGGACTACTTTTACAGTATGAATCTGTCCCTTGATATACGGTATGGCTATCTGCTGGCCAGGTCTCGAAACGGGCGATGCCTAAATTTTTTAATGCTTGGATATAATTGGGAAAGTCCACACCTGATTTCACCTTTTGATGTGCTTGTTCAATTTGGCCTATTGTAAATGTCGGTTTCATTTTATTTTTCGATTTAAAATTTTGTTAGTTGAAAACTAAACGATTCGTTGTGTTTATAATAAGTGAATTGTATTTACTTTAGTTGTATCACATGTTGTGAAAACGTTTTTCGATTTGCTTCCAAATATTTTTGAAGTGCTGCTGCGGTGGTATAAGATTGCTGCTTTCCTTTTTTGTGAATGACGATTGAATCAATTTGATTGACCAATAAATATCGAATGGATGCTGCATCCCATTTCCCAATTGAAAAATGCTGACTGAATTGCGTGTTGGTATTTACAGATACTTGAATGGGATTTTTTTTGGAATAAAGTCCAACGTGTTTACCTTCTGTTGATTTTAAATAGATTAAAATTTGAGCATCTTCCTTCTTTGTTTGGACTTGGATAGTGCGGACCGGATCGCAAGCAGAAAGGAAGAAACCTAATAAAGAAAGTATTATCGCCAAACGTATCACCATTTTTATGATCTTGTTAATACCAGTATTGAACAAATATAACTAGAAAATAACAAGCATATACTGGTTGTTTTCAGGGAGTTTTAATTTGATCTTAAGGTTGTCTAGTGAGCGTGGATGCTGTAAGGGACTGCGTGAATATTTTTTTCAAATGAATCGTGATCATGTTTGTAGATGATCGTTTGAAAATTGAAGCACTGATTCAAGCATTCAGTACTTCAATTTGTTTTTCTCCTGATCCAACTTTAAAGTGAGCTGGATTGATTTTGGAGGTTATACGTATGTTCGTTGAGTTTCGTGATTTCTAGTTGGGTACCCTCTGCAAGTCCCAATTGGCTTCCTGCATCTTTGCCTAGTTTAAGTACATGAAAGCCTCTTCCGCGATAGGTGAAACTACATTCATATTCGTTGGAATTGATCACGATTCGGAGCTTTTGGGACTTCGTCGGAAATAAGGGTTTAAAATCTTTCGTAATCCGGATCTGTGATTTTTTAGCGTCATCGGCTGTAATCTTATTTCCTTTAGCTGGAAATAACATACGATCAGGCGTATCGTTTTGCGCTGTGGTATCTACTAACTTTTGTTCATCTGTTCGTTGAACTGCTGGAATTTCTTTTACTGGATTTTCCGCTGAAGCGGCATCTTGACGTTTTTTATCCTGGCGGCCTTTATTTCGTATATTTTGATTCGCCGGTTTTGGCAATACATCTGAAGGAGCAGCAGTTGTGATCGCCACTGTTTTTTTATGTTCAGTTGTCGCTGCCTGAGTAATGACGGATAGAGGGCGTTTGATAATATTTCGAATATAATAATGTTTTATTCTTGATTTGTCTGTATTACGTTCCTCTATTTCAAAATCTTCGGTATACGCCTTAAAAAGATGAGACATTTTATCGTAACCATAGTTTCGTGTATCAAAATCTGGCTTTCTTTTATTGAAAAGACTGCCAATTTCGCCTAAAAACGCCCATCCATTTTCATCCGCTGTGTCATCAACAGTATCTTTCAATAATTCCAGTGTCTCTTCGTCAAGCACAGCGATGCTGGTCGCATTGTCCACGGGCACGGGTTTGGGTTGATTCTGTTGTTTTTTCTTGGCATTAGGCTCTTTCTTCTGGTTCTTTTCGAAGATCTCGACATAAATAAATTTGTCACATGAAGCAATGAATGGCTTCGGTGTTTTTTTCTCTCCAATGCCAATTACCAATTTGCCTGATTCTCTTAAACGCGTTGCCAGTCTCGTAAAATCACTGTCACTGGAAACGATACAGAAGCCATCGACACGATCAGAATGTAATATATCCATCGCATCAATGATGAGTGCTGAGTCAGTGGAATTTTTACCCTGTGTATAACTATATTGCTGGATAGGGGTAATCGCATGGGTCAGGAGTTTATCTTTCCATTTTTCCACATAGGGATTCGTCCAATCACCATAGATTCGTTTGATTGTAGGTATGCCATAGCGTTTGACTTCATTCAGAATCTCTTCGATCTTGCGATAAGAGACATTATCTGCGTCGATTAATATCGCGATTTGTAAATCCCCATGCTCTGCCATATGTGTTTATTTTCTATTTCGATGTATTTTTATGCTTATGCCGTGAATAGGATTTTCCTACTTTAAAACATATGGTTAAAAATACGGTATTGTTGAAGAATTATTGAATTTTTTAAGAATTTAATTTGGATTCCTGTCTTTCGAATAGATTTCGGTAGATTCTGTCACTATATTTTACCTGTCCGGATAGGCTTTAGGAGAGATGTCGCTATAAGATGGTGCCAGATTACGGAAATAAAAAAAGGTTTTCAAACGGGGAGAATGAAAACCTTAAATAACCAATTATAAACCTAAATTATGATGCAACAAAGATAGTGTGTATTTTACACATGTGCAACTTTTGTATATTTTTTTTGATAAAGCTTTTGGCTTCTGTAGTTAAAAATCTACAAAAACTAATCCGTTATGCTGTTAATCGGCGATGAATGTGGATGGGCGGTAACCCATGACTGCAAAAAAACTGTTGGTAAAAGCTTGTACACTTTGGTATCCAACTTGATATGCAATCTGAGATATGGTGAGTTCCTTTGTGCTTAAAAGTTCAAGACTCTTGATTATTCGGAGAAATTGTTGATATTTCACGAGTGTCATTCCTGTTTCTTTCTTAAATAACCTTTCCACAGTACGTAGTGACAGGTTGGATAATATAGCAATATCTTCCATTTTAATTGGGTGGGTATAGTGGTCATGCAGGTGATTCAATACTGTCTGTAACCTATTTTCACTTGGCAATGTAATTTCTAGATGCAGTAGTCGCGATCCGAAAGATGGCAGTTCGTTGCGTATTGCTCGGAGGAAAATTTTTTCATGTTCATTTTCTTCTGTTAGTTTTGACCATTTTTCAGCATAGCGAATCATTTCTCTTAACACTTTTGGGGCAGCAAATATCTGAACATTTTCGAAAAATTGATCCCCTGGCTCCATGTCAAAAAATAATGTCATTAACTTGATACGTTCAGAATGTGAATTCGTTTTATGTAGGGCATTTGAAGGAACCCATGCCACATGATTCTGGGGAAGTAGATACATTTTTCCTGCTACAGTTAGGTATTGAAAACCTTGCTCGACATAAATTAATTGTGCTTTGCGATGGGTATGCAGTGCATCATCGTGAATCCAATTTTCTTCAAACCAGACAAAATTAGATTTCTCTATCCCTTCAATTGTTACAATATGATTTGAACAGCCCATGTCGTTATAAATTAAATCAATGGCAAATTTAATTAAATAACTGAATATAACTTTGTAAAAAATAGTTCGGCGGATGATGCCATAGAATGTATGTTATTCATTTCCAAAATGGATCTATTGGTCAGATATTGCTCATCCCGAACAAGAAACAAATAATTTCTATGAATAATAATAAGCAAAAATCAATCACTGTTTCCTGGAGCTGGTTGTCCGTATTGGTCGTTATTTTGGTTTCTACAAATTTGCGGTCACCTATTACGGCGGTAGGTCCGGTTTTGGGACAAATCAGTGAATCTTTGACACTAGATAGTTTTCAGAGTAGTCTATTGACAGCAATCCCTCTTTTCATGTTTGCGAGCTGCTCAGTGGCTGTGAGTAAATATTCTCATGTGCTGGGGATGCATCGTTTTTTATTGTTTGGACTCATAGTCCTTGCCATTGGAATCATCGTTAGGGTGTGGGCTGGTACAACGACATTGTTTGTTGGATCTGTCATGATTGGTTTAGGGATCTGTGTGGGGAATGTGGTTGCTCCAGGTTATATTAAAACCAGTTTCCCAAATCATATCGGACTGATGACGGGTGTTTTCGCTGTTGCAATGAATCTGACAGCAGCCTTTGCATCGGGCTTTAGTTTACGGCTCGGAGAATGGACCGGTTTCGGATGGCGGGGATCGCTAGGGGTATGGGTTGTATTGGCTATATTATCTATTATAGCTGTTTTCTTTGATCAGTTGCCTATACAGCGGGATAACGTTGCCGTGCAAAAGAAACAATTGCAAACTGGTATTGGGCATATTTTTAGGTCCAGATTGGCTTGGTACATCAGTATCTTTATGGGTATTCAATCGTTGGTGTATTATAGTCTGATTTCATGGTTGCCAAAAGTACTGATCGATTATGGCATGGCTGCCAATGATACCGGCTGGTTGTTGTTTCTGATTCAGATAGCAATGATTCCCATTATGTTTATCGGACCTATTATTGCCCATCGGATGAAAGATCAACGGCTTATGGCTGTGGCTGTTGCTGTAGGTATGTTGGGAAGTATTTTAATCTTCTTTATATACAAGCTGACGGGAATTTATGTAGCGGCCATCTTATTGGGGTTGTCCAATGGATTGTCCTTTAGTCTTTCCATTCTCTTTTTCAGTTTACGAGCAAAATCTACAGTAAATGCCATCAAAATTTCCGGAATGGCACAATCAGTCGGTTATCTGATCGCAGCCTTCGGCCCGCCGATTTTTGGTAAATTGCACGAAATCGATCCCTCTTGGAACTTCTCGTTTTATTTTCTTGCAGTCAGTATTATCTTATTGTTATTTACAGGGATAAAAGCTGCGGAGAACAAATTTGTGGAAGAAGCGTAGTTTGCGATGCAGCAGTTGATAAATACTCCGGACCATTATAAAAAATGGCCCTGAGTATCTGTGAGTTTTTATTTTTTTAAGACATCAAATTCGATGTAGGTCGCATTATTGACATCGTGAAAAATGCGCTGTGTCGCTTTGCGGAAATCGGCTTTGGTTGCTGTGTAAGGTTCCATAAATACCTGTGGATTTCGTTCAGCTAAAGGAAACCAGGAATTTTGTACCTGAACCATAATACGATGACCTTTCTTAAAAGTGTGGGCAATATCAGGCATAACAAAATCCACTTTTTCTACCATACCCGGTGTCAATGCTTGTGGTTTGTCAAAGCCGTTCCTATATTTTCCGGCCATGATTTCACCTCTGACCATCATTTGGTATCCCGCCATTGTTTTTCCTTCAAAGCTTGGTGCATTATTTGGATAGACATCAATGAGTTTAACAACATAATCAGCATCGGTGCCTGTAGAAGATATTTTTAGGAAGTTTTTGATTGGGCCTACAATGGTTATATCTTCTGTCAACGGCGCTGTTTGATAAGTCATCACGTCTGGACGATTGGCAGCAAAACGCTGATCATCGACCATGTACTCACGGGTACGATTCTGAATCAGTCCTCCCTGATGTGGAACGGGTTTGTTGGGGTCAGTTACATATTCATCCCAGGAGTCTGTGCGTTGGACTTTTTCAAAGCCTAGTTTTCCCTGAGGCTGAAAATATAGTTTTTTCGTCTCGACATCTTTAGGAGGCCACTGCTCAAATTGTTTCCATTCATTGCTGCCAGAAATAAAAATATTAGCTTCGGCAGCCGAGAAATTACCTTCTTCTTTTAAATAATGACTAAAGAAAGGTTGTTCAAATTTTTCCTGATAGGTGATACTAGTCTTTTTCTCAAAGTAGATATCACCTAGATGATCTCCTGCAGCCCGTACCCACCCTCCATGATACCATGGACCCGCAACTAGGATCGAATTATTTGTTTTGCTCTTTTCTTCGATAGATTTATAGGTCTTGAAAGTCCCATAGGCATCTTCAGCATCAAAAAAACCGCCGACAACCATGACTGCGGGTTTGACGTCCTGTAGGTAATTGGTGATGACACGGTTCTTCCAGAAATTATCATAGTTAGGATGTTTAAATAGATCATTCCAGAATTGTACAGAATCTCCAAAATAGTTCTCTTTGAGTTCCTTTGCCGTTCCCGCTTCCAGGAAGAAATTATATTTATCAACTTCGTTGATCTGAATCTTACTTTTGAATTGGTCTGGGGTAATAGGTTTGGGGCGCGGCACCCCAAAGGTTGACATAAATGTGAATGCATCCTGTAGGAATAATACACCATTGTGGTGGAAGTCATCCCCAATAAACCAGTCGGTCACTGGAGCCTGTGGTGAGACGGCTTTAAGGCTAGGGTGCGTTTTAACCAATCCAACGGTGGAGTAGAATCCTGGATACGAAATACCATAAAGACCAGCTTTCCCATTATAGTTCTTCATATTCTTTTGCAGCCATTCCAAGGCATCATAGGTATCAGTGCTCTCGTCAAATGCTTTCTTGTCGTTACTCAGGTTCGTGGGGCGGACGTCTTCAAAATCACCTTCACTCATCCATTTTCCGCGAACATCTTGATAGACAAAGATATATCCATCCCGCATCATTGCAGGGAAGTTTCCCAGGCTTTTTTTG
The DNA here is from genome assembly GCA_031277685.1 of Sphingobacterium sp. GTDB lineage: Bacteria > Bacteroidota > Bacteroidia > Sphingobacteriales > Sphingobacteriaceae > Sphingobacterium. Next base: position 54,429 of record JAITLV010000121.1, on the reverse strand, counting down.
TACTCATTTTGACCATAAGGACCCACTGTATAAGGCGTACGGTTTAGTAAAATTGGGTATTTCTTGGATTTGTCTTTGGGGCTGTAGATCACTGTGAACAATTTCTTACCGTCTCTCATCGGAACAGTTACTTCGGTCTTTTCATAGTGATCTCGCACATAAGCGGAATCTGTGTCCGTCTGTGCCTGGAGTTGGCTCCCGGTTAATAGGGCTAAAGCCAAAAACGAGACTGTAGTTTTCATTGAAATATTTAATTTATAAATGTTGATTTTCATGGTTCACATAAACTTATCACACTCGGTTGTTTTCTTAATGGTCATGGAGCTATCATGAACAGTTTATGCTCGGTTTGCTAGTTGATCAGCGCTCATGATGTTGCAATATCAGCCTAAAGGTAAGGCTCCCGAAATCATTTTCCAATTTTATTGTCATATTTGTGGGAAATAGAAAAAGAAAAATTGACCAATTTTTTAGAAAGAATAACTTTTTTTGAATTGTATTTGGATTAGTTTTTTAATGTTAATATATTGAGTAAAATTAGTTATGATTATATTTTTTTTCGAAAGTTCGGTCAAATGCCTTAAATTTCAATGAGATGTGCGATTGCGTCTAATGCTGATGATTTGTTTCATCTTGTTTCATTTGCTTTCAAATAGCTATCGAAAAAGCGATTGTCACGATTTTATAAATAAAGCGATGGCAGGTATGAAATATGTTTTTTTAAGCTAATTTTAAGAATTATTTTATCATAAAACATCAATTAAATAACAATTTAAGTATATAGAATTAATATGGGACAACAAGTGAAAGATGCCAATGGTAAATTGGGTATTCTTATTCCAGGATTGGGTGCTGTGGCTACTACATTGATCGCTGGTGTGGCATCTATAAACAAAGGTTTTTCAAAACCAATAGGATCTGTTTCTCAATTGAGCAGAATCCGTTTAGGTAAACGCACTGAAGACAGAAATCCATTAATCAAGGATTTCGTCCCTTTGGCAAAGTTGGAAGACGTCGTTTTTGGTGGTTGGGACGTATACGAAGACAATGTGTACGAAGCAGCATCAAAGGCGCAGGTATTGGAACAAGGCCAATTAGATGCTGTAAAAGCTGAATTGGAAGCAATCCAACCAATGAAAGCGGTGTTCGACCGGAATTTTGTGAAAAATTTGGATGGCACGCATATCAAATCTGAGAAAACACGCCGTGAATTAGCTGATGCTGTACAACGTGATATCCGAGAATTTAAAGAAAAACATGGCTTAGACCGTGTGGTATTGGTTTGGTGTGGTTCTACTGAACGCTATATTGAGACAAATGAAGCTTTCTCAACTATTGCAAAATTAGAAGAAGCATTGGACAATGATGATCAACGTATACCTCCAAGTATGATCTACTGTTATGCAGCGATCAAAGAAGGTGCTCCTTATGTCAATGGTGCTCCAAACTTGACATGTGATGTTCCTGCTATCGTAGAGTTAGCACAAGAATATGGTGTTGCGATTGCTGGAAAAGACTTCAAAACAGGTCAAACATTGATGAAAACAATTGTTGCTCCTGGTCTTCAGGCTAGAGCTCTCGGTGTAGAAGGTTGGTTTTCAACTAATATCTTAGGTAACCGTGATGGATTGGTACTGGATGATCCTGAAAACTTCAAAACAAAAGAAGTATCTAAATTGTCCGTATTGGAAGAAATTCTAGATGCGAAAAAGAATCCAGAATTGTACGGTGATTTATATCACAAAGTGCGTATCAATTACTACCCACCTCACGGTGACAACAAGGAGTCTTGGGATAACATTGATATCTTCGGTTGGTTAGGTTATAAAATGCAGATCAAAATCAATTTCCTATGCCGTGATTCGATTTTGGCGGCTCCGGTTGCATTGGATTTAGCATTATTTATTGATTTGGCGCAACGTGCCGGTATGTCAGGTATCCAAGAGTGGTTGTCATTCTATTTGAAATCTCCACAAACGGCACCAGGTTTACCTCCTGAACATGATATCTTCAAACAATTGATGAAGTTACAAAATACCTTACGCCATATTATGGGTGAAGATTTGATTACACACTTGGGTTTAGATTATTACCAAGAGTTAGTCGATAGTATTCAATAAATTACCTTTATAAAAAGGGGAATAATTGCTTCTGGTAATTCTTCCCCTTTTTCTTCGGGATAGTTATTTTATGGATATATAAAACCGTTCTTTTTTGAAAAGGGAAGGGGATATCGTACAATTATCCGGAGATAACCCTCTGTAGGCTTTTGTGTTAGCAAACACGGAGATAGTGACGAGGGTTTCACTTTTTTAATGAATGATTTTATTTTGCAATTAGAAGGAATGGAATTTGCGATCATTGCGGCGGGAGAAGGATCTCGATTGCGAAAAGAGGGTTTTAATTTGCCGAAGCCCTTACTGCCCTTACATGGAGTTCCATTAATTGAACGATTGATTCGTGTTTTTGCTAAAGAAGGTGCACAGAGAGTACATGTTATCATTAACAAGCAATCGCCTGAGCTAAAGATATTTTTAACGCATACAGCGTTTGAACTACCCATTGTCTTGATAGAGGAGGATACACCAAGTTCGTTACATAGTTTTGCCTTGTTGGTCAAAAATAATCCAACCTGGACTTCTTGCTGTCTGACAACCACGGATACTGTTTTTAGACCCCATGAATTTCATGATTACTTAACAGCTTTTCGGCAGAAGGAACGCGCGGATGCGTTTATGGGAATCACTCCCTTTGTGGATGATGAGAGCCCACTTTATGTAAACACAGATAATGATCTAAAGGTAGAAGCATTTTTGGATGCGGCTACAGCAGAAACAAAATTTGTTTCGGGGGGTATTTATTGTTTTCGGAAAGCGGCAATGGACTGCGCTTTAAGTTCCGTTGCAGCGGGAAATTCCAGAATGCGAAATTTTCAACGCGCACTTTTGGAAAACGATTTGTGTGTTGAGGCATTTGTATTTGAAAAAGTAGTCGATATCGATCACTTGAAAGACCGCATTATAGCGGAACAGTTTTTGAGTGGAGAAGTAAGTTAGTAAAATGAGCGAGATGATTTCTATTTTAGGCGTGACGCGTAAAAATCGCTTTTCACCCAATCATGTTGGGAATGACGCTGCGATATTTAATGAAGTAGTGCTCAAGTTGACCGAGAAAGGTGCGTCAGTTGAAATATATAATGAAGATGAATTTTTGGCTTCTGATTCCATAAAGCAACCCAATATACTGACGATGGGGAGAACAAAGACCTTGGTTAAGAAACTGCAATCCCTTCAAAATAATGGTGTTAATGTATTGAACTCAGGGTTCGGTATCGAGAATTGTTTTCGAAAGAATATGACACTCAGGTTATTAGAGGGGGGGGTGCCTTATCCGAAGAGTATTGTAATCTCTACTGTCGCAGATATTCAGTCTATTTTTGAAAAATTAAAAGGAAAGGGGGTCTGGATTAAGCGTGGCGATTTTCATGCAATCCATAAAGAAGATGTCACTTTTGCGGCTAGTCTGAAAGAAGCACAGCATATATTAAATGAATATGCCCTAAGGGGAATTAAAGAGGCTGTTATCTCTGAACATTTGGCTGGAGATTTATTAAAGTTTTATGCGGTTAGGGGGACCGATTTCTTTTTTTACTTTTACCCCTATGAACATAATCATCATAAGTATGATTTGTATGAACAAATCAATGATGAAGTTGTCCATTTTCCATTTGATTTGGCTAACTTAAAGCAAGTAGCCAACCATGCGGCTGAAGTGCTGGATGTCCATATTTATGGTGGTGATGTGATTATTGATTCAAATGGAGATTTTCATATTATTGACCTAAATGATTGGCCTAGTTTCGCCCCTTGTCGAGCAGAAGCAGCTGAAGCCATTGCGCAAATGGTTTACCATAAATTTACTGAAAAGAACCACAATGCAGAGAGAACAAGTTAATGTAATCGAAGAAGAGAATTTGAGCGCATTCGAACAATCTTTAAAATCCAATGATACCGAAGAGAAAATAGATATTTGGTTTTATAGACCTATTGGATTTCGTATTGCGCAGGTATGTGCTAAAATTGGAATCACACCCAACGCGGTGACAATCATCAGTATTTTCTTTGGTGTAGCTGCTGGTATCTTATTTTATTATGGTGATTTATGGATCAATGTCATTGGTATGTTGCTGTTGATCTTTGCAAATTCTTTGGATAGTGCTGATGGACAATTGGCTAGGATGACTGACAATAAAAGCCGTTTTGGTCGTATTTTGGATGGTTTTGCTGGTGATTTTTGGTTCGCCTCCATTCATATTGCCATTTGTTTGCGGAGTATCAATGAAGGCTGGCCAGATTGGCTTTGGGTATTTTGTATTCTTGCCGGAGTTTCCCATATGATACAATCTGCAATGGCCGATTATTATCGGAATGTCCATCTATTCTTTATTAAGGGAAAAGCAGGTAGTGAGTTAGATAACACCAGGGATTTGAAGGTTGATTATGACGCTTTGTCCTGGAATAAGAACTTTTTCAGCAAATTTGTGCTGAATGGTTATATAGGGTACACTCGAAACCAGGAGAAATTATCGCCGAAGTTGCAGCAGTTATTGCACATTGTCAAATCCCGATACAAAGATGATCTCCCCAAACAGTTAATGGTTGATTTCAGAATGAAAAATAAGCCATTGATGAAATACACGAATATTGTTCAGTTCAATACACGCGTTATTTTTCTATTCGTTTGGTTGTTTATTGGTCAGCCATGGATTTATTTTTTCTTTGATATGTTTGTATTAAATCCGATCTTAATCTATATGTGCAACAGACAGGAAAAAGTAAGTGGTTATTTTGTTAATAAGTTGACCAACGATCCATCTTATGGGGAGTAAGATCTATAAAGTACTCTTTATGCTGATTGGTATAGGCACTTTGGCCTATATGATTCATGCGATGGGGGTTCAGGAGATTTGGCGTAATCTGGAAAAAATCGGTTGGTGGTTTTTACCGGTACTTGGTAGTTGGGCTGTTCTTTATTGGATGAACGCAATGGCTTTCAAAGCGATTATCCAGGAACCGCAAATACCGCAAACCAATGTTCCATTTTGGAAAGTATTGCAATTGACCGTATCTGGTTATGCCATTAATTACATTACGCCATTTGTAGCTTTAGGAGGTGAACCTTACAGAATCATTGAACTGAAAAATTATGTTGGTGGTTCCAAGGCGGGTTCATCCGTTTTGTTATATGGCGTTATGCATATTCTATCCCATATTTTGTTTTGGGTTGTATCCGTGTTTCTGATCCTATGGTTTGTACCCGCCAGTACCTTAGTTAATGTGGCCTGTGCCGTGATTTTTGTAATGGCAATCGTTTGTACTTGGCTATTTACAAAATTCTATAAGAAGGGAATTACGGTTTCTTTGCTAAAGACTCTGGCACGCTTACCTTTGGTTGGCAAAAAAGTAAATAACCTACTGGAAGCAAAATTTGAAACACTAAACGATGTAGATCAGCAGGTAAAGAATCTATTTCAAAACCGTAGGGATAGATTTTATATTGCTCTTTTTTGGGAGTTTGTTGCTCGGGTGGTCGGATGTTTTGAGATTTATTTTATTGGTCTGGCATTGGATATCAATATAGATTTTATTGATGCCATGATCATTAGTTCCGGATCCTCACTTTTTGCCAATTTGGTATTTTTCTTCCCCATGCAACTGGGGACACGGGAAGGTGGCTTGGCAATGGCTGTGATGAGTATCGGGTTGCCGGCTTCGGTCGGTATTTTCATGGGGATCGTGACCAGGATTAGGGAAATTGTTTGGATCATAATCGGCTTAGGGTGGATGAGTTTAGTTAAAAAGAAATAGCAATGGATAAGTTTATAATAAAAGGGATTATTTTTGATTACGGCGGTACATTAGATACCAATGGGGGACACTGGGGAGCCGTAATTTGGTCTGGCTATGAAAAGTACCAGGTTCCGGTCAATCTGAGCTCCTTCCAAGAGGCATACACTTATGCAGAACGTCAGATGGCCCTTCAGCCCATTATCAAACCAGATTTTAACTTCTTGGATGTGCTTAAGGCGAAATTGAAAGTGCAGTTTGACTATCTGATTGCGGCAGGCTATGACCTAGATCTGCAATTGGCCGATAAAATTGCATTGGATGGATATGTTCTCGCGAAGGATACCGTCGCGAAGGTAAAACCTTTGTTGGACGCTCTTAAGGATCAATATCCTATTGTTATGGTTTCCAATTTCTATGGCAACTTAACTGCTGTATTGGCTGATTTTGATATTTTATCCTATTTCAAAGCTATTGTGGAGTCTGCGGTAGTCGGTGTGCGCAAACCTGATCCGGCGATTTATGCGCTTGGTGTGGAAGCGATGGGGTTACCTGCTAATGAGATCTTGGTTGTGGGAGATTCTTACAGTAAGGATATGGTTCCAGCGAATGCTGTTGGTTGCCAGACGCTCTGGCTGAAGGGGCAGACTTGGGGCGAAGATAAATTGCAGGATATTTCCGCCGCAGACCAACAATTTGATAGCATCTTTGATCTCACCCGTTTTGTTTAATCAAGGTTTTTGACGAAACTCTTTAGGCGAGATACCTACATTTCGCTTAAAGAATTTTCCAAAAAAGGACTGATCCGAGAAGTGTAGCTGCTTGGCTATTTCTCCGACCGGGAGCCCCTGACGTAGTAAACACTTTGCCTCTTCCACCAAAATATGCTGTATTAATTCTATTGCAGGTTTCCCTGTGAGCTCTTTGGTGATTACCGAGAGATGTTTGGGTGTGATCCCTAGTTCTGAAGCGTAAAATTGGACCATATGCTCCTGACGAAAGGATTGCTTCAGGAGGAGGTAGAAATTGGCCAATACTTCACGTTTCCGTGAAGGGACCACGGGGATGTTTTTGATATGTTGACTGGCCAAGCGTGCAATCTCGCAGAACAGGATTTCAGTTAGTGATTTAATAATCTGTGTTTTGAAAATATAATTGTGACTTTGTTTATCGTAATGAATAAATTGCTTAAATAAATTGGAGAAGTTTGCTGCATCTTGCAAGGAGAGTGCGAAGATATGGCTGCTATCTAGTGTAAGCGACTTTTTGGTAATATCAAAAAATTCTTTTCGAAAATCCAATTTGAAGGCAAAATCTATACTAAAGAAAATTAAATAGACTTCACAGTCCCAAGATTTAGTGACCGAAGCACCATTGACTTTTGACGAAGGGTTGGTCAATAGCAGATGATGTTGTTTGACTTGTACCCGTTCATCATTGATGATAAAAGAAGTCTCCCCCTTTTTGATTAAACAGAGTGAATACAGGTTTTTGTTCGCTAATATATGCTGTTGCTGGGGACTGAAGACGGGTTTGGATTTGTTTCCTTTAATATGGAAAGCGAAAAAATCCTTGCTGTCAATTTGTTGAGGGATAGAAGGCATGTTTATTTTACAATAAAATCAAAATAGGTTTTACGATAGGGTTCATCATGTAGGGTATAATGCCACCATTCTTTATCATAAGCCTTAAAGCCAAATGTGGCCATGGCCTCACGTAGTATTTTTCGATTTTCTTTTTGTTTTACAGATAAGTTGGAATAATTATGATGCGAAACCGCACCAAAAAAATCAAAGGGACCACCCATATCAATCTCCTGATGATTTTTAAGGTCTACTAAGGTCAGATCGACGGTACTCCCACGGCTATGACCTGATTTGTTGGCAATATAACCAAGTTTAAATAAGTTTTTTTTATCCAGTTGTGGATAGAATTCTCGTTTGGCAATTGTATCATTAGGGGTCAGTGACCAGGTTTTAAAATGATCAACAGCAGATTGCGGACGATAAGCATCAAATATTTTTAGCGATAACCCTTTTTTATTAAGGTATTTCTCCACTTCTTGTAAAGCCAATGTAGCACGTTTGGTCAGGATGGCCACCGGTTTTTCGTAGCCATGAATCGGTCGGCCTGTAAAATTATGGCTTCCAAAATAACGCATATCTAGCGTAATTGTTGGGATGAATTCTTTTACATAGACGAAGTTTGACGGCATTTTTTGTTGCGCTTTCGTCTGGAAGACTACCAGAGCAAGACCAATGGATAGACAGAAGTTGAGTTTCATGGGATGAAGATACAACTTTAGATGCTCAATTCTAACATCAAAATGTGAACTACAAGTTCACAATAAAGACGAGGTGAAGAATAGGCAAAGCCTCAGTCTATAAAAGCTGAGGCTTTGCTTAAATTATTTTTTACTGAATTATTTTAATGATCTGTTATTTTCTTTCTTAAATAGTTGTAGATCTCGATCTGTGAACGGCAAGGTTCATTTTTATTTTCAACGTAGTGGTTGCTTAGGGAATTGTTCAGGATACGTGCTTTGACATTGTCGTTTAGCTGAATGTGAAGCATTTCCTTTAAATCTTCCTTGATCTTTTTGTTGGTGATTTTTACAGCTGCTTCAACGCGGTGATCTAGATTTCGGGTCATCCAATCCGCAGAAGAGATATACATTAACTCTTTACCGGCATTGTAAAAATACATGATTCGGGCATGTTCTAAATACTCATCAACAATGGAAATTGCATTCATCGGCAATTTAAATGTTTTTTGGTTTGTCGCGCAATAGATTCCCCGGATAATTAGATCTATTTTAACCCCTACAGTTGCGGCATCATAGAGTTTTTTAATCATGTCTTTATCACTCAGGGAGTTTACTTTGACAATAATAGAGGCCTTTCGACCTGCTTTAGCTTCTGTAATTTCCTGATCAATAAAGTGCAGTAATTCCCGGCGCATATCGATAGGGCAAATTAATAGGCTTTTGCAGTTTTTGATTATGTCTGCCGGATCAGATTTAGGCCGTCTAAGATAATTGAAGACTTTATTGATATCTGCGATAACATCTCTGTTGCTTGTCAAAAGGCAATAATCCCCATATAATTTAGCCGTTTTTTCGTTAATATTGCCGGTGCTGACAAAACCATATTGGATAGTCTTGTTACCTACTCGCTTTTTGATGACACACAATTTCGCGTGTACCTTTTTATTCGGAATTCCCGTCAGTACCTTGATTCCTTCCAGTTCCAGTTTCTCTTTCCAGTCCAGATTATTTTCCTCGTCAAATCTTGCCCTTAGTTCAAGCATAACGGTTACCTCCTTGCCATTCCGTGCCGCATTGATCAAAGCATTTGCGACTTTAGAATTTGAAGCCAAGCGATAGGCCGTGATCTGTATCGTTTTTACATCCGGATCCATTGCGGCTTCACGTAGGAGATCAATAATGGGGCGAAATTCATGATAAGGAAAGGAAAGAAGGACATCTTTCTTTAATACCGTATCTGTAACCCGTTCGTAATTTTGAAAATAGGGGTGTGGAAATGACGTCCTTTCCTGCGGTTGATGATAAGATTTAAACACATTTGGGAAATCCATAAAATGTTTGAAATTATGGATTTTTTGACCTGGAATAATACTATCCTTCTTCGAGAGGTTGAGCTTTTTGATCAAAAATTCAACAAGTTTTGGATCCATCTCCTGATCAAAAATAAATCGGGTAGGTTTTCCTTTCCTTCTGTTCTTGACGCCCTTACTTATTTTTTCGACCAGCGTTGTATTGATGTCGTTATCGATGTCGAATTCAGCATCTTTTGTGACTTTAAATACGTGCGCATGGAAAACATCAAATCCAAAGTACGAAAATATCAATGGCAGGTTGAATTTAATGACATCTTCGAGTAGAATAATATGTTTTTCATCCTTTGGCGATGGCAACTGGACAAAGCGTCCATTTTGGCTGGTGGGAATTTCAATTAAAGCAAATTTGGTTTCGTATTGCCATTCACTTTTTCCCATGGATATACCCAGGTAAAGACTCTTGTCACGGATATAGGGCATCGGGCGTACATCATCAAGAATGAGAGGAATAACATTCGATTCTACCTCATCCTGGTAATATTCGCTGACAAACTGTTGTTGTTCTAAACTAAGTTCCTCGCTTGTTTTAATGAAGACATACTGCTTGGCCATATCTTTTTGGATTCGATTCCAGGTATTGTCAAACTTTTTCTGCTGTTTGATAACACGAATATTGAGCTCCTCCAAGATCAACTGCGGGTCTTCATAAAAAGATTGGTTGGCACTTTTATCTTTCAGGTCAATGGCACGCTTGAGCCCGGCCACGCGAACACGAAAAAATTCATCTAAGTTATTGGAGAATATACCCAGAAATTTGATTCTTAGGGGTAAAGGTACATCCTCATCTGCTGCCTCTTGTAGTACCCTGCCATTAAAGCTCAACCAGCTAACATCTCTAGGAATAAATTTTTTCGCCATAGCTAAATATACATAAATTTAAAAAGCAAAACTATAGCTCTGCCTGCGATAAACGAACTTTTTTGTGTTAAAGAATTATTAAGTTATTTTTTCTTCATCTATCCTTAAAAAAATACCCCAAAAAGTTATTGGACTTTTTGGGGTAAGCTGTGTTTTCGTATGCGACTAGTTCTTTTTTCCATATTTTTTGGAAATTTGAATCGCTTTATATTTCGTGCCATCGAAATGTGGTGCATCAATTGCCAAGGTAGTTGGATAAGGTGCTGTACGATCGAAAAAATATACTGTAGTTGTACTTCCGTAATCGTTGACCGGTAAAAGCTCTAGACAGCCTGTATAGTCTGCGTTCAAAACATCACCTACAGTCACCGCATAGATGCGGACAATTCCGCCCTTATTTTGTTCGTTCCTGACAAAAGCTACTTCTTTAAATCCGCCTGGCAGATCTTCTATGCTTTTCTGATTGAAAGTATCTTTTAAAATAAAACCCAACAACACTAAAATCGGGATGACTAGCAGCCATACCTTTTTATTCTTCTTCATTAAAATACGCTTAAATTGTAATGTGTATACCCAATAATTTATAAAATTCTTTTAAGATAGCCTGATGACCCGGCCATGCAGGGGATGTAACTAAATTCCCGTCAACAACAGCTTGGTCTGCTGGGATATTTTTCCAAATGCCACCAGCTAATTCAATATCTGGGCCTACAGCTACATAGGCTGTCAATGTACGTCCTGTCAAAACTTTCGCAGCAGTCAATACCTGGATTCCATGACATATCGCTGCGACAGGTTTATTTTTTTCAAAGAAATGTTTTGTAATCTCCAATACACGTTGATTGAGACGGATATATTCCGCCGAACGGCCACCTGCGATATAAAGTCCATCGTAGTCTTCGGGATTGACTTGATCAAAATCTTTATTGATTGCGAAATTATGACCACGCAATTCTTTATACGTTTGGTCTCCCGTAAAATCATGTACTGCTGTAGGTACTACATCTCCCTTTTTTCGATCAGGGGCGATAGCATCAACAGCTATGCCTAAGGATCCCATTGCTTGAAAAGGAACCATCGCTTCGTAGTCCTCTACAAAGTCGCCAACAAGTAATAATATTTTTTTCGCCATATCAAAAACCTCTTTTAAATAGGTGTTGAATTTACGTATTAAAAGAGGTTTTTACAATGATTATTTGTTAATCTTTTGTTAACCTTGAACTGTCAATTTCTCGGCAAGAGTGCGCTTAGTTTTACGTACTTTAGCTTCCAATTGGCTTCTCAATGTTGGATTGATAATTCCCTTACCCTCCTCAAAGTTTTTATGAAATTCAGGTAAAGAGAAAGAGTCCAGGATCTCCGCACCATCCCAAGTAATTCTGTTCACCGCTGCATTTAAGACAGTTGATCCACCCATTGGACCGGGAGACGTTGCTAATAAGAATACCGGCTTGCCATTGAATAGTTTACGGTTCGGGATACGAGAAACCCAGTCGACAATGTTCTTATAAGCTGAGGTGTAAGATCCATTATGCTCTGCCAATGAAATGAGCAAAAAGTCTGCAGTATCCATCTTTGCCGCAAAATCGTGAGCTAATTGTGGAATACCCAATTCTATTTCTTTGTCATAAGAATAAATAGGCATTTCAAAGTGATTGAGATCAAGAAGTTCTATACTGTCATCGACCTCTTTATAATATTTTGATGTGCTTGTTACAAAGGTCTTGTTGATAGAATTTTTATTACTTGTTCCTGCAAATGCTAATATTTTCATCTGTATATACGTTTTAATTTGAAACTGGTCAAACTTACAATATAATTCCAGAAAAAATGTCAGTCAAATGTCTGCTAGAAGCCTGACGGTGTATTTATTGACCTAGATCAATTAAATGTGAACCGTTCGTACATTCCCAAAAGTCCCGTAAGTCCACCCGTATGGATAATCAATAGGTGATCGGCTGGAGTGAAGTAGTCTTTTTTGATGAGATCATCCACAGCATAAAGTAATTTACCTGTATAAGTAGGCTCAATCATAATCCCTGTATGGCTGATAAAATGCTGCGTGAATGCGAGGAGTTCTGGGCTCGTCTTTGCGTAACCGCCAAAATGATAATCCAGATGTAAAATAGGAGTGGATAAATTTGGATAAAGCTGATTGACCTCATCAGCGATAAAACCACCATTTTTTAGTACTGGTACTCCATGTACTTGGGTGAAAAGATCTTTCTTGTCAATAGCGTTGGAAATTCCGGCAAGCGTAGTGCCAGTACCACAGGCAGTAAAGATATGTTGGTATTCCTGTTGAAGTTCATCAACTAGTTCGGCACAACCTTTGGCACCAAGAAGTCCATAACCACCTTCATGGATATAGTAAGCTTTTGGATCTTCACCAAAATGGCATTGATAGAGCTTTTCTTTGTTTCGATAGGAATCCCGATCGACATAAATAAGTTGCATCCCAAACAACTGGCACATGCTCAGTACAGGGTTGTTGACCTGTTCATCACCTCTGACAAATGCGGTGGTTTTGAATTGGAATGTTGCTCCAGCACATGCCGTGGCCAATAAATGGTTACTCCATGCGCCACCAAAGGTAACAAGATGATTTTTTTGAAGCTGTAGAGCCTCCTGAAGGTTGTATTTCAATTTGCGCCATTTATTGCCCGAAATAAATGGATGAATCAGGTCGTCCCGCTTCAGTGTCACCTTAATATGCTTTTTTTTCCATAAAGGTAATGTGACTTGTGTTTCAGGGCTATGGATTTTGAATGGTAACATAACATTAAATGAAAACAAATTTAACGAAAATTGTTTCATTTGGTTTATTTTTGTAGCATGACAGAACAAATGGGATCGCAAGATCAAGAAGAACAAGAGTTATTTGAACATCTACGTATTGAGGTAGATAAGGGGCAAGCTTTACTCCGTATTGATAAATATCTGATGAATAGGGTGGAAAATGCGACTAGAAGTAAAATTCAGCATGCCATTGAAGCAGGTTCTGTCATGGTTAACGGCAAAGAAATCAAGGCGAGTTATAAAGTCAGACCAGACGATGTCATTACATTGGTATTGCCAGATCCGCCACGTGATAATGAGGTCTATCCTGAAGATATTCCATTAACTATCCAATATGAAGACGACGATGTACTAATTGTGAATAAAGAAGCGGGCATGGTTGTCCATCCGGGCTATAACAACTATACAGGCACATTGGTAAATGCGTTGACTTTTCATATACAGCAGCTGCCGCAATTACCTGGGAATTCAGATCGCCCGGGGCTAGTGCACCGAATCGATAAAGATACTTCTGGTCTATTGGTCATCGCCAAGAATGAAAAATCAATGGCATTTTTAGCCAAACAGTTTTTTGATCATAGTATTACGCGTAAATATATAGCATTGGTATGGGGAGATTTGAAAGATGACGGAACGATTACCGGTTATATCGGTCGCCACCTGAAAGATAGACGTATTATGGCGATGTACGATAGTGAAGATAAAGGACGATGGTCGGTGACCCATTATAAAGTGCTAGAACGTTTAGGTTATGTGACCTTGATCGAATGCCAATTGGAGACAGGACGTACACACCAGATTCGTACACATATGCAATCTATTGGACATCCATTGTTTAATGACGCCATGTATGGTGGGGATAAAATATTAAAAGGGACTGTATTCTCGAAGTATAAGCAATTCGTGGATAATTGTTTTGCTTTGCTCCCACGTCAGGCCCTCCACGCGCAGGTATTGGGATTTATTCATCCTACTACAAAAGAAAATATGTATTTTGAGGTACCATATCCTGAAGATTTTCGTTTAGCTTTAGAAAAGTGGCGGGGTTACGCTGCGAATTCCATGGCTGTAGAAAATGATTAAAATTTTAGAAAATAAATAAAGATGCCGACAAACTATATCAATTTTAATGGCAATGTAGTGCCGGAAGAACAGGAAATATTTAGCATAGAAAATAGAGGTTTTCGCTATGGCGATGGATTGTTTGAAACGATGTTGTATAAGGATGGTGATATCCGTTTTCTGAATTTTCATGTCGCACGCTTGCAGCAAGGAATGGAATTGATACACCTTGATGATGCAAATCTTTTTGACGAATTTTTTATTCGCTCAAGATCGGAGGAGCTGATTCGCAAGAATAACATGTTGGGACAACAGGTTCGTATTCGGTTGATTGTATTTCGGATGGGTGGAGGATTATATAGTCCAACAACAAATAAACCAGGATTTGTTTTGCAGGTACAACGCATGGAACCCAATCTGAGAGATAAGAAAGTCGGTCTGATCGTGGGCTTATATAGTGAGTTCAAAAAGCCTTATAGTGATTTGTCAAAACTAAAATCGCTCAATTCACAAATTTATGTACTGGCGGGTATCTACAAAAAGAAAATGGCCTTTGATGATGTCTTGATCTTAAATCAGGAAGGTTATCTCTGTGAGTCTTTGACCTCAAATATCTTTGTCTATTATGAGAAAATACTTTATACACCTGCATTGTCTGAAGGCTGTATCGAAGGCGTCATGCGCCGTGTGGTGATGGATATGGCAAGGGCTGAGGGGATTGAAGTTGTGGAGGCACAAATTAGTCCTGAAATCATGAAGAGAGCGGATGAAATTTTCTGTACCAATGCGGTACAAGGCGTACAATGGGTCATGGGGTATAAGCAAAAACGCTATTTCAATAAAATATCACGCATATTGCAAGATAAATTATTGACTTGGAACTATGATTCGAACGAAGATCAAAGTTCGGTTTGATAATGGGAGTAGTACATACAAAAGGCCAAGATTAATCCTGGCCTTTTGTATGTACTATTCTAATAACCCATTGTTCAAAAGCTTTTTTGAAACTGAGTAGAAAATCCTTTGTTTTTTGCAGTTCAATTTTTCCGTTTTCGCCGATACAGTCCTTTATATTGCCAAGATAAGCTTCAGGTTGCTGCATGGGGTAGATATTTACAAATACCAGTGATTGTCGGATATGATGGTTTGCACCAAAAGCACCGTAAGCCCCCGTTGAAGAGGAGATAATAGCCCCCGGTTTGCCATCCCATTTATTTTTCCCATAAGGCCGTGATCCCACATCTATTGCATTTTTCAATACCGCAGGTACAGAGCGATTATATTCAGGTGTGATGAAAAGAACGGCATCCAATCCCGAGATCTCTTTGCGAAACCGAATATAACTTTCGGGTGGATTGCCCTCATCGTCAAAATCCTGGTTGTATAATGGTAAATCACCAATTTCGATGATGTGGTAGTTAAACTTGTGAGATGCTTGTTCGAGGATGAATGCTGCTATCTTTTTATTGTAAGATTGCTTCCTTAAACTGCCGACAATAATTCCTATGTGATAAGTATTCATGCTAAGTTCAATTATAGTATTAATGTTGGAACAATTTGATCCATAAAAAGTTTACCAAATTTGGATTGTAATATTAAATTTAAGCTGTTACAGTAGAGTAGGTTAAGTTTTTGTTAACAAAAATTAACATTTACTTTTTAACCTTTTGCATGCAGTTTGTAGTCGTATTGTAAAGAAGAAATTACATAACTAAGGGAGGAGCTACTTATGAAAAAATTGTTTTACACCGCTGCTATTATTGCAGGTCTTTTCGTGGCCGGGACGGTTGATGCACAAGTCAGCATTAGTGTCAATATTGGAAGCCAGCCTAGTTGGGGGCCAGTGGGCTATGATTATGCTCGTTATTATTATATTCCGGAATATAATATGTATTATGATGTACCTGGAAGGTGTTATGTTTACTACGATAATGGTGGTTGGATAAGAAGGTCAAATTTACCAAGAAGATATCGGCATTATGATTTCTATAGGGCACATAAAGTTGTAATCAATGATCGTACGCCTTGGCATCATCATGATCGTTATAGAAGTAGATATGGTCATTCACGTGGTAGACAGGTTTCTATCAGAGACAGCCATCACGGTCATAGTGGATACTCTTTTGCTAGTGAGCGCAGCGTGAGGCGCAATCATTCCTGGAAGGAAAATAGGAGATATGAAAGTAGGGGAAGAGGAAATGGCCGTGGACATGAACACGGACACGGAAGACATCGGGATTAATTGGCTGTGTCTAATTTTGATTATCTTAATCATTTCATAAAAGAGGGATCTATATACAATAGATCCCTCTTTTATTGTATTGCTTTCAGGAATTTAGTTGCAAATGGAAGAACCATACGTTCCTAATCTACGCTAAAATTTTCTACGTTGAGTTGAACGAAATAAAATGTACTGAATAAATCACAGGATATACGGTGCTGATTCATGAAAATTATCTTAATTTTGCGACACTAGCATATAAAGTAACCGTAAAAAAGTAGGTGTTTTGTGTGATGGTGATAGAAGGTAACGTGTAAGTTAATTTTTGTAATGGAAAAAGTAATTAAATCAAGCTTTGTTCTGATAGGCTTGGGAATAGCAAATTTAGGGCTGCAGGCTTGCAATCAAAATAAAAATAGTGGTAAAACAGAAGAAAACAGTATTTCTATTGATTCTGTACAGCATAAAAAGGATAGTCTGATTGTATTGCAAGACTCCATTACAAAAGTGGACTCTCTACGCAAAGATTCCATTACCAAAATGGAAGAAAATGTTTCTTATAGTGGCGCAAAGGATACTACCGTCTTGTTGACAGATTCTGTTTCGCCACGTTATATTTATCTTACTTTTGATGACGGTCCGCTCAATGGAAGTCAATACCTCGATTCAATTGCTACAGCTAAAGGAATTAAAATCAATGCATTTTTGATTGGTGAGCATGACAAGATGAGCAAAAAATTGCATAGCTACACCGAACGTTATAAAATTAATCCATTGGTTGATTGCTATAACCATAGTTATTGGCATGCGCATAATAAGTATAGTACCTTTTATTCTAATCCGCAAACGGCATATGAGGACTTTGAGTTGGCAGAGCAATCTCTAGGTCTCGAACATAAAATCGTTAGACTGCCAGGAAGAAATATCTGGTATGTGGGAGACCGTAAAAAGGTTGATCTAAAAAGTGGCGCTTCTACTGCGGAGCTTTTACATCAAAATGGCTATAAAATTATGGGTTGGGATTGTGAATGGAAGATTAACGGTGTGACGGGAAAGCCAGACTTATCGGTCAATCAGTTATATACACAAATGAAAAATTTACTTCGTAAGGGCACATCATATACCAAAAATAACGTTGTACTTTTGACGCATGATAATATGTACCAAACTAAAAAGGGACAAAAATTACTGTCAGATTTAATAGATAGTCTTAAACAGCATCCAAACTATCGCTTTGAATTTATGCGCAACTATCCGCAATAGGATCGTCTGATATTTATAATTTAGCCCTATATTAACTAGCTTGTATTCATCTGTTAGTTTGTATAGGGCTAAATTTATAAGGAAGGGAAAATCCCTTTGTTAGTTTTGTTTGCGCAGATATTTTGTCAATATGACGATAGTCTGACCTTCAATTTTTCCTTCGATCTGTTCAATATTATCCGCTACTAAACGGATATTTTTGACAACAGTACCTAAGGTGGCCTTTAGAGAGGAACCTTTTACATCCAGTGTTTTTGTTAATACGACCGTGTCGCCTTCCAATAATCTTTGACCAATGCTATCTTCGTGAAAAGAGACATAACCATCGTTTTCATGATCTCCAGTTTTCTTTGCCTCAGCCAAGGTCTCATCGTCAAGATAAAGAATATCTAGCGCTTCGGAAGCCCAACCTTCATTTTTCAGTCGATTTAACATACGCCAACATACGATCTGTACTGCAGGGTTTTCTGACCACATCGCATTCGGTAGAAATTTCCAGTCATCAGGGGTTAATTGCTCCGTTTTGTTAAGCTGATTGGCCAATGTTCCTGAAATCAGTAAGGTATTCTCCAAAGTCGAGTTGGTTTCGGGGGCCAAAGTATAGGTTATTAAGTCCGTTGCAATACCTGTCAGTTCGCATTTTCCTCCAGCTCGCGCCAATAGTTGTTCTTCTAATTTCATATCTGTTTCAATAAAAGCCCAAAAATAAGAATATAAAATTTAGTAAACCTCAGCTATTAAAATAAAGGTGATTTTTCTAAAAAAAATAGCCTGAGCTATGGCATTGGTACTGAATTTGTACACAAACGATGTTGGAAAAGATTATTAACTAAAATAAATACTATGAAATGGCAAGGAGGTAAACAAAGTGGCAATTTTGAGGATCGTAGAGGGATGTCCGGTGGTGGAAAGATTGCACTAGGTGGTATTGGGGGGATTATTGTATTGGTGATTGGCTTTTTGATGGGGGGAGATCCAATGCAGTTGTTGCAACAGGCTCAAAATATGGGAACACAGACTGAACAGTCCGGACAACCGCGTGAGCTGAAGCCTGAAGAAAAGAGGCTGACTGAATTTTCATTGACCGTACTTCAGAGTACAGAAGATGTCTGGGCTAAATTATTTAAGGAACAAATACAGCAAAATTATACACCGACGACATTGGTTTTTTATGATGGGGGTACCCAAACAGACGGTTGTGGAATGGGGCAGGCGTCGTATGGACCGTTTTACTGCCCAGGGGATCATAAGATTTATTTGGATCTGACTTTTAGCCAGGAACTTTCTGATAAATTCGGTGCAAAAGGTGAATTTGCAATGGCTTATGTGATTGCACATGAGGTGGGCCATCATATTCAACAATTGGTGGGATTATTGCCTAAAACGAATCAAGCCCGTGGTAAGCTAAGTGAGCGCGAAAATAACAAGGTTTCAGTAATGACTGAACTTCAGGCGGATTTTTATGCCGGCGTTTGGGCGCATTATCTCAATGAATATACTGATATCAAAATAGATTATAACGATATTGTCGATGGAATGAAGGCAGCCGAAGCGGTTGGGGATGATAAGTTGCAAACGGAAGCACAGGGCTATGCTGTACCAGAATCTTTTACACACGGAACATCAGCCCAGCGTATGGCTTGGTTTAAGAAAGGCTACGAATCAGGTGATATGCGCGCCGGAAATACATTTGAAGACCCTAGTCTACGCTAGTGAATGACAGGTTGCTTCACCATTGCTTAGGATTGTAAGATAATCGAAAGGAAAGCTCTATAAATTTTTATAGGGCTTTTTATTGAACCAATAAATTACAGCCTCGAATATCGCTTTGGTCAAAGCGGCCTAATATCTCAAAAGAACCATCCTGATATACTTTCCCTAGATCCTGTGTTGCTATAAATGAACAGGAGTAACGGTTGGCCAAATCAATTACATTGATACCTCCTGTTCGATCTGAATGAATTAAACTCAACGGATCATTTGTATCACGGATTAATATTCTCATCCATTTAGGGAGGTAGAAAATTCCCTTGCCTGAGGAATATCCCTGTGATAATAATTCAGTCATACCATATTCTGAATGGATACCACTAACCTTAAATGCTGCTTCAAGCATTTGATGGATTTCCTGTTTGACCATTTCTTTGCGTTTACCTTTCATACCGCCTGTCTCCATAATAATCAATTCTGGAAATTCAAAAGCATAAGTCTCAATGAAATCGAGCAGGGCATACGTGACACCAAACAGGATAGTTTTAGTTCCGTTATCTTTTAATTGAACAAGTGTATCGTATAGCTCCCGATGATTGTAGAGGAAATAATTACTCTCCGCTTGTTTACTCTGTTTCATCAAATCGTCGATCATATAAATCAGAGACGAACCGCTTCTTTCCAGATAGGATGGGAGAAGGGCCAAAACAGCGATATCTGTAATCGGTCCATAGAAATCTTCGAATATACGTCGAAAAGTTTGCTCATAGATGGATACATCGGCAACAAGGTGTTTGGATGTGACCATGCCTGTCGTGCCGGAACTTGAAAATATAATTTGCGGATCCATGCCGTCAGCCAGAACTTTTTGGGTTTTAAAAAATTCGATGGGCATGAAGGGGATTTCTGTATAATGTTGGAGCTTATTTTTTTCTTTGCCCAATAAAGAAACGTAATTCCTATATACTTGACAATGCTGAAGTTGGAACTGATAAGTTTCTAAACAATATGCGTTAAAATCATCTTCTGTTTGAATCTCAAGAAAATCTGTCCAATTCGTCATAGCAGTTACATTTTGATGGACAAAATTAACTAAAATTTAGAAATATGAGGAATTAATACCACTAAATGGCTAAAGGAACGGGATTAGAAAACCCAGTGCCGGTTTTCGGGCACTAGGTTTTCTATATTTTACAGCATACCACCATCAACAGGAAGAACCTGTCCAGTGACATATGCGGATAAATCAGATGCAAGGTATAGACATGCATTAGCAACATCTTCCGGAGATCCAGCACGTTTTAAAGGTATGCCAGCTTCCCAAGTAGCGATTACTTTAGGGTCTAAGATATCCGTCATCTCTGTGCGGATAAATCCTGGCGCGACAACATTCGCACGAATATTACGTGAGCCTAATTCTTTGGCGATGGATTTGGTGAATCCAATGATACCAGCTTTAGAAGCTGCATAATTCGCTTGACCCGCATTACCTTGAACGCCGACAACAGAAGACATATTGATGAAAGAGCCTTTACGGTTTTTCATCATTATTTTTGAGGCAGCTTTCGTAACATTAAATACAGATTTTAGGTTAACAGTCAATACATCATCCCAGCTTTCTTCTGTCATGCGCATTAACAAACCATCTTTTGTAATTCCAGCATTATTGACTACAATATCTAAACTTCCAAAATCTGCGACAATTGAATTGATCAATTGTTCTGCTTCATCGAATTTCGAAGCATCGGAACGGTAGCCGATTACTTTTGTTCCGTAGGCTTGAAGCTCTTGTTCCAGCGCTTGCCCTTTTTCTACAGACGAAAGGTAAGTGAAAGCAACATTGGCACCGTGTTGTGCAAACACTTCAGCAATTTTTCTTCCAATTCCTTTTGATGCTCCAGTTACTAAAGCAATTTTTCCTTCAAGTAGTTTCATATAAGAGTGTAATGTTATTCGTTGATGTTTTTGCAAAAATGTTAAAACTATATTATAACACAAAATCTTTCGCTAAATAACGATTTAAAATACCGTACCTATCGGGCTTATCTTTGGCTATTCATCGTCTTCTGGATACACGGTATCTTGTGTATAGCCTTGTGGAAGGAAGAAAAGTAGCTATTTGGGCGATACTTAGGATTATTTTAATAAATCAATGGTATTTTTGAATAAGTGTTTCTAAAAAGTACAGTTTTTTGACAAAAGACTTGGGCGTTTACCAAAAACTATATTAAATTTGCATCAATCACAAAAACATGAGCAAAAAATCAAATAAAGAAGTTGACGTTGTTCTAATCGGCGCCGGTATTATGAGTGCTACTTTGGGTACTCTAATCAATGAATTAAGCCCAGACGTTAATATTGAAATTCTCGAGCGTTTGGATGTTGTTGCGGCGGAGAGTTCTGACGCTTGGAATAATGCTGGTACAGGTCACTCGGCCTTGTGCGAATTAAATTATACACCAGAACAAAAAGATGGTTCGGTAAAAGTTGATAAAGCTGTTAAAATTGCGGAACAATTTGAAGTTTCCAAACAGTTTTGGTCATATTTGGTTGATAAAGGCATTATCACCCAGCCCGAGAACTTTATCCGTAGCATTCCACATATGAGTGCGGTTTTTGGTGAAAAAGATGTGAAATTCTTGAAGACAAGATGGGAAACAATGAATACCCAGACCTTGTTCAAAGGCATGGAATATACGGAAGATGCTGAGCTGTTGAAGTCATGGATTCCGTTGATGATGGAAGGGCGGGATGCTAGCGAGCAGATTGCTGCAACTAAGATGGACCTGGGGACTGATGTGAATTTTGGTTCGTTGACACGTGATTTGATTAATAACCTAGCGAACAAAGAAAATATTTCAATCTCCTTAAATCATGAGGTTGTTGATATCGACCGTGAAGATGATGGCCGTTGGGAAATCGAAGTGAAAGATCTGAAAACAGGGGTGAAGAGAGAGCTGAAAGCGAAGTTTGTATTTATCGGCGCTGGAGGTCATTCGCTACTGTTGTTGGAGAAATCAGGTATTCCAGAAGCAAAAGGTTATGGGGGATTTCCGGTCGGTGGACAATGGTTAAGATGTGTGAATGAAGATATTATCAATACACACCATGCCAAAGTCTATGGTAAAGCATCCGTTGGTGCGCCACCGATGTCCGTACCACATTTGGATACACGTTATATTGATGGTAAACAAGCTTTACTTTTTGGCCCCTATGCTGGTTTCTCGACCAAATTTCTAAAACAAGGTTCTTATTTTGATTTACCGGCATCAATCAAGTTATCGAATATCCGGCCAATGTTATCCGCTGGACTTGACAACCTACCGTTGACCAAATACCTGATTACAGAGGTAATGAAATCTCCGAAAGATAAACTTGAGTCTCTGAAACAGTTTATGCCAACGGCTAAACTGGAAGATTGGGTCATCGAGAAAGCCGGTCAACGTGTTCAGGTAATAAAAAAAGATGAGAAAAAAGGTGGGATTTTAGAGTTTGGTACAGAAGTCGTGTCGAGCGCAGATGGTTCCATTGCAGCGCTATTGGGTGCTTCTCCAGGTGCATCTACATCGGTAGCGATTATGATTAGCCTGTTGAAGAAATGTTTCCCTGAACGTGCTAAATCAGATGAATACCGTAAGAAGCTTCGTGAGATGATTCCTTCACATGGCAAATCATTGAATGATGATGCCGAGCTTTGCAGAGCGACGCGTATCCGTACACATAAAGCATTGAAATTAATTGATATTGATTAATTAATTTTAATAAAAAATATACCTGTGGGGTGCTTCGGCGACAATGTCATCCGAGGCTGAGATTATACCCGATAAAAGCGATTGTTCCACCTTGTGCAATCGCTTTTATATACCTGATCCAGATAATGCTGGCGTAGGGACTTTAATTTCAACAAAAACATCCGTTTTACTACCCATAGGTTTATTATGTAATGAAATAATAAACTTTCTTGAATGACTTCTGAGGCAATTTTTGAAGCGATTATAAAACAAGTACAACAAGCGACTATAGCCGAATGGCTGGGAGTTGGTTTTGGTATTTTGCAAGTTTGGTTTTCACGGCAAAATAAACCGGTCAATTACCTGTTTGGGATTATAGGGATTATCATATCCGTATATGTGTTATTCCATGCGAAATTATATGCTGAGATATTATTGCACCTGTATTACCTAGTGATGAGCATCTACGGCTGGATCTATTGGAAATATAGCAGCAATGTAACGGTGCCGATTACCCGAAGTACATCTAAGGACTGGCGGATCGTTGGTTGTATCTGTATTGTGGGTTTTCTACTGTTCTATTTTGGTCTGGTACATCTCACAGATTCGGATGTTCCCTTATGGGATTCTTTTGTTTCCTGTACAGCCTGGGCTGGAATGTGGTTGCTTGCGAAGCGTAAACTTGAAAACTGGGTACTGTTGAATATCAGCAACCTGATGGCAATTCCTTTGCTTATACACAAAGGCTTATTCCTGTATGCAGGTTTAACCTTATTTTTATTTTTAATGGCTTTTAGTGGCTATTTTAATTGGCGGAGAATATTAAGTGATGAGAGAAAATATGCGACTGAGTGATTCAGCTATTGCAATTCTAAAAGATCAGCAATCTAAAGGGATTCAGAAGAAGAGTTTGTCTGATGAACAGCTAGAACTGATATACCAGAACAAATGGTTTAAAATTTGGGTGCCAAGAGCTTTGAATGGGCTGGAATTGGATCTGGTCAGCGGGCTCTCCCTATTGAAGGAGCTTGCGTACTGGGATGGAGGGTTAGCGTGGACCGTGACGCTATGTGCGGGCGCAAATCTTTTTGTAGGTTTTATCGATCAAGCGGTCGGGCAGGATATTTTTATGTCAAAACAGGTGTGTCTTGGTGGCAGTGGGCAGATTGCTGGAATCGCTGAACGTGAAGGCAAGTCCTATAGACTGAAAGGTTTTTGGAAATATGCTACGGGCTCACCACACTTGACACACTTTACCTTGAATGCTCATATCCACGAAAAGGGACAGCCATTATTGGATTCAGCTGGAAACCCGCTGGTAAAATCTTTTTTTGTGGGCCGTGAATTTGTATTGGTCCATTATGACTGGGACACATTTGGGCTTGAAGCTACAGCATCGCATTCTTTTTCACTAGATAATATATGCGTAGCGGAGAATCAGTCTTTTTTTATCGATGCATCAAAGCGTACACGGACTGAGCTGCTCTATCAATACCCGTTTATGCCGTTTGCGGAATTAACGCTATTGGTCAATTTTATGGGAATGTATCATCGATTTTTAGATTTGATCGAGAAGTTATTTGTGTTGAAATCTAATCAGGGAAAATGGGAGCCTGTGGAAAGTAAAGTTGCATTTCATAAACTTGATGAAATGCAACAGGATTATAGGCACAGAGAACAAAGTATACTGGATCTCGCAGAAAACTCTTGGAACAATCTCGAAAATAAAATCGATAATACATTATTATATGAAAGAATAGCGATAGAAAGCAGAGATTTTGTAGAGATTATTTTAGCAAATGTGAATAAGCTCTACCCACATACAGGTATATCAGGTGCCGCTAGCGACAATGAAATCAATATCTTGTTTCGAAATATATTTACAGCATCGCAACACAAATTGTTGCAAAAGAGTTTATCATAAAGATGATCTTGAGCGTTTACAATTTATAGATGAGATCATGGAAGGTATAAACTATTGAAAATCAATGGTAGTATATTTAACAATAAAAAAGACGATCAGTTGATCGTCTTTTTTATTGTTAAATAGGAAGTGTTCCCGGCGGGGGTCGAACCCACATCGTCAGAACCGGAATCTGAAATTCTATCCATTGAACTACGGGAACGTGTCGCAAAGATATACTATTTTCTAGATCTTACAAATAATCTTTGTGATAAAATTTAATCTTTTGAACGGTAAATTTGATTGGCGTATTGACCACTATTTTGTATACCTCAACTTTTATAATTGGTGGTAATCCGTTTTTTTGCTTTAAATTTTTGTCTATTAGTAGGATGTGTTGGATGGAGCTTGTCATTACCTACTGCCTGGTACTTTTTGAAACCTTTGTCCAGTTTGGAATTCATTGAAATTATACAAGAAAAAATGTAAAGTGTTGTTATTGCTATGATATTCGCTAATTACTACAGTTTTTTGAAGTTGAAAGCGATGTGTTAATTAAGATCGTGGGTGATACTGTGTGATGACTGAATGCAGGTAGTCCCGATCAATATGTGTATATATTTCAGTTGTTGTAATACTTTCATGACCCAGCATATCCTGTACAGCTCTAAGGTCGGCACCGCCTTCAACAAGATGCGATGCAAAACTATGTCTGAAAGTATGGGGACTGATCGTCTTTTGCAACCCGATTTTTTGAGCGAGCTCCTTAATAATAAGGAAGATCATCACTCTGGATAATGCCGTTCCCCTTCTATTGAGGAAAACAATGTCCTCATTTCCATTTTTGATTTTAATATGCGGTCTAATGGAATCCAAATAGAGCCTTAAATGTTTGATTGCCTGTTGACCAATCGGAATCAACCTTTCCTTGCTACCTTTGCCTTCCACTTTGATAAACTCCACGTCGAGGAACAAATTGGAAATCTTGAGGTTTACGAGTTCGGACACCCGTAGACCGCAACCATAGAGAACTTCGACAATTGTTTTATTACGTTCACCCTCCGCAGTAGAAAGATCGATGGCTGCAATCAGCTGGTCAATCTCATGAATGCTTAATACGCTAGGGAGCTTTCTGGCCAGACGTGGTGCTTGTAGCAAATCTGTTGGATTGTTTTCTAGCTCGTGTTCGATAATCAGAAAACTGAAAAAGGTTTTTAGCCCAGAGATGAGACGGGATTGCGTGAAAGGTGAAATATTGAACTCCTGCAGCCATTGTAAAAAATCCTGAATATCTTTGCGGGAAACCTTGTTCAATAAAAGACCATTGTCCTCACAGTAGATCTGGAATTTAGATACATCGTTGAGGTACGCTTCAATCGAATTGATGCTCAATCCCCGTTCGAACTTTAGAAATTGTTCGAATTCTTTTTTTATAATCTGCCAGTTGCTAAAATCCATTTGCAACAAAATTACAATTAACTGTTGTTCTTTTCGAAAGATATTCTGTATTTTTAGGCGGATTTTTTAGAAATCATAAACAATATTGATGAGACGCTTCATCCCATACAGGATAATAACAATATTATTTATCCCTATTTAACCATTTTATTGGGACAATTGGTCCTCAGCTCCGTTTACCCTAATATAAGACAATTAGCACAAAATAACTGACTAACTAAAAAAAGAGAATTTTTGTATGAAATTCATTAAACCACTAGCATTAGCTTTTTTACTCCCAGCTACATTTTATGGAGTTGAAGCAAAGATGCCCACAACCTTAACGGCGGAAGCCCGAGCTATTCTCTCACAGGACAGTTTGGCCCTAAATCAAAAGTTGCCTTTTGACAATGAGGTTGTCACCGGTAAACTGAAAAATGGGTTTACTTACTTTATTCGTAAAAATACAGAACCTAAAGGTCGGGTTACAATGTATTTAGGTATGAAAGCAGGCTCAATCCTAGAAAATGAGAAGCAGCTCGGGCTGGCTCACTTTTTAGAACATATGAACTTTAACGGCCTAAAACATTTTCCCAAAAATGAACTCGTTAATTATCTTCAAAAAGCTGGTGTACGGTTTGGATCAGACCTGAATGCCTATACGAGTTTTGATCAAACAGTCTATCAATTACCCATCCCATCGGATGATCCGGAGTTATTGAAAAATGGATTACAGGTTATGCGTGATTGGGCTCAGGATGCATTGTTGGATGGTGAAGAAATTGATAAAGAACGTGGCGTTATTTTAGAAGAAAAACGTGGCGGAAGGGGAGTACAACAACGCTTGCAAGATCAGTACTTTCCAATGGTGCTCAACGGATCACTTTATTCCAAACGTTTACCTATTGGTACGGAAGATATCTTAAAGACTTTTCCTTATACCGAAATACGTAAGTTTCATCAGGATTGGTATCGTCCCGATCTGCAGGCTCTCATTATTGTGGGAGATATTGATCCCAAAGCAATCGAGGAGAACGTAAAAACATTGTTTTCGGACATGAAGATGCCGAAAAAGGTATTGCCACGTAAAGAATATCGTGTTGATTTGTTGAATAAAAACCAATTTTTGACCATTTCGGATCCGGAGTTACCTTATACTGTCGCCCAGATACTGATCAAAAATGAAAAGGAAAAGGTTGTTACTGTTGGCGATTACCGCAATGAATTGCTCAAAAGTATCTTTAATCAGATGATTGCTGGTCGTTTTTCTGAATTGATGCAGCAGCCAAATCCGCCCTTTATGCAGGCAGGTGGTAGCATTGGTGATTTTGTCGCCAACCTAAATACATTCTCCCTATTGGTCGTGCCCAAACCAGGTGAATTAGAGGCTGGATTTAAAGCCATGTTGACTGAGTTTGAACGCATCCAGAAATATGGTTTTACACAGACAGAACTCGATCGTTCTCTTGCTGATATGAAGAAAGGCAACGAGATGGCTTATATTGAGCGAGATAAAAAGAAATCCGATAGCTATGTCAATCGTTATTTGAACTATTTTATTGACAATGAGCCCGCATTGAGTAATGAATCCTCCTATAACCTCACAAAACAGTTGCTACCTACGTTGAGACTAGACGAAGTAAATGGCTTGGTGAAAAAATATTATACCGATTTAAATCGTGATATCCTTATTATGGGACCAGAAAAGGAGAAAGTGAACTTACCTACAGAACAAGCTGTTCTGGGATGGGTGAAAGCTGTTGAAGATAGTCCGGTTACCGCTTATGAAGATAAAGTTTCAAATCTTCCATTACTTTCCAAAGAACCCGCTAAAGGTGCAGTTGTATCTTCAAAAGATATCGCAGCTGTGCAGGCGAAGGAATTGGTTTTAAGCAATGGAGTAAAGGTGATCTTAAAACCAACAGATTTTAAAAATGACGAAATCCAGATTATGGCTTATAGCCCAGGTGGGACATCGTTATATCCCGATGGAGATTATTTCTCAGCCTCAAATGCATCTTCACTCGTGGATGCCAGTGGTGTTGGGCAAATGAGCAATGTAGAATTAACAAAGTATCTTGCAGGTAAAGAAGTTGCTATTTCACCTTATATTTCCGAACGCTATGAAGGAATTTCTGGTCGCACGGATAAAGAAGGGTTGAAAAATGCATTTGAGTTGATTTATGGTTATTTTACGGAACCTCGTCTGGATAACGATGTTTTCCAGAGTACAATGACTAGGGCGAAAGGATCGTTGGAGAATAGATTGAACGATCCCAATAATGTTTTTTCAGATAAGGTAAAAGAAGTCCTCTATGGTAATAACGTTCGTAGACAAAACCCTACTGTCGAGACACTCACCAAAATTGATCCTAATCGCGCGTTGGCGATTTATAAAGAACGATTTGCAGATGCCTCAGATTTTGTGTTTACAATTGTAGGATCATTTGACGAAGATCAGATTAAACCTTATATCGAGACTTATCTTGCATCACTACCTGCTATCAAGCGAGGTGAGAATTATAAGGACTTAAATATTTTAGAACCGAATAAAGGAGAGCGTGTCGTTGTACAAAAAGGCAAAGAGGAGAAAGCAAGTACACAGTTGGCTTACTACGGTGATTATAGTTATAGTGAAAATGAAAATGTCAATATGGAAGCTTTAGAAAGCGTCTTGACGATCAAATTGCTGGAACGACTACGTGAGAAAGAGGGTGGTGTTTATGGTGTTGGCGCCCGAGCTAATTTTAATAAGATCCCTAAAGCACGGTATGCATTTTCAATTGGTTTCGGTTCGGCAGTAGATAAGGCTGATGCACTGATCACTTCAGCATTGGATGAGGTGAAAAAGATTCAGGATCAAGGAGCCGATAAAGTGGATATCGAAAAATTTGTTGCTGAACAAAAAAGACAGAATGAATTGAGTTTACGTGAAAATGGGTATTGGTTGAATTATATTTCAAGTTCTTACCAAAATGACTTGGATATTAATAGGTATACACGTCGAATGGAGAATCTGAATAAAGTCACCCCGAAATCCGTACAGGATGTTGCTGGGAAATATCTGAAAAAAGATCGACTTTTTGAATTTATTCTGATGCCAGATGCGAAGTAAATAAGCGCATTGGATGTTGGCCAAAAGAGGTAAGGGTTGTTTGCTAAAAGGTAAACAGCCCTTATTATATCACAAAAAATCCCAATCATTTCTGATTGGGATTGCCAAAAATTTCAATAAATATCTTTCTTAACCTAAATAAGATTTTAAGATTTTGCTTCTTGAAGTGTGTCTCAAACGTTGAAGAGCCTTGTCTTTAATTTGACGGACGCGTTCGCGTGTTAAATTAAACTTCTCACCAATTTCTTCAAGCGACAGTTGGTGGTTGGAGCCTAATCCAAAGAATAGAACGATGATTTCACGTTCTCTTTCTGTTAAAGTTGCCAATGATCGCTTGATTTCTTCTGATAGAGATTCATCAATTAAGGAACTGTCAGTGTCTGGGTCATGGTTTTCCAATACATCCAAGAGTGTGTTTTCTTCACCTTGAACGAAAGGAGCATCCATGGATACATGACGTCCAGAATTACTTAAGGTATCTGAAACCTTATCAACAGTGGTTTCAAGGATATCTGCTAATTCTTCCGGAGATGGTTCCCGCTCGTATTCTTGTTCTAGTTTTGAGAAAGCCTTACTGATTTTGCTTAAAGAACCTACTTGGTTCAATGGCAGACGTACGATACGCGATTGTTCAGCAATTGCCTGAAGAATAGATTGGCGAATCCACCAAACGGCATAAGAAATAAATTTAAAACCCTTTGTTTCGTCAAAACGTTTAGCTGCTTTAATTAAGCCTAGGTTACCTTCATTGATTAAATCACCTAAGGTCAAACCTTGATTTTGATATTGTTTTGCTACTGATACGACGAAACGAAGGTTGGTTTTAGTCAATTTTTCCAAGGCAACTTGATCACCTTCACGGATGCGCTGTGCTAATTCTACTTCTTCTTCTGCTGTAATTAAGTCTACTTTACCAATTTCGTGTAAGTATTTGTCCAAAGACTGGGACTCACGATTGGTGATAGATTGTGTAATTTTGAGCTGTCTCATTAATTTTTATTAATTCTCCTCTCTAAGAAATGTTTGCGAAAATACGAAAAATTTTTGAATTATTAATGGAAAATGGATTATCTATCCTCTCATCTATAACGAGTTATGATTTTGCGGACCCTCATTTTACACCATCAAAAACTATTCCATTTAATATTGTTTTTCTTTCTCAATTGTAGGCTTAATATTCAACTGATTGATATTTAAAGCGCTAACAAAATTTATTTTTTTCTATTCTCAAATAATTTATCTAATGATATCAGATATGTTACGTAAATCGGCTTCTTTCAATTTATTTTAAAATGATAATTTTATGATAAAACAAAAAGATATATGTTTTGTTTTACTAGAGACATTAAATAAATTTAAAAGAATAAAAATTATAATATGCCAATCTTAATTCATTTGGATAAAATAATGAAAGAGAAAAAAATGTCACTTAACCAATTGAGTGATAGCGTAGGTATTACGCTTTCCAATCTTTCAATCATAAAAAATCAAAAGGCTAAGGCATTGCGACTAGACACACTTGAAGCAATATGTAAGGCACTAGACTGCCAACCTGGTGATTTGTTGCAATATTATGATGGCGAGGACGAGAAAAATTAGAATCTATAGCCTTTTAAAAAGTCTACCACATTCATTTTCTTCTTGCCTTCCAGTTGAAGTTCTAATACACTGATATAACCATCTTGTGTTGCAAACTTTAAGTAGTTTTTTTGGTCTGTCTCAACTGTTCCATGGGTAGCCAAAGTAGCTGTTTGCTCTTTTTCTGTCCGGTATATTTTTAATACTTTGTCGTTGAGTAGTGTAAATGCCGTTGGGTAAGGGCTCAGTCCACGAATAAAATTATAAACAGCAGCTGTCGGTTGATCCCAATTGATTTTACAATCTTCCTTAAAAATTTTCGGTGCATGTTTTAGCGTTTCTGCTGGAATGATTTCGTCCTGACTTTTGGGCTGTAAGCTTCCTTCCTTTAGCTGCTGTATTGTCCGAAGGAGTGTCCCCGCACCGGCAACCATAAGATTGTCATGCAGATCGCCTGCGGTATCGGTTTCACTGATAGCAACTTTTTCAGCCAACAGTATATTTCCAGTGTCAATCTCGTGCTGTAAAAGAAAGGTCGTAACGCCAGATTCTTTTTCACCGTTCATAATCGCATGGTTGATTGGTGCTGCACCTCTGTATTGTGGCAGTAAAGAGGCGTGGACGTTAATGGTGCCATACCTTGGCATATTCCACACTACTTCTGGTAACATACGAAATGCGACGACAACCTGAAGGTCCGCTTGGTAACTTTTAAGTTCAGCGAGAAAAGCCTCATCCCGCAATTTTGTCGGTTGAAGTACAGGAATATGATGTTGAGTCGCGTATATTTTAACGGCTGATTCATGTATTTTTTGCCCACGACCTGCCGGCTTGTCCGGTACTGTTACTACAGCAACGACTTGTTCGCCAGATTGTATGAGTGCTTCAAGTGAAGCAACAGCAAAGTCCGGAGTGCCCATGAAAATAATACGCATAAGAAATGTCTTTTTAATAAAATCTTTAAAATCAATGAATAGCTTGGATGAGAAGTAGTCATCCTGAAAACGCTAATAATTTGCTATTTCAGTTTTGTAAATAACAAATTTTTATAACTTTGCGAAGTTACATAAATATATTGAAAGCTTGAATTTTCCTTATTTTTTAGCAAATCGAATAGCATTTTCTGGTAAGCGGACTTTCTCTAAATTGATTGTTCGGGTTACGATTGGCGCAATTGCATTAGCCATCGCTGCCATTATTATATCTATTGCGGTTTTGCGGGGATTTAAGGGCGAAATTATTAGTAAGCAACGTGGTTTTTTTGCGGACGTATTGGTTTTGCGTTACGATCTTAATAAAAATTACGAAAATTCTCCTATTTCTCTGACGCCTCAGCTCCAGAAGTCTATATTGGCAGATCCGCAGGTTTATTCCATCAATCCATTTGCAACTAAGGCTGGTATAATCAATGTCAATGATGAGGTTGAAGGGGTTGTTTTAAAAGGTATTGATTCGTTGTATGATCAGCAACCTGTCAAAAATATGTTGCTCGATGGAAATACGATAGACTTTAAATCCGAGAATGTTGACAATCAGATTTTGATTTCGAAATATCTGGCCGACCGGCTCCTACTGAAGGTGGGGGATGACTTTATCATGTATTTTGTTCAGGAGCCTATTCGTAAGCGTAAGTTTGTCATTAAAGGGATATTTAATACAGGGTCGGAGGAACTTGATAAAGTGTATGTTATTGGATCGTTGAATGTTATCCGCAAATTGAGCAACCTGGATGACAATGAAGTTGGTGGTTATGAGATTCGGATCAAGGATTTTAGTCAACTGGCACAGACGACGAGTAAAATAGAGGATATGCTGCCAATTGACATGCAGGCAATTAATATCAAAGACCAGGTACCAGATATCTTCCAATGGCTAGATCTGCTGGATATGAATACAAAAATTATCTTTATATTGATGACTGTTGTGGCGATTATCAATATGATCTCAGCTTTATTGATTACAATCTTGGA
Source organism: Sphingobacterium sp. (assembly GCA_031277685.1). Taxonomy (GTDB): domain Bacteria; phylum Bacteroidota; class Bacteroidia; order Sphingobacteriales; family Sphingobacteriaceae; genus Sphingobacterium. Next base: position 21,297 of record JAITLV010000121.1, on the reverse strand, counting down.
ACGTACATCAATGATTGGTATTTTAAAGGCTTTGGGATATCATAATGCAGGTATCCGACGTGTGTTTATGTATAGTGCATTGTATCTTATAGGACTCGGGTTGCTGATCGGAAATCTCATTGGTTTGGGGTTTTATTTTCTACAAGATTATACCCATTTTTTCAAATTGGACGAACAGACCTATTATATTTCTTACGTTGCTGTAAAACTCTATTGGTCCGATGTTATTTTAGTCAATCTTGCTGTGGTATTTATTGGAATGATCTCCCTATTTATTCCTTCGATGTTAATTACCAAGATTAGTCCGATAAAAGCAATTTCTTTTAAGTAAGCCTTTTTTTAATCCGCGTTTTGCTGGAAAAATTGTATTTTTAGAGCTGTTAGCTGTTTTTTGGTTAGGTAACTAAAAATAGGCACATACATTTTACCGATAGCATACGAGCACATATGAATAAAACTTTTGAGCATATTTCCCACGCTTTTGAAGCGCCATTACAAAATCCTGTACTTATTTTCTCGCTGGTACTCTTTATTATTTTACTTTCTCCTATTATTCTCAGGCCAATCAAGGTGCCGGGTATTATCGGATTGATTATATCCGGGGTGATTATTGGTCCACATGGATTGAATTGGTTGGAGAAAAATTCTGCAATTAACCTCTTTTCAACAATAGGATTATTGTATATCATGTTTATTGCTGGCTTGGAATTGGATATGAACGAGTTTAAAAAGACCAAGAATAAAAGTCTGTTATTTGGTTTCTTTACATTTATCGTTCCCATAAGTATAGGCTATCCCGTTTGTCATTTCCTATTGGGGTATGATGTGCTGGCGAGCCTGTTGATATCGAGTATGTTTGCAACTCACACATTAGTATCTTACCCTATTGTAAATAGTTATGGTATTTCCAAGATGGAAGCTGTGGCAATTACAATTGGAGGAACAATCCTGACTGACACGGCTGTACTGATTATTCTGGCTGTGATTACCGGAGTTTCTCAGGGTAATATTGGGAATGAGTTTTGGGTTACCTTGGGCATCTCCTTTGCGATTTTCCTCTTTATTATGTTTGGTATTATTCCTCGAATTGCAAAATGGTTTTTTGAGCGATTGGGTAGCGAAAAGACATCGAACTATATTTTTGTCCTTTCGGTTGTGTTTTTTGCTGCCTTTTTAGCGGAAATTGCAGGACTTGAACCGATCATTGGCGCATTTGTGGCGGGCTTAGCGTTGAATAAATTGATTCCACATTCATCCGCATTAATGAATCGGATTGAGTTTATTGGTAATGCTATTTTCATTCCTTTTTTCCTGATATCAGTGGGTATGATTGTCGATGTGAGTGTGATTTTGAAAGGACCTCAAGCGCTGATTATTGCAGGTACCCTGACCATTGTTGCTATCGTTGGTAAATATGTGGCAGCTTGGCTTACACAGAAAATATTTAGTTATAGCCGAGGACAGCGCAACCTAATTTTCGGTTTGAGTAGTGCCCATGCAGCAGCGACATTGGCCGTTATTATGGTCGGTCACAAAAATGGAATAATTGATGAAAACGTGCTTAACGGTACAATTTTACTTATCTTGGTGACTTGCATTGTTGCTACGATAGTCACGGGAAATGCTTCCAAAAAGGTTGTCATGGATGGTGAGCAAGATGAGGAGCATACTGATGTCGTAAAAGAGAAAGATGAAAATATATTGATATCTATTGCGAATATGGACAATATGGAGCCCATTCTTGATTTCTCAACCTATATCAAAAGTAAGAAATGTACCTACCCGGTGAATATTGTTTCCGTGGTAAAGGACAATGAGCAGGCACAACTGAATATGGGCAAAGCACGCAAGAATTTGGATAGTATGGTTCGCTATGCTTCGGGTTCAGAGACAAATGTGAATATCAGTGCGACGATAGATTTAAATATTGCGAGTGGTGTTGCGCGATCAGCAAAGGAGGTTTCGGCTAATTGTATCGTACTGGGATGGCCAAGTGCTGCCAACTTTATGGATAAATTTGTAGGTGAAAAAACCGAGAGTATTCTGAATAGAACCTCTGCAAATGTCATGCTCTGTCATTTCAAAAAACCTTTTATTTCCAACAAATCTATTATGGTGTTTGCTCCGCCAATGTGTGAAGCAGAATTTGGTTTTGAATACTGGTTGGAGAAAGTTATCAAACTCGCCCAGGAGCTTTCAGTCCCAATCTCTTTTATTGTCGATGCCAGATCAACATCCGCTATTGAGGCGCATCTTGTTGAGGTGAAGAACTCTGTTCCGGTTACTTTTAAACATTATGCGGACTGGGATAATTTACAAGGGCTCAAAGCGTTTAAGGAAGAGGATGCAATGTTTGTTTTTGTGTCGGCACGGAACGGTGAAGTTTCCTATCGGGATTCTTTGGACGGTGTGGCTAAAAAATTAGATCGCATCTATGCAAACGAAAATCTTGTTTTGGTGTTTCCTAGTAGGGTAGAGAATGCCCATATCGACGAATACGAAGATGTGGAGGCTGCGCCGATATTCCGTAAGATTAGTAAAGAGATTGGAAATATGTTTAATAAAGGGTAGTTGTTATCCACTAAAAATGCAGATTATGTCAAATAAGATTACAATGTCCAACGAAGGAACGCTCCATGTTCCAGATTCCCCAACGATTCCTTTTATTATCGGCGATGGTATCGGCCCTGATCTCTGGCATGCAGCGGTTCGTGTTTTTGACAAGGCTGTAGAGAAGGCTTATCATGGGCAACGAAAAGTTAGTTGGAAAGAGGTTTTGGCAGGTGAGAAAGCATTCAACGAAACTGGTGAATGGTTGCCCAAAGAGACGTTGGATATCCTACGAGAATATCTAGTCGGTATAAAGGGGCCATTGACAACACCTGTAGGCGGTGGTATCCGCTCATTAAATGTTGCTTTGCGTAAGGATCTCGATCTGTATGTTTGCCAACGTCCGACAAAATGGTTCAAAGGTGTACCTTCTCCAGTCAAACATCCAGAATATGTGGATATGGTTATCTTTCGTGAGAATACGGAGGATATCTATGCCGGCATAGAGTTTCAGGCTGGAAGCGCTGAAGCAAATAAGTTACAGGATTTCTTACATGACGAACTAGCTATTGATTATGACTTTTCAAGTACAACCGGAGTTGGTGTCAAATTAGTTTCTGAGGAGGGGTCCAAACGTTTGGTTCGTGCTGCAATAGAACACGCTATCCATTATGCATTACCTTCAGTAACGATTGTGCACAAAGGTAATATAATGAAATATACAGAGGGGGCATTCAAAATTTGGGGATTCGAAGTAGCAGAATCTGAATTTGGAGATAAAACCTATACCTGGGGACAGTGGGAGCAAACCAAAGCTGAAAAGGGAGAGGCGGCTGCCAATCAAGAACAAAAAGAAGCCTTGGCTTCCGGTAAAATCTTAATTAAGGATATCATTGCTGATAATTTTCTGCAACAGATTTTGCTTAATCCCAGAGATTTCTCAGTGGTGGCAACATTAAACTTAAATGGAGATTATATCTCCGATGCGTTGGCAGCGATGGTTGGCGGCATAGGCATTGCGCCGGGAGCCAATATTAATTTTAAAACAGGACATGCTGTTTTTGAAGCTACCCACGGTACCGCGCCACGATTTGCGAATACAAATACAATGAATCCATCATCCGTGATTCTGAGTGGTGTTATGATGTTTGAGTACCTGGGCTGGACTGAGGCTGCTGCAGCAATTGTAGGTGCGTTGGGTGAGACCATTATAGCAAAAACTGTAACTGTAGATTTTTACAATCTGATGGATGATGCCACCTTGGTGAAAACCAGCGAATTTGCTGATCGCATCATCGAAAAGTTATAAGGATTTTCTTTTTTTAAAATATTAAGCAGAAATTTGATTAAAATTTCTGCTTTTTTATGGACTATGACCAACTTCCTCCATTTGTAAAGGAATCCACTGTTTTTAATGCCGATGATAAAATTCAACTGGCAAAAATAGATCGTTTGCCTACTCCACAAGACGTAGATGAGATCACTTCCTTGCCGGAGATTTACGAATTGTTAAATGCTTTTATTGGCGACCCATCTTCCCGTAATGTACACCTTCAGCTGAAAGCAAAAGAGTATTTGCAAGATAATCAGTTAGATATGGCGTGGAAAGTTCTTTTGCTTTGATTATTTTAACAACTAAGTACTAATTGTTTGTGTGATATTTTTATTGAAATGATTCAGAATTTTGTAAATTTTCAATAAAAAAACAGAATAGTTGAAAAATATATAATTTTATTTTACCTTTGGTTTTTAAACAACAGATTGCTTGACTAGGGTTCAGCATGAGCAATCAAACAAACTATAACATCAATGAAACATAATTTTGGAGCAGGTCCATGTATTCTGCCAAAGGAAGTATTTCAACAAGCCTCAGAAGCTGTAATTGATTTTAACAACACAGGTTTATCAATTTTAGAGATCTCTCACCGTTCCAAAGAGTTTGAAGCAGTGATAGATGAGGCAACTCAATTAGTACGTGAATTGTTAGCCGTACCGCAAGGATACTCGATTCTTTTCTTACAAGGTGGTGCAAGCCTGCAATTTGCGATGGCTCCATTAAACCTTTTGCCTGAAGGCGGTAAAGCTGCTTATTTAGATACAGGTGTATGGGCAACAAAAGCATTGAAAGAAGCGAAGAAATTCGGAACGGTAGATGTTGTGGCGTCGTCGATAGATAAAAACTATTCTTATATTCCTAAAGGGTACACCATCCCTTCAGATGCAGCTTATTTCCACTATACTGCAAATAATACAATTTATGGTACTGAGGTATTCGAGAAACCTGCTACGGATTTACCAGTAGTCGTAGATATGTCTTCCGATATTTTCTCTCGCGAAATTAATGTTGCGGATTATGACCTGATCTATGCTGGAGCACAAAAAAATATGGGCCCTGCAGGTGTAACTTTAGTTATTGTCAAGGATGATATTTTAGGCAAATCAGGACGTGTACTCCCATCCATGTTGGATTACAAATTGCATATTGATGGCGGTTCAATGTACAATACGCCACCGGTATACTCCATTTTTGTTTCGATGTTGAATTTACGTTGGTTAAAAGCCAAGGGTGGTGTTGCTGTATTGGAACAGGAGAATATCATTAAAGCACGTGCATTGTACGATGAAATAGACCGCAATCCTTTGTTTAAAGGTACTGCTGCTGTTGAAGACCGTTCACGTATGAATGTGACTTTTGTGATGGATACCCCTGAGTTGGAAGCTGAATTTTTAGCTTTAGCAAAAGAACGCAGCCTTATTGGTATCAAAGGACACCGTTCGGTAGGTGGTTTTAGAGCTTCAATCTATAATGCATTGCCATTGAGCAGCGTAAATGCATTAATTGATGCGATGAAAGAATTTGAGGACAATCATACTGCCTAAGGCCGCATGAATTGTTTCAGCATTTAAACTCTGCCAAACAAATAATTATTTAGATTAAGAAATCATGAGGTTAAAACGGACATCAGGTACTGCGTTCTCCTAGGATGAATAGTTCTGATGCTTTTAATACCTTAAAAAACGAATTATTAAAGATGAAAATATTAGCGAATGACGGTATCGATCCACTTGGAAAGAAAATGTTGGAGGATGCTGGCCATATTGTAGATACCAATCATATACCTCAAGAAGAGTTAGCAGAGAAGCTGCTTGCTTATGATGCGATTACTGTACGCAGCGCAACTAAGGTGCGTCAGGCATTGATTGATGGTTGCCCAAATTTGAAAGTAATCGGTCGTGGTGGTGTTGGAATGGATAATATCGACGTAGAGTATGCCCGTTCAAAAGGCATCGCTGTCGTCAATACACCTGCCGCATCATCCTTATCGGTAGCTGAATTGGTTTTTGCGCACCTGTTAAATGGTGTACGCTTTTTATATGACTCCAACCGGAAAATGCCTGTTGAAGGAAATACCAAATTTGGTGCGTTGAAAAAAGCCTATGGCGCAGGTACCGAACTTCGTGGTAAAACAATTGGTATCGTAGGTTTTGGCCGTATTGGCCGCGAGGTTGCAAAAATTGCCATCGGTCTGGGAATGGACGTGGTGTATACAGATTTGTTTGAAGGTCCTAAAGGTTTGACCATTGATCTTTCAGGTGGTATTCAGATAGAAGTTCCGATCAAACAGGTCGAAATGGAAGAGCTATTGAAAGTTTCTGATTTCATCTCTTTGCATGTGCCATTTTTGGATAAACCGGCAATCGGTGCAGCAGAATTTCCACTGTTAAAAGATGGTGTTGGATTGGTAAATGCTTCCCGAGGCGGTGTTATTGATGAGTTGGAACTGGTGAAGGCATTGGACGCAGGTAAAGTTGCTTTTGCTGGCTTAGATGTGTTCGACAGCGAACCTACGCCACGTGAAGAAATTTTAAAACATCCAAAGATTTCGTTGACGCCACATATTGGTGCGGCGACTAACGAAGCACAAGAAAGAATCGGCGAAGAATTGGCCGGTTTACTGATCGAAAACTTGAAGAAGTAATTCTTCCGCATAAATAAATATATGCGGCACAAAACTTTCATGATTTTGTGCCGCATTTTTTTTAATATACATTCATGAATTGCCTATATTGGCACACAGAAATTTAATAATTGTAACTTTAGTATGAAAGTTTTAAAATTTGGTGGTACTTCAGTAGGAAGTGCAGTACGTATCAAAGGGTTGTTGGATATTGTAAACCCTTCGGAACGTCAGATCGTTGTGTTGTCCGCGGTAGCTGGAACGACAAATGCTTTAGTAGAAATTGGTCAAGCTTACACAACAGGTAAGAAGGACGAGGCTAAGGATTTGATCAAGAAGCACAAGGATAAGTACGAAGACCTTATTAAGGAACTTTTTAATACTGATGCTGGTTATAAAAATGGAAAGGAATTAATCGACTATCATTTTAACCTGATTTCCAGCCTGGCAAATGAACTGTTTACGCCGATCGAAGAAAAGATTATTTTAGCGCAAGGTGAATTGATGTCTACTGCATTATGGCATTTTTACCTCAATGAAATTGGTATACAATCAGTCCTATTGCCTGCATTGGATTTTATGAAAATCGATGATGACAACGAGCCAATGGTTGAATATATCGGAGAGAAATTGAGCGTAATTCTGGCTCAATATCCAGCCAATACCTTGTTTATCACACAAGGATTTATCTGTAGAAATTCATTTGGTGAAATCGATAACCTTCGCCGTGGAGGATCGGATTATACAGCTTCATTGATCGGTGCTGCTATCCGTGCCGATGAGGTACAGATCTGGACAGACATCGATGGTATGCATAACAATGATCCTCGTGTGGTTAAAGGCACGACGCCAATTGCACACCTTAGTTTTGACGAAGCTGCTGAATTGGCTTATTTTGGGGCAAAGATATTACATCCGCAATCGGTGTTTCCTGCACAAAAGTATAATGTTCCGGTACGTTTGCTAAATACGATGGAACCAAATGCCAAAGGAACCTTAATCAGTAAAGATGGGGCACAGAAAGGTTGTATTAGAGCAATAGCTGCAAAAGATGGTATCACAGCGATTCATATTCACTCTTCACGGATGCTGCTCGCTTATGGTTTCTTACGTCGTGTTTTCGAGATTTTCGAACGTTATAAAACACCGATTGATATGATTACTACATCAGAAGTAGCTGTTTCACTGACCATTGATGATACAACAAATTTGGCTGATATTATCAAGGAAGTAGAAGATTTTGGTTCTGTTACTGTAGATGGTGACCAGACGATTGTCTGTGTGGTCGGTGACTTTGGTCTGAATAGTCATGGTTATGCCGCCCGTGTACTTGATGCTGTAAAACATCTTCCTGTTCGAATGATCTCTTATGGTGGCTCAGACTTTAATGTATCCATTCTGTTGAATTCGGATCATAAAACTGAGGCTTTACGTTCATTGCATAATCGTTTATTTTAAGAAAGTAGGTTTTATATGATAGATACAGCTATTGCGGCAAAATTTGCAGCGAAAGAGACGCCGTTTTATTACTATGACATGGCCGTGTTGAACAAAACCTTGGAAGCGGCTCATGTAGCTTCTCACAAAAGGGGATTCCATGTTCACTATGCATTGAAAGCCAATTTTAACGATGTACTACTCAAAGCCATAAAGCAAATTGGCTTTGGTGCGGACTGTGTGAGTGGAAATGAAGTTAAAAAAGCAATCGAATGTGGCTTTGCTCCTCAGCATATCACCTTTGCGGGCGTAGGGAAATCAGACAAAGAGATTAATTACGCATTGCAACAAAATATCTTTGCATTTAACGTAGAATCTATTCAGGAGCTTGAAGTCATTAATGAATTGGCTTCAAAGCAAGGGGTAAAAGCAAATGTTGCATTAAGAATAAATCCCAATGTTGATGCACATACACACCATTATATCACAACAGGGCTTGACGAAAATAAATTTGGTATTCCAAATGCTGATTTGGAGAAATGCGCTGCTGTTCTTAAGAAATGTGAATTTATAGAATTGGTAGGTTTACACTTTCACGTAGGCTCCCAGATTACCGATATGACAGTATTCAAGAGTTTGTGTGTAAAGGTTAATGAGTGGAAAAACTGGTTTGAGGAACGGGGAACACAGATCCGTGTGCTGAATGTTGGCGGCGGACTTGGCATAGACTATAAAAATCCAGATGGGAATCCGATTCCGGATTTTGAAGCTTATTTTGATATTTTTGACCGTTTTCTGGAACGAAAACCACATCAGGAGGTTCACTTTGAGCTAGGTAGAGCGTTAGTGGCCCAATGCGGAAGTTTGGTGAGCCGCGTACTCTATGTTAAGAATGGAGTTAAGAAGAACTTTTTGGTACTGGATGCGGGAATGACCGAGTTGATGCGTCCGGCTTTGTATCAGGCTTACCATAAAATGGAGAATATCAGTGATGGCACTGCGGCAGAGGCGTTAAACTATGATGTCGTAGGACCAATCTGTGAATCTTCGGATTGCTTTGGAAAGGAAGTTCCATTACCTATATCAAAACGTGGCGATTTGATCGCTATCCGCTCTGCAGGAGCTTATGGTGAAGTCATGGCCTCCCGTTACAATTTGAGGGAAGAAATCAGATTTGTCTATAGCGATCAACTATAAGTCGCCATTCAGGACAATGATAAATCTATAAAGCCGGTTCAATTGTGGACCGGCTTTTGTTTTTTGGGTTGTCGATATCTAAAATGTCTTTTGTATACTTGCCTATGCTTACAGCGATCGAATTTCCGGTTACCATTGATCTATTTGGAAAAACTTTTCTCTTGCATCCATTTATGGAAGGCTTGGGCATGTTTATGGGCATGCGTTATTATCAGCTTCTCAAATGGAAGGATAAGGAAAGTCTAGGTCATACCAACTCGCTTTTAATTGTCATTGCAGCAGCCTTGGGGGCCTTGATCGGATCCCACGTAATCGGATCGCTTGAACGTCCGGAAGAATTGTTTAGTGCCATAAGTAAATGGCGTTATATCTGGCTAAATAATACGATTGTAGGTGGTTTGGCCGGTGGTCTAGTTGGTGTGGAACTGATGAAAAAAATCATGCGTAAGAAAGAGAGTACTGGTGATCGCATGGTATTTCCGCTGATTGTTGCCATTATGATCGGGCGGGTCGGCTGTTTCTATACGGGCATATATGAGCAAACCTACGGCTTGCCTACGGACTGTCCCTTAGGGATGTACCTTGGCGATGGATATCGTAGACACCCCGTTGCTTTATACGAAATCGTGTTTTTGGTTATACTTTTTATTTCACTACATTGGTTTAAGTGGCGGTTTGCCTATCGAAATGGTATACTCTTCCAGCTTTTTATGTTCAGCTATTTTAGTTTTCGCTTTTTGTTGGATTTTATTAAGCCAAGGTCGATTATACTCGCCGGAATCAGTACAATACAACTGACCTGTCTTGTCGTGATAATTTATTATATTTATTTATTGAATAAAGAACACATAGAAAGGAAGGTTTAAATCATGTATTTACTTGAAGGGTCATTCGGTTCGGGAAACACAGCGGTACTAGGCTTGTTTTTACTGTTTGGAGGAGCAATTGTCATTGGAGTAGCACTCTTGGTCATTCTTATCGGTTCGATTATGAAATCCAACAATAAGGAGTCTACTTTCAACGCTAATCCATGGCTGAAGGTACTTCTGGGTGGGATCGGAGCAATGATAGCAGGTGGAGTTGCTTGTGGAATAGCATTAAGTTAAATAAAGATAGAATTTATGCCAGTCAGAAATTATACGTATTACGATTATACCATAAGCCTGTGTCCGACCTGTTTGTCACGAATAGGAGCAAAGATTATTATCGAGGATGAAAAAGTCTTTATGACCAAAAACTGCCCTGATCATGGTTTTTTCAAAACGCTGATTGCAACAGATGTTGATTACTATAAAAATATTAGAAATTATAACAAAGCATCCGAGACACCATTGAAGTTTGACAATGAAGTTCATTATGGCTGTCCTTACGATTGTGGTCTATGTGTTGATCATGAGCAGCATAGCTGTTTATCTATCGTCGAAGTAACTGACCGTTGTAACCTGACCTGTCCCACATGTTATGCAATGTCTTCGCCGCACTATGGAAGACATCGCTCCTTGGATGAAATTGAGCGTATGCTGGATAAGATTGTCGAAAGTGAGGGCGAGCCGGACGTGGTGCAGATCAGTGGGGGAGAACCCACGATCCATCCAGAATTTTTTAAGATTCTGGATATCGCAAAAACAAAACCCATTAAACATTTGATGCTCAATACCAATGGTATCCGTATCGCAAATGATCCTGGATTTGCTGAGCAGCTTGCAACGTATGCGCCCGAATTTGAAATTTACCTCCAATTTGATTCTTTCCGTCCGGCAGTACTCGAAAAGTTTCGCGGCAAAGACTTAACCGATGTCCGGAAAAAGGCGATCGAAAAGTTAAATGGGTTAAACCTAAGTACAACACTGGTGGTGGTCTTGGAGAAAGGTACTAATGATGATGAAATTGGTGAACTATTGGATTATGCCTTAAATCAGCGTTGTGTGCGAGGCATTACCTTTCAGCCGGTAGAAATTGCAGGTCGAAATGCGGCCGATGCCGAACAGCATAAGATGACGCTTACGGAGGTCAGACAGGAGATCCTCAACCAGTATCCATTATTGAATCCACATGATATCATCCCGGTTCCCTGTAACCCTGACGCGTTGGCAATGGGGTATGTTCTTAAGATCGGGGATGAAAAGATTCCCCTGACCCGACATATTGATCCAGCGGTTCTTTTAAATAATCAATCCCGAAATACCATTGTATATGAGCAGGACAAGGGTGTTCAGATGCAATTGCTCGATATTTTCAGTACCGGTATTTCAGTGGATAAGGTCAAGCCTAAAGTGAATCAATTGCTATGCTGTCTGCCAGAAGTCTGTGCTCCTGAACTGGATTATGATAACCTTTTTCGCATCATTATCATGAATTTTATGGATGCTCACGATTTCGATGTGCGTGCAGTCAAAAAATCTTGTGTACATATTGTCAATAAAGATCTAAAGCTAATTCCCTTTGAAACAATGAATTTGTTTTATCGTGATGACAAAGTCAAGCGTCTGGAAGAACTTAAATTATCGGATGCTATACGATTTTAAACGCAGATAGGCTATTTTTGTTGAAAAAATTAGAGTACCTGAGGTTTTTTGAGATAGCTTTTTGTCGCGTTTTCTTGCGGATCTCATTGGATTTTATGGGTAGAGGTTAACAAATTGGACGTATGAAATTGAGCAGCGTTAAGTATTTCATTGTTATAATAAGTCTATGGGCATTTCATTTGTATGCCATGGGACAGGATTCGGTTCAGACCAGAAGAAGCACCAACCCCGAGCGGTCGGTTTCTCATAGCGGTTTAAATAGACGAACCAGCGTAGATTCTACGAGAGTAGGAAATGATTCGTTACGTAACGACTTACGTAAGGTAAATCTGACATTTTTGTCTAATATCCGTACAGCATCTATGGCCGAGTTTGTCGCCCAGCTAAATGAAAAATCCAATGCCTATACGACGACAACTGCCAATTCTGCAAAAGATTCTGTAGCAATCCTGAAGAATGTGATTTCCGAGGAGATTAAACAGCTGAAATCGATCAAAGGGAGTATAGCCAACTATTCCAACAGTTTGAGCAGCACGCAAGAGCAAATTCGGAATATTGTCAATCATTATGATATTAATGCAACGAATCATGCACGGGCCCATCAATACCTGAATAGTGCCGAACTTAGGCTAACTTCAAAGTTAGATTCGTTGGAAATAATCAATCGTACAATAGATGAGCTGATCGTGAAAGATCAGCGGCATTTGAATAGATTGGATTTGGTTCACGAAGCAAAGGCTGCCGAAAAGAAGCCCGACGCTCTACCGAGCAAGAGCTCAATCTGGAAGGCAAATACAACGAGTATTTCAAAAGACGTTATCTTAGATAATATTCGTAGTAATTATAGTAACAACAAATCCATTGACAAATATGTCAACCGTACAGATTGGGCGAGTCGTATTTTGTTGATAGTAATTGGTCTGGCCTATTGTTACTGGATTGTACGGGTGGCGTATATTCTGAAACAAAATAATCCGGAAAATAAGCTCGCTATTGATGCGATTATTGGAAAAACCATTATTTTTCTGCTCACATTATTGCCTTTTGTCAATTTCTTCACACCAACCTTTATCTTACAGGCATCTCAATTGGTGATCATGTTGATCTTTATGTTTTTACTGCGGCATAAAATGAGCGGACAACAACGTAAGATTGCATTGATACTGATTATCTTCTACCTTTTGGATGTCTTTGTCAACATGGTTGTGAGTGATGATCTGTTTTTACGTATTATCTGCATTGGTTTTAACCTCATCGCATTGGGCCTCGTGAGTTATACCAAGCGACGGATAAACAACCCAGAAAGTCCAGGTTATATCAGCAATTTCATTTATGTGGTATTTGCGATCTTAAATATCACGGCAATCACTTTGAATGTAATTGGACATGTCGAGCATTCGCGTAGTTTTAGTATCGCATGTGCAGTAGGTCTGGTGCAGTCATTTACCTTACAATATTTTGCAGATATGATTAAGCAGGATGTGCGTAATCAATTTAAAAAAGATCGGCTGGTAACTGGTTTCTGGATGCGTTTCAATGAACAGCGTACATTGTCGATTATTACAGAGATTCTTCGGATTGTATGTGTACTGTTGGCGATTATTGTCTTAGCCAATAATCTTCAATTTATCGAAACCTTATTGGGTTTAAGTGAGACTTTCTTTGGCAAGGTACGTAGTATAGGAAGCATATCCTTTACCTTAGGTAATCTTGTTGTAGCAGTGTTGCTGCTCCTGGTGGCCAATTGGTTTCAAAAAAATATCAGTCTCATTGTACTCGGCGGCGAAGATGGGCAATTAAATCAGGCGTATAATCAGAAGATGACGCTGTTTCCACTGTTTCGTCTAGCGATTATTCTGATTGGTTTCTTTATGGCTATCTCAGCCTTAGGGATGAGTTTGGATAAGCTTACTGTTGTTATCGGGGCACTGAGTGTCGGGATCGGTTTAGGGATGCAAAATATCATCAATAACTTTGTGTCCGGGATTATTCTAGTTTTTGATAAGCCTTTCCGGGTGGGGGATCAGATCGAACTGGCTGACAAAAAAGGACGTGTGAAGGAGATCGGTATTCGTGCGAGTGTATTAAAAACTGCTGATGGTGCTGATGTTATTATTCCTAACGGTGATCTGCTTTCGGGCAGGGTTGTCAACTGGACATTATCTCAGGAGTACAGTAAAACAAGCTTTGTCCTACATATTGATCGGAAGGCTGACCTCGATCAAGCCAAACAATGGATTAATGATGCGATGGCGAAGAGCACACATTTCGTCAAAGAAAGGGATAGCGGCATCAGTGTGCAAGATATCAGTGAAGAAATGATTTATTTAAGTGTCTCCTGTTGGGTGAATTTTGCAGCTAATGCTTCATCTTTTAAAAATGATGTCTTGATTATTCTCTATAAACAATTTGAAGAAAAAGGACTAAAATTCTACAGTGTATTACCCCCGAAGAGTAATTAATAAGGTTTATTACAATACGTATCATCTTTTTGCCGATCGGCTATTGTCGGGAAGCCATCATTTTATTTGGCTCCTATAGGTTTTTGGGCTGTATCCTTTTGTACGTTTGTAAAAATGGGAGAGGTGGCTCTCGTCGACAAAACCAAGTTCTTCGGCAATCTGTTTTAGCGTGTACCCTGTCGATTTAAGTCGATGTTCAATTAGTTCGATGCGGTATAAATTGATATAATCTCTCAGGCTGCTGCCAAACTTTTTCTTAAAATAAATGCCAAAATATGTTGGGGCGATATTAAATTTCTGTGCGATTGCTTTTACCTGCAAATATTCGGGGGTAAAAATATGCTGGTGGATATAAGCGGAGATGGAGTTGTCCAGACGAGGATTATCTGCTGGTGAGGTACGTTGTATTTCAGCTATTTCTTTATAGAGACCAAAGATTGCGACAAGCTGGTCAAATAACCATTGTGCTGTCTGCTTGGCTATCGTAACACTATACAAGCGAACTGCTTCCATGATATGGAAGTAGAGTAGGCTGTATTGCTCATTCAAGACTAATTTGTTTTCCCTCAAACCTCTGTCATTCATTAGCTCCATAATCCAGGCGTATAGTTTTTGCTGGCGCCTATTTTGCAGAAAATAACTATCTGTAAAAAGAATGAATAAGAAATGCGTTTTTTCTTGAATATTGAAGTAATGCTTGTCAGCTGGGCTAACCAGAAAAATATCACCACGTTCATAATCCAATTCAAATTTATTGATGACGTGCTTCCCTCGTCCAGTGCGTATATAAACTAATTCATAATAATTTTGCTCATGCATCGGTAGGTGGAACGTTTCTTCCACAAATTCGCTGATCAATAAAGGCTCGAACTGTTTTTTTCGCATGGTCTTTTGATGTATAGTTTTAAATGTACATAAAAATAATGTATTTATACATGTTTTTCCTAGACGTACTGTTGCACTTTTGTGTCGTATAAAATTGTAAGAAAAACATGGTTAATTTTATAATGATCGCCTTTTGTATTGCTGCTGGTATGCTATTGAGACGAACAAAGCTAATCCATAGCGAGGCACACAAGGGAATCAATACTTGGATACTTTATTTTGCACTTCCAGCTGTTTCCTTTAAGTATATTCCAAAGATTGTCTGGTCATCGCAGATGCTGTTTCCGATCTTTTCAGCGATTTTGGTGTGGGCAGGGAGCTGGCTGTTTATGGAATGGTATTGTAGGTGGAAATCCTATAAGCAACGTTCAAGAAGCAGCCTAGAATTAGCCGCAGGTTATAGCAATACATCCTTTATAGGATTTCCGTTGATTATGGCCTATTTTGGAGAGGCACAACTGCCGATTGCTATTATTTGCGACCAGACCACATTTATCTTGTTATCCACAGCTGGTATTATTAATGCCCTTAAAGCAAATATGCACGATGGAGAATCCATAGAAGCAAGATTTATGATCAGAAAGCTGATTACCTTTCCGCCACTGATCGGTTGTCTGCTTGCGTTGATCTTATCTCAATTGGTTGATTTTAGTGTTGCCGAACCTTTTTTTGATAAACTTGTTGCGACGGTAGGTCCCCTGGCATTATTCTCAATCGGTCTCCAATTGAAATTTGAAGGCTGGCGTCAACAGTGGGCACAGATTAGTACAGCTATGATCTATAAATTGGTTTTGGCACCGCTATTGGTCTTAGTATTTGCACTATTGTTAGGTGTAAAAGGACCTGTGGCGCGCATCAGTATTTTTGAAGCGGCTATGCCTACTTTAGTGACCTCGGGTATCATTGCCGAACAGTATCATTTGAATACGAAACTGGTCAATCTGGTCATCGGCTTTAGTATTGTTGTTGGTTTGATAACAACTTTATTGTGGGACTTTGTGATTCGGCTATTCTTCAATTAAACTGTTGATTGATTGATTGATTGATTGATTGATTGATTGATTGATTGATTGATTGATTGATTGATTGATTGATTGATTGATTGATTGATTGATGATTGATTCTCCTGAAAATGGAATAGGGTATGTAGGTCACATGTCGGGGACAATTCAGCATCGTCTTCGTAACATTTTGATTGTTTATAACAACTTTTTCAAAGCTCAACTGTTATTAGCCTAATAACCATCTATAAAAGGAGGTATGTTATGAACCTGATACATCGAATTGAACATTGGGGAAACGTCCATCACCCACAATGGATTGACTACCTAAGAATTGCCTTGGGGATTATGATTTTCGCTAAGGGTGTAAGCTTCGTAAATGACAGGCAAGTGGTTGAGCACATGATTGAGCAGAGTAGTTTTCATCTGTCGATTTGGGGAGCTGTTCATTATGTGGTATTTACACATTTGGTCGGTGGGTTGTTTCTCGTTTTGGGATTCCAAACCCGTTTAGCAGCTTTATTGTTATTTCCAGTCTTGGTGGGGGCTGTATTTTTTGTCAATATCACCAATGGCTTTAGTTATCTGAATTCCGAATTGTGGCTTTCTATAGTCGTCTTCTTTTTGTTGATCTTTTTTATGGTCATGGGCTCTGGAAAATATTCCCTTGACAATATGATGAACAAACCTGGATACAAAAGGGATATCTAAAAAAAAGCTCCTTCATACATGAAGGAGCTTTTATCTTGTACTTATTATTTGCTTTGATTGTCAATCCAATTGCGTGCGTTGACGAAAGCTTCTATCCAAGGAGAAACCTCATCCTGACGTCCTTTTGGATAGTTTGCCCAATGCCATTGGAAAACCGAACGCTCGATATGTGGCATTGTTGCCAAATGGCGGCCGGTTTTATCACAGATCATTGCTGTATTGTAATCTGAACCATTTGGATTGTGTGGATATTGCTCGTAGCCATATTTTGCGACAATATTATATTGTTCTTCGGCATATGGCAAATTGAATTTTCCTTCACCATGCGAAATCCAAACACCTAATGTACTACCAGCCAAAGTGGAAAGCATAACCGAATTATTTTCCTGAACCTTCACCGAAACGAAATTTGATTCATGCTTTCCGGAAGTGTTATGCAACATTTTACCATGAACCTCGTGCTCCGGATTGATCATTTCCAATTCCATGAATAGCTGGCAACCATTACAGATACCTACCGAAAGTGTGTCCGGACGGGCGAAGAAATCTGTTAAAGATTTTTTCGCTTTCTCATTATAGAGGAATGCTCCAGCCCATCCTTTTGCTGAACCCAGCACGTCCGAGTTGGAAAATCCACCAACAGCGCCGATAAATTGGATATCTTCTAAAGTTTCACGGCCTGAAATCAAATCTGTCATGTGGACATCTTTTACATCAAAGCCTGCTAAGAACATCGCATTTGCCATTTCGCGCTCTGAGTTGGAACCCTTCTCGCGAAGAATTGCCGCTTTTGGACGCGCTTTACTTCCGTCAATCAGGGGTTTTTTACCGTCAAACTGACTTGGGAAATTAAATGTTAATGGCTGATTTTTATAATTATCAAAACGTTGTTGTGCAGTTCCGTTTTTCGATTGTTTCGAATCCAATAAGAATGAAGTGGTCGACCAAACATCACGTGTTGCTGCAACATCGAAGCTAAATGTTTCTTCTTGGTTTTTGATGGTAACTGTATTTCCAGCGACAGCTTGACCTATTTTTACAGCATCAACACCGGCTTTTTTAACAGCTTGTTCGAAAATAGCATCATCCTTAGCCTGTAGTACAAGACCGATATTTTCACTGAATAAAGCTTTTACGCTGTCTGCTTCATTTAGATCCGAAAGATCGTAATTCGCAGCTAGATTGACATCGGCAAAGGTCATTTCCAAAAGTGTCATGATCAGACCACCAGATCCAATATCGTGACCTGCTTCAATTTGCTGATCATTGATTAATTGCTGAACGGTATTGAATGCAGTTTTGAAATAGGCAGCATCTTGGATTGTCGGAACTTCCGTGCCTAGTTTATTGACAACTTGTGCGAAAGAAGAACCACCTAATTTAAAGTTATCTTTTGATAGATTGATATAGTAGATGGAACCAGCATTTTTATTTAATACAGGCTCGACAACTTTCGTAATATCCGTACAATTTCCCGCAGCAGATATAATCAATGTTCCGGGAGCGATTACATTTTCACCATTTGGATATTTTTGCTTCATTGACAGGGAGTCTTTTCCGGTAGGAATATTGATCCCCAATGCGATGGCGAAATCTGAACAAGCTTTGACAGCTTGGTAAAGTCGGGCATCTTCCCCTTCGTTATTGGCTGCCCACATCCAGTTGGCAGACAGGGATATACCTGCAAGACCATTTATGATCGGTGCAAATACGATATTTGATAATGATTCGGCAATAGCTGTTTTACTTGCTGCCGCAGGGTCGATCAGCGCCGCAACAGGTGAGTGCCCGATAGTTGTAGCGATACCTTCCTTGCCTTTATAGTCAAGTGCCATGACACCAACGTTGTTCAAAGGGAGTTGCAGCGGTCCCGCACATTGTTGTTTGGCAACGCGACCACCCACACAACGGTCTACTTTATTGGTCAGCCAATCTTTGGAGGCAACCGCTTCTAATTGTAATACCTGATTTAAATAACTTGGAATATTGCCTGCGTCATACGCTACATCCGCATAGTTGCGGGAGACGGTTTTATCGCGCATAAAAGTTTTAGGCGATGAACCAAAGAAATCTTCAAGTGCATAATCCATGGGTTTTTCTCCGTTACTTTTGGATTCAAAAGTAAAGCGGTGGTCACCCGTGACATCACCGACAGTGTACATAGGAGCACGTTCACGGTCGGCAACACGTTTTAACGTATCAATATCATCTCCGGCGATCACAAGTCCCATGCGTTCTTGCGATTCGTTTCCGATAATTTCTTTTGCGGAAAGGGTAGGGTCACCTACAGGAAGTGCATCAAGATCAATTAAACCACCAGTTTCCTCAACTAATTCAGAAAGACAGTTTAAGTGTCCACCAGCACCATGATCATGGATGGAAACAATAGGGTTATGATCTGATTCGACCAGGCCTCTAACAGCATTGGCTGCACGTTTTTGCATTTCCGGATTGGACCGTTGGATCGCATTCAATTCAATGCCCGAACCGAAAGCACCTGTGTCTGCCGAGGAAACAGCGGCTCCGCCCATACCAATGCGGTAATTTTCACCCCCTAAAATAACGATTTTATCACCCGTTTTAGGCGTATGTTTTTTAGCTTGATCCATTTTTCCGTAACCGACACCGCCGGCTTGCATAATGACTTTGTCATAACCAAGCTTACGGCCATCCTCTTCATGTTCGAAGGTAAGTACAGAACCTGTAATCAAAGGCTGTCCGAATTTATTACCAAAGTCAGACGCTCCATTGGAAGCTTTGATCAAGATATCTACTGGCGTTTGGTAAAGCCATTGGCGCTCTGGCATCGCTTTTTCCCAAGGGCGGTCTTGTAATAAACGTGAATAGGCTGTCATATAGACCGCTGTACCAGCCAATGGAATCGCTCCTTGACCTCCCGCCATACGGTCACGAATCTCACCACCTGAACCAGTTGCAGCACCTGAAAAAGGTTCTACAGTTGTTGGGAAATTGTGCGTTTCCGCCTTCACAGATAATACGGAGTCAAATGATTTCTCCTCATAGAAATCTGGCTTATCAGCCGATTTAGGCGCAAATTGGGTAACCCGTGGACCTTTGATAAAGGCAACGTTGTCTTTATACGCAGAAACAATCTCGTTTGGATTTGTTTCGGATGTTTTCTTGATTAATTTAAATAGGGAAGTAGCTTGTTCTTCACCATCAATGATAAAAGTACCATTGAAAATTTTATGTCTACAGTGTTCAGAATTGGCCTGAGAAAACGCAAAAACTTCGGAGTCTGTCAGCAGACGGCCCAATTTGGTAGCGAGATTGTTTAGGTAGGCTACTTCTTCAGGATTTAATGCCAATCCTTCAGATTTGTTGTAGGCATCAATGTCTTCAATTTCCAAAATAGGTTCCGGACTGATGTTGACCGTGTACATGTTTTGCGTCAGCGTACTGAACTTTTGCGAAATCATCGGATCGAAATCATTGAAATCTGCTGGTATCGGTTGAAATTCTTCGATGCGAACAATTCCTTCAATACCCATGTTCTGTGTGATTTCTACCGCATTGGTACTCCAAGGAGTGACCATCGCTGCGCGGGGGCCTACAAAGTAATGGTTAAGGGTTTGGTCGTCGAGTTTTTTGGCGTTGCCGAATAGCCAGTTGAGTTTAGTAATGTCTTCTTGTGATAAAGAGTTTACGCTTTGAACACCATATACGGTGTTCGATGGGTTCTCA
Source organism: Sphingobacterium sp. (assembly GCA_031277685.1). Classification (GTDB taxonomy): domain Bacteria; phylum Bacteroidota; class Bacteroidia; order Sphingobacteriales; family Sphingobacteriaceae; genus Sphingobacterium. Next base: position 865 of record JAITLV010000121.1, on the reverse strand, counting down.
AAGAAATGAATCATTATAAATGTTTGTTTTGAACGTTCTTCAAATTAAAGCACAAAGTTACATATTATTTTTATGGAAATGACTGAATTTTGTTTAAAAAATCGACCTGATACGGGCCCATAATTGAGCGTGAAAGAACGGTTCCTGTGTAAATAAACGTAAAGTAGTGTTAATTCGTGTAAATAAATGTTATCATTCATCCAAATGCTAGGATACTTCAGCTGTACATGCTAGATTAGCATACCCTATTACCTATGAAATATAACATGATCCAGCCCTGGGATGGGGATTTAAAGCATGCCCCCATACTCAGGTTACATAGGGTTCGAAGTGGTTCAAATTCAGTTTATTCGCTTCTTTTAACCACTTTGTTTTTACTCAAGGCGAAATCTTTCTGTTTGTTCGGCATGCTATTTTTATAGCATATAGATTAAATACTATAAGCGGTATTAAGGATAGTACAGGTATTAGAATTTAGTCGCTGGATTTGAGGAAATGCTGGGCTGATCGCTAAATTGACGTTGTATATAACCTCAAATTTATCTAAGTTTGTGCATCAAATCAAATTCGAGATGAACATTTCATATAATTGGTTAAAACAACACGTTAATATAGATTCGACTCCAGCGGAATTATCTTTAATCCTGACAAATACAGGGTTGGAAGTAGAGGCATTGGATGTCGTACAGAGTATCCCAGGAGGGTTGGATGGTTTGGTCGTTGGTGAAGTAAAGACTTGCGAGCAACATCCGAATGCTGATAAATTGCGCGTAACGACAGTTGATGTTGGCGCTGCCGAATTACTGAATATTGTATGCGGGGCACCAAACTGCCGGACTGGATTGAAAGTTATTGTGGCTACAGT